>NZ_CP014766.1:3600000-4200000 GCF_001611675.1 Pontibacter akesuensis | reverse complement strand
AGCCTGCTGCCGAAAAACTTCACTGTCGGAGCAGAGGGAATTCAGTTTACGAACAAGACTGCCGAAGGGCGGGTTTCCTCTCCTTTCGTATGGAACGTCACCTGCGAAACCCTTAAACAGGAATCTTACCTGCTGGACTTTGAAGTACGCTCAACTGTCTGTGGGAAAGAGAAGGTGCGCACAGAGTCGATTGAAGTACGAACCATATCCAACAACAACAAGCCTACTATTGGCACCGACCAGGTTACAAAAGTAATTGAACTGGAGGTGGGCAAGCCCTTTGATGCCAGCATTTTCGGAAGGGACATAGACCTCGACAGGCTATCGCTGTCAGCCGCTGGCCAGGGCTTTGAACTTGCAGCCTATGGCATGGACTTCCCGGTTACGAACGGTGTTGGCGAAGTGGCAAGCGTCTTCACCTGGACTCCAACTTGCGAAGCTGTCGGGAAAGGAAACCTGAAGGTTGATTTCAACTTGCAGGAAGATGCCTGTGACGCGGCTGCTAACCAGACCCTGACACTTGAGTTTGTCATCAAAGCTCCTAATAACGCACCTACTCTGGCCTCAGATAAGAACGTAAACACCTTTGCGCTGAAGTTGAACGAAGCCTTTGAGGCGAATTTTGAAGGATTGGACATTGACGCAAATAACCTTATCATCACAGCTGTTGGCGATGGGTTCAACCTGGCAGATTACGGAATGGTGTTTACAAGTATAAATGGAACAGGCAAGGCGAATGGTAAATTTACGTGGTTGGCCAACTGCCCGGCCACAGAGCAGGAAATGCTTCGGGTAAACTTTATACTCCAGGAAGATGCCTGCGACCCTAATCCTCAGCAGATCACCATGGACTTTAAAGTGGAAGCTCCGAAAGTAGCGGATTATATTCCAGCCAATATATTCACGCCGAATAACGATGGCTTAAACGATTACTTCGAGGTGCCTGAGCTGCCATCAGAATTCTGTTCTGCCACATTCACAAGCATCCGGGTTTTTAACCGCTGGGGCAAAGAAGTATACAGCAGCATCTCCAGCGATTTTAAATGGGATGGAAAAGGCGTAAACGACGGTGTTTACTTTTACCTGATTGACTACGGCACCACCTCCTATAAGGGAAGCGTCACGTTGGTTCGGTAGTTTGCCAAGTATAAAGCAGAAGCCCGTGCATTAAATGATGCACGGGCTTCTGCTTTATACTTGAGAGTTTTTTTCTAGGCGATAAACAGGAAAGCCAGGTATAAGCCGAGCCAAAGGAAATCCATGAAATGCCAATAGCTGTTCAGCATCGAGAGTTGCAGGTGGCGGAAGGGGTCGCGGATGAAGATAAGGCTGCGTACCCCATCAGAGTTTACATAGATCGTTTTAAACAGCATAAACGAGAGGAAAATAACGCCTCCTATCAGGTGCAAAATGTGCAGGGCAGAGATAAGGTAGAGGTACGTGCCTGATGCCTTACCCGTAAAATAAATACCGGAGCGTGACATCTCATTCCACCCCAGCAATTGTGCCCCCACAAACAAAACGCTTAAGAATAGTGTGAACCCCAAATAACGGGACATTTTCTTCAGTTTTTCGCGCTTGTAAAAGCCCGGTACCTTAGACATGGTATAACTGCTGAAAAGTAAAAGGATGGTGCTGACGCTAAAGAATTTCGGTAACTCAAATTGCTCTCCAGAGAAACCGCCTGTACGGGCGAAGGCAACTGTCAATATAAAAAATAAGACACCTATACCCAGCATACTCAGGTACAGCAGCATCTTGATAGGGTGCATCTTCTCAATCTGCCTGAAAGCTGACCGTTGCGCTGAATTAACTTTGTTTTTCTTATCCTGGTCCATCCTCTGCTCCTTTTACCTGTGGGCTTGTGCATGCCATCCGCCCTCACTACACTTAGCCTCAGTATCTTGTATTTATACCTAAGCCTGTACGTTATAGTTTTGCAATTAACCTGTTAATTTGGCCTTTTTTGCCACTCACCATACAACAGTTCAAGCGCTGCTATTGTTGCACCTGCCAGGGCTTTTCAGCAACAAGTAATATTTGCCGCCCCATGCCTACCCTTCGCTGTGAATCTGCGTTAAAGAAGAACATGAACAACGTCTTAAAATCCATTTATGCCTATTCTTGTTTTCTTCTCCTGCTATGCTTAGGGGTTACGGGCTCCACGGCATTTGCGCAGACAGACAGGGGGGCGTATACTGGAAGCAACAGCATCATGGTGGCGCTGGAGGGACCGCTGTCGCGCTATGAGTATGGCTCGCAGCAGTTACTGGTTCGCCATAATAAGAACTCACAGCAACTCGAGCTTATTTTGCCTGTTGCCAGCCTGCTCCCACTCAACGACTCTGTTCCGCCCGCCATGGCGTACCACACGCTGTTCGGTGCCAAGTACCCACAACTTCTCATCAACATCCATATGCCGGACCAAACCTTGGAATTAGTGCGGGCGGCTGCCTCTGTACAGGATTACACTGCCTCCATCCAACTGCAGGGAGTAAATAACGAGACACGAATTCCGGTAGCAATCAACCGCAAGGAAAACACTATCTACTTCTCAACGAATTTTGACCTGATGCTGGACAATTTTCAGGGATCAATCCCAGTGGAGTACCTGCCTTTGCTTACGGGTAGAATTTTGATTTCCATTGAGAACGCCCAATGGGTTGACCTGCAAACAAGATAAAAAGCAACATTAACCTGAAACTTATTGGTAATGTGAAAGCAATATTTATTTTTGCTCTGCTTATACATTTTATTCTTCATGAAGAAAATTGCTTTTCCCCTGCTTATCGCCGCTAGTTTATTCGCGTGCAATAAATCGAAGCCCGACACGACAGCCCCTGAGGCAGTGGCACAGCAACCTGCTGCAAAAGGCACCACCTATGGTACTACTGTCTCCGAGGCGGAAGTGCTTCCGGCTGCGGCCTTAGCCGAAGCAGTGGCAGGAAAGGATTCGCTGCAGGCAACTGTGGCAGCCGAAGTAGTGGAGAGTTGCCAGGCAAAGGGCTGCTGGATGGATGTAAAGCTGGCGGACAACAGGCAGATGAAGGTTACCTTCCGCGATTACGGCTTCTTTCTTCCCGTTGAGAATTTAGAGGGGCGGCAGGTAATATTTACCGGTACGGCCAAGCGCGAGATGGTTTCAGTTGAAGACCAACGCCACTTTGCCGAAGATGCAGGTAAATCAGCCTCCGAAATTGCTGCCATCACAGCCCCAAAAGAGGAACTGCGCTTTGTAGCCGATGGGGTGATTTTAAAGTAAGAGAAACTACCATCCAAAGGCCTCATACTCTGGTTTGATAAAGGCGCTACTCTGCTTACAATTAATTTCCAGCTTTTATGGCTTGATGAGGTGCTCAAGCAGCAAGGAGTTATACTTGTCTGGCGCATCATGTTGCACCCAATGTCCCGCTTCCGTTAACATACGGAGGTCTCCAAGCATAACGTACTTCATACTTGCTTCAGCCATTTCGTGGAGCAGGTAAGGATCTTTCTTGCCCCATATTATTCGCGTCGGCACGTGCACCAGGTTGTTTTCTGGACTTCCCGGATTATAACGAAACGCCCTGTACCAGTTTAGCATGCTGTTGATGGCTCCCGGTTGCTCCCAAGCCTGTAGGTACTGCTGTACCTGCGCCTTTGTAAGCCCGCTAGAGAGTTGTTGGCGGAGTAGTTGCCAGTTGCCGAGCCTTAACACCTTTTCCGGTAAGAGAGGCAGCTGAAAAAAGCCTATATAACTGCTTTTCTGCATCTGCCTGAGGCTTGACCGCAAGAAATTGTGCATCACCATCGGGTGCGGCACGTTAGAGATTACCATGCGCTTTACCCTTTCCGGGTGCTCCAGCGCCAGTTTCCAGCATACCATTGCCCCAAAGTCATGCCCGACCAGGCTAAAATGGTTCAGCCGCAGTGCGTCTGCAAGCCGTAGCACGTCAGCCGCCAGCTTATCCACTGTGTAGTTTTGAATGCCTTTCGGTTTATCGCTTAAGTTATAGCCGCGCTGGTCCGGGGCAATAGCTCTGAAACCTGCTACACGCAAGGCATCAAACTGCGCCTGCCACGAAAACCAGGCGTCGGGGAATCCGTGCAGCAAAACCACAGGTTCCCCCGTATCCGGCCCAACTTCCACTACATGGAAGCGCAGGCCACTCACCCGTACAAACCGGCTTTCTACTTTCATGGCTTTCACCTTTTAAGGCAATTTATCTTCATCTGTAAGAATGGGTAAAATTCCCCGCCTTACCCGTATTAGCTGAAATATCATGCGATGCAAAGGGATAAAAATGCCGCAGGAAGCCTATTACATTTAATAGCGCCGCGGCGCCTTTGTACTATTCATTTTATACTTAACTACGCCCTATGCACCGAAAAAAGTTACTTCTCCTTTCCCTCTTCTTCTCACTGCTCACGTTTGCTGCTGCTGCACAGCAAGGGCAACTGCGTGTGGAGCCCGCATTCTGGTGGGCGGGTATGAAAAACACGCAGCTGCAACTGCTGCTCCACGGTAACAACATTGGCAGCCTGCAGCCCGTCTTGAATCACCCCGGAGTGGAGATAACAGACGTGATAAAAGTTAAAAGCCCTAATTACCTTTTCGTGAATCTGAACCTGCTGAACGCCAAGCCGGGTAAGTTTAACCTGCAACTAAAGCAGGGCAATAAGGTAGTGCAACGGTATGCTTATGAGTTAAAGCAACGGGATGCCAACTCCGCTTCGCGCGAAGGTTTCACCAACTCGGATGTGCTGTACCTGGTAACGCCGGACCGCTTTGCCAACGGCAACCCGAAAAACGATACCATGAAAGGAATGGTTGATAAGCTGAACCGCACGGACCGCGGGGGCCGCCACGGCGGGGACATAAAAGGGCTGCTTAACAACCTCAGTTACATAGATGAGATGGGCTTTACGGCGCTTTGGCTGAACCCTGTGCTGGAAAATGATCAACCCTCCTACTCCTACCATGGCTATTCCACCACAGACTTTTACAAAGTTGATCCCCGCTTCGGGTCTAACGAGGAGTATGTGCACCTATCGAAGGAGGCCAAAGCCCGTGGCATAAAGCTGGTAATGGACATGATCCTGAACCACTGCGGCTCAGAGCATTGGTGGATGGACGATCTACCGACTGAGGATTGGCTCAACTTTCAGGATGCCTTCAAAACCACCAACCACCGGCGCGAAGCCATACAGGACCCGCACGCCTCTGCCTATGACTACCGCATGCACACCGAGGGCTGGTTTGTAGAAAGCATGCCTGACCTGAACCAGGAAAACAAGCTGATGGCCAACTACCTTATCCAGAATACCATCTGGTGGGTGGAGTATGCAGATTTAGGTGGCATCCGAATGGATACGTATTCTTACCCTGATCCCGCTTTCATGAGCGAGTGGACCCGCCGGGTGATGGAAGAGTATCCCAACTTCAACATGGTGGGCGAAGAGTGGTCTACAAACCCCTCCATCGTAGCCTACTGGCAACGCGGCAAGCAAAACCCGAATGGCTATACTTCTTACCTGCCAAGCCTGATGGATTTCCCGATTCAGAGCGCGCTCTCGGTCTCCCTGAATGCAGATGAAGGCGGATGGGACACGGGCTGGCTGGGGCTTTACGCAACGCTGGCAAACGACTTTGTTTACGCTGACCCTACTAACCTGGTGGTGTTCCCGGATAACCACGACATGGACCGCATCTACACGCAACTGAACCAGGATGCAGCCCTGACGAAGCTGGCTTTAGCCTATGTTCTAACCACCCGTGGCATCCCGCAGTTATACTATGGCACCGAGATTCTGATGCACAACACTGAAAAAGGAGACCATGGCATCATTCGTACTGATTTCCCTGGTGGCTGGGCCGGAGACAAAACAAACGCCTTTACCGGTAAGGGACTGGAGCCTGCGCAAACCGAAATGCAACAGTGGACCAAAAAGCTCCTGAACTGGCGCAAAGGCGCTGACGTGATTCACAAAGGTAAGCTTACCCACTACGCACCCTATAAAGGCGTGTACGTCTACTTTAGGGAGCTAAATGGAAAGCGCATGATGGTGATTCTGAACAAAAACGAAGCGCCTTACAACCTGGAACTCGCAAAATTCAGCCCACAGTTGCAGGGAATTAAGCAAGGAACTGACGTGCTGACAGAGAAAGTTTTTAACCTTGAGAAACCGGAGCTGGAACTACCCGAAAAGTCGCCGCTCATACTTGAGTTAAAGTAAATAGCAACGGCACCTGCTCCCAGAAGCAGGTGCCGTTTTTGCAATTACAGGGGCATAATTTAGCTTTGCGTCCATTTCTATAGTAATTTTAAGGCAAGGGACGTATAAAATCAGGCGTAATGCTCAGTCTCTACCTCCTTTTAAATTCCATCTTTAAAAGTATAATCAGCTACTAAATCGAACATACCAGAAAATAAAACACAGGTTCATGAATGAAATTCTTGATAATGTATACTACTACAACACCGTCCAAGCTTATCTGATCGTACTGGGCTTTGTCCTGCTCGGCTTCGTGCTGATCGGCTTTTTCAAAAACTCCATACTTACCCGGATTGCCCGCCTCACCCAGCGCACAAACACCAGAATTGACAATTTTCTGGTAGAGAGCATATACCGTTTTGGAATACCGGCGCTTTACATAAGCGTCGTTTACCTTGGCCTCGACTACCTGAAACTTCCTGGCCGCGTTAACAACATCATCCTGGTTGCCACAACGGTGGCTGTGACTATCCTGGTAATCCGAATGGTTTCCTCTACAATCCTGCTGATGCTGCGTGCTTACATTCACGGGCAGGAGAACGGCGATGAGAAAGTGAAGCAACTAGGAGGCATCATGCTCATCGTCAACATCATTATCTGGGGTATTGGTCTGCTGACGCTGCTCGACAACCTGGGATATGATGTTACCACTGTCGTTGCGGGTTTGGGCATTGGCGGTATTGCCGTGGCACTGGCGGCACAGAACATTCTGGGCGACCTTTTCAACTACTTCGTTATTTTCTTTGACAGGCCGTTTGAGGTCGGTGACTTTATCACGATCGATGACAAATCGGGTGTGGTAGACAAGATCGGCATTAAAACCTCACGTGTAAAAAGCCTTACAGGAGAGCAGCTGATATTCTCCAACTCCGATCTGACAAATTCCCGTATCCATAATTACAAGCGGATGGAGCAGCGCCGTATTTCCTTCAAGATCGGCATCATCTACCAAACCCCACTGGAGCAGTTAGAGGAAATTCCGGGCCTGCTGCGCAGTATTGTGGAGGCGCAGGAGCAGGCGCGCTTCGATCGGGCGCACTTTGCCTCTTACGGCGACTCAAGCCTTAACTTTGAGGTGGTATACTACGTGCTGGCATCTGATTACGCCGTGTACATGGATACCCAGCAAAGTATAAACCTGGCCATCTTCAAAGCGTTCAAACAAAACGGCATCGAATTCGCCTACCCTACCCAAACATTATTTATGGTACAAAACGGGCAGGAAAAGCAGGAGGAGGCTGAATCTGTTCCTAAACGGTCCTTCAACAACTAATCTATACTTGCAGCAACAGCCACTGTGCCTGTTTTGATGGCAGTGGCTGTTGCTGCAAGTATGTCAAATGCGACACCCTTCTATCTACTTTTGAAAAGCCTCCACATAAATTCTTGATAGTTGATAAAAGAAAAACCCATTGCTGCACAATGGGTTTTAGCTATATGTCTAACTTTTTTCAATAATCAAATTAAGGCATAAAATCGGGTATGTCTTAATTTTTTACCTTACAAGTATAGCAAAAAATTATATTTGTTAGGGATTTCTTAGCCTTTGCCCTTCTATCGCGGGAGCATACCCTTACTTTTATTCCTGTAGTGTCAACTAAAGCAAGCGGGTAAATCCACTTCAGGCAAAAAATACGCGCTACAAAACTTTTGAGTAAAATCAGGCCCAGGCTTACCACATTAACTTGCGTTGTGGCTTAATTTTTGAAATCTACCCAGCTATGGCTCTAACACAGAAACAACTTCAGCAGAAATTCTCGGCCCGCCGCCTGGTGTTGCCCGTGCTGCTGGGCTTGGGTGTAATCTCATACATGCTGTACCAAAGCTATGAGCCAGGCCAACTACAGACACTTGTGAAGGCAAGTCCGTTCTGGATGATGATGGCGCTGTTGGTTCTTTGTGCGCGCGACTTAGGGTATATCTACCGCATTCGCTTCGTTACCGATAAAGCGCTTAGCTGGAAACAGAGCTTCAATGTGATTATGCTGTGGGAGTTTGCCTCCTGTGCCTTGCCTTCAGTTGTGGGTGGCTCCACGATCGCGGCATACATCCTTTTTAAGGAAAAGATAACGCTTGGCAAATCTATCGCGCAGGTAATGGTGACGGCAATGCTGGATAACCTGTATTTTGTGCTGGCGGTGCCGCTGGTGCTGTTCTTTACCAGCGGGCAGGTTTTTCCAGAGATGGTTAGCTTGAACGAAACCCTCCGCGAGACGATCAGCATTGCGTTCTTCCTCTCCTATCTGATGATCGCCCTGTATGCCTGTACCATGTTTTACGCTTTGTTCATCAACCCAAAAGCCGTAAAGCGCCTGCTGTTGTGGCTGGGCCGACAGAAACCTTTTCACCGCTGGAGCGAACCCTTGTTTCGCCATGCCAACGAACTTCTGATCGCTTCGCAGCACATGCTCACGAAGAAGCCCATCTACTGGATCCATGCCAGCGTCTCCACTATTTTTGTATGGACGGCACGCTACGCCATCATTGGTTGCCTTATAGCCGCTTTTGCGCACCTTAACCTTCAGGACCACCTAGTAATTTTTTCACGTAACCTGATCTACAAGATCGCGCTTTTTGTGTCTGTTACGCCTGGGGGCGCTGGCTTTGCCGAGATAGCCTTCCCCGCCTTCTTCGGCGTGTTCATCGGAGGGGGCTTTATAACCATCGTGATACTGCTGTACCGCCTGCTCACGTACTACCTGTACCTGGTGATTGGAGCGGTGGAATTTCCGCGCTGGGTTGCGCGCGTATTCAGCAAGGAAGAAGCCCCAGCTTTATCACAGGAAGCCTCAACAAACCCTCAACCACTTTCGCCACAGGCTATTGTATAACAGCGTTCTATAAAAATAAGCAAGGGGTGAACTTCACCTACAGCTCTTTATGAGAGCTAGGTATAAGCATAATTTTCTTACTACCTAAGGACGCTGTGGTTTGGCTGTGATATATTTTGTGTGGGTCAGCTTTTAGGCACGTGAAAGCTACTTTAAACCTTATAAGGTTTATCTGCTAACTAAGGCCCTGTCCGTTTCAGAGGTATAGAAGCGCTCCCGCAGCCACTGTGCCACCTTCACCAACAGGATGAGTGCTGGCACCTCCACAAGCGGTCCCACTACACCCACAAAGGCCTGTCCTGAGCTGATGCCAAACACACCTATGGACACAGCAATGGCTAGTTCAAAATTATTACCTGCCGCCGTAAAGGAAACTGCCGCATTTTGCGCATAATCCGCACCTACCATTTTGCCAGCCATAAAGCTTACAAGAAACATAACTGCAAAATAGATGCAAAGCGGCACCGCCAGCAGCAGCACATCGAAAGGTATACTTACGATTGTATTCCCTTTCAGGCTGAACATCACCACAATTGTAAAAAGCAGCGCAAAGAGTGTAATAGGACTGATAGCCGGAATGAATTTACGCTCGTACCATGCATCGCCCAACAAAGGGCGCAGCACAAGGCGCGACAACAGCCCAGCCGCAAAAGGAATTCCTAAATAAATGGCTACACTTTCAGCCACCTCCCCCATACTGACGCTGATCACTACGCCTGCAATGCCCAGGTATGGAGGCAGCACTGTTATGAAGACATATGCAAACAGGCTGTAAAAGAGCACCTGAAATATGCTATTAATGGCTACCAATCCGGCAGCGTACTCCCGGTCGCCTTCTGCCAATTCATTCCATACCATCACCATGGCAATACAGCGCGCCAACCCGATCAGAATCAGGCCCACCATATACTCCGGGTGATCGTGCAGAAAGAGCACTGCCAGCAAAAACATCAGCACCGGCCCCACCACCCAGTTCACCACCAACGACAGCAAAAGCACTTTTATATTCCGGAATACTTTTCCCAACTGCTCGTAGCGCACTTTGGCCAGCGGCGGGTACATCATCAAAATTAAACCGAAGGCAATAGGTAAGTTTGTGGTCCCCACCTGAAAGCTGTTGATCACGCCCTCCACTTCAGGAAACACATAACCGAGCGCTACTCCAATGCCCATAGCCAAGAAGATCCAAAGCGTCAGGAAGCGATCTAGGAACGAAAGGCGGCTACGCTTGTAAGTTGGGTTACAGTTGGTCATATTTTCTGATTACTGGTTCTGAGACAAGGGTTCTTAGTACGCTTTGCGGAGCATGTCGGCAAACTCATTAGGCAGCAGACTTTCTTCTACTGCGCAGGCCGCTGCTTCCACGTTGTAGGAAGCGCGCCTGAACTTTACATCTATGCTTGTCGCATCGGCAGCACGACTGTTCTCATGCAACTCCAGCAGCACATAGCACGCGCGGGTGTCACCATCTTTGGGCTTGCCCACAGAACCCAAGTTGATGGCATGCTTATACTTGGTGCTCCCGTTCTCCTCATAAGCCAGCTGGCGGTGGAAGGGCTTGTGTGTGTGCCCGAAGAGCATAATATCTGCTCCGGCATCCGTTAGCAGGCGCAAGAGGCTTTTATCCGGCCTGTCCTCAAAAAGGTATTCGTTTATTTTGCGAGGGCTTCCATGTACCAGCAAAATGCTTAGCCGCTCCCCCGGCTGTAATGCATACTCCAGCCGAATGTGGCGCGGCAGGTGGCGCAGGTAGCGCCGGTTGTCATCAGAAATGATCTGATTTGTGTAAGTGATGGACTGACCACCCCGCTCCTTGTCTTGCGCTGTTTTGTAGGCACAGCCACAGTCATCACTGTTTAGGCCTACACCTTCGTCGTAATTACCAGCAATAGTTGGGATGCGCTGCTGCCGGATCAGGTTTACCACCTCGTTTGCCCATACATTATAGCCGACTAAGTCGCCGAGGCAATAAACGGCCTCCACTTGTTGCTCCCCTATGTCCTGCAGCACTGCCTCCAGTGCCGGCAGATTCGCATGTACATCGCTGAAAAAGGCAATCTTCATGTGGATAAAATTGAATAAATGATGAGGGATATATAAAGTATAACTACAACATAAGACTGATAGCAATTTAATAATCAACCAACTACACAACCCCGTAACTATCCAAAGGAATGCAACTGCTTAGCAACAGCCGCTACCGGGTGTGCTACATGCTTCGCTACTACTCATTATGCTGATATCAGCCAGTTGCACCAGTGGCTTTTGCTCCTGTACCGGAGGCATGCAACAAGCGCTGGCATCCGCTGCTTCGTAGCGCGGATCATTGAAATCGGCATCCTCATGAAAATAGTACACCTCCCACTGCACGCCGTCCGGATCATTAACCCAAAACTTGTCCTGCACGGCATAGCAGCAGGCGGTGCCTGTCTCCTCTTTCGCCACCAAATCCAATTGCCGGGCAACAGCAAGCCGCTGCTCCAGTTCTGCCTTCGTCTCCACCTGAAAGCCCAAGTGGCCAAAGTGCTGCTGCACGCGCTCAGGGTTTTCTACAAAGGAAATAATGAGGGACGGACTGGACAGGACATACTTGGCATAGTTCGGCTTCACCTTTGCCGGTTCCTGACCAAAGAAAGAAGTATAAAAGGCGACAGATTTATTTAGATCAGCCACATAAAGGCTCACGTGCATACGAGGAAATATTTGATTGTCCATAGTGAAGTATAAGGTTGAATTATTTATGTTAGCAGCCGCAGCCATCGGCGCAGCAGGTGCTTTTGATGTTGTGCAGCATTGCCTCGAGCAGCTGCCTGGCTTTGTCGTATTGCTCCTGATCAATGCAGTAACACACTGTCAGGCCATTGATCTCCCCCTTGATAAGTCCTGCGTTCTTTAACTCCTGTAAGTGCTGCGAAACCGTAGTGCGGCTTAAAGGCAGCGCATTCGATATATCACCAGAGATACACGTCTTTGTTTCTGCCAGGTGCTGCAGAATGGCAACACGAGCCGGGTGCGACAGAACTTTGGCAATTCGTGCTACCTCCTGCTGTTCCTGGGTAAATGCGGTGGCTTTTGTGAATGTCATGAATAGGGCTATGTTGTATGACGTAAACATACGACATATCTATCTGAATGTCAACTCCACTGCCTGTATTCTTATTGCCTGTCTTAATATGTTTAGCTGACACAAAGACCTGGTTGTTCAGCGCCTTAGTATAATTTTTCCATAGCCTTTCCTGAGTGTAGTTAGCTTAATGCATTACTAGATATTATAAATTCTACTGAATTGATTGTAAAGTCCTTAATAAATGTATTTCATTTGCCACTGTGTTATCTGAAGCAGAAGATTAAGTGCATACTTCAAACCTCCCAAAGCTGCTCTGCACACTCAGATCTAGTAAACCCACAGAAATAAAAAAAGCCGCAGCTAACGCCGCGGCCTTTTTCAGATGGAAATATGATTCCTTTTACACCTGTTCCTCAAAATTGTTTCAGGTGCATCAGCTTTATCTGTTATAGCCACCAAAGTAGCCGTAGTTCCTGTTATTGCTCGTGCGGTCCCGGTCTCCGAAGTGGTCGTTTCCAAATTCGTGCATATTACCTTCCACGCCATAACCCGGGTCGTGACGGAATCCGTGGTTGCCCCGGCTGTCGAAATCGCGGTATCGATCCCCCTCCTCAGGGTTATCATAATTGGCATTGTAGCCTTTTTTGTAGCTGTAGTGCCTTTCCCTGCCTGCATAAGGGCCTTCCGCATAAGGGAAGTAGTCAACCCGGTCCAGATCGTCGTCTGTGGCATGGTGCAAGCCGTACTCTACCGGACGCGGCTGATTAGAGTAGTTTGATGTATCATACATCTGGTTGTAGGAATCGTTCATGTTTCCCACGTGCCTTCCCTCCTGCCTGTATTCATTGTTCCTGTTGGGCTCGTAGCGTGGGTAGCCTTCGGCATCACGGCCATACTCAGCTTTGTAATAGTTTCGCGGGTGGTCATTCCGCTCCCTTCTGTCCTCACGGCTGTAGTTCCTGTCTCTATCGCTATAGTTATCTCTGTCGTATCTCATGGTTTTAAGTTTGGGCAGCACCTTCTGTGCATCGATGCTGCGGTTATTAAAAATAAGTTAAATGGAAGTACTAGCGCCTGTCGCGCTCTCGCATGTAGCGTTCATAATCCTGATTGCTGTTGCTCTGCCAGTTATCCATCTCACTGTAATGGGCTCCTTCACCATAGTGCACCTCGTTTCGAGAGTAGTTACGCCCGGCGAAACCGGTTGTGTAATCATCGTCGTACATGCGGTTTCCCTGCTCGTAGCGGCGGTATGACTCATAGTCGCCCCGGGAGCTTCTATCCCAGTTGCCATCGTTGCTTCCGCGGCGGACATCGTGCCCAAAGCGCTCATCTGCCATTCCGTAACGGTAGTCTGAGCCGCTCTTACGGTTTGGACTGTCATAGTCGTTGTTCGAATAATCGGCGCGCGCATCATAATGGCGGCTGGAATTATAATCGTCTCTCGGCACGTAGGTCATGCCGTAGGGATTGTCGCTGTTGTTGCCCTGAGTATAATCGGGGCCACTGTATTGCGCTCCGCCTGCCTGAAAGCGTCCCTGTGGATACATCTGGCTTTGGTCTGCATTGCTGTTGAAGCTAGCGGGATCGCCATAGGCACTGTTTGCATTATTGCCATAGCCCCGGTTAAAATGGGAATCCACAGTATAGTTTCCTCGGTCGGAGTTTTGCCCCTGGTGATGGCCATGCAGCCAACGGGCATCGCTGTCAGGCTGGTACTCATCTCTTCTTCTATAGTTATCTCTTCTTTCGTTGTTCATAGCTTTTTAGGTTAATGATGATCACAATTATTATACTTCTTACGGAACACACCCGCTCTTGGGTTAAGCCTGCTGGTAAACCTGTGCGGCCGGCATCCGTTTAAAAAGTATAGAAAACATTAAACACAACCACTATGGAAAGAAACAATTGGAATAACCGAGACAACGATAGAAACGAAAGAAGCATGATTCCTGAGCGCAATGAGAGGCGCAGCAGAGACGAGGATTCGTACCGTGGCGCTTACCGCCTCGATACCTCCAGCGACCACCGCAACGAAACTACCTGGAATGGCTATGGCAGCACAGAGCGCGGCAACAACCGGGGCGAAGAGCGGTTCAGGGACAACAATACTTACCGCACGCACCACGACCGCGGCTACGATCATGACAACTACAACATGAACAGCCGCTACCGCGACCAGGGCGGTGCCTCCCGCGGTGGCTATTCAAGTTCAGGCAGAGATGACCAATACAACAGAGGCGGCAGCGGCTATGGAAACAGGTATGGCGGCGACAACAACCAGCAGCACCGCAGCGTGCACGACAGAATTGAGCGCCGCGATGCGTATGGCACTGGAAATTTTAACTCAGACTACAGGCAAGACTCTTATGGCAACGGAGGGGGGGCCAACTATGGCAATGAGGCCGGCTCACTCAGCTACGGATACGACGGCACCAGCAATT
This sequence comes from Pontibacter akesuensis, assembly GCF_001611675.1. Lineage (NCBI taxonomy): Bacteria > Pseudomonadati > Bacteroidota > Cytophagia > Cytophagales > Hymenobacteraceae > Pontibacter > Pontibacter akesuensis. The sequence goes on along the minus strand of NZ_CP014766.1, from coordinate 4,185,403 downwards.
ATGATCCGGATTGGAACCGGCAATACAACCCGCTAACCGGTGAGCGGAAGAGCTATCATGGCGACTACACCAGCCGCCACCCTGATCGGGAGCAGCAGTATCGTCAAAACAGGAACGACAGGCGTAACTGGAACGACAATGACCGTTACGACAGATAAAGAGACTGTCGCAGTTTTCAAATATTTTACCTAAACCATTAATTAACGAACATGAGCAAGAACGATAAAGATAAAGACAAGGGAATGTTGAAGGATGAGAACGTGAACAACACCATTAACAAGGGTAACAGTGTTCCAAACATTCGCCCGACTGGTGAACCCGAGATAGTGGACAATGAAGATATAATAAAAGGTAAGGTTGGCGGTGCCCCCACACAGAAAAGCGGCAGCCGTGGCAGCGCTGATGTAGAGGATGGAGGAAATGACATCGGCAGCAGTGCTGGTAGCCATTAAACTACTCCTTTCAAGTATAAGTATAAAAGGGGCTGCTGGCAATATGCCAGCAGCCCCTTTTATACTTGTCATAAAATAGAAAAGCCACCTTATAAGGTGGCTTTAATTATATGCTGTTGAATTTAATCATGCTTATTGCAGTTCTTCCTGCTCCATGTACTCCCACATGGCATCTTCGCTTGCACCACTCTTTGCTGCATACACCAGCATGGTTGTATAAACACCAATCAGCAGGAAACTAAGCGGAATAGAGAAAACAAATGAGACAATCAGAGTTTTTACCGGATCTGGTTTTGATTTCATTTTGGTAGAAGCATACCAGAAAAACAAAATGTTAAAAATTCCAGAGAGTGCTACGAGATTGAAGATGTCGATCATTTGGCTAAAAGCTTAATTTAGGGTACAGGCCTTAAAATATGATTTGTATTTTTTGACCAACTAACTTGTAAAACCTGATGTTCTTTGTTACCTGCCTTAGCTGTAACTGCTTATGCAAGTTAAATTATGCCTCTCAAATTAACAAGTATCTGAATAATAAATTTTACAATAATATAATACCGATAGTTCCACATGTATAGCTTTAGACCTGCCGTCTTTAATCCGTTGTGATAACATTAGAAGTGCATTCAGGAGCAATTTAGCACTTTGATTAGAAAACAGAGAGTTTATGATGCTTTATGGCTAAAGCGGGAAACGCAGTTTAATCCTTAAAAATTTCTACCTGCCAAACATGCTCCCTGCAGAAATGCAATGACAACACTTCTACTACTGTAAAAAGCTGCATCCGTTGCTGCAGAAAGTACTAATTGTTAGGTGGGCTTATCAGTACTGTTGCCATACCCTGATGATTGTTTGAAAGCCTGCAAAGTTTTTAATTGTTTACAGCATCGGGTGATATCTGGATAGGCTTTTTAACAATATCGGTATATTTGTGGAGCTGTTATACTTCAACCTGACCCCTATCTATCTCCATGGAGGCTACTGAAAATCCACGCATCAGAATAATTGCAGAGGCAAAAAGCATGTTTTTTACCTATGGCTACAGCAAAGTGTTGATGGCTGAACTAGCGAAGCGGCTCGGCATGAGCAAAAAAACACTGTACCAGTACTTTACGAGTAAGGAGGAACTGCTTAATGTAGTAATCCGACAGCATGGGCATGAGATTCAGCGGGAAGTAGAGCGGATTTTAAAGGACACCGCCATAGCGTTTCCGGAGAAGGTAAAGCAGATATTCAGCTATGTGGGTATGAAGCTCCACGATATTAATCCTGAGTTTGTGCGGGACATTAAGCTAAATGCCCCTTCGGGATGGCAGCAGTTACAGCAGCACAAGGCAGACGCAGCTTTCCTGCGGTTTAGTGCTTTGCTTGACGAAGGGATGATTAAAGGTTATATCAGAGCGGATGCCAACAGAGCAATGGCTGTGTTGCTTTATGCAAGTGCCTTGGAAACTATTCTGAATCCAGATTTCACGCAACAAGTGCCGCGGGAGCTAATGTCTGAACTGCCTGGAGACCCGGGTAGCGTGTTTGATGGTTTGGTGAATATTATTTTTAAGGGCATTCTTGCCTAATGCATTAAAACTAATTTATGACAGATATAACCTTTATAGTTTGCTTCGCTAGCTGCGCGGCAGACAACGCCAAGTATTAGCGAAGCCTGTCTTAAAGTATAAGTTATGCTACAAAAAAAGGCCCCATAACTTTGGTTACGGGGCCTTTCATACTTATTCTTAAGGTCAAGTTTCAATAGTGTGATCACAGCTAAAGGAAAGCTGTACGTGTGAATCGATAACTCATCGGATTAACTCAAACAAACCCGACATAATCCATTTTCCTGTTCTAACTAAATCGTCCATAGTAAATCGTGCGTTTATTGTGCTTAAAGCCATCAAGATAGCCTTCTGTACTTAACGATAAAGTTAACGCATGGTTGGCAGAATTCTACTTATTTAACTTCCGTATTTATTACGAATATTCCTGCTGCTATATTCAGATAAACTTTCGTTTGTTCTAGCGCTAATTCAACTCATAAAAAGGCCTTGCATTAACTTTGCAAGGCCTATTGTGCCGTAACTATTATAAACTCATAGTTAGGATTTCCTTCACGTCCGGAATTTGAATGTCTGCGCGCTCTCCCAGGTTCTTCACACCGCGCTCCTCAAAGCGCTTAACAATATGGTCAATGGTGTCCTGCCCAACTTCGTAATCAGATAACCTGGTCGGAATGTCCAGCGATTCAAAAAAAGCGATGGTAGCCTGAATAGTGGCTTCGATGCATTCATCCTCTGTGCCTGCGTCTACACCCCATACGCGTCTTCCGTACTGCAACAGCTTCTCCTTTTTTGTCTCACTTTTGTACCGCATCAGCGAAGGAAACACAATAGCCAGCGTACGTGCATGGTCAATGCCGTGCAGCGCCGTGAGTTCATGCGCAATGTAGTGGGTGGCCCAATCCGTAGGCACCCCGGTCCGAATCACACCGTTCAGTGCCATCGTGGCGCACCACATGAAGTTTGCCATGGTATCGTAATCTTTCGGGTTCTGGATTGCCTTGGGCCCCTCCTCTTTCAGTGTGAGCAGAATTGCTTCTGCAAAGCGATCCTGCAGCGGTGCATTTACAGGGTATGTCAGGTATTGCTCTAACACGTGCGTGAAAGCATCTACAATGCCGTTGCTGATCTGGCGCAAAGGCAGCGTAAACGTTGTCTCCGGGTCCAGTACCGAGAACTTTGGAAAGGTATAGGCGCCACCGAATGATAGTTTTTCCTTGGTTGAGACACGTGTAATCACAGAACCGGAGTTCATTTCAGACCCTGTGGCAGGCAAAGTAAGCACGGTGCCAAAGGGAGCCGCTTTCTTCACCGGCTCGCGCTTTGCAAGTATATCCCATGGGTCTACTCCCTCATACTCCATTGCAGCCACAATGAACTTGGTGCCATCTATCACAGAACCACCGCCTACAGCTAAGAAGAAGTCTATTTGATGGCGCTTGGCAATGTCCACCGCCTGCATCAGCGTTTCGTAGTGCGGGTTTGGTTCGATGCCGCTGAACTCGAGCACCTCAAACCCCCGCAGTGCCTCCATTACCTGCTCATACACGCCGTTCTTCTTGATACTGCCCCCGCCGTAGGTGAGCATGATGCGCGCACCAGCCGGTATCTCTTTGCTAATACTGCTAATCTGGCCTTTCCCGAAAAGGATTTTTACCGGGTTATAAAATGTGAAACTATTCATTCTTAAAAGTAATTTATTAAAGCGATGCTTGCTGTTTCTGCTATACTTGCCTTTGGCTTATACTGTTATACTTGCTAAGCTGAGCGTTCAGCTACCATTACCAGTTGCTTTCCGGTGTTCTCTCCTGCAAATAGCCCCAGAAACGCCTGCGGAATCTGATCAAAACCCACAGTGATTGTCTCCTGGTACTGCAGTTTTCCGTTTTTTACCCAACCTGCAAGCTCTCTGGCGGCCTGCTCGAACTCACTCGCATAATCACTCACGATAAAGCCTTTCATGAGGGCGCTTTTAGTGAGCAGGATAGGCTCTACGCGCAGTCCTGTGGCCGGTCTGGTATTGTTGTAGTAGGAGATCTGGCCGCAAACGGAAATGCGGGCGTGCTTGTTGATGCAGAAGTACACGGCATCAGAAATCTCTCCGCCAACGTTGTCGAAGTATACGTCAACTCCATCGGGGCAGGCACTGGCAATGGCTTCGTTTATGTTGGCTGTCGTTTTGTAGTTAATGGCTTCATCAAAGCCAAGTTGCTCTTTCAGGTAAGCTACTTTTTCGTCAGATCCGGCCACGCCCACTACGCGGCAGCCTTTAAGTTTGGCGAGCTGCCCCACTACGGTCCCAACCGCGCCGGCTGCACCGGACACCACGACTGTTTCTCCTGCTTTGGGATCACAGATGGTGAGCAGGCCAAAGTATGCTGTGAGTCCGGGCATTCCTAAAATGCCAAGATGATAACTAAGCGGAGCCACGTCCGGATTTATTCTGGTTAAGCCATGGCCGTTGTGTACGCTATACTGCTGCCACGGCAAATTGCCCAGCACCACGGCTCCTTTCGCCAGGCTGTTGTTTTTACTTTCCTCCACTTCGGCCACAACGCCCCCGGAAACCGGCTGCCCCACCTCGAAAGGCGGCACATATGATTTGGCATCGCTCATGCGCCCACGCATGTATGGGTCCACAGAGACATATAGCGCTTTTAGCAGCACCTCTCCGTCCTGCAGTGCGGGCACTTCTGATTCCTCGAAACGAAAGTTCTCTTTAGTGGGCAAGCCTTTCGGCCGGCTCGCCAGTAATATGGTTTTATTTTTCATGTAACTGATTTGCATTGAATACCTGCAAAACCAGCTGCTGAAGATTTTGTTTAACGTATCTGCCACATATGCTTACAACGTGCTGCTGTACAGCGTCAAAAAAGAAGAAATAAAAGTCTCTCTGAAAATCGCCTTAAACAAAAAAGGGCTTAGCAGTTGCTAAGCCCTTCTGTACTATATTTAAAGGTAAACTACTTTACCTTATCAACGATGCTTTTGAAAGCCTCTGGGTGGTTCATCGCCAGGTCAGCAAGTACTTTGCGGTTCAGGTCGATGTTAGCCTTCTTCAGGGCACCCATCAAGGCAGAGTAAGACAGTCCATGCTCACGTGCACCGGCGTTAATACGCTGAATCCACAGGGCTCTGAAGTCTCTCTTCTTGGCTTTTCTATCACGGTAGGCGTAAACTAAGCCTTTTTCTACCGCATTTTTCGCAACAGTCCAAACGTTCTTGCGACGGCCAAAGTAACCTTTGGCCATTTTCATTATTTTCTTTCTTCTGTGTCGTGCTGCTACGACATTGACTGATCTTGGCATTTCTTAAGAGTTTTGGCAACTGGTGATTCTAAATAATCTTTTAAAGACCAGGCACCGGGTTCGTACTAATAATTAACCTTTCCTAATTCTATCGCAGAATTAGATTTTAAGCATGAATTTAACGTTGCTTTCGTCAGCTTTGCTAACTAGGCCAATGTGCGTCAAATTACGCTTCTGCTTTGTGGTCTTCTTTGTAAGGATGTGGCTTTTGTAAGCGTGCTTGCGCTTGATTTTGCCAGTACCTGTCAAAGAAAAACGCTTCTTTGCACCAGATTTGGTTTTTACTTTTGGCATGAGTATTAAATTAATTAAACAAATTACTTCTTTACAGGAGCATTCTTTGGTGACAGGATCAGGAACATGCGTTTCCCTTCCAGCTTGGGCAATTGCTCAACCTTCGCTAAATCCTCCAGTGCCTGGGCAAACTTCAGCAAAAGGATCTCACCGCGTTCTTTAAACACGATTGATCTACCCACAAAGTGCACATAAGACTTAATCTTATAGCCACTTTCAAGGAAACCTTTGGCATGCTTGAGCTTGAACTCAAAGTCATGGTCATCGGTGTTAGGACCAAAGCGAATCTCCTTGATCACTACCTTTTGCTGTTTGGCCTTTAACTCCCTGGTCTTCTTCTTCTGCTCGTATTTAAACTTCGAGTAGTCGATGACACGGCAAACTGGTGGAGTAGCAGTTGGCGAAATCTCAACGAGGTCAAGATTTTGCTCATTGGCTATTTTTTGAGCATCTCTGGTTGAGTATACCCCTTGCTCAACATTGTCACCTACCAGCCTGATTTCTCGGGCAGTTATTTTTTCGTTGACTTTGTATGGCTCTTCCACCTTTCCGCGTGGGATGTAGCGCCTGTTAGTAGTAGCTATAGTTTGTGCCTCCTTAGTTTAAATTCTACAATTAAGTTGCGAATATCGCACTTTTTATATCAAAAAGAAAATTACTTTCCTTATTTGTTCAGCATTTCGGCGACTTTGCCTTGAAAGAGGGTTTTAAATTCCTCCACAGTCATTGAGCCAAGGTCTCCCTCGCCGTGCTTTCGCACGGAAACAGCCCCGTTTTCCTGCTCCTTCTCCCCCACAATCAGCATGTAAGGCACTTTACGCACCTCTGCATCACGAATCTTGCGGCCGATCTTTTCATCACGGTTGTCTACTGAGCCACGGATATCCTCCAGTTGCAGCGCTTCGTACACCTGCTGGGCAAAATCGTGGTACTTCTCTGAAATAGGAAGTATGGCATATTGCTCAGGGCTTAGCCACAGCGGGAAATTGCCGCCACAGTGCTCAATCAGCACCGCCACGAAACGCTCAAGCGAACCAAATGGTGCCCGGTGAATCATTACCGGACGGTGCTTGGCGTTGTCTGCGCCGATATACTCCAACTGGAAGCGCTCAGGCAACTGATAATCCACCTGAATGGTTCCGAGCTGCCACTTGCGGCCAAGGGCATCCTTCACCATAAAGTCCAGCTTAGGTCCGTAAAACGCAGCCTCTCCCAATTCGGTTACAGTGCGCAGGCCTTTCTCTGCAGCAGCCTCTATAATGGCAGTCTCAGCTTTATCCCATGCCTCATCGCCGCCAATGTACTTGGCTTTGTTTTCCGGGTCGCGCAGGGAGATCTGGGCTGTGTAATCTTCAAAGCCAAGTGCCTTAAACACGTACAGCACCAGGTCGATTACCTTGGTAAACTCTTCCTTCACCTGATCCGGGCGACAGAAAATGTGAGCATCATCCTGTGTAAAGCCTCGCACGCGCGTCAAGCCATGCAGCTCGCCGCTTTGCTCGTAGCGGTACACCGTACCAAACTCAGCCAGACGCACCGGCAGCTCCTTGTAAGAGCGCGGGCGCACTTTGTAGATCTCGCAGTGGTGCGGGCAGTTCATCGGCTTCAGGAAGAACTCCTCGCCCTCGTTTGGCGTTTTGATAGGTTGGAAGGAATCTGCCCCGTACTTCTCGTAATGGCCTGAGGTTACGTACAGTTCCTTGCTGCCAATGTGTGGCGTCACCACCGGCTGGTAGCCCGCACGCATTTGGGCTTTCCGCATGAACTGCTCCAGGCGCTCGCGCAGCAAGGTGCCTTTCGGCAACCAAAGCGGCAAGCCCATGCCAACCTTCTCGGAGAAGGCAAACAGCTCCAGTTCCTTACCAAGCTTGCGGTGGTCGCGCTTCTTGGCTTCTTCGAGGCGCTCCAGGTGCTCAGTCAGGTCTTTCTGCTTCGGGAAGGTTACGCCGTAAATTCGCGTCAGCTGCTTGTTGTTTTCATCACCACGCCAATAAGCGCCGGCAATGTTCATAATCTTGGCAGCCTTGATAAAACTTGTATTTGGGATGTGCGGTCCGCGGCAAAGGTCTACGAACTTGCCTTGCTCATAAAAAGTGATGGAACCATCCTCCAGGTCCTTTATCAGGTCGAGTTTATACTCGTCGCCTTTCTTCGTGAAGTAATCGATGGCTTCTGCCTTGGACACCTCGCTGCGTTTGAACTCATTCTTCTGCCGTGCCAGCTCCAGCATTTTCTGCTCCAATTTGGCAATATCTTCCTGCGACAGGTGGTGCTCCCCTAGGTCCACATCGTAGTAAAAGCCATTCTCCACCGGAGGGCCAATACCAAACTTCACGTCCGGATACAGGTCTTCGAGTGCCTCGGCCAGTAAGTGAGCAGAAGAATGCCAGAACGCGTTTTTCCCTTCGTCATCGTTCCAGGTGAGCAGCTGCACCTGGGCATCCTCGGTTATAGGCCGATTAGAGTCCCAAACGGAGCCGTTAACTTTGGCGGCAAGCACATTACGGGCTAGGCCCTCGCTTATGCTCTGGGCAATCTCAAAGCTTGTTACGCCTTCCTGGTACTGGCGCACAGAGCCATCTGGCAGTGTGATGTTGATCATAGTGGTTTATCTTTCTAATATTCCTGTAGGCGTACGGCTGCACTATCAGGTGTTGGTTTTGCTAATCTATATTTCAATCGGGCAATAGCCTGGTATCCGTAAGTATAACGGGGCTCTACAGCCACCAAACGTTGGTAGGTGGTCAAGGCATCCCTCGTCCGTCCGGTACGTTCGTAGGCGCTGGCCAGCTTGGTCAGATACTCCGGCTTGTTTTTATACTTGCTATAGGCTTTTAACAGGTGCGCCAATGCTTCTTCGTTGTTCCCAAGCTTGTGCTGGTAGAAGCCTAACCTGTAATGTGCCCCAGAGAGTGTGTCGTTTATACTTAGTGCTTTGTTGAAGGCCCACATGGCGCTGTCCTGCTTTTGCTCTGCCTCGTATACCAAGCCCTGGTTATATAAAAGCTTATAATCTTTTGCGGCAAGCCTTTGTGCTTTAAATAAGTATGGCTTTGCCTCAGCATAGTCTCCCCTGCTTACAAGTATAGCCGCCAACTCCCGCTGCGGCTCCATAAACCCCGACGACTGCTGAAGTGCCAGCCGGTAATTATTCATGGCATTAGCGGTATCTCCCGTTGCCTCCTGCACCCGGCCTTTGTAATAAAACGCAAACTCATCGGTCGGGGCCAATTCCTGCGCCTTCTGGAGGTAACGCCTGGCCTGCTCATACTCCTTCCGCTGTAAGTATAGTTCCCCTAACAGCACATAGAGCGAAGAGGTCTGGTAAGCGTTTCGCTCAGCCTGCAGCGCCAGTGGCAATGCCTCCTCCTGCCTTCCGAGCGCCCGTAGGGCCTGCGCCTTTACAAACATGGCGTAGGGGTCGTTCTTGGTAAACTGTACGGCCTGCTCTGCATCTTCCAATGCCTGTTCCAGCTTTCCTGTGCGCAGCAGCGCCACGGCCCGGCGGGCATACAGACTTCCATCCCGTCGCGAACGTTCAATGGCTGCATTCAGGTTTGTTAGCTGAACGGCAGGGTCATCTTTCACCTCCTGCAGGTTTACCATCTGCTCCCGGTCACCCTCATCCTCCGTACAGGAGCCTACCGCAACAGCTACAGCCAACAGTAACAATCTGAAATTACGCATCCTCCACGGTTTATTTACTGCGCCTAAGCCCGTTTATACTTGCCAGCGCTAAATTAAGATAATTTGCCCAAATAGGTACACTCTCCTGCTGCCCGAGGGCAAACAAAAAAGCCTGCTTCGTTTTAGAGGCAGGCTTTCCGGTGGTAAAATGTGCAGATTAGCTTTTTAGCTTTCCCTGCAGCATGATATTGCATCGCCTGCTTAATTCCAGTTCCTCCTTCGTTTCAGAGGTTACGGTCAGCGCCTTTCGCAAGGTGCTGATACAGGCACTCGTATTTTTCATTTCTTCATACACAAAAGCCAGATCATAGTAATACCGAATGTTACGCGGGTTATACAAAATGGCTTGCTCAATGGCATGCGCCGCTTTTTCGTTCGTAGCCTCGCCACAAATCCCGCCAAAGAACATGCTCGAAGCTGCCTTCTCTGCAAAATTCAGGTTTGCCATCTTGAAATACCAGCGCCCCAAAATGTGCCAGGCTCCTGCATGCTTCGGGTTGTCAACCAAAGCGGCATCCACGAAGGACTTGATCTGGTTTATGCCCTGCAAGCGGATTCTGGCGCTGGACGCCATCGCTTCACTACCCAAAGACAAAGCCATGACATAATTGGCTTCGGCATCTGTTGGCTGCAGTTCGTACGCCACCATGGCATACTCCTTTGCTTTCAAAAAATGCCTCATTCGGCTTGTTTCATCCGGGTAACGCTCTCCGATACGGCAATGTAGAAAGCTCGCTTTGCACAGGGCTTCGTAATTTTTAGGTGACTCCGCCAGCACCTGCTCATAAAGTTGCAGCGCCTCGCTGTCCTGATAGCTGTTCAGAAGTTCCTCTGCACGCTGCATTAGTTCTTTACCCGATGCAGCCCCACCGTTTGCCATAGCAGCAACAGGTGCACCCGCACAAAGTATAAAACTAACAAGTATGTATGTACAAAGTCTCTTCATTTGGTCTCACCTACCCAACAATCTACAAGGAATGATAGACTTTAGCAAGCGCTATAAAGAGTTTCTAGAACAAATCCAGTTGCTTTTTGCGCCTCAGCGCTTCTTTTTCATCGCTATCGCCTATAGTAGCCACTACGTTTTCGGCGTCAGAATGTTGGCTGCCGCTGGCTTTGGCTGCTTCCTCAGCTAGTTCCTTCAGCTGCGAAGGCAGCGTAACCGGCTCCTTCCGGGCCGCCTTCTTCGCCTTTGGCTTGTCCTCGCCCGGCTGCTCCGCTGCCTGTAGCTTTGGCACCTCCACCTCATAAATCTTAAAGTAGTTCAGCTTGTTACCGAGCGCTTTCCAGCCCTTCACATCAATAAACTCATTAAGCAGCAGCTTCTCCGTCTCACGCTCGCCACGCAGGCTTCGCTTGAACTTGATCGTTGCCAGCGGTTCCGGATGTGTCGACACGGCTTCCAGTTTAGAGTTCTTCGTTTCTGGAATGAAAGCGAAGCGTTTGCCGATCGTAGTGGTTTCTATTTTGAAACGCTTCACGTAGTACAGCTTGTTTTCCCCTTCGTAGTATATAGTGGAAACCACCAGTTCTGGATCAAACTTCTGCAGCACTTTCAGCTTCTCTACTGTGTAGTGGTTCGCCAGGTCAAATGATGTCAGCTCATAGGTGCCGTCCTCATAAATGGCAAGTATGGAATCCTCTGTGTTGAAAGAACCCAGGTAACGGCCGCGCCCTTCGGTATTCAGCCTTCCGATCACCTCGTCATAGTAGATCTCACGACCACCCAGGGTAGACTCGCCCAGGCTCTTCTGCACCACCTTCTTCACCGGGTACTTCGTCACGATGTTACCGTTCGAGCCCTTGCCCTTGATCATCAACTCGGCAAAGTCATAGTCAAACGACTTGATGCGTGCCGGCGCATTTGGGGCCAGCGTTATGTTCACCACTTCTGACTCAGAGTTCGGATTGGCGGTGAGGTAATGTACCTTAGAGCCTTTCTCTCCTTTTGTAAGGTCGTACTCCTTTTCACGTGTGATGGACTTCACAGCAAAGCGCTTGGCATAAGACACGCCGGATTTGCCATCCAGGTAGATCATATTATACACCATGTGCTCGTCGTTCTTGTTGTAAACGCCGGCCATGATGATGTCTTTGCCTACAAAGGTCTTCTCCGCCACTTTCGTCACGGTAAACTTGCCATCCTTTCGGAACACAATGATATCGTCCATGTCCGAGCAATCACACACGAACTCATCTTTGCGCAGGCCGGTGCCGATAAAGCCATCCTTGGCGTTCATGTACAGCTTTTGGTTTGCAATAGCCACGTTCTGCGCATTAATCACATCAAATGTCTTGATCTGAGTGCGGCGGTCTTTGCCCTGCCCATACTTCTTCAGCAATCCTTCGAAGTATGAAATGGAGTAGCGGATCAGGTTGGCCAGGTTATCGTCTACCTCAGCCATCTCCTCCTCCAGCTTGTTGATATACTCATCCGCTTTAAAGGAGTCAAACTTGGAGATGCGCTTGATCTTGATCTCAGTCAGGCGCACAATATCCTCCTCCGTCACGTTGCGGCGCAGCAGGTGCTTGTAAGGGTCCAGACCCGTATCTATCGCGTTAAGTACCGCCTCCCACGTCTCGCACTCCTCAATGTCGCGGTAAATGCGGTTCTCGATGAATATTTTCTCCAGGGATGAATAGTGCCACTTGTCCTCCAGTTCCGCCTTGCGAATCTCCAGCTCGCGCTTAAGCAGGTCTACCGTTTTTAAGGTAGAAATGCGCAGCAGCTCGTTCACGTCCAGGAAGTGTGGCTTATCGTTGATAATCACACAGGCGTTCGGGGAGATGGCCACTTCGCAGTCCGTGAAGGCGTAAAGCGCATCCATGGTCAGGTCAGGCGATACGCCAGGTGGCAGGTGCACCTGTATCTCCACGTTGGCGGCGGTATTATCCACCACCTTCTTGATCTTGATCTTATTGTTCTCGCTGGCCTTTACGATCGACTCCATCAAACCCGTTGTGGTGATGCCGTAAGGCACGTCACGGATGATGAGCATCGTCTTGTCCACCTTCTCGATGGTGGCACGCACACGGATTCTGCCGCCGCGCTGGCCGCCGTTGTAGTTGGTCACATCCACCTGACCACCGGTCAGGAAATCGGGCAGCAGGTTGGTGCTGCGGCCTTTCAGCACATCGATAGAACCTTTGATCAGCTCCTTGAAGTTGTGCGGCATTATCTTGGTAGACAAGCCAACGGCAATACCTTCCACACCCTGCGCGAGCAACAGCGGGAACTTCACCGGAAGGGTAATCGGCTCGTTTTTACGTCCGTCGTAGCTTAGCTGCCACTGTGTGGTCTGTGGGTTAAACACCACATCCAGCGCAAACTTCGAAAGGCGCGCCTCAATGTAACGGGAAGCCGCAGCGCTGTCGCCGGTGCGGGCATCCCCCCAGTTACCCTGGGTTTCGATCAGCAGGTCTTTCTGGCCTAGGTTCACCATGGCATCGCCAATAGAGGCGTCGCCGTGCGGGTGGTACTGCATGGTCTGCCCGATCACGTTAGCCACCTTGTTAAAGCGGCCGTCGTCCATCTCGCGCATGGCATGCAGGATGCGGCGCTGCACCGGCTTCAGTCCGTCCTCAATGGCTGGCACCGCTCGCTCCAGAATCACATAGGAAGCATAATCGAGGAACCAGTTTTCGTACAGGCCGGACACAGGCGTTACGTTGTGGATGGTTTCCCCCTCCCCATCAGTAAACTCCACTTCCAGTTCGCCTTCTCTTTCTACTTCTTCGTTATTCAACTCTTCGTTATGCATATAATTCTTCAACTATGTCTTTCTCAATCTTCAGGTTCTCGATGATGAACTGCTGCCGGTCAGGCGTGTTCTTGCCCATGTAGTAGCTCAGCATCTTTTGGATGGTCGTATCCTTGTGCAGGATTACTGGCTTCAGCTTGATGTTGTCGCCAATAAACTTACCAAACTCATCCGGTGAGATCTCACCCAAACCCTTAAAGCGGGTAATCTCAGGGCGCTTGCCCAGCTTCTGTATCGCTTCCTGCTTCTCATTTTCGTTGTAGCAGTAGATGGTCTCCTTTTTATTGCGCACGCGGAACAGCGGCGTCTCCAAGATAAACACATGGCCGTTACGCACCAGGTCCGGGAAAAACTGCAGGAAGAACGTCAGCAGCAGCAACCGGATGTGCATGCCGTCCACGTCAGCATCCGTTGCGATGACCACGCGGTTGTAGCGTAGCCCCTCCAGGCCCTCCTCTATGTTCAGGGCATGCTGCAGGAGGTTGAACTCCTCGTTTTCGTACACCACCTTTTTCTTCAGGCCGAAGCAGTTTAGTGGCTTACCGCGCAAACTAAACACCGCTTCGCTGTCCACGTTGCGCGACTTGGTAATCGATCCACTTGCCGAGTCCCCCTCCGTGATGAATAGCGTGGACAGCAGGGACTTTTCTCCCTTATCCTCGTTGAAGTGCAGGCGGCAGTCGCGGAGCTTGCGGTTGTGCAGGTTCGCTTTTTTGGCACGCTGGTTCGCCAGCTTTTTCACACCGGCCATGTCCTTGCGCTCACGCTCACTTTGCATGATGCGCTTCAGCAGGGCTTCGGCAGTAGCGGGGTTCTTATGCAGATAATTGTCCAGGTGCTCCTTCACGAAATCGTTGATGAAGGCACGCACGGCAGGCCCGTCAGGGCCCATTTCAATGGAGCCCAGCTTCGTCTTGGTTTGTGATTCGAAGACTGGCTCCTGCACACGAATGGAAATCGCTCCTATAATAGAGCCGCGAATATCGGCCGCGTCAAAGTCTTTTCTGAAAAAATCGCGCATGGTTTTCACCACCGCCTCGCGGAAAGCCGCCAGGTGCGTACCACCCATGGTGGTGTACTGGCCGTTCACAAACGAGTAATATTCTTCGCCGTAGTCGTTGCCGTGCGAAAGCGCCAGTTCAATGTCCTCTCCTTTTAAGTGGATGATCGGGTAGCGCAGGCTTTCTTCATCGGCTTTATCGCGCAGCAAATCGAGCAGACCGTTCTCTGAATAAAACTTCTTGCCGTTAAAGTTTATGGTGAGGCCGGCATTCAGATACACATAATTCCACAGCTGGTTCTCCAGGTAATCTGGGTTGAACTGGAAATTCTTGAAGATGGTATCGTCGGGTGTGAAGATCGTGAGCGTTCCGTTGCGCTGGCTGGAGTCCTGCAGCTCAAAATCCTGTGTTAGCACGCCTCTTTCAAACTCAGCCGCTTTCATTTTGCCATCACGCACAGACTGTATGCGGAATTGGCTTGATAACGCGTTCACCGCCTTGGTACCCACCCCATTCAGACCTACCGACTTCTGGAAAGCCTTGCTGTCATACTTACCACCGGTGTTGATCTTGCTTACACAGTCAATCACCTTACCGAGCGGAATGCCGCGGCCATAGTCGCGCACCTGCACCTTGTGGTCCGACACCTTAATTTCTATGGTTTTACCGTACCCCATCACGTGCTCATCGATGGAGTTATCGATTACCTCTTTCACCAGAATGTAAATACCGTCATCCGCTGCAGAACCGTCGCCAAGCTTGCCAATGTACATGCCCGGGCGAAGCCTAATGTGCTCGCGCGGCTCCAGCGAACGAATACTGTCTTCGTTGTAATTGTGCTCTAACTCTGCCATACTGTAAGCGTAAGTGTAGTTTTAAGGGATATCAATCCGAAATATAGAAATTATAAAAGACAAGTAGCAAACATTCGCGCCTGCTTTGTACTAAGATAGGGAATGCGTAGTAAAATTACTAAATATTTTAGTTAATCTTGCTGCACTATCTGCTCTCGCATTATTTTAAACCATATTTAAAGCTAGCAAGTTCAGTGAAACCATAGTTTTTACCTACTATTTAAGCTAATATTTTTAGCAACTATAATATAAATTTAAAACTATACTTGTACCATTACATTTGCTTAATTTTGGTTGTTGCTGTAAGTTTCACAACTATAATTTGGCATCAGCCGCCGTCTAAATGGAAATAAAGTTACCAGGATATTTTAAAATCGTTGTTTTGCTGCTCGGCGTCATCCTGCTGGTTTACTTCCTGCAGTTGTTTCAATCCATACTTGTACCGCTGGCTTTCTCGCTGCTTTTTGCGCTGCTGCTACTGCCCCTGAACCGTGACCTCGAGAAATTCAAGGTGCCACGGCCCTTGGCTATTCTCACTAGCATTATCCTAATTGTGGTGGTGCTCGGGCTGGTGATCTGGTTCCTGATGTCGCAACTGATGGACCTGACGACAGAGCTGGACACGATCAGCGGCAACATAGAAAGGTTGATAGAGCGCGTGCAGGTGTTTCTGAAAGAACGCTTTGGTATAGAGCCCTCTAACCGCACTGAGCTAATTCAAAACTCCATCTCCAGCCTGCAGAACCTGGCCACCAATGTCATGGGCAGCACCATATCCATGACCACTGGTTTGCTGGCTGCCTTCACCGTTATTCCGATTTATGTTTTCTGCCTGCTCTACTACCGCGACCACCTGGAGCGCTTCCTGTTCAAACTGGTGGCAAAAGACAAGCGCGGCGGCATGATTCAGACACTGACAAACATACAGCAGGTGGTGCAAAGCTATATTTCCGGGCTGATGATCGTAATTGTGATTGTGGCCATGCTCAACTCGGCCGGCCTGCTTTTACTGGGTGTGAAGTATGCCATCTTCTTTGGCGTGTTTGCCTCTATTCTGACCATCATTCCCTATATCGGCATTCTGATCGGGTCGTTGCTCCCTGCCCTGCTGACACTTGCGACCACGGGCCACCTGTTTGATGCCTTGCTGGTGATTGGGGTATTTGTGGTAGTGCAGTTCCTGGAGGGCAACTTCATCACGCCCTACGTGGTGGGCTCCAAGGTAAGTATAAATCCGTTCGCGGCCATACTTGCCTTGTTGCTCGGAGGGCAGATTTGGGGAGCCGCCGGCATGATCATGGCCATTCCGGTTATTGCCATGCTGAAGGTTATTTTCGACTCCTATGAGCCCCTCGAGCCGCTCGGTTTCCTGCTATCAGACATTGACGATGTGAAGCCAAGGCACCTCAAGAAAGAGGGCCGGGTGCACCAGTTTTTCCGGGAAATATGGAACGGTGTGGCGCGGGGGAAAAAGGACACGGAAGAGTAACTTGCTAATACGAATCGCAGAAAAAAAGGAGAGCAGGTAATTTGAAACGGTTTACTAATAAAATTGGTTTAGAGGAGAGGGCTGCAGCAGACGCTGCCAGCGCGCAGAACGAGCAACTAAACCAGAGCCACTTGTACGCAATAGTAGACATTGAAACCACCGGGGGCCAACCGCATCAGGATAAGATTACCGAGATTGCCATCTTCATCCATGACGGGGAGAAAATAGTGGACAAGTACCATACCCTAGTAAACCCCGAGCGCCCCATTCCCTATTTTATCACCCAACTGACAGGTATAAAAGACGACATGGTGACCGAGGCGCCCAAATTTTACGAGGTCGCCAAGGAGATTGTGGAGTTTACTGAGGGAAAGGTGTTTGTGGCGCACAACGTGCGTTTTGATTACTCTTTCCTGAAAAAGGAGTTTGGCGACCTGGGCTTCACATTTCAGCGCAAAACGCTTTGCACTGTGCGGCTGAGCCGATCGCTGATACCGGGGCTTCCCTCCTACAGCCTCGGCAAACTGTGCCACAGCATCGATATTCCGCTAACCCAGCGCCACCGCGCCATTGGCGACGCCGAGGCAACGGCACTGCTGTTCGACAAGCTCATCAAGATAAACCGCCCTGTGGTGGATGGCAACATGAACATGGCTGCCGACAATACCACGCTGGTGCTGAAGAAAGAAATTGCAACATCGCTGCTGCCGCCGGCCATCAAAAAAGAGCAGGTGGATGCGCTGCCGATGGTGCCGGGAGTATATTATTTTCACAACGAGGCGGGTGAGGTGATTTACGTGGGCAAGAGCATCAATATCAAAAAGCGCATCATCCAGCACTTTAACATCGACTACAAGAGCCGCAAATCGCTTGACTTTAAGAACAGCATTGCCGACATCACTTATGAGCTGATGGGCAACGAACTGGTGGCGCTACTGTTCGAATCAGCTGAGATAAAGCGCATGAAGCCGCAGTACAACCGGCAGCAACGGCGCAGTGTGTTCAACACCGGCATCTTTATGCACGAGGATGCCAACGGCTATAAG
Source organism: Pontibacter akesuensis (assembly GCF_001611675.1). NCBI lineage: Bacteria > Pseudomonadati > Bacteroidota > Cytophagia > Cytophagales > Hymenobacteraceae > Pontibacter > Pontibacter akesuensis. Next base: position 4,167,958 of record NZ_CP014766.1, on the reverse strand, counting down.
CGCCTCAGCTATGGCACCATCAACAGAGCTGATAACGAGAGCCTAACCCCGATCATCGCACTGTCTAATCACTTTAAAGCGAAGGGGTTCCTGTTTCACAAGGTGGCCAAGTATAACCTCTGCCAAAAACTGTGCGACCTGTACAAAACCAACGGCGCCTGCTTTGATTTCCAGGTGCACCAATGCAATGGCGCCTGCATCGGCAAGGAAAGCCCGGAGGAGTATAACAAACGTGTGGACGAGGCGATCGATTCCTTTACTTACGAGCATAACAGCTTTGTGCTGATTGGTAAAGGGCGTGAGCCGGGTGAGAAATCTGTGGTGGTGGTCGAGCACGGCACCTACCTGGGCTTCGGCTTTGTGGATGAAACATTTTCGGCGCACAGCCTCGACGATTTCAAAGGAGCCATTCAGCGCTACAACGACAACAAGGACATCCAGCAGATCATCCGCAACCACATGCGCAGCAAGCACAAGGATAAGGTGATTATTTTTGCATAAAGCAGCGCCCGGTAGGATCGTACTTTAGCAGAGCTTATTATTGTTTGAAGGAGCTCAAACGTCTTTGAGGCACTGGGATGGGCTTATTCTGGAGGCTTTTACTGCCTGCATGCCCACCGTAAACCAGGAAATTACCAACGCCAGCAGGCCTGCGCCTGCAAAGTACCACCACGCTAATTCAATCCGGTAGGCAAAGTTATGGAGCCAGTAATCTGCTATAAGGTAACTGAGTGGCAGGGCAATCAGGATGGCTGCAAGCACCAGTTTGGTGAAGTCGACGGACAGCAGGAACACAATGCTGGCTTCGCTCGCACCCAACACTTTGCGGATACCTATTTCCTTTAATCTCCTTTCAGCGGTGAAGGCGGCCAGGCCAAACAAGCCAAGGCAGGAAATGAGCACCGCCAACCCGGCAAAGTACCGCGATAGTACTGCCACCCGCTGTTCTGCAGCATATAATTCCTGATAGTCTTCATTCAGAAACCGGTAATCAAGTATAAAACCCGGGTTGTAGGCTTTGTAAAGCTGCTGCAACTGCGCTATCGTTTCCCTTTCCCGACCGGCTTCGATCTTCAGCATCACCTTGATTGCAGTTTGTGGCTGCAGTCGGAAAAACATCGGTTTTATTCCTTCATGGAGTGACTGGAAGTGGAAGTCTTTCACTACACCTATGATTTTTCTGTTCTCCCCCCACAGGTTTACCACTTCACCCACGGGGTTTTTCATCGCCATGGTTTTTACAGCCGCCTCATTAAAGATGATCTTTGCTGTGTCTGCGGCGAAGCGCCTTGAGAAGGTGCGGCCTTCTTTCAGTTGTATTCCCAAAACTTCTATCATGCCGTAGTTGACCACCACATTCTGAAAGGCGATATTTTCGTTGCCCTTCCCTCGCCAGGCAAGCCCGGTAGTAGAACTATAATCGCTGATGATGCTCCCACCGCTGGATGCGTTTACCACGCCCGGTATTTTTTTCACCTCGGCCAGAAAGGTTTCCAGTTTATCCTGCACCTGCCCCTCTGCGTCAAAATAGATGACGTTGTCCTTGCTGTAGCCCAGGTTCTTGGTTTGTGCGTAATGATTCTGCTTATACACCACGAGTACAGACACAATGAGGATCACGGACAACGTAAACTGAAACACCACAAGCCCCTTTCGTGCCCACAGTTCCCCCGCCAGCGTGTCTAGTTTTCCCCTTAAAACCGCTGCCGGCGTGAACCCAGAAAGGTAAAGCGCCGGGTAGCTGCCCGCCAAAAACCCTGTAAGCAAGGTAATGCCAAGTATAACCAAGACGAACTGCGGCTCATAATGCAGCGTGAGTTGTTTTCCGGTAAGCGCGCTAAAGGGTGCCAGCGAAAGCTCCACCAGCATCAGCGCTACAATAAGCGAGGCCAGCGACATCAACAGCGATTCTCCCAGGTACTGCAGCACAAGCGATTGCCTGCTCGCTCCCATGGCTTTCTTGATGCCCACTTCCTTTATTCTTCTCGATGCCTTGGCGGTGGAAAGGTTCATGAAGTTAATGCAGGCGATGAGCAGTATGAAAAGGGCGATTAGCGAAAAAAGCCGGACATACACTATCCTGCCCCCTGTCTGTACTCCATTCTCATAGTTTCCATACAAGTATAAATCCGAGAAAGGAGTGGCAAACAAGGTGACATTGGTGTTTGGCGCTTTGCTTTTCAGGAAGCTCCCGATTTTCTGGTTAAACTTTTGGGCATCGGTGCCTTCTCTTAAGACCAGGTATGTTCTGGCATTGTGGTTATCCCAGTGCAACCCGTCTCCGAGCATGTCTCTGAATTCTTCGAAAGACAGGAGAAAGTCGAACTGCTCGGAGGAACCTGAAGGTATAGTTTTAAAAACTCCTGCGATAACGACCGGCTTATGGAAATGCAGAATTTGCCAGTTAATCGTTTTACCAACCAAATTCTCTGTGGTGTTGAACAGCTTCAGGGCCAGTTCCTCTGATATGACGATGGCATTCTTTGAGGCCAGCACCTGGTTCTTGTCGCCTTGCAGGAGCGCATAGGAGAACGTGTTAAAAAAGTCTTTGCTTACAAACTGACCGGCTGCACGAATATGTTTCTCCTCGTTAGAAAGAGTAAATTTATCCGGGATGTCTGATGAACTGACGGCATACGTTACTTCTGGCATTTCTGCTGCCAGGGCCTCTCCCAGGTTGCCGGGGCTTACCTTCCAGGTTACCACGCCTTCCCTGTTATGGTGGTTTGTCATCACCTGAAATAACTGCCTGTCGTTTTCATGGAACTTATCTTTCCGAAGCTCATCGTTTACCCACAGAAATATAAGCACAGTGCAGGCTAAGCCGGTCGAGAGCCCGATCAGGTTTATAAGGAAGGTACTTCTAAACCGTTTAAAGTTTCTGTAGATAAGCAGAAGGCTGTGCTGAAACATAGTTTATTTTGTTTGGCAAGTATAGATCAGGAGGCGAGTGATAAAATTCATTAGCTGTGTTTCCAATAAGTGTACCATTATCTAATACATGCCTAATCTTATCATTCTGTCTGCTTCAGCATTGTTTAGTGTCCGATATCAGACACTAAATCGTACGATTCCATACGCTTCGCCACGAAGCATAAAACAGTATATAGTTTTTTTAGAACGCGTCCGCCAAAGTGTGCAATGGCCCGTATAGACAACTAGAATCAGCCGGTGTTTCCTGTAAAACAGAATCAAAGCAGGCTGTTTCTTTAATTCTAAATATATAGTAAATTTACTTTCGATAATTGCTTCATTCCAACAGAAAAATCATCAGAAAAGACTATAGATTAACCTAAATAACCCATAAAAAACTAAAAGATAAACCTGTGAGCGAAACAAAAACAAGATTCAGAGCCGGTGTGCTTTACGGAGACGAGGTGACTGAACTCTTCAAGTATGCGAACGAAAATAACTTCGCCCTTCCTGCCGTAAACGTTATCGGCACAAACTCTATCAACGCTGTGCTGGAAACGGCAAGAGAAGTAAACTCTCCAGTTATCATTCAATTTTCGAATAGCGGCGCGCAATTCTACGCGGGCAAAGGCCTGTCGAACGACCAGCAGAAGTCTGCCATTGCAGGCGCTATTTCAGGTGCACACCACGTGCACATTATGGCTGAGGCTTACGGAGTACCCGTAATCCTGCACACCGACCACGCTGCCAAGAAATTGCTGCCATGGATTGACGGTTTGCTGGATGCTGGTGAGCAGTACTTCAAGGAGCACGGCAAGCCACTATACAGCTCGCACATGCTGGACCTTTCTGAAGAGGAAATCCAGGAGAACGTGGAAACCTGCGTGAGCTACCTGAAGCGTATGGACAAGCTAGGCATGACGGTTGAAATCGAGCTTGGTGTAACAGGTGGCGAGGAAGACGGCGTAGACAACTCTGATGTGGACAGCGCCCGTCTTTATACTCAGCCTGAGGAAGTAGCCTACGCGTACGAGGAGCTGAACAAGATCAGCAGCCGCTTTACCATTGCCGCTGCCTTCGGTAACGTGCACGGGGTGTACAAGCCAGGAAACGTGGAGCTTCGCCCTGAAATCCTGAAGAACTCACAGCAGTTTATCCAGGAGAAGTATAACACGCAGCCGAACCCGGTAAACTTTGTTTTCCATGGCGGCTCAGGCTCTGAAAAGGAGAAAATCACTGAGGCGATCGAGTACGGCGCCATCAAAATGAACATCGATACGGATATGCAGTGGGCTTTCCTGGAAGGTGTACGAAACTACGTAACCGACAAGAAGGATTATCTGCAGTCGCAGATCGGCAACCCTGAGGGCGAAGATGCGCCGAACAAGAAGTATTACGACCCGCGTGTGTGGCTGCGTAAAGGTGAGGACACGTTCATCACCCGTCTGAAAGAGGCTTTCGAGGATTTGAATTGCATCAACCGAAACGCTTAATCCATACTTGGGTAAAACAGGAAAGGCAGCGAGTGATCGCTGCCTTTTTTTCTGCCGTTCATTTTGTTCAGCACAAGTATAAAGCCTCCGCCTATACTTGTCGCTTGTTATGCCTGCTGTTTTACAGCTTTGGTGAGTGCCTCTAAAAAAACCTGCACCTCCGTTACATCCTCCAAACGATATTCTGCCGCAGTCAGCGCATCGTGCTCCCCTACCATAATGCCCACGCCCTGGCCTTGTAAAGTGGCAAAGGCATCCTCGTCGGTGAGATCATCCCCGATGTAGAGCGGCACAATATCCGGCTGGTTCAGCTCCAGTTTGTCCATCAGCCACAACACGGCTTTGCCTTTGTGCCAGTCGAGGTTTGGCTTAAGCTCCATGATTTTTTTGCCCGGTCCCGGTTTAAGCTCCTGGTGCTTCGCAAGAACTTCCTGCACGACCTCCAGCACCTCGCTAACCTGCTCCTCCGGCACATTGCGGTAATGCACGGCAATTGCGTAGCGCTTACGCTCCACAAATGCTCCTTCTATGTTCTGCAACTGCTCCTTCAGTTCCTCCTGGGCTACATCCAGTGCGGGTATGGCTGCTGCGGCTCCGCCGGGTTCCGTGTGCAGGTTGCCTGGTCCTGAAATATCAAAGCCGTGTGAGCCAGCGTAGTACAGGTTCTCCAGTTGCACCAGCCCTTTCACGTCTGCCCGGTCGCGACCACTTACCACGGCCACGCTGCACACATCGGCCAGGCGCCTGAGCGTGGACCGCATTGCCTCTGTAAGTATAGCCTTGTCGGGGTCCTTCACGATAGGGCTTAGGCAGCCGTCATAGTCCAGGAAGACAGCGGGCTTTTTATTGCCGATCAATTGCTGTACATCCGGTAGCGCTGACGGTAATTCGTTTGGGTTTGTCTGTTTGATGTTACGGTGGGTGTTGTTTTCCATTAGTAATTGCTTTATGCTTAGCGGGCTTTGCCTCTAAAAATTTCCGGTGGCTAAAACACCGAAATTAGACTAAACTTCTTTAGAGGCACATACTCTTCTTTTGTGCCAACAGTTATACTCCTTAACCCAAGTGCTCCACCTGAACTGCAAGACGGCAGAGCTACCGGCCTGAAAACAGCAAACGCCTCTTAAACTGAAGAGGCGTTTGCTGTTTTACTTTTTTTTATTTCCATACCTTAGTGGCAGGATGGTTATACTTTACAAGCTTATACTGGATGCGTTTTTAGCTTTCACTTCGGCTGAGAAGCCTTTTATTACAATGTCAGCCCCATCCATTTCCAGTTGCTCCTTCTTAAAGCTATGGTCAACGCCAACCACAAGCCCGAACCCACCGGCCTTGGCTCCAGCTATACCGGCAGTGGAGTCTTCGAACACGGCGGTTTCCGCTGGGCTAACCCCCAATTGGCGCGCCGCCTCCACATAAATATCCGGGGCGGGTTTGCTGTTGAGCTTAAGTTGGCTGGCTACCACTTTGTCTACGCGTACCTCAAACAGCCTGTCCAGGCCTGCACGCTGCAGGATGGTAAGGCAATTTCGGCTACCGGAAACAATAGCGGTTTTCATGCTTGCCTGCTGCTGCTCCTTCACCCACTGTACTGCAGGGTCAAACACAAACACACCGTTTTGCTTCAGCAGCTCATGAAAGTAAAAGTCCTTGCGCTCGCCCAGCCCAACGATGGTGTTCTTATCGGCATCGTCTTCGGGTCTGCCCTCCGGCACCTCTATCCCGCGCGACTCCATGAAGTTACGCATCGCATCCAAACGGGGCACATCGTGCACAAAGTTGCGGTAGTCTTCCTGGAGGTCGAATGGCTTATACGTCTTTCCGTCCTGCTGCCCGCGCTGCTTTAAAAAGGAGTCGCAGAGCCTTTTCCATGCCTCAGCATGCAAGCCAGCCGTGTTTGTGATAACGCCATCCATATCCAGGATAAGGGCCTTAATATTTCTTTCTTTGATTAGGTTACTCAGATCACTCATGACAGTATAGTTTTGTCTTTTGTATTCGTACCTGTTTTCCTGGCATGGCAAAATCTTCGAAACTTTACCAGCCGTGCTATCTATCCTTTAGGTATAAGGGAAGATTTGGGGAACGCAGTCGCTATAAGGAGTAATATATACGCATCAGCGGACTTCTATATAGCAAGACCGGCGTACAATGTACAGTACCTGATTTCAGGAACAAAGTTGCCTTTCCGCCACCATAGGCTGCAAAATTTAGTTCCTCTTGTTCCTTAGCTCAAATATAGGCAGATATTGATATAAATACAGCATCAAAAGCCGCATATTGTGGGCGGTGCAGAATTGTTAGAGATGCCACCCCAACGCATAATTTTCACAGAGCTCCGGCTACTATGAGCTTGTCTTTGGCAGGGCCAGGCTGTTCTACTGCTGTTTTTCCGGAGCTGTGCTACATGGAGCGGCTACGGAATACCTACTGTGCGTTCTTCCGGCGGTATATCAGGCCCCTGCTCAGGTCGGGTTGCCCGGTTTTTGCCGCCCGTAATGTATGCTTTTTTTTCACCGGCTGCCTCTTTTTTGGCGGATGCTCCTTTGGGTCCGGTAGTATGCTGCTCATTCTTTTTCTCTTCCATTGCTTTGTATTTATGGGTGCCACAAGTTAAATAGCCTTGTAAGATGCTATTATGGAGGAGGGGAATTTGTAATTTTTGCGTATTGTGCCTTCTCTCGCTCCTCCCCTGCTACTAATACGTACGCAGTAGACTAAGATTGGATGGAAGTCTCTCCTGTAACGCCAAAACAGGCAGGCATTCGTGCCCAGCCAGAGAGAATGGTTAAAGTTTGGTCAGCTTTTTCTATTTTTGGTTTCCAAGGCATCGGCCAATTTACTTGTACCACGTTTAAAAGAAACAACCACAGCCGCTGGCTGCAACCCGAAGTATAAAACTACAGTAGGTGAGGCCAAACGCACTGAACATCCAAAGGACACAACACTATGTTAAAAAACATCTCTCCGACCGGCACCAACGCATGGCAAAAGCTGCAAAGCCACTTCAATCAAGTACAGTCACTCCATCTCCGCGACATGTTTGCCCAGGACCCTGAGCGTTTCCAGAAATTCACTTTTAAGCTAAATGATACGCTCTACGACCTGTCCAAGAACAGGATAACAGAAGAAACGCTGCAATTGCTGACAGAGTTGGCGAAGGAAACTGGCGTACCGGCTGCGATAGAAAGCATGTTTAGTGGTGAGCGGATTAACGCTACTGAGAATCGGGCGGTGCTGCACACGGCCCTGCGTAACTTTTCGGATGAGCAACTGGAGGTTGACGGGGAGAACGCGCTGCAGGAGGTACACGCCGTACAGCAGCAGATGAGAGAATTCTGCGACAAACTGCATAGCGGCGAGTGGACTGGCTATACAGGCAAGCGTATTGCCAGTGTGGTGAACATCGGCATTGGCGGCTCCGACTTAGGCCCGAAAATGGTAGTGGAGGCGCTGAAAAAATACCAGAAGCCTGACCTGGAAGTATACTACATCTCCAACGTGGACGGAACCGATGCCGCTGAGACCCTCCGCAAACTGGACCCGGAGACAACGCTTTTCATCATCGCCTCCAAAACGTTTACCACCAAAGAAACCATCACAAACGCCGAGACGGCACGCGGTTGGTTCCTGAACAAGGCCGTGGACCGGGAACACATCAAAAAGCATTTCGTAGCACTTTCCACCAACATTGAGGCCGTAACCAAATTCGGAATAGCCGAGGAAAATGCCTTCCGCTTCTGGGATTGGGTGGGCGGCCGCTTCTCGCTCTGGTCTGCCATTGGCTTCTCGATCGCCTGCGCCCTGGGTTATGATAAATTTGAAGAGCTGCTGCGCGGCGCCGAATCTATGGACAAGCACTTCCGGGAGGCTCCGATGAAGCAGAACATACCTGTGCTGATGGCCCTGCTAAGTACCTGGTATACGAATTTTTTCGGCAGCCAGACCCACGCTATTTTACCCTACGACCAGTACCTGCGACTGCTGCCCGAGTACCTGCAGCAACTGCTGATGGAGAGCAACGGCAAAAGCACCGACCGCAATGGCACCAACGTTAATTACCAGACCCAGCCCGTGGTATGGGGCGCAGCGGGCACTAACAGCCAACACTCCTTTTTTCAGCTGATCCACCAGGGCACCGTCCTTATTCCGTGTGACTTTATTGCCACTGCCATCAGCCATAACCCTGTGGGCAACCACCACGCGCTGCTGCTTTCTAACTTCTTTGCGCAGACCGAGGCTTTGATGAAAGGCAAAACGGCCGATGAAGTGCGCCAGGAACTGGAGCAGAAAGGAATGACAGGTGAAGAGCTGGAGAACCTGCTGCCGCACAAAGTATTTGCCGGTAACAAGCCGACTACCTCTATCATGATGAAGCAGCTGACTCCATTTGAGCTTGGCAGTCTGGTAGCCATGTATGAACACAAGACGTTTGTGCAGGGTGTGATCTGGAACATCTACAGCTTTGACCAATGGGGCGTGGAACTGGGCAAGCAGCTTGCCGGCACCATTGAGGGAGAGTTGCTGCAAGGTAAAACAGAGCAACACGACAGCTCCACCAGCGGCTTGATGGCCTTCTATCGAAACAATAAGTAAACTAAAGCGGCAGCTTAAAAGTATAGGGTACTTCAATGGAATAGGTAGTGTGCGGGAAGTATAGACCCGACTGCCTGCTTTACAAGTGAAACTCTAAACTATAACTGCCCAAAGTATGATGCGCGCATTGCTGGTATTGCTGGTTTGCTTAAGTATGAGCAGCTGCGCGGACAATGAGTTTTTTCAGGAGGATGCCCTTGCCACCGCGCAGGAGCTAAAGGGAAAAGCCGCTGCCGGTCCGGACAGTGCCTGGGTTATTGCCGGGCGCCACTACGATCGCAGCGGCTTTCACCGTTTTTTCTGGGGCGACCACAACCGGGCTCTCTGGGCTGAACCCGTCAAGCTTCCAATCTTTAAGCTAGACTCGCTACACGGTGGCCTGCGGGTGGTGGAAAAAGGTGGCGGATTCCAAACCACCTCCTTTGATCTGCTCGATAGTACGGGCCGCCGCTATGCCTTCCGCTCCGTTGACAAAGACCCTGTGGATGTGGTAAGCCCGTTCTGGCGCAAAACATTTGTGGCTAATGTGCTGCGCGACCAAACGGCCGCCGCGAACCCCTATGGCGCGCTGGTGGTGCCTCCCCTGTCTGAGGCAGTGGGTGTTTACCATTCCAACCCTAGGCTGTACTATGTTCCTGCCTCCGACACTTCTTTTGGTGCGTATGCTGAAGCGGTGCGGGGAAAGGTGTTTTTGTTCCAGGAAAAGTATGAGGCGCCCGCAGACATCACCCCGGTTTTCAGAAATGTGTTAGCGTTTCAGGATTCCGAAGATGTGCTCCGCAAAAGGTTCAGCTATAACACGCACCATGTAAACCAGCGCGCCTTTGCGCGTGCCCGCCTGCTCGACCTGCTCATCGGCGACTGGGACAGGCACAAGGGCCAGTGGGAATGGGCCGTGACAGCCAAAGGTGCAGACACAGTATACGTTCCTGTTCCAAAGGACCGGGACCAGGTGTTTTTTAACATGAAGAACGGCCTGGTTCCCTCCATCGCCAACAGCAAACTCTTTGCCCGCAAACTGCACGCGTTCGATGATGACTTCAGCGATGTGAAGGCTTACATGATCAACGGGGCCTACATCAACAACCGCTTTCTAAATGAACTGACGCTGCAGGACTGGCAAACTATTGCCCGGGAGATGCAGCAGCAACTAACAGATACTAAAATTGAGCAAGCCGTTCGCCGCCTGCCGCCGACCATTTACGCATTAGCAGGAAAAGAGATTACCCATAACCTGAAAAGCCGGCGCGACCTGCTGCCCAAGGCGGCCACTGAAGTGTACAAACTTTTGGCAGCGGAGGTTACTGTAGTCGGCTCGGACATGAAAGAAATCTTTACAGTAAGGCGTCTGGAAAATGCCCGTGTGGAAGTGACGGTAGAAAGAAGAGCGACAAACACACTTCCGGCGCGGCAACTTTACAAACGCACCTTTCATCGCGGTGAAACGAAGCAAATCATACTTCACGGGCTCGACGGGGAAGACACTTTCACAGTGTCTGGAGCCGTGGATGAAAGTATACCTGTTAAAATTTATGGCGGACTTGGAGAGGATAAAATAACAGACACTTCTACCGTAACCGGACTGAAAGACTACACACTGGTGTATGATACAGACAGGGGAAATGACATTCTATTCGGCTCCGAAACCCGCGACATGACTACGGATGACGTGCGAGTGCACGCTTACGACCGCGAAGGAAACTGATTACAATAATCAATTATCAACTAACAATAATCCCCCCTGGTACATCCTGCATTTATTAGCTTGGCTTTGAACAGTAATGCACAGCTATTATAGAATTTTGCTTCAAGCAACACATCGTTTGCCCATACCTCGCACAATAAACAGAGAAAGGGAAGAATGATAATTGTTAAATGATAACTGATAAATAAAAAACTTACCTACCTTTTGCCCGCTTCACCAGGTATGAATAAAGCACCTTATCAAATGGCTCTCTTATATCAACAGGCATGAAGTCGATTTTGTACTGGCCGCATTTCAGGGCAAGGTCCTTTTTATACTTCTCCACGGCAGTGCGGTAATGCTCGCGCACCTGAGAGGGTTGCAGCTTTAGCTCCTGCCCTGTCTCCACATCCACAAACACGTAAGGTCGCTCGGCAAAATCAAACTCCTCCTCTGTTTTGCGGTCCATCACATGGAACAGAAGCACCTCGTGGTTCTGGTGCTTCAGGTGCTGCAGCGCAGCGAAAACATCCTCTATTTCATCGTGGCGGCTTAGCATGTCGCTAAAAAGAATAACCAACGAGCGCTTCGGGATTTGCTGGGCGATCAGGTGCACCACCTCCGCCACATTCGTGTCTTTAGCTGTGGGATTGGCATCCAGCTGCTGTTGCAGTAACAGCAGCAAAGTATGCAGGTGCGAGGCAGTAGAACGTACGGGGGTTTGAATCTCTATTTTATCAGAGAAGGTAACCAAACCAACTGCATCGCGCTGCCGCCGAAGCAAGGTAGCCAGTGCCGCGGCACAGAGTGCAGAAAAGGTGATTTTACCGTTATTTTCCTGTGGGTAGTACATAGAAGGAGAAACATCCAGCAGCAGGTGGCAGCGCAGGTTGGTTTCCTCCTCGTAGCGCTTCACAAAGAGCTTATCGGTGCGGGCAAATACCTTCCAATCAATATGGCGGGTGCTCTCGCCGCTGTTGTAGAGGCGGTGCTCAGAGAACTCCACCGAAAAACCATGGTACGGCGATTGATGCAGGCCCGTAATAAATCCCTCTACCAGCTGCCGCGCCAGAAATTCCATGTTCTCAAACTTCTGCACATCGGCAAGGGTAAGCGGCTTTTTCATACTTATCTGCTGGAGCTGGTATCTGCTTCTGAAACGGTAACGGGTGCTTCTTGTTGTGCAGGTTGAGTCTCCTCCACCTCTTTCAGCTGCACTTCTACCATGCCATCACGCACCATGTCCAGTTCAACGGCGGCAGCCCTGGATACATCAATTACCTTGTAGCGGCTGCGGGCCATGCGGTCATTGATTTTTACGATAACTGATTTGCCGTTTTTGAGGTTGGTAACCCGCACTTTGGTATTGAATGGAAGCGTGGCGTGGGCGGCAGTAAACAACTTTTTGTCGTAGCGCTCACCGCTGGCAGTGCGTTGGCCGTGCATGCGGTCGGCGTAGAAGGAGGCTTTGCCGCTGGCGGTGTAGGTGGCTGCGCCGTTGTTAAAAAACGAAAGGATAAAGATCAATACTACTGAGCATAAGTTCATAGTATTACACAGTTGGTCCGACTACAAATATAGTGCTAATTATTTTATGTAAATTTTAAATTCCAAAGTTTTTATATATCAGATCTATATGTTAATTTTAGGTTCATTAAGTTGAAATTAACGTTTAAAAACGGTGGAAGAGAACAACGAAAAAGCAGAAATTTATTCCCAGAGAGTGAGAGCCGGGAAGAGAACGTATTTCTTTGATGTGAAATCAACTCGTTCAAACGATTACTACGTGACCATCACTGAGAGTAAGCGTAAAATGCAGGACGACAGCTTTTCATACGAGAAACACAAAATCTTTCTTTACAAAGAGGACTTTGCGAAGTTTCTGGAGGCGCTGCAGGGAACGGTAGACCACGTTAAATCCGAACTTTTGACAGAAGAGGCATTGGCCGCACTTGAAGCACCAATAGCAGAACCATCTGAGGTAACTACTTCTGAAGTTGGTTTTGACGGTGAGTTAAAGTGGGAGTAAAACGCTGCTGCTACATATAAAAATTAGACGATAAGGCCCCCAGCATACGCAAGGGGCCTTATTGCTTTGTGCCCTACACGAAACCGGCGCCCCCTGCCCTCTTCCCGTAATTCCTGCGGGTTAACTTCGCATTGCTGCGCGAATTGTCGTATATTTGCGGCCTGAAATTTACAACTTATTATACATGGGACTACGATGCGGTATTGTTGGGCTTCCGAATGTTGGAAAGTCCACCCTGTTCAACGCAATTTCTAATGCCAAGGCAGAATCTGCCAATTATCCATTCTGCACGATAGAGCCAAACGTGGGTGTGATCACCGTTCCGGACGAGCGCCTGCAGCTACTTGAGGAGCTGGTGCACCCTGAGCGCGTGCTGCCTACGGTAATCGAGTTTGTGGATATTGCAGGTCTGGTGAAAGGTGCCAGCAAAGGCGAAGGCCTCGGCAACAAGTTCCTGGCAAACATCCGCGAAGTGGACGCCGTGATTCACGTAGTGCGCTGCTTTGAAGATGAGAACATCGTGCACGTAGATGGGAAGGTAAACCCTATTGCCGACAAAGAAATCATCGACACTGAATTGCAGCTGAAAGACCTGGATTCTGTTGATAAGAAAATACTAAAAGTGGTACGCTCTGCTAAGTCCGGCGACGCGAAAGCGAAGAAGGAGTTGGCGAGCCTGGAGAAGTATAAAGCTCACCTGGAGGCTGGCCTGAACGCCCGCAGCCTGGATGTAACTGAGGACGACCTGGAGGCGGTGGAAGACCTGAAGCTGCTAACTGCCAAGCCCGTAATTTACGCGGCCAACGTAGATGAAAACTCCATGATTGAGGGTAACCAGTTTTCCAAAGCGCTTGCAGAGCACGTGAAGGACGAGAATGCGCAGGTAGTACTGATTTCCGCATCCATTGAGGCGCAGATTGCTGAGCTGACAGACCCGGAAGAAAAGGAAATGTTCCTTTCTGAATATGGCTTGAAAGAGTCGGGCCTGAACAAGCTCATTCGCGCATCATACCAGTTGCTGAACCTGATTACCTACTTTACTGCCGGACCGAAAGAAGTACGCGCCTGGACGATTGAAAAAGGCTGGCGTGCGCCACAGGCCGCCGGTGTAATCCACTCCGACTTTGAGAAAGGCTTCATCCGTGCTGAGGTGATCAAGCTGCCGGATTATCAGCAGTATGGCTCTGAGGCAAAGATAAAAGAAGCCGGTAAAATGGCCGTAGAAGGCAAAGAATACGTGGTGCAGGACGGCGACATCATGCACTTCCGCTTTAACGTGTAAAACAAGTTACAGCATAAAGGCAGAAAAGGCAGGTGTTATACCTGCCTTTTCTGCTTTTAGCACCATTCACAGCGTTTCATGGCTCTTTCAACACCACATTTAAGTTAAGCCTTTTTCAGGTACATGGTTTTCAGTACCACCTGGCTTTTGCCAACACGGCACTCTACCTCTTCTTCGCTGCCCGTCAGGCGGATATTCTTGATAACGTTGCCCCGCTTAAGTGTGGTGGACATGCCTTTTACTTTAAGGTCCCTGGTAACATGTACAGAATCGCCGTCACTGAGCACGTTTCCGTTGCTGTCTTTTACTTCCATTGTAGTTTGATTGGTAACTGAAATTCTTTTTATACTTGTTTTGCTGCGTGCTTAGCAGATCTAAGGAATTACCTTCTGCGGCTGAAACTATATGTTTCTACAAACCAGGTATAGCTGCAGCGGAAAACTTATACTTGCTGCAAGCTACTTCCTGTTAAAATAGAACCTGTCATAGCCTATCAGCAGATCTGCGCGCGATCCGGGCGGGCGGTAATAAATAAGGATGTCGTACGAATTGTCTGTTTCAAAATGGCTGCCCTCAAAGTAGCTGGCATCGGTGCCGGCTGCAGTCTGCAAGGCATAGTAGTAGTTGTAATACCCCTGCTTCAGCAGCATACGGCCTGCGTATACTTCACGCGCCACGTCATACTTCAACTTTGCGTTTTCGAGGGTGCGCCAGTTGGTTAACTCGCCCATCAGGTAAACGTCGCCGGGTGCCTTGTCAGCTACCTTCAGCTCAAAGTTAACCCAGGTATAATCCCCATTCACATCGCCGTTGCCGTACTGCTTGTTCCCGAAAATTCGCTTCCCGTTGATGTCCGGATCCTGGCTGTAGGCCTGGGTGGCGCGGTTTACCTCCGGAAACAGCGTTACCTCCACCGGGTTCTGCTGCAGGTCGATGCGCTGCACGCCGATGCCGTTGAAGTTCAGACTGCGCGTATCAAATGCACGAAATTCACTGTAGCCCCTGAACAGCTCCTTCGGATCGAAAAAGACATACTCCAACCGCCGCTGCGCATCGTGGATGTAGGTGGGCCGGGCCAGGCGCTTGGCATTGTCCCAGCGGAAATTTTGCCGCAGCACCGCCTTCACATCCATGGCCGGGTTCACCAGTTCATAATCCGCATAGAACACGTTAAACTCTACAGGCTGCCGCGTCTCCAGTCCCTGTGGGCCAAGCGGCGCGCCTAACTTTCCTACTACCGTCACCAGTTCCTGGTATACCAGGAATCGCTGCGACAGCAATGGCCTGCCTCCTTCTTCCTGCACCACCAGCAGGTAGTTACCACTGATTTTGACGCGGGGCACCTGGAACGTATAATGCACGTACGGAATGCGCGTGTTCACCGAAATTTGGGCATCGGTTACAAAGAACTCGTTAAACTCATTTAGAAACTGAGTATCATTCAAAGTCGAGGGGGTCCAGTTCGCATCGCAGTGAATAATCCTGGCTATAAGCCTCGAGGTGCCGGTGTTCAGCCTATCAAACTCAATTATGATGGGTGCACGCTGGCTCAATGGCACCACCGGCGGCTCCAGCACCTCTTCGTCAAAGCCTGTGGCCACATACGCCTGCACCGAGTTGACGCTTTCATCGTACACGTAATCCTCGTAGCGCAGGGCTGTTTGGGCTGAACCGCCGCTGCTTTGCACCTGCTGCTCAAGTGGTACGCAGGCCACCATACCGGTGGCAAGCATAGTCGCGGTAAGGTAAGTATAAAGTTTTCTTTTAAACATGGAGTTGGGAGGCAAAGGAATGATGCCTTCTTGATTACGGAACGAATATAACAAAAATCTCCCCTGCTGCCTACATGCTGAAGTAGCATCAGGCGCTTTAAGTTGCCCTGATCGAAGGCCGCTTGACGGAGACCCCTGCTCTGGGCGCTCCCTTAAAGTAGATGTATGATGATTCTATACTTGTGATAGAAGAAGCCGCAGGCACAGCGTGCGCATCAGATACGTATTGGAAGCGGTTTCAGCATAAACCACTTTCCGAATTTATACTTGCCAGGGCAAGGCATGCATCACTTAACAGAATCAACTTAACTTACTTCCAACACGGTTTGCACGGAGATGCCTGCTTCCAGCGTTTTTTGGATGGGGCACTTACTCGATATTTTCTCTAACCGAACCCGTTGTTCAGGTGTGAGGTCGCCTATCAGCCACAGCTTTTTGGTGATGCGGTCCAGTTTTGCATTCTCATCAGCACAGTTCAGGCAGTCGTTGGGGTGTACGCGGTCGTGCCGCAGGCTTACCTCCGCCTTTTCCAGAGGCCAGCCCTTCCGCTGCGCATACATGTGCAAAGTGATAACAGTGCAGGCACCCAGCGAAGCCAGGATGTAATCGTACGGATCGGGACCAAGTTTCACCCCCTGCGCAACCCCTGTTTCATCAATAGTCATTTCCTGGCCTCCGGCTTTCACCCGCGCTACCATGGGTGTCGCACTGTTTGCGCTGACAGACACTAATCCCTCTAATTCATTTCCGCTCATCTGCTTTTCTTTTTTGGATGCTGCTATAGTATAAGGCAGAACGGCCAGAAGGTTGTGTTTATACTTGCGCCACTAAAACCTCAGCAGAAAAGTAGTACCCCGCCCCAATTCCGACTGCACCGAGATGGTGCCCTTGTGGAGGCGCATCATCTGGCGCGACAAGCTAAGCCCTATGCCAGAGCCGGACTTTTTGGTCGAGTAAAATGGAATGAATATCTTCTCCATCGCCTCCTCTGTCATCCCCTGCCCGTTATCAGAAACGGCAATGGTGATGCGGCTGCGCTGGTCGAGGGAAGCGCTTAGGCTGATTTTTGGCTTTGGTTGGTCCTGCACCGCCTCCATGGCATTTTTGGTTAGGTTGATGAGCACCTGCTCCACCATACTGCGGTCGGCACTAAGCAGCATGTGCTGGTGCGGATACTGCACCTCCAGCTGCACCTGCTTCTGCGCCAGCTGTTCCCGAAGCAGTAATCTGATTTCCTGCAGCAGCTCCGTCACATTGAACTGCGTAATTTTGGGTACTGAAATAGTAGTGAGGTTGCGGAAGTCGCTCACAAAATGGATCAGCCCCTCGGAGCGGCGGCTGATGGTATGCAGGCACTGGCCCACCTCCTGCAGCTCTTCGCGCAGCAGGGTAATTTCTTCGAGGGCCGTGTCGGTGTAGCTGCTGATTTCTTCGTACGCGCTCGCTGACAGGGAAGAAATGGGCGTTACGGAATTCATGATCTCATGGGTAAGTACTTTGATCAGGTTACTCCATGCCTCCATCTCCTTCTCCTCCAGCTCCCGCTGTATGTTCTGCAGCGAAGCCAGCCGCACCTTATCGCCCAACACGGAAAGCTCCATAACATGTACCGCTATGGTTGCCTGCTCGCCCGACTGCCGCAACGGCACCAGCACTTTATCGCCGTTCTCGAGTTGCTGTAGGCCCAGCGCCAGTTCGGGGCTGAGGCTTTCAAGCTCCTGTACGTGCGCCAGCTGCCCAATCTTCAGTAGTTTCTTAGCGGCATTGTTCAGCAGCAGTATGCTTCCGTCGGGTTTGTATGTGAGGATTCCCGTGCCGATGTGCTGAAAGATCATTTCGTAATAATGCAGCTGCGCCTCCTTCTCGGTTCGCACCTCCCGAAACTTGTTTGTCACTTCATTCAGGCGCTGCGCAATTTCATGCATCGTTTTCCCGTCGCCCGAAAGGCTGAATTGCTCTGTAAAATCATCGTACTTAATAGAGTTCAAAAACCGAAGGTACAAACGTGACGTGTGCTCCATGTACCGGATCAACAACCAGACCTGCAGCAGGAACAGCAGCCCCAGCCCCAGCAGCGTACCGTAGTAGGCTTGGTTTAGTCCGATGCGCGCAATAAAATAAACGGTAAGCGCCAACAGCAGGACGCGCAGCAACAGCTGTAGCTTGTAGTGCTTAAAGCGCATACTTCTCTAATCTGCGGTACAGCGCCCCACGCGAAAGGCCAAGCTCTTTGGCGGCCTTCGAAATATTGCCGTCATGCTTCTGCAGGGCACGCTGCACCGTTTCCCGCTCCAGGTTGTCCAGATCCAGGCTTTGCGGCGCATCGGCTGGCGCTGGGGTGGCTGATTCGGCAGGTAGAAAGAAGAAATCTTCGGCTTCCAGTTCCCGGTTGTCGCTCATGATGGAGGCACGTTCGAGGGCATGCTGCAACTCACGCACATTGCCCGGCCAGGAGTATTGCTCCAGGCGCTTCAGTCCTGTGCTGCCCAGGCGCTTTACCGGCTGCTTATACTTGTGAGCGTACAACTCTAGGAAATGCGTGGCAAACAGCGGCAGGTCGTCGAGGCGCTGGCGAAGGGGCGGCAGATTGAGTTCAACCGTATTGATGCGGTACAGCAAATCCTGGCGAAACTCATTGCGTTGCACCATCTCCTTCAGGGGCATGTTGGTGGCGCAAAGTAGCCGCACGTTTACCGGAAGAGGCGTGTTGGTGCCCACGCGAATCACTTCCCTACGCTGCAGCACCGTAAGCAGCTTGGCCTGCATGGCCGGGGAAAGATTACCAATCTCGTCCAAGAAAAGCGTTCCTCCGTTCGCTGCCTCAATCCTGCCAATTCTATCCTCTTTGGCATCCGTGAAAGCGCCTTTCTTATGGCCGAACAGCTCACTTTCGAACAGCGATTCTGTCACGGCCCCCATGTCCACCGTCACGAAAACCTTATCGGCCCGGGAAGAACGCTCATGTATGGTGCGGGCAATTACTTCTTTTCCGGTTCCGTTTTCACCGAGCAACAGAATATCGGCATCTGTTTTTGCTACTTTGTCTATAACCGAAAAAAGCTGCCGCATGGGTTTGCTTTCGCCCAGTATGATGCTTTTTCCTGTGTTCAGTTGGGTGCTTAACGTGCGGTTCACCTCCCGCAGGCGGTTTACTTCCTGGTACGAATTGCGCAATTTGGCTGCCGCCGATAAAGTAGCCAGCAGTTTTTCGTTTTGCCAGGGCTTCAGCACAAAATCGGTGGCCCCTTCCTTCAGCGCCTTTACCGCCATTTCCACATCACCATACGCTGTAATCATCACCACCACCGCCGACGGATCATAGGCAAGTACCTCGCGCAGCCAGTAAAAACCTTCCTGGCCGCTGGTAATATCCTGGCTAAAATTCATGTCGAGCAAAATCAGGTCGAACTGATCGTTTGACAGCAGAAAAGGAATTTTCTTTGGGTTCTTCTCCATCACCACTTCCTTTGCGTGCTTGCGCAAAAGCATTTTGGCAGAAAACAGTACGTCCTCGTTATCATCGATCACCAGGATGCGTCCCAGTTTTTGTTCTTCCATAGGAAAGGTTTATTTGCGGTTCGGATACTGGTGTAGAAATAGTGTGCCAGTAATTGCTGTACCTAATATAAGCGAAAGAAGCGTGATATGGAAGTTTCCCTATGTCCACACGTGGACACTTTATGTCCGCACGTGGACAACCAAACAAAGTCTACCTTACTGTAGTGGCACCTAAAGCAGTTTTATGGATTTGGCACAGCAATGGCAAATGCAAGACAGAATGCTACCAGATAAGGTGGCTAACAAAACGGCTTTCCCAGACTCATTCTGCTGAACTATGATGAAGATGTATTTCCTTACTGCTTTCCGTTCGCTGCTGCGCAACAAAAGCTACTCACTGCTGAACATTGCGGGGCTTGCCCTTGGCATTACATGTAGCTTGCTGCTATTTCTGGTAATTCAGTACCAGTTGAGCTACGATACCTTCCACAGCAAAGCCGATAGGATTTACCGCCTCAACGTCTCGTTCACAAAAATTGATTTCAACACCCCTGCCTCTCACTTCCCGCTGCCTGCCTACCTGCGCAGCAACGGAAACCTAGGGTTTGAGCACATTACCCAAATTTATGGCGACGTGGGTGCGCAGATAAACATTCCGGCGGCTAATGGTGCGCCGGCACGAAAGTTTCTGATAGAGGAGAACATTGGTTTTGTAGACGCTGCTTTCTTTGATGTCTTTGATTTCGACACAGGCCCGGTAAACGTGGCGCCCTATTTCAAGGATCCGAACGTGGTGGTGCTCTCCCAAACACTCGCCGATAAATTTTTCCCGGATGGGGATGCCGTGGGCAGCATTATCAAGTATAATAATGAGTATAACCTGAAGGTTGTAAGTGTGATGCCGGACATGCCGGGCAACACAGAATTTCCGTTCCAGCTGCTGGTGTCCCTCGAGACGGTGCGGCCAAGCTTTCCGACTGATTGGGGTAACCTTTCCAGCAACCACCAGACATTTGTTGTGCTGCCCGAAAAAGTGTCGGCGGCAACGGCCGAAGTTAGATTGAATGATTTTGTGCAGCAGTTTAGCACAGAGGAGAAGGCCAGGCGATCGCAGCAATACCTGCTGCAGCCCCTGAACGACATTCATTACAACCCGAAGTTTTACGGTGGATTTGCCCAAACCCCTATCTCCCGCGAGATGATTGTGGCGATGGCTATTGTAGGAGTGGTGCTGCTGCTTACTGCCTGTATAAACTTTATAAACCTGGCCACGGCGCAGGCGATCAAACGAGCCAGGGAAGTTGGCGTACGCAAAGTGCTGGGAAGCAGTAAATGGCAGATCGTTTTCCAGTTTCTGTGCGAAACGTTCTTTATCGTCTTCTTTGCTTCCTTTCTTTCGGTTATACTTTCAGAGTTGGCGCTTCCGTACCTCAACGAGCTGCTCGACCTGAAAATTAGCTTTAACCTGCTGCAGGATCCGGTGCTGCTGCTCTTTCTGGTGGTGCAAACGCTGGTGGTTACGCTGTTTGCCGGCTTCTACCCTGCTTTTATACTTTCCAGTTTCCAACCCATCACCGCGCTGAAAAGCAAGGTAAGCATGCAGAAGTTTGGCGACGTCTCCATCAGGCAGGTATTGGTGGTGCTGCAATTCACCATCTGCCAGGTGCTTATTATCTGCACCTTTCTGGTAAACGAGCAAATGTCATACTTCCGGAACAAAGCGCTTGGCTTTGACAAGGAGGCGGTGGTGCTGGTAACATTGCCACGGGAGGCTGGCCTGAAGATTCAGCCCCTGCGTCAGGAATTGCTAAACAACCCGGCTATCCGGGAGATCAGCTTTGCTTCGGATGCGCCCTCTTCCATGAACAACAGCTACGGCAATTTTTACTTCAACCATGCTGCAAACGATGTGGACTTCCAGATCCAGAAGAAGTTTGTGGACATGCACTTCTTTGAGTTGTTTGACATGAAGTTCCTGGCTGGGGGCAAGTATACCATAAGTGACTCCATTCATTACATGGTGATCAACGATACCTTGCGTCGCCGGCTGGGTCTTGAGAGTCCTGAGGAGGCCATCGGGAAGAACATTTCGCTTGGAGGTGGCGAAATCTCAGGGCCTATCGCTGGCGTTGTGTCAGACTTTCACCAGGGGCCGCTTCAAATCGAGATTGAGCCGCTGCTGCTCACGGCCAACCCTGGTGATTATACCACGCTTTCGGCCAAAATAGACATGGGGCAAAAGCAGGAAGCTTTGAAGCACCTGGAGCAAGTATGGGAAACTGTGTATCCGGCCGATGTGTTCAGCTATGAATTTCTGGATGAGAGCATCGCGGCGTTTTACGATGAAGAGGCACGGCAGAATACGCTGTTTAAGATTTTCTCCATCATTGCCATCTTTATTGGCTGCCTCGGCCTCTATGGCTTGGTTGCTTTTATGGCTGCACAACGCACCAAAGAAGTTGGCATCCGCAAGGTAATGGGCGCTTCCGTTGCGAACATTGCCATACTTTTCTCTAAAGAGTTCATTAATCTCGTGCTGATCGCATTTGTGCTGGCGGTTCCTGTTTCGTATTACCTGATGGATCTGTGGCTGCAGGACTACACTTACCGGATCGCCATAGAATACTGGCCGTTTATACTTGCCGGTGTCGCCACACTGCTGATAGCCCTGATTACGATGAGCGCGAAAGCCATACAGGCAGCCCTAGCCAATCCTGTCCTGTCACTTAAGAGTGATTGACCTGCTTCTATACAAAAGGCAGAGAGCCACCCGATAGAGGGTGGCTCTCTGCCTTTTGTATAGATGTATAGAGTTAGCCTGTGGTGCGAACTACACCATAGGCTCATGTATCAGTGTTACTAGCGTTGCAAACAAACAACTTGATGAAGCTGCACGTTTGAACGCAACAGTTAATAATTCACTTCAGTTGCAGGGACATCCACTAGTATAAATGTAGCAGCGCCGGTTGCATGCAGAGCCACTACGTCCAAATCTTCCAACCGTACCTGGTCATACTGGTCCACCTCCACATTGTTGATCAACAAGCTTCCACTCAAAACATATAAAAGCGTCTTGCGAATTTTGAATGTTTTAAAATCCAGGTTCTGTCCCTGCGACAGGTTGCCATAGTAAACCGTGGAGTTGGAGTTCATGAAAGGAACATTCTCCAGCACTTTCTGGCCGGTAACCAGCGGCACAAATTTATCTTTCGCATCTAGAAAGTCGATGTTCATGGATTCATAAGCCGGTGCTACACCAGGCTTGTTCGGTAGAAACCAGAATTGCAGCAGCTCCACCTCCCCCTCAGTGTTGTTAGTTTCAGAGTGCTTCAGACCGGTTCCGGCTGTCATGCGCTGCACCTGTCCGGCACCTAGTTTTGTTTCGTTGCCCAAGCTGTCTTTGTGCGTCAGTTCGCCATTCAGCACCACCGAGACTACCTCCATCTCTGTGTGCGGGTGCGAAGGGAACCCTTTGCCAGCTCCCACAAAGTCGTGGTTAAAAACGCGCAAAGGTCCAAACTGTACATTGGATGGATCATAATACTCAGCAAAGGAGAACAGGTAGCGCGACTTAAGCCAGTCCCCTACATTTGCCTGATGTTGTTCTGCGGCAGTAATCAGTTTTATCATAGTTTGATGTTGCTGTGGTGCAAGGTTCACATTAGGGCACAGGCTGTGCCACATTCTGATAAAGCTTTACGGATATATAGCGTTCTTGTTAACCAATAGACAATATGGAGCCAACAGCGCATAAAAAACCCTGATACGTTGCATTCCACACCGTATCAGGGTTCCTTTAAAAGTCAATTGATCAATCTGCCTTCTTCAGTTTCTGTACCTCTTTCTGCAGGTCCAGCACAATGCTGGAGAGTTTGTCAAGGGAAAGGTCCGCAATCGGGAAAGTAGAGCTAATGTAGGATTTAGCCTCCCATATCTCCACGATATCCTCCACGTGCACCTCGTATGGCGAGTAAACCGGGTTATCGGAATGCAGGCGCAGCACAGCTGCATCTTTTATTTTGTTGAAGATGCGCTTAAACACAACGCCTTCTTTCTGGCTCACAACAATACAAGGCGTGCCATCTTTGATCTGGCTCCAGTCATCCACGTAGCGGCCCACTATTACGGTACCCGTGGCGATGGGCAGCATGGAGTCGCCGCTGATCTCGAATGCTCTGAATGTACCCGTTGTACCCAGCATCGGTAATTTAAAGCGAGGCAATTCTTCAATGAACTCCGCATCGGCATAACCATTCAGGTAACCGGCGCTGGCTTTGTACGGCACAAGCTCTATGTTTTCCTTTTCGTTGTCATCCACCGTGATGGCCAGGACACGCATGTTG
Source organism: Pontibacter akesuensis (assembly GCF_001611675.1). Classification (NCBI taxonomy): domain Bacteria; kingdom Pseudomonadati; phylum Bacteroidota; class Cytophagia; order Cytophagales; family Hymenobacteraceae; genus Pontibacter; species Pontibacter akesuensis. The sequence goes on along the minus strand of NZ_CP014766.1, from coordinate 4,144,348 downwards.
CTGCCGGATGCTTTCCCCGCAGAAGTTACAGGTCCGGCAGGAGCTTCTTTGATTAAATCGCGGGTGATGAGATCATCCAGGGAAATTTGGAAAAGATCGGCCACATTCACCAGCGTGCTCAGCTTCGGCTCGGCTCTCCCCTCTTCATAAGCTCCCACCAGGGAACGCTTTATCTCAAGTTTTTCTGCCAGCTGCGCCTGAGTATACCCGGCTTGCTTGCGAAGATGTCTGATGTTAGAAGTAACTAACTGCATGTTGCTTTAAATATAGTCTGTCAGCAAAATATAACTATCTCTGCTTACTGGTAAAACTAATAAAAAGTTAGCATTAATACTAATTTCTTTAGTACAAAATTTAATCCTATTCTTATAATATCATTTACGCAACAATAGTACAGAAGCCACCATAGGGGCTTTATTTAAAAGTTCTTTTTATGTTTATATTTATTATTGTAACCTCACATAGTATTCATTAGGTTTAACCAATTTATCGCTAGATATTTACGACGTCTTACACTATATAGTAATTGAAAGTGCAAAAACGGAAAATATTAAGTTTTTAAATTTTATACTCATATAATTATAATAGTGTTTTATTAATATTTAAACTGTAGCACGAGATTATTGCAAATGACCCGTTAGGTTTAAAGTTCAGCGCATGCAACGGGTGCCCGGCACCTTTGAAGTTTTACATGATTATCAACCTTACACATATATTATAATACACTTTTAGCCATTTAGATTTTCGCTATGAACCGCGCTTTTACCAAATCAATGTCTTTGCTGGCACTTGCCACTGCTGTTACCCTTAGTAGCTGCCAGAAAGAAGAACTGACAGATAACCAGTTCGATCAACAATTTGCCTCAGTTTCTCCTTTGAATGGGCAGCTCATAGATGGGCAGTATATGGTGGTTTTCAAAAACGGAGCTAACGCTGTACCGTCTAACAGCAGCAGCCAAGGCTTTAAAATAAGCCAGGTGGCAGCTGCCAGAATGAGAGCGAATGCGCTGGAGACCGCTGGCATCAAAAATGACGTGGTAAGCCAGGTATATGAAGGAACCATAAATGGCTTCGCAGCAAAACTAAGCAACGAGCAACTTGCATCGCTTCGTAAGAACCCTGATGTAGCCTATATTGAACAAGACAGAGTGCTGATGTTGGGCGCCAACAAAGATACCTCCTCTAATAAGGGCGGTACTATTGACCCAACAGGACAGAAAGGTGGAGGAAAAAGAGAAAAGACCTTACCGGGGACCTCAGAACCGGCACCTACAGAACCCGCGCCTACAGAGCCGGCACCAACAGAACCCGCGCCTACAGAACCTGCGCCAACTGAACCTGCGCCTACAGAGCCGGCACCGACAGAACCGGCACCTACAGAACCCGCTCCAACAGAGCCGGCACCAACTGCGCCAGCGCCTACAGAACCCGCGCCTGCTTACACTAAAATCACCCCAATGGCCGGCGAAACGCTGCCTTGGAACATTGAGCGCGTAGGCTACGGCGACGGCACAGGCAAAACAGTTTGGGTTATCGACTCAGGCGTAGACACAGACCACCCGGATCTTAATGTGGACCTAGCTAGAAGCTTTTCGTTTATTTACGGGCAACCTTCCATTGAAGACGGCTATGGACATGGCACTTCTGTTGCGGGAATAATTGCTGCTAAGAACAACGGTTCAGGCATAATCGGTGTAGCAGCCAATGCTACAATCGTGGCCATGCGCGTTTTCGACGACGCCGGCGCAGGCACCGTTTCCAGGGCAGTACAAGCTGTAAATTATGTTGCCATGTATGGCAAACCAGGCGATGTGGTGAACCTGAGCTTAGGCGCTGGCATCTCCTCTACACTGGATGATGCGGTGAAAGCAGCGGCAGCCAAGGGTATTTTATTCGCTTTAGCTGCTGGAAACTCTGGCGTTGACTGTTCTGGTACTTCACCGGCCAGAGTGGATGCAACGGGTGTGTATACCATCTCAGCCATCGACACTTACAATAAGCTTTGGGCCTCCTCTAATTATGGCGCCAGTGTCGACTTTGCAGCTCCGGGCGTGAACGTGCTAGCCACAACAAAAAACGGAAGCTTCAGCAGCGGCCACGGCGGCACCTCTATGGCTGCTCCACATGTAGCGGGTATTCTGTTGCTTCGCGGCGAAGTATTCTCGCAGGGCAACATTACAGGCGACAAGGACAATACGCCGGACCCGATCGCTTGGCTTAACTAAGTTTGGCTTACAAAGCTGACGTATAAAAGGAAAGGCTGCTCATACTTGAGCAGCCTTTCCTTTTATACGTCAGCCTCACTTATACTTACAGGGCAAACTCCTTTTTATAAACTGAGACTGAAAGCCGGATTTTATAGTATTCATACTGTTCGCCAAGGGCTTCGAACAGATCTTTCAGCTTTGCGTCAGCACCCAACTTCGCTATCGCTTTTGAGATTGCTTTATATTCGGCTTTGCTTACGTAGCGCGAGAGATTTATATCATAATCCTGCTCATATAACGTAGCCAGGTGCGAAAACACGGTTACCGGGTTCAGGCTGCGTAACTGGGCAATTTCGTCTACTGACAAACCTTTCTGTAGCAGTTCCAGCGTAGCCAGGTGCGTGGCTCCCTTCATCTTGTTGCCCTTGTTCTGCTCCTCATTTATGAAGTCAATGATCGTGGTGATGAACGTATCGCCATATCGCTCAAACTTCTGCGCGCCCACCCCTGAAATGGCAAGCATGGAAATTTTATTAGTAGGCCGTTCAGCAGCCATTTCCTGCAGCGTGGTATCGGTGAACACCACATAAGGTGGCACGCCATACTCATCGGCCAGGCTTTTGCGCAGGCTGCGCAGCTTCTCGAACAGGGCATCCTTTATCAGTTCCCGCTTCGGACGTGCCCTTACAGTTGGCTCCTCCTGCCGCACTTCCTCAAACTTAACGAGCTGTACTTTCCGGCTCTCAAAGAGCACCTGCTTGCTTTGCTCCGTCAATTTCAAAGTATAGCCCTGGTCGTAGGCCATCTCAATCAGCCCCTCGTTCAGCATCTGGTGCAGGTAACGGTTCCAATCCAGCGTGCTCACATCGCGGCCGGCACCGTAGGTTTTCACTTTGTCGTAGCCCGACTGCAGCACCTGCGCGTTACGGGCTCCCCGAAGCACGTCTACCAACAGTCCCATATTTACTCTTTCTTGGGTACGGGCAATGGCGGAAAGTGCCTTCTGTGCAATTAAGGTGCCATCGAAACGGGTAGGCGGGTTGCGGCAGATGTCGCAATTGCCACAGTCTTTTTGCATCGTTTCTCCGAAATACTGCAGCAGGATGCGGCGGCGGCAGGCAGCGGCCTCTGCAAACTGCTGCATCCGCTCCAGTTTCACGAGCTGCAGTTCTGATTGCGCCTCGTTATGGTTTTCCTGCAGCATGGAGCGCATGCTCATCACATCGGCGTAGGAGTAAAACAGCAGCGCATCCGAAGTAGCCCCATCACGGCCGGCTCGCCCGATCTCCTGGTAATACCCTTCTATGTTTTTGGGCATGTTGTAATGAATCACCCAGCGCACATTCGATTTGTCGATACCCATACCAAAGGCAACCGTGGCACACACTATCAGCACATCGTCGTTCAGGAAATCCTCCTGGGCCTTAGCGCGCTGGTTCGCCGGCATGCCCGCATGGTAATAGGTGGCGCTGTACCCACTGCGCTTCAGCTTATCCGCCAGCGACTCAGTGGCCTTGCGGCTTAGGCAATAGATAATGCCTGGCTGCCGCTGCCGGCGCGCCAGGAAATCTGTTATTTTGTTAAACCTGTCTTTGCCCGGCTTCACGGTCAGGTTGATGTTGGGCCTATCAAAGGAAGCAACGTATACCTGCGGGTCGCGCATGTGCAGTTGCTCCTGTATGTCTTTTTGCGTGAGGCGGTCGGCGGTGGCGGTCAGCGCAATGACCGGGATGCTCGGGAACTGCTGCTTGAGCGCTTTCAGCTGCGTGTACTCCGGACGGAAATCGTGGCCCCAGGAGGAAATACAGTGCGCCTCATCCACAGCAAAAAGCGAGATGTTGATGCGGCTGATAAAGGACATAAAGCCGGAGGAGAGCAGCTTCTCAGGCGACACGTACAGCAGCTTCAGCTTTCCCTCCAGGCACTGCTTCTCAATCTGATACTGCTCGTCGGAGTTTTGGGAGCTGTTCAGGTAAGCAGCCGGAATTCCGTTTACTAGCAGGGCCTCCACCTGGTCCTTCATCAGGGCAATGAGCGGCGAAATAACCACGCAGATGCCGGGCATCACCACCGCAGGCACCTGATAGCACACCGATTTACCACCGCCGGTCGGCATCAGTACCACCACATCCTTTCCCTGCAGCACGCCCTCAATGATCTGCTCCTGCATGGGCCGGAACTGCTCGTACCCGAAGTATAATTTTAAGGCTTCTCTTGCCTCCCGAATTGTTGCCATACTTGTCTTTCCTTCTATTACAGGCTGCGCCTGCTTTCACTTCGTCACTTCTAGATCAAAGATAACTATAAAGCCCCTCAATTACGAGAACAGTTCCCTGGCTTTCAGGTTTGATAACCATCATTTCCCATACCCGTACCTTTTAACACGTTTAACTTTCAAAACAAAAGCTATGAAATCTGAAATAACGAACAACCTCGAACACGTACTTGTAAAATGTATGACCGCCTGCGAAACCTGCGCCACCCTTTGCCTGCAGGAGGACAATGTAAAAATGATGGTGGGCTGCATTATGCTTGACCGCGATTGCGCTGACATATGCCTGCTTACGGCCAAGTTTGTGGCCCGTAACTCCCCGCATGCCAAGCACGTGATGAAGGAGTGTATTGAAATTTGCCGCAAGTGTGAGGCGGAATGCCGTCAGCACGAGGCAGAGCATTGCCAGAAATGTGCCGATGCCTGTAAAGAGTGCGCTGACGCTTGTGAAGAGTGGATGCAGAAGAAGTAAGCAGCTAAGTATAAAACGAAACAGGCCGGGCCAGCTAATCTGCTGGCCCGGCCTGTTTCGTTTTATAAAGTATGATAACGTGCTAGAAGATCATATCCAGTATGGCCACCACAATAGAAATCACGATACTGAAGAGCAGGGCAGATATAAAGCCAGCCACCTCGAAACCCTCTATCATCCAACTGGCCAGCAAAATTATGACTGCGTTGATTACGAGCAGGAACAGCCCCAGGGTAAGTATGGTAACGGGAATGGTCAGGAACACCAGCACCGGGCGCACCACCGCATTTAGCACGGCAAGCACCAGCGCCAGGATGATTGCTGTCAGGAAGCCGTCGATGTCCACGCCCGGCAGTAAGTAGGCGGCCAACATAGCCGCGGCGCCCGTCAATATAATTCGAAGTATAAATCCCATAGTTTAGCTTTTACCAAATATAGTGAAAGTATGTTTTTTACTATGGCTACACTTACGGAATGCGGAACTAAAAGATAATTTGTTCCCTGTAGTGGACAGCATAGAAACGGCCAATAGAAAATATTCTACCGGCCGTTTTATACTTGTTTATACTTTCTGCTTGCTGCTAAAACTGTGCTTCCAGTTTTCCCTGCGAAGCGGCCATCCAGTTACATAGTTTCATCAGAACCCTCGCCCCTACGTTGCCGTTCCATTCCGTATCGCCTGGGCCAACCTCGCATAAATCAAAGCCAATAATCTCTCGGCCAGACTTCACCAACTGCTTAATCAGGTATACGGCCTGCTCGAACTCAAGTCCTCCTGGCACCGGTGTTCCAGTGCCAGGGCAAAGCTTTGGATCCAGGCCATCAATATCGAAGCTGATGTATACTTTCTGTGGTAGCTGAGCAATGATTTTCTTGCATTCCTTTTTCCAGCTGTCGCCGGCGTACAGGTTTTCCTTCATCACAGCATCGTAGAAAATGGCAATACGGCCATTCGACTGTACGGCCAGATCCGCTTCTGACTGCGCCAGGTCCCGAATACCTACCTGCACCAGCTTTTTCACCTGTGGCAGTTTCAGGGCATTGAACATGATGGAGGCGTGCGAAAACTCAAATCCTTCGTACGCATCGCGCAGGTCGGCATGTGCGTCTATCTGCAGGATGCCATACTCCTCGTGCTTCTCGGCCAGTGCGTGCATCAGGCCAAGCGGTGTGCTATGGTCTCCGCCTAGTACGCCTACCAGTTTGCCTTGCTCCAGGTACGTCAGCGCCTTTTGCTTCAGCCACTGCAGTAGCTCCTCTCCTTTTGCGGTGATATCCGCGGGCAGGTTCTGAAATTCTTCCTTGCCTATCTCCGGGCTTCCGGCCTCCAGCCATTTGATGTAGGCCTCGGCTTTATCGCGTAACGTCTCGCTGGTGGCTGCCCATTCCTCTGATATCTCTTCCATCGCAATGCCCAACTTCCAGGCGTCTTTCAAGCCGGGTTCAAACAAATCAAGCTGCGGCGAAGCATCTTTCACGGCCTGTGGTCCTGCGGCAGTACCGGCGCTGTACGAAACGGTAACTTCCCAGGGCATGGGAATAATCACTACTTCAGATTCCTCGATGGTAAACGGGAGCCCGAACAGGCCGCCGCTGATGTCCCCAACCCCATTCGGATCGAAGTTCTGTATCTTTTGCTCTTTGGTAGTCATGCTATTTTTCAGCTGAGTAGGCTTCAACTTCTTTCTGTGTGCCGCTGTTCAGCAGTTGCTTCACAAAATTCGGTAGCGCAAAGGCAGCCGTATGAATTTCCTCGTTATAATACTTCAGGCCTTGCTCCTGCGAGAAGCGCGCGGCTGCCTCACGGTCGAACCGCAGCGGGTGCGAATCGCCTTTGGAGGAGTAAGAGAAGCTCCAGGTACCGGTTGGGTATGTTGGAATGGCCGCCAGGTAGCAATGCACGTTGTCCTGCCCGAAAATCTGCTTATAGGTATCGTAAATCTCCACGAAAACGGCACTGTTAAAGCGCGGCGATTCAGACTGCGTGATCATCAATCCGTCAGGTGTGAGGCAACGGTACACCTGGCTGTAAAACTCAGCGGTAAACAATCCCTCGCCCGGGCCAACCGGATCGGCAGAATCCACGATGATCAGGTCGTAGCGACCATCTGCGCACTCATTGATATACTTGATGCCGTCCTCTACCAGCAGGTTAAGGCGTGGGTTTCCGAAAGCCACGGCTGTTTCAGGCAGGTGCAGTTTGCATGCCTCAATCACAAGCTCATCAATCTCCACCAGTGTTACCTCCTCCAGTTGCTCATGGCGCAGCAGCTCGCGAACGGTGCCGCCGTCGCCGCCACCGATTACCAAGGCGCGTTTTGCTTTCGGGTGGCTGAACATCGGGATGTGCGTGATCATCTCGTGGTACACATACTCGTCTTTCTGCGTGCACATTACCATGCCATCCAGCGTCAGCATGTTGCCGTAGGCAAGTGTCTCGTAAATTTCAACGCGCTGGTAAGGCGAGTCCTTCTTGTACAACTGCTTGCCTGAGTGTTTCAGCGACAGGGCAATGTTCTCGTCGCGCTCGGTAAACCACACGTCGCGGGTGATGGTGCCCTCTGCCTCTATCGTTTTCGGGGAAAGATCGCGGAGCGACTCCAGGTTGAAGTCGTTGCGCTTCAGCAGGCTCAGCTGCCCTCTGCGCAGTTCCATAGAGGAACCGTGTCCGGCCTCGAATGCCTCTTTCAGGTAATTGTAGGATACCCATGGGTCTACGGAATCGCCGCAGGTGAACAGGTCTACCGCCGCGTAGCCGTACTCCGGCCAGGTATGGATGGCCAGGTGGCTCTCCTGAATCACCACCACACCCGATACCCCGTAAGGCGAGAAGTGGTGGAACGTGCTGTTAATGACGGTGGCACCGGCTGTTTCAGCGGCGGCAACCATGCTGTTCTCTATGTGAACAACGTCATTCATCAACTCAGCGGAGCAATCGTAAAATTCTACTAGAATGTGTCTACCTAAAGCGTTCATCAATGGGTATAGAAGGTTAAAAAAAGATAAGAGGGCAAAAAAACGAAATCCGCCGCTATTATCAAAAGTGAAACATCAGCATAAAAGTATACTCCATTGCAAGCTAATGAGTTAAATAAATTTATTTCTCCAACCCGTTTAGCAAGTATGGGATCTGCAGTTTATACTTTGATGGGGTAATCTGGCTACGCCTGCAGCTCTTTTGCCACGATATAGTCTACCTTGTACGTTTCGGTCATATCTTCGAACACGTCAAAGGCATTGTCGAAGGCGCTGAACTCCTGGAGCAGGTTAAACTGGGCCACATGGTAAATCAGGAACAGCTCAGACTGCGTAAAGCTAGCTTTGGTGATGAAGCTGTAGTACTCGCCCTCGTCCTGCGCCTCAGTTCTATACTTCTGAATAAGTTTGAACAGCACGCTCAGGTTCTTGAGGTATGGGTTGAGCGAGTTCTGGTAAAAGGAGAAATGGTAGGTGAAATACTCCTCGAAAAGATGCTCCAGCCTTTGGACTGACTTCTCCTCCGGCTCCATCGCGCGCACTTTCTGCACAAAAGAGGTAAGCACTTTTTCCTGAAAGAAGACAAAGAAGTTGGAACCGCGCCAAGCACTCTCGTTGATATCGTAGGCCGTTAAGGAATCGATAATGTCGTTGTGCTTTTGGATAAAGCTGATGTAGAGGGTGGAGAAGTTCTGCTGCTGGAAAATTTTCTGCGTTTTGTGCAGCTCAAAGCGCTGCAACTCGAATTCGCGTTTCTGGTAGGTAAGGGTGGCGAAGAAAAGAAAGACACCGGCCAGCGCCCAAAGCGAGCCCACAATGCCACCAATAAATTCTCCGTACTGCCCGAAAACTCCTTCCCTGTCAGCCGGATCCAAGTATAATTCTTCGGCCAGGTTAAATTTGATCGTGCCCCACACCAGCACCACTGCACCGACCAGGATCAGGGCATAGCCGGTTATTTCATACCTGCTGAGTTTGTGCTTGGTTGATGGCATCTAAATAAGTGTGGCGCTCCTTGTACATAAGAGAGATAGCAAGAATAGGTTTCAAGACTTATATGGAATGCCAGAGCCGGACAAACGTAAGTTTAGCTACTATTCGCTTTCGGCCAGGTCATTTTTGCCCAACTGAAACGTACGGATGATATCTAGGATCTTCAGGAATGTGTTGGAGTCAAAGAAAAGCAGCAACGGCAGTTCCACGCTCTTGGAGTTGTGCGTGAAACGGGTGATGACGGTGAAAACCAGCGGCTGAAACAGCGGGTGCTGCACCAGAATATCTTTGAGCGAATCGGCAATGTGGTTCTTCGGGGATTTTGGCGGCGAGCCGTAGATGTTCGCTTTCAGGATATTGGCCATTTGTGTAACCATGGCGCCGGTGATAATGTTGCTGATCTCCAGCAAAAGGGACTCCTGCATAACAGAGAGCTCCCCTTTCTGCACCTCTACCATGGCCAGGCATACTTCGGACAGCCGCACCACGTGGTCATCGGAAAAGAGCATGAGCGTGGCACCGTTAAAATCACCCTTGATGTCAGACTGTATGATGATGTGGGTGTCCTCATACTCGGTTACCAGGTCTATCAGCTTTTTTACCTCTATCAGCTGGATATCGGGCACCTTCAGCAGCACCTTGTCCCGGGCAATGGCTGCAAAAGAATCTGCCGCCCGCGCCAGGCCAATGTTAAGGATCTCCTTAATAATATCTCGCTCTAACTCTGTAATCTGAGGTTCCGTCATCATAGTCGTCGCATTTTTATTGCTTTTCTCCGCCATCTCAACCCTGCCTCCTGCTTATAAAGTAACGTGTTACGGCGGGCACATCCAGCACAAGGCATACCTTGCCTGTTCCCAACAGCGTAACGCCGCCATAAATATCAATCTTATCCAGTGGTTTGCTCAGGGGCTTCACCACTATGTCCTGTTGCCTGTACAGTTTGTCTACAATCAACCCAAGCTTCCTGTTATTGTACGATACTACAATCACATTCTGCACCTGTCCGTTCAGCCGGGTTTTGTCACCGAGTCTCATGGCCCCCTCCGGGGCGTTCAGGAGTTCGTGCAGGTAAACTACCGTCACGGTCTCTCCGTTCATGTTGGCCAGGAGCACGTCTCCTACCTCATGCAGTTCGTCTTTATCAAGCGCCACTACCTGTTCTGTGTGCAGCAGCGGAATGGCAAAGAATATTTCGTCTACCTCAAACAACAAGGCGCCTTTTACAGCGATGGAAGTAGGCAATTGCAGGGTAAAGGTGGTGCCTTGCCCCTTTTCTGATTCTACATTGATGCGGCCGCCAATGGAGTCGATGGCGTTTTTCACCACATCCAACCCTACACCGCGCCCCGAATATTCCGTTACCTGCTTTGCCGTTGAAAAGCCGGGCTCAAACAGAAACGACAAAACTTCGTTGTCTGTCACGCCTGTAGCCATTTCAGGCGCCACCAGTTGCCGTTCTATGGCTGTCTTTTTTACCTGTTTCAGGTCGATACCCTTACCGTCGTCGGTCAGGCGAATCAACACGTTGTCCCGGTCGCTCTGGGCACTAAGGCGCAGGCTTCCTGTTCTCTCCTTACCCTTTTTGAGGCGCTCCTCCGGGGTTTCCAACCCATGTGTGATGGCGTTGCGCACCAGGTGCAGGAGCGAATCCGTGATGATCTGGAGTATGTTCCGGTCTATCTGGATGTCCTGCCCCGTTAGTTGCAGGTTCACCTCCTTGTTCTCGGCCGCGGCAATGTCCCGCACAATGCGCGGAAACTTATTGAAGAGCGAGCCGATGTTTACCAGGCGGGCATCCATTACGCTGTACTGCAGTTCTTCGGTAATGCGGTACAGGTGCGAGCTTACGCCTTTCAGGTCATCGTTATTTAATTCCCGGCTGATGGAAATGATGCGATCCCGGTCGATCATCAGTTCCCCCACCAGGTTCATCATGTGGTCCAACTTCTTGATCTGAATGTAGATCAGGTCAGAAAGCGTCAGATTTTTCGACGTGTTGTACTTCTGTACCTTCGCCAGCTCGATCGTGCTGTCCGAAAGATTCTCTACGATAATATCCAGATTCCGCAGCAGCACCGGGTCCGGCTCCCCATACGTCGGGTTATCAATGTTGTGGATGAGTTCCCCGAGTAGATCCACCCCGTCAAACATCACCATCACTACCTCGTCGCTGAAGTTGAGCTCTTTGCTTCGGATCAGGCTGAAGGCCGTTTCCAGCTTGTGCGACACATCAGAAATCTGCAGGTAGCCGATGGCTTTGGAATTGGCCTTTAGGTTATGCAGCAAACGGAAGATCTCGGCCAGCGTTTGCTCGTCGTCCGGCTCCTTCTCCAATGTGCTGATATGCCTGTTGAGTGCGTCATAGTACTCCAGGGCCTCGGCAATAAAAATTTCTTTATACTCCTGTTCTCTCGATTTCATAGGTGCTGTCAGTTGCACTGACCTGCTGCTGCCCTGCCACATACAGGTTCAGGAAATGCGGTATTTCCTGCAAAGGCAGCACTTTGTTTATGTATCCGCTCTCAATAGCAGAACGGGCCATGCCGAAAATTGCGGCGGTACCCTCGTCCTGTGCTACCATTACGCCTCCCCGGCTGATGATGCTGGCGGCACCCTGTGTGCCATCCTTTCCCATGCCTGTTAAAATCACCCCCACAACGTGCTCCACCTTGGTATTGGCAATGGACTTCATCAGCAGGTCTATACTTGGCTGATCGATCAACACTGCCTGGTCCTGGTTAAAGCCAATCCTAAGGTTAGCCGCACTGCCCATCACCGTCTGTACTTCCATGTTTCGGCCGCCAGGAGCCACAAAGATCTTTCCCGGCTTCAGCAACTGTCCTTCCTTGCCCTCGGCCACACTTAGCTGCGTCAGCGACTGCAGTCGCTTGGTAAAGGACCTGGTAAACTTTTCCGGCAGGTGCAGCGCAATCAGCACGCATGCCTGCAGGTCCGGCGCCAGTTGCCTGATGATGCTTTCCACTGCCTGCGTGCCTCCTGTTGAAGCACCAATCACAATGACGGTGGTGGCTGTAAGTGTCTGTCGCTTTGCTGGCTGGGCGGGCCTCAGGATCATTTCCTGCTGCAGCTCCAGCAGCCGCTGCTGCGTGTTGTAAATTTCCGTTCCCTGCACAGCCCGTACCTTCAAAAGCAAATCCGGCGCTATACTTCTGTAATTGATGTAAAAGCCCCTGCTCGGTTTCTGCACCACGGCGTACACGCCCAATGCCACCGCCTCCTTCAGCAACTCCAGTGTCAGGTTCTCTCCTGGCACCAGCAGCAGCACCGGCACCGGCACTTCACTGAAAATGCGCTTCAGGATGAGCAGGTTTTCATTCATCGGCAGCTCGTAGTCCAGCACCACCATATCCGGTTTGTGCATGGCGAGCTGCTGCATCAGCATTTCCCCGTCAGCTGCAAGGTCCTGTACCTGCAAATCTGCTTCGGAGCCGATAATATCCTGCAGCACAAGTCTGCAGTAGCTTGATTTCTCTGCGATCAGAACTTTTAACGACATTCGTCCCTCCTATACTTGCTGTATAACCGTTAAAATTTCTGTTAAGGCTGTAAGAGGAGCCGGCTACTCAGCCAACACTTTGCTTACCACCTCCAGCACTTTCTCCTCAGAAAAAGGCTTTACAATGTATGATTTCGCACCATATTCCATAGCTTCGTTCACGATAACCTCCTGGCCTACAGCGCTTACAATAATCACCTTCTGCTCCGGGTTATCAGCCCGGATGCCTTTCAGCACATCAAGCCCCGTATTATCAGGCAGAATCACGTCCAGCGTCACCAGATCAGGCTTGGTTTCCTTTGCCAGTTCTAAAGCTGTCTGTCCGTTTGGAGCCTCTCCAACTACCTCGTAACCGGCATCGGTGAGCATGTTTTTTAACATGGTGCGCATGTAGAACGAGTCGTCTACAATCAATATTCTTTTCATACTTTTAGAAGTATAATTCTGGTTATTATGCGTTTGGAAGCTGGTTTATCTCATCCTGTGTCAGGATCTTGTGCATGTCCAGCACGATAATCAATCGGCTGTCAATCTTTGCGATTCCCTCAATAAAGTTATCGCTTATACTTACATCCTGTAAAAACGATGGCGCGCGGTCAATCTTTTTCACCGCAAGGTTCAGCGACTGCGGCACCTCTCTCACCTCCACACCGATATTATAGTCCTTCGCTTCTATCACCAGCGTATAGGAAATATTTGGATTCAGGCCTTCCGCCAATTCGGCTGGCCTGATCCCAAAGCGCCGCTCCATGTCCATGATGGCTATGATATCCCCACGGATGTTGGCTACCCCTTTCACAAAGTCCGGTGTGCGGGGCATTCGCGTAATGGCAGGCGTGATGGTCACTTCCTTTACCTGGTCAATCTTGATGGCGTACTCCTCTGTGCCTAGCTTGAACACGATCAGGTGCACCATCTCCGGGGCTACCTGTTCTTTGGCGGCCTCTACCGTATTTGGAGTGTCTTTTGCCGCAGCTGCCGGTGCAGTTGCGTTATCAGCTTCTTCCACCTCCACTTTTTTAGTTGATTCCTTCGCCATCGTTATGATTTCGAATCACCTTTCGTCAAAGATCCGTTTGGCTTTGTGTTCAGCGAACGTGTTGCCAACCTGGTGTTACCCGTATGGTTGCGCTCGTTTCGCTGGTTTACGGCAGTCGTCAGCAGCGTCCTTTTGTTTTTGAAAACAAGGTTTCCGTCTATCAGCTTGAAGGCTGAAATACTCACCTGCAGGTCAGCGGCAATGTCGTTCAGGTTCTGAGACGACGAGGTAAGTTCCTGCATCGAGCCTGACAGTTGCTTGGCTGTGCTGGCTACCTGCTGCGTGCCGGACGCTGTTTGCTCGGCAATGGCAACCACTTCTTCCACATACTTCACTACGTCACCGATCGATGATTTCTGTACTTCCGTTGCCGTTAAGATGTCCTGTGCCGTACGAAGCGTTTCCCCACTGGAGGAGGCAATGTTTTTGAAGGCGCCGGATGCCTCAAATGTTGCATTCTTACCTTTCGATACACGTCCTTCCATGGTCGAGATCGCCGTGGCGGCAGAGGCCGTGTCTTTCTTCACGTCTTCTACCAGTGTGGCAATCTCACTTGCCGACTTGCGCGAACCCTCGGCCAGCTTTCGTATTTCTTCAGCTACCACGGCAAAACCGCGGCCTGCCTCTCCTGCACGTGCTGCCTCAATGGCGGCGTTCAGGGCGAGAAGGTTTGTCTGTGCGGCAATATCCGTGATCACGCTTAGAGACTTTGAAATCTCCTGCGAACGCGTGCTCAGTACTTCAATCGTTTTTGAGGTAAGCGATGCAGAGCTGGAAATTTCTTCCATGTTCTTCACCACTTCGGCTACAGTCTTCAGACCCAGCTGCGAGGTTTCCTCACCCACCTTGGCCGACTTGTTCACTACCTCAGCCCGATTTGCTGTCTCTTTGGTTGCCTTCATGATCTCTTCAATCAGTTTGAAGGCCTGGTCTGTTTTGAGGGCCTGGTTTTGGGCACCTTCCGCCATCTGCTGCATCGCAAGGGCCACATCCAGCGTTACCTTGTTCATCTCCAGGCCTTTATCAGCCATCTCTTCAGAGGAAGCTCCAACTACGAGCGAGGAATCGTTTATCTCTCCAAGCAGCGCATTCAGGTTGTCAACGGCAAGGTTCAGGGCATTGGCCATGTCCAGAATATCACCGGCTGTATGGCTTTCTACTTTCTGTGTCAGGTCACCTTCGGATATACCGCGCACTACTCTGGATACTTCCAGTACCGGCGTCACGATGGACTCCAGCAGGTCGTTCAGGGTATCTACCAGTTCTTTCCAGCTACCGCCTACCCCTTGCAGTGTCGCACGCTCAGTCAGTTTTCCTTCCACACCGGCAACTCTAGCCACACGGCTAACCTCACCCGCCAGGCGGTTCAGGTCCACCACCATGGTGTTGATCGTTTCAGCCAGTTCGGCCACCTCGCCTTTTGCTTCGAGTGTCAGTTTCTGTGTCAGGTCACCTTTCGATACCGCCGTTACTACTTTCACGATACCACGCACCTGCGTAGTCAGGTTGGTAGCCATGGTATTCACATTGTCTGTGAGGTCTTTCCATACACCGGCCACGTTTGGTACTGCTGCCTGGCCACCCAAGCGTCCTTCTGTACCCACTTCAAGTGCCACTCTGGTTACCTCACCGGCGAAGATGTTGAGCGAGTCCACCATGCGGTTGATGTTTTCCTTCAACTCACCAAGCTCACCTTTCACATCCACAGACACTTTCTGGGTCAAATCACCCTTCGCTACGGCCGTTGCTACTTTGGCAATGTCGCGCACCTGAGAAGTCAGGTTGCTTGCCATGGTATTTACGTTGTCGGTGAGTTCTTTCCAGGTACCGCGTACTTTCGGCACGTTGGCCTGGCCGCCCAAGCGTCCTTCCGTACCCACTTCGCGGGCAACTCGCGTTACCTCGTCAGCGAAGATGTTCAGGGAATCCACCATCTGGTTCAGGTTCTCCTTCAGGTCCAGGATTTCGCCGCGTGCTTCCACCGACACTTTCTGGGTCAGGTCACCTTTCGCCACCGCAGTCGCTACTTTGGCAATGTCTCGTACCTGAGAAGTCAGGTTGGAAGCCATGGAGTTCACGTTATCGGTCAGGTCCTTCCAAGTTCCAGCTACGTTTGGCACACTTGCCTGTCCGCCTAGTTTACCCTCGGTTCCTACCTCACGTGCCACACGCGTTACCTCGTCACCAAATATGTTCAGCGAGTCCACCATGAAGTTGATGTTCTCTTTCAGCTCCGCGATCTCACCACGGGCCTCTACTGTGATCTTCTGGGTCAGGTCGCCTTTTGCAACACCTGTTGCTACTTTGGCGATACCGCGCACCTGAGTTGTCAGGTTAGAAGCCATCGTGTTCACGTTGTCGGTCAGGTCTTTCCAAACCCCCGCTACGTTCGGCACGTTGGCCTGGCCACCCAGGCGTCCTTCTGTTCCTACTTCTAGTGCAACACGGGTTACCTCACCGGCAAATATGTTCAGGTAATCTACCAGCTGGTTGATGTTTTCCTTCAGCTCAGCCATCTCACCTTTCACGTTTACAGTGATCTTCTGGGTCAGGTCACCGCGCACAACGGCAGTCGCCACATCGGCGATATCACGTACCTGCGAGGTCAGGTTGTTGGCCATGGTGTTCACGTTGTCAGTGAGTTCTTTCCAAACACCACCCACATTCGGCACACTTGCCTGTCCGCCCAGTTTACCCTCAGTACCCACTTCACGCGCCACTCTGGTTACCTCGTCAGCGAAGATGTTCAGCGAGTCCACCATTTGGTTGATGTTCACTTTCAACTCGGCTAACTCACCGCGCACGTTTACTGTTATCTTCTGGGTCAGGTCGCCCTTCGCTACCGCCGTTGCTACGTTGGCAATATCACGCACCTGGCTGGTCAGGTTGCTGGCCATGTAGTTCACATTGTCCGTCAATTCTTTCCAGATACCTGCCACGTTCGGCACGTTTGCCTGACCGCCCAATATTCCTTCAGTGCCCACCTCACGTGCCACACGCGTTACTTCCGCGCCAAACACATTCAGTCGGTCCACCATTTCATTCAATATATCCTTCAGGTCCCCCAGTTCGCCTTTCACGTCCACGGATACCTTCTGGGTCAAGTCACCTTTCGCCACGGCGGTTGCCACATTGGCAATGTCACGCACCTGCGATGTCAGGTTAGAAGCCATCAGGTTCACGTTGTCCGTCAGCTCTTTCCAGGTTCCTTCTACTCTTGGTACTGTTGCCTGTCCGCCCAGTTTACCCTCGGTACCCACTTCACGGGCAACGCGGGTTACCTCACCGGCAAAAATGTTCAGGGAGTCCACCATCTGGTTGATGATGTCTTTCAGGTCGGCTATCTCGCCTTTTACATTAACTGTGATTTTCTGTGTAAGGTCACCTTTTGCAACAGCTGTGGCCACATTCGCAATGTCGCGCATCTGAGCTGTTAAGTTGCTGGCCATGGTGTTCACGTTGTCGGTCAGGTCCTTCCAAACACCGCCTACGTTCGGCACTTTGGCTTGTCCGCCAAGGCGTCCTTCCGTACCTACCTCACGTGCCACACGCGTTACTTCGTCGGCAAACACGTTCAGCGAGTCCACCATCTGGTTCACGTTGTCCTTTAACTGGGCAAACTCACCGCGCACATCCACCGATACTTTCTGGGCCAGGTTACCTTTCGCCACCGCTGTCGCCACGTTCGAGATGTCACGGATCTGGCTGGTCAGGTTGCTGGCCATCGTGTTCACGTTATCAGTAAGGTCCTTCCAAACCCCCGCCACGTTTGGCACGCTTGCCTGTCCGCCCAATTTACCCTCGGTACCCACTTCCAAGGCCACACGCGTTACCTCTCCTGCAAACAGGTTCAGGTTATCGATAGTGCGGTTGATGGTTTCCGCCATCACTTTAAAGTCACCTGACACCGGGATCTGGAAAGTTTCATCCAAATTACCGCGAGAGATGTTCTTAAGTACTTTTCCTACTTCCAACACCGGAACCGCGATGGAATCCACCAGGCCGTTGATGTTATTGATCATGTCTTTCCAGAACCCGGAGGCATTCTCGGCAGAGGCACGGGCTTTCAGGTTACCCTCCACTCCTGCCACCTTCGAGATGCGTGATACCTCACCACCCACACCACCAATCATCTCCACCATGGAGTTGTAGGCTTCTGCGATGTCTGCGAAAATATCGTTGTTCTGCTTTGTAAGGCGCACGGATACATCCCCTTTTTTGAAGGCGTCCAGGGCATAAAGCACCTTGTTCAGCTGCTCGTTGATGTACTCGGGGCTGTTTGGAAGCAGTTCAGGCTTTTTGTCCTTTCCGTTGGGAGAGGCTCCGGCATCCGGCTTCGGGAGGCTGCCAGGCTTGGCTGGTTTATCTTTTGCTGGCGCTGCGGCTGTAGCGGCCGGCGCATCAGGCACCGATGTTTTGGCTCCGGAGGCCCCTTCCTTCGCTATTGGGGCATTTTTTGTCTCTTCTTTGGCTTCCACGTCACTGATGAGCTTCTCTTTGCTCAACTTCATATTTTTACCTAAGGCCATACTTTGTTTGGTTGGAATGGGATCGTTAAACCTCGTGCTAGGTCAAAACAGCAGGCAAAGCTCTGTTCTGTGGCAGGCAACAAGTGTAAAAGCAAATGCAATTTACTAAATAAATAGGTACAAGTATAAAAAATAATGAAGTGATCGCTTTGATCTGGAAGCGGGCTTAGCCCTGCAGGTATTCCGCTGCCAGCGCCGTGTAATCTCTGGCGCCGTTAGAGGAGGCATCGTAATCCAGCACGCTTTTGCCAAACGACGGCGCCTCTGCCAGCTTCACATTCATGCGCACCTGGCTTTTAAAAACTTTATGCTTCACGTTCTCGTGCAGGTACTCCAGCACCTCCTGGCTTAGCTTGCGGCGCACATCAAACATCACCACTACGATGCCCTTTATCTTTAGTTTGGGGTTGAATGTTTTTTGCACCTTTTCCACGGTGTTCATGATCTGATCGAGGCCCTGCAGCGTGAGCACCTCCATCTGCAAGGGTATGAGCACCTCCTGTGCCGCCGTCAGCGCGTTCAGGGTAAGCACCGACAGGGAAGGCGGACAATCAATGAACACAAAATCAAATCCTTTCATTTGGGCGATGATATTTTTAAGGAATTTCTCGCGCTCAGGCTGCGTTACAAGAGAGATCTCAATATCAACCAGCTCATTGGAGCCGGGCGCGATCCACAACCCGTCCTTTTCCACCAGAATATCGGCCAACTTTTTGTCGCCCTGAAACACATCGGCGAGCGTGGCTTCCGGATTGGCAACAGCCAGGGAATAGGACAGATTACTCTGAGGATCCAGGTCGAGCAGCAGCACTTTCTTGCCTAGTTTGCTAAGGGCGCTGCCGAGGTTAATGGTCGTAGTTGTTTTGCCAGTACCGCCTTTCTGGTTTATCACGGCCACTACATTCGTCTTCATACGTCGGGTTTAAGTTTGTGCCAATGCAGCAGGTATAGCACCAGCCATGGCCCTAAACTATGGATTTTATGTATAACCTGAAAATTAAAGATAGCGCAAGAGAAGTCTGATCAGGGTACTTGCTCCGTATAGTGAGTAAGCAACATGCCGGTGGTGGCATGGATATCCTGCCACTGCTCCAGTTCCAGCGCTACGGCCAGCACATCGGCCGTGTCGAGGTAACCAAGCTGCTGCTGCTCGGTAAGTTCGCGGGCAAGGCGCGTGATGCCGGGGTTGTGCGCTACCAGTAGTACCTGCTTCACATGGTCGGGCAGTTCGCCCAGGCACTTCAGCAGCTGCGATTTGCGGCCGTTGTAAAGGTCTGGCAGGTAACTGATGCGGTCTTTGTCGAAGTACAGGCGGCCGGCAATGATTTGCGCCGTGGTATTGGCTCTTGTAGCCGGACTGGCAAGTATGGCATCGGCTTTGCTAAACTTTTCGCGGAGCCAGGCACCCGCGGCACGGGCCTGCTGCTGCCCGTGGGGCGTAAGCTCCCGTTCAAAGTCGGGCTGTAGTGGATAAGGGTCTTCTGTTTCGGCGTGGCGGCAGAGTAGTACAATTCTTTGCATATAAAATCTTAAGCTGACCGTGTGGTGTTAGGAGCGTTTTTGTGTTACGGAATTATGGATTTAAACCTATCTTATACGGATGGGGTTGTAATTGTTGAAAAAAAAACTTGAACTTTGGGGCAAACCCCGGCCCCACTCGCCTCTAATTTCATAGGATGATAAAAAACTTAGTCATAGTAGAGTCGCCTGCAAAGGCAAAAACGATAGAAGGATACTTAGGAAAAGACTTTATTGTAAAGTCCAGCTTCGGGCATGTGCGCGACTTGCCTAAAGATAATAACGCCATCGACATACCGAATGGCTTTAAACCAACTTATGTTATTTCCAGCGATAAAAAGGACGTGGTGGCGCAGCTGCGCAAGCTGGCCAAGGAGGCCGAGATGGTGTGGCTCGCATCGGACGACGACCGTGAGGGAGAAGCCATTTCCTGGCACCTGAGCGAAGCCCTGAACCTGAACGATGCCAAAACACGCCGCATCGTTTTCCGCGAGATCACCAAGAGCGCTATTCTTAATGCCATCAGCACCCCGCGTGGCATTGACATGGACCTGGTGAACGCGCAGCAGGCACGTCGCATACTTGACCGACTGGTGGGCTTTGAGCTGTCGCCGGTGCTCTGGAAAAAGATTAAAACAGGCCTTTCGGCCGGACGCGTGCAGTCGGTGGCGGTGCGCCTGGTGGTGGAGCGCGAGCGCGAGATAGAGCGGTTCAACGCCGAGTCTTCGTTCCGGATTACCGCTGCCTTTGATGTGCAGGGACGTACGCTGGAGGCCGAGTTGCCACAGAAATTCAAGACTGAGGAAGAAGCACAGGCCTTTCTGCAAAATTGCGTGGGCGCTGAGTATAAAATAGAGAACCTGGAGAAAAAGCCGCTCAAGCGCAGCCCTGCTCCGCCGTTCACCACCTCTACCCTGCAGCAGGAAGCCAGCCGCAAGCTATACTTTTCGGTGGCCCAAACCATGACGGTGGCACAGCGCCTGTACGAGGCGGGTAAGATCTCCTACATGCGTACCGACTCCCTAAACCTGTCTGATGAGGCGATACAGGGGGCTACGCGCGAAATCACCCGTGCCTTTGGAGAGGATTTCGTGAAAACACGCCGCTTTAAAACCAAGTCTGCCGGTGCGCAGGAAGCACACGAAGCCATTCGCCCGACTGATTTCTCCCTGATGACGGGCAGCAGCGACCGCAACGAGCAGCGCCTGTACGAGCTGATCTGGAAACGCGCCATTGCCTCCCAGATGGCAGACGCCGAGATCGAGAAAACCACTGTTACCATCGGCATCTCTACCCAGCCGGCGCAAAAACTGCAGGCCACAGGCGAGGTGATCAAGTTTGAGGGCTTCCTGAAAGTATACATTGAGTCGAAAGACGACGACGAGGATGGAGCCGACGACGAAGTGAAGGGTATGCTGCCGCCGCTAAGCATCGGCCAAAGTATAAACCTGCGCCAGATGCTGGCCACCCAGCGCTACTCCCGCCCTGCCGCCCGCTACACCGAAGCAAGTTTGGTGAAGAAGCTGGAGGAACTCGGGATCGGACGCCCGTCTACCTATGCGCCTACCATCTCGACAGTGCAAAAGCGCGGGTACGTAGAAAAGGACAGTCGCGAAGGCAAAGAACGTAATTTCCGGGTGCTGACGCTGAAAAGCGATGATATCTCCTCCCAAACCAAAACCGAGATCACGGGCGCAGAGAAAAACAAGCTCTTCCCGACGGATACGGCCATGGTGGTGAACGACTTCTTGATTGAGCACTTCCCGAACGTAATTGATTACTCCTTCACGGCACGCGTGGAAGCTGAGTTCGATGAGATCGCGCACGGCACCAAAGAGTGGGAAACGATGCTGGACCAGTTCTACCAGAAGTTCCACAAGCGCATCGAGTCAAGCGAGAGCATTAACCGGGCGGATGTATCGGGTGCGAGAGAATTGGGTAAAGACCCCGTATCAGGCAAAACCATACTTGCCAAGCTCGGCCGTTTCGGCCCTTATGTGCAGCTGGGTGAGGAGAACGAGGAAACGGGTGAAAAACCAGTATACGCCAGCCTGCGCAAAGGCCAGTTCATCGAGAGCCTGGCGCTGGAGGATGCGCTGGAACTGTTTAAGCTGCCACGCATTGTAGGCGTGTTTGAAGACAAAGAGATGAAAGCTGCCATCGGTCGCTTTGGTCCTTACATCAGCCATAACAGCAAGTTTTATTCGCTCCCGAAAACGCTGGACCCGCTGAAGGTGACGGCCGAGGAAGCGGTAGCCCTGATAGAGGCCAAGCGCAAAGCCGACGCCGAAAAGCTGATCAAGTCGTTCCCGGAAAACCCGGACATCCAGGTGCTGAACGGGCGCTACGGTCCTTACATTGTGGCAGGCAAAAAGAACGTGAAGATTCCGAAGGACAAGGAGCCGAGCGAACTGACGCTGGAGGAGTGCGTGGCACTTGCCGACGCCACTCCGGAGAAAAAAGGCCGCGGCGGCTTCAAGAAAAAAGGCACTGACGCCGATAAGCCAGCCGCTGAAAAGAAAAAGGCAGCCCCCAAAGCGAAGGCTAAAGCCGCTACCACTAAAAAGCCTGCTGCCAAAAAGCCGGCAGCTAAAAAAGCACCGGCCAAAAAGAAGGTATAAAACTCACAAAGCTATACTTGTAGTTTAATTAATAAGCACAAAAAGCCACTCCAGTACAGGGTGGCTTTTTTATTTTCTGATAACCAGCAGTTCTTCCACAGCTGTAGTATAGCAGCTCGAAATGTGGTCCTTCCTGAGCATCCAGGGCGCTTTCTGCTGCTCCTCTTTATGCCTGTTGCTTTCGTCTATTGCCCCCTGCACGGCATACTTCAAACTGTGGTGCCCAAAGCGCTGCCGCAGGGTATCGAGCGTGTGCATGAGCTTGGTTTGCTTTTCGTCGTTCTGGTGGCTGAACAGATCCAGCTGCACCTCAGATGCCGGTACCAGGTCGTTTAGGATGATGCCGACTTTAACATAGCGCTTGCCCGCGCGGAACATTACCCTTAACAGGCTGATGGCGTGGCGCAGCAGTTCGAGCTCGTTGCTGGTGGGACTTGCTAGTTGTTTGGTGCGGCTGTTGCAGAAATTGTGCTCGGTTACGGCAAAGCGGTTTGTCATCAGGAAAACGGTGAGGCTGGAGGCACAGCTGCCCTGCTTCCGCAGTTTGGTGGCGCAGCGCACCGTGTGCGTCGACAGTGCTTCTTCGATATCGGTTAGCTGTGTGAGTGGCCTGCCGAAGGAGCGTGAGGTACAGATATTTTTCCGGGCGGGAGCTTCTATCTCTAACTCCTGGCAGGGCTTGCCGCGCAGTTCCAGCAGGGTACGCAGCCCGGTTACAGCCATGTGCTTTTTCACCCAGCCCTCCGGCAGCTTTTGCAGGTCCCAGGCGGTGTGCACATCGAGTTGCTGCAGGCGCCTGGCGTGCTGTCGGCCGATGCCCCACACATCCCCTACTTCTGTCTGGCGTAACGCCTCTTCTGTTTCCTGCTTGCTCTCCAGCACCAGCACGCCATCTGCTCCAACCCTTTTCTTCGCAAGCCTGTTGGCCACCTTTGCCAACGTTTTGGTACAGGCCACGCCTACCGATACCGGAATACCTGTCCAGCGCTCTACTGTCTTTTTGATCTGCTTTCCATACTCCGCTACCTCCTCCGGCTTCAGATGACTCAGGTCCATAAAGCACTCGTCGATGGAATAAATCTCGAGGTTCGGAGTGAACTGCGCCAGCGTGTTGGCCACGCGCCGCGACATATCGCCGTATAGTTCATAGTTCGAGCTGAACACCTCCACCCGCTCCTGCTTTGCCAGTTCCTTCATCTGAAAGTAGGGCGTGCCCATTTTGATGTCCAGCGCCTTGGCCTCGTTGGAGCGGGCAATCACGCAGCCGTCGTTGTTGCTGAGCACCACCACCGGGCGACCGTTCAGCTCAGGCCGGAACACGCGCTCACACGATACATAAAAGCTGTTGCAGTCAACCAGGGCAAATCGCGTAGTCTCCATCGGCATTTATACTTTTTTCACCACGCCCACTACCACACCCCAGATGCGACCCATGTCCGGTTCGCTCACTTTTATACTTTCATACTTCGGGTTCTCGGGTACCAGGTACGCCCCATCGGGTTTGAGCATGAACCTTTTGATGGTGAACTCCCCGGCTATAAAAGCCATCACGATGCGGCCGCTGGTATGCTTTACCGAGCGGTCGATCACCACCAGGTCGCCGGGCTCTATGTGCGCCCCGATCATCGAGTCGCCCTCCACACGGGCTAGGAAAGTGGAGGTTGGGTTCTGGGTGAGGTAGGCGTTCAGGTCGATGGGCTCCGCCTCGTAATCTGTGGCCGGACTCGGGAAGCCCGCGCGAACGGCAGAGGCAAACAACAGCATGCAGTCAGCTGCTACCTCACTCAACTGCACCACCTTCGGGCTGGGCTCCATTTGTATAATTTTTGCTTCCATGCTGCTAGTTTACGAACAATATTAGCAAAAGCTATATTTTATACTAAATATTTTAGCATTTATAAATTACATAGCTGATAATAAGCATTTTATAAAAAAGGGTATTGCTGGTTTATGGCTGGTCGTGCTCATTTTATAGACTAGCTGCTTTCTTTTACCACAATCCGATCGTCTGCAAAAGACTTATTTGCGCGCATTTCGTATCCTGATAAGTCTGCTTTACTTAGAACTTAAAACACCGGTGGCTTTCCTTGGAAAAGACTTTTCATAAAGTGCCTTTCTTAGCAGCAGCCATACTTGTGGCAACGTTACACTTTCATAAATAACTAAACCCTATGCTTAATCCTATGAAGAAGTTCAAGCTGTTCCCACTGCTCTTCGCATCGCTCCTGATGCTGACATTCGCCAGTTGCGGCGATGACGACGATGATGATAACAATCCAGCGCCTTCTAACACCGAGCTGCTGACAGGCGGCATGTGGACCGGCGATAAGATCTTTATCAATGGCTCTGATTTTACAGGGACTGCCAAGTCGCAGTTTGGGTATGATGTTACCCAAGCCACACTTAATTTTGACGACAACGGCACCTACACGTTCACCTACGACGATGACGACTCAAACACCGAGACCGGTACCTGGGAGTTTACGAACGATGAGAAATCCATTATACTAGATGAGGGCACAGCAGATGAAACCACTTTGGTCCTAAACAAGCTGACGGCTTCAGAGCTGCATATGGAAGGAGAGTTCTCGCTGGATGGAGTAACTATTGATGCCGAGATCAGGGCAGTACGTTAGTTTTTTTTGCGTGGCTACTGGTATCCCATCCCTGCCCTTCTGAGAAAGGGCAGTTTCACAAAACTGGCGCAAGTTTCTAAACTTGTGTTTAAGTATAATGTCGGGTTTGTAACCCGACGGGCTCGCAGAGGCCTGTGACTGCAGCTGCCAAAGTAAAGTGGCCTGTGTATGCCCCCCTCACCCTAGCCCTCTCCCCAAGGGGCGAGGGGCCCTTTTACTTGTATGAGAATATTCCCTCCCTTAAAGGAACGGGTTATGCAGCATCAGGCCACCTTAAAACCCAACTTAAGCAGGTATAGAAGCAGGAAAGGCTCCCGAATTCGGGAGCCTTTCCTGCTTCTATACTTATAATTTATACTTACTTCAGCACGGCCAGTGTCGCGCCGTCGCCACCGCGTTCCTCCACCTCGTTGCCGAGGCTGGCTACTTCGCGCACCGAGTACAGGTAATCGCGTACTACCTGGCGCAGGATGCCGTTGCCCCGGCCGTGGATGATCTTAATTTCCGGAATACCCAGCATCAGTGCCTCGTCTGTGAAGTTCATCACCTTGTTCAGCGCGTCCTCAGCGTATTCGCCCCGGATATCCAGCGTGTTTGTAAAGTCAGCCATGCGTTGGGTCATGTTCATGCCGCGGTTGTAGTTGCCGGAAGTCTCCATCTTGGATTTCTTCGGCTTCTGCGGAATCTGCCCCTCTACCCGCTCCAGGTTGTCTACCTTCACGATGGTTTTGAGGCCACCGAACAGCACCTCGGCGGTTTTGCCTTTGATGCCCACTACCTGTCCGTAAGAGTCCTGCCCTATAAGCGACACGTTATCGCCGGGCTTAATAGTGCCGTTGGCGATGCGCTTGTGCGCCGGGCGTGGCTCCTCTTTGCGCACCTCCTTGGTAAACTCCTCCAGGTCGCGGCGGGCTGCCTTGGTTTGCTCCTTCTCGGCCTGGCTCTGCTTTATCTGCTGAATGGTCGCCTCGATCTTCTGGTTCGCATCCTTCAGCAACAACTTGGCTTTGCCCTTGGCCTCGCGCATGACGTCCTGCTTGCTTTCTTCCAGGAAGTTTCGCAGCTCATTATACTCCTTCACCGACTTCGCCAGCTTTTGCTCCAGCTTCGTGGCTTCACGCACTTTCTGCTCCAACTCCTGCTTCTCGGTCTCTAGTTCTTCCAGCAGGCGGTCGTAGCGGATCTTATCCTTGCCTACCAGGCTACTGGCCTTGTCGACGATGTGCTTTGGCAACCCGATTTTGCGGGCAATCTCGATGGCAAACGAAGAACCCGGCTTGCCGATCTCCAACTGATAAAGCGGCTGCAGGTTTTTGTGGTCATAGCGCATAGCACCGTTCACAATACCCGGTGTGCGCTCAGCATAGTTCTTCAGGTTAGTATAGTGCGTGGTGATGACGCCGTATACTTTGCTGTCGTTCAGGTTTTGCAGCACCGCCTCGGCAATAGCTCCGCCCAGCACCGGCTCTGTGCCCGTACCAAACTCGTCAATCAGCACCAGGCTTTTTTTATCGGCCACCGTTACAAACTTGCGCATGTTGGTCAGGTGCGAGCTGTAGGTACTCAGGTCGTTTTCGATAGACTGCTCATCCCCGATATCGATAAAGATATCATGGAAGATACCCGCCTCAGAACCATCCGCTGCCGTAATCAGCATACCGCACTGCAGCATGTACTGCACCAGTCCCACTGTTTTCAAGCTCACCGATTTACCACCGGCGTTGGGGCCTGATATCAGCAAAATGCGCTGGTCGCGGTTTAGCTCCAGATCCATGGGCACGGTAGGCTTGCCCAGTTGCCGGTGCGCCAGGTATAAAAGCGGGTGAATGGCCTGCTTCCAATTAACCAGCGGGTAGTTGTGCAACTTCGGTTTACTCGCCTCCACACGGCGCGCGAACACCGCCTTGGCCCGGATAAAGTCCAGCAGCCCCAGGTATTGGTAGGCCTTGCGGAGCTCCGGCACATGGTGGCGCAACGTGTTGGTCAGGCCCATCAGGATGCGGATCAGCTCGCGGTGGTACGCGTTCTCCAGGTCCTTGATGTCGTTGTTGAGACCAAAGATAGACTCCGGCTCAATGTACACAGTCTGCCCCGTATGCGACTCGTCGTGAATCAGGCCCTTTACCTTGCGCTTGTACTCGGCGATCACCGGAATCACCAGGCGGCCCCCACGTATGGTCGGCTCGGCATCAGCGGGTGTCCATCCCTCGTTTTTGGCGTGGCGCATGATAGACGAAATCGTTTTTCGCAAGGCACCCTGCTGCGAGATCAGGTCCCGCTTCAGGCGCTGCAGCTCCGGAGTGGCATCATCGCGCACGGCACCGGTATCATCCACCACCTTATCCAGGGCGGCTATGAGCGAGCGCTCCACCGTTACGTTGGCACCGAGGGCTTTCAGTGCCTCGTACTGCCCCTCCTCTGCGCCGGAAATAAAGCGCAGCGAGTCGCGTATGGTGCGCAGCGACATCTTGATTTCGAAAAAGGCCAGCACCTCGAGGTAAGTACCCTCAATGGCGGCCCTGTCGAGGTAAGCAGACGCATCGTAGTAGTGCTGCAGCGGAATCTCAGCGTCCGCCTCCAGCAGTTGTTTAAATTCGTATGTTTGTTGCAGCAATCGCTCCACTACATCGTGGCGGTTCAGGAAAGCCATGCGGTTTACGTACTGGCGGCCCAGCGGGCTAAGGCAAAGCTCAGAGAGCATGTCGCGCACCTGTGCAAACCCTATTTTTATTTCAAAGTTTTCTGGATAGATCAAAGGTTATCTCTTAATTTACTGCAAAATTAGCAATAACTATAACAAGTATACAGGTGTGTTTTGTTCGTTTCTATATACTTATTTGCAACGCACGAAGCACGTAGCAAGACGCACGATTTTATACTTATGAAAGCAGGTTGAAACCCACACCTCCAAACCCATCATTTATAATTTCTAATTCTTAATTCAAAAGACATGGTTCTCGACAAACTCGCCAACGCTTCGCGCTATACTTCCATGCACCCGCTTTTTGAGCAGGCGTTTCGTTTTCTGCAGGAGTCGGATTTGATGGCGCTGCCCATCGGCCAGCGGGCCATTGTGGGCAGAGACCTTTTTGCCATCATCTCAGAAGGGAAAGGCATACCTGAGCAGGATGCCAAACTAGAGGTGCACCGCAAGTACATCGACATACAATACGTGATCTCCGGCACCGACCACATGGGTTGGAAAGACCTCGCCCAATGCAGCCCCCCCAACGATCCCTACACTGAAGAACGCGACGCCGCCTTTTTCCCCGACAAAACAAGCAACTGGTTTGATGTGCCTGCCGGCTCCTTCACCATTTTTTATCCTGATGATGCTCATGCGGCCATGGCGACGGAGGATACTGTTCGGAAGGTGGTGCTGAAGATTGCGGTGGGGTAGTGTCCACTCCCCTACCTGCTGCTATGTGTAGCTCAATATGCCGCCGCTTAGCTGATATTTAATCTGCTATTCTAAAAATATGACTTAGCTTCGCGCTCGAAAACAAGCATCGACTATTACTTTACAGATGATTAAGTCTACCATTATCGCGGCAGCCCTGTGCCTGGCTGCGCTTCAGGGGCATGCCCAGACAGGTATCGGCAACTATGGGCCTGAGCCGATTGGAGGAACAAGCAAGGTTGCCCTGCCCTTTTACAAAATTAACTTCTCAGAGGCGCAAAAGCAGCTACTGCAGCAGAAAGAGATTGAGCTGGTTTTCTTTATTGATGAGGAGGGCCTGCCTACATTGGAAGACATAAAAGGAACTACGGATGCCGCCATTCTGGATAGCCTGCGGTCCGCTGCAGCCAATATACCGCTTTTCCACCCGCGCACAGTAAACGGAGTGAAGGAGAGCGCGCTATACTTTCTACAGTTCCAGTTGCCAGTCTACGAGCCTGCAGCAGCTGAAGAGCGCTATGTGCATTACAAAACGCGAGCCCACGAAGACTTTGAGTACATTCACAAGTCGGGGCAACGGCTGGATATTCTGATGGGAGCTGTGGCCAATACCTTTTTAGGAAAACCGAATGAGTACCTGCAGCCGGGTGGCGGCATGAAGCTTGACATGATGTTTACCGGGAAGAAAGGATTTGGAGGAGGCATGGTTATGAGCTTCTATGGAAACAAGCTGAAGCAGCCTTACCCGATCAGCTCCGGCAGAGAACAAAACAGCGCTCCTCCCATGCTGATGCTAGGCGTTGCCGCGAACAAAGCATTTGCAGAAAAAGAGCGAACGGAGTTTAACGCGCAATTGGAGCTGGCTTACGCCGTACAAAACGTAACACCCAAACTGGAGTATGAAGACGAAGACTGGGTGCAGCTGAAAGGGTTTAGTCCGGGAGTGGTTGTAAACTACCTTATCAAACTAGGCAAAGACAGGGCGTCGTTTTACTATGGTGCGCCCACTCTTTACAACCATTACCTGAATGTGCATGGTGCGGTTCGGCCGGTTTTCTTTAACCTGAAAGAGGCCACTGGCTTGATGTTGGAAGTCGGCTTGTCGTACAGACTGGGAACGCATTTTGTAGATGAGTACCGCTTGAAGCAGTAGCATGTAACTATAATTTTTCTCCTACCCATGAACAGCTTCAAGGCATTTCTGCGGCTCGTGTGGTCTGCCGTAAAAGGCAAGGAGCAGGACTATACCACACTTGGTATCAAGCACAGCATTGTGCTGCTGGCCATCCCCATGATCCTGGAGATGCTGATGGAGTCGCTGTTTGCCATCGTGGATATTTTCTTTGTGGGCAGGCTTGGCCCGGATGCCCTGGCCACCGTGGGCCTGACCGAGTCTATCCTGATGATCATTTATGCCGTGGGCATGGGTGTGAGCATTGCGGCAACGGCCATGGTGGCGCGGCGGGTTGGGGAGAAAAACTACCGGGAGGCCGGCACCATCACGTTTCAGCTGATCGTGACGGGCGTGGCGCTGGCTTTGCTGATGGGCGGTGTGGCTACATATTATGCGGCGGAAATGCTGGCGCTGATGGGAGCCTCTCCCGAAATTCTGGCCACAGGCGTTAGGTACGCGCAAATTATTTTCGCCGGCAACCTCGCTATTATCATGCTTTTCCTGATCAACGGTGCCTTTCGTGGTGCCGGCAAGCCGCACCTGGCCATGCGCGCGCTCTGGCTTTCGAACGGCGCCAACATCATCCTGGACCCGCTGCTTATCTTCGGTGTGGGTAACATAGAAGGCCTGGGTCTGGAAGGTGCCGCTTGGGCCACGACAGCAGGAAGAAGTTTGGGTGTGGTGTACCAACTGTATCACCTGCTCAACGGAAAGCACCTGCTCAAAATCGGGCGGGAGAACCTGGGCATCAGCCTGGCCATTATTGTCCGGATCCTGAAACTTTCCTCAGGCGGCGTAGGCCAGTACCTCATCGACTCGGCCAGCTGGATTTTCCTGACGAGGCTTATTTCAGAGTTTGGCAGCAATGCGCTGGCGGGCTACACCATTGCTTTCCGCGTCATTATTTTCACGCTGCTGCCCGCCTGGGGACTTTCGTCGGCGGCGGCAACGCTGGTGGGGCAAAACCTGGGGGCGCAGAAAGCCAAACGAGCCGAGCTGGCGGTGTGGCTGACGGCGCGTTACAACGTCATTTTCATGGCAGCCATCACTCTTATTTTTATTGTGTTTGGAGAGCACCTCTCCAGCTTCTTTACAGATGAGCCGGAGGTCATTCGCATCGCCACAGAAGCCCTGCAAATTATTACACTGGGCTACATCTTCTTTGGCCTGGGCATGGTGATGGTGCAGGCGTTCAACGGCGCCGGCGATACCCGGACGCCAGCCTTGATCAACATTGTGGTACTGTGGCTGGTCGAGCTGCCGCTTGCCTACGCACTGGCTATTTATTTTGAACTTGCCGCCACGGGTGTTTTTATCGCCATCGCCTGCTGCCACTCCCTGCACGCGCTTGTCAGCTGGTGGTTTTTCAGGCAGGGGAAATGGAAAAAGACAAGTGTTTAGCAAGTATAAGCTGCAGACTGATGACCAGCCAATCACACAAAAAGACCATCAGCTTTTAAATTAACTGCAATTGGCTTAACTTCATCCTGCAATAGCTGCAGCAGGGCACAGGAAAGTCAAAAGCAGCATTCGTATAAAATAAGGTAAATCACGATCAACATACTCTTGAGAACCATCAACACGACCCTACTGGCAGCCACCATACTCGCGATGAGCACATTGGCAGGCTGCGGCAACGAAAGCGAAAAGGCAGCTACCCAGGCTGCGGAGAACGGAAACAGCGTGTATGGCCCCGCTCCTGCCGAGATAAAC
Source organism: Pontibacter akesuensis (assembly GCF_001611675.1). Lineage (NCBI taxonomy): Bacteria > Pseudomonadati > Bacteroidota > Cytophagia > Cytophagales > Hymenobacteraceae > Pontibacter > Pontibacter akesuensis. Next base: position 4,113,278 of record NZ_CP014766.1, on the reverse strand, counting down.
TACGGCGTGGCAAAAGTATACCCGCACGACACCAATGCTTTTACCGAAGGGTTTCTGGTGCACAAGGGACAACTCTTCGAGAGCACCGGGTCTCCGTCGGACCTGCCGCAAACAAGATCACTGGTGGGTATTGTGGATATGAACACGGGTAACATCGACACCAAGGTGGAGCTGGACCGCGACAAATACTTCGGCGAGGGAATTGTAATTTTGAACGACAAGCTGTACCAATTGACGTACCTAGCCAAAACCGGCTTTGTATATGATTTGAATACATTTGAGAAGCTGGAGGAATTCACGTTTCCGAGCAAGGAAGGCTGGGGCATGACCACCGACAGCACGCACCTGATCATGAGCGACGGCACCAGCCGCCTGACCTACCTGCACCCCGAAACGTTTGAGAAAGTAAGGGAAGTAGGCGTTTACGACAACAACGGCCCGGTAAAAAACCTTAATGAGCTGGAGTACATCAACGGCTACATTTACGCCAACGTGTACACCACCAACACCATCGTGAAGATTGACCCGAAAAGCGGCCAGATTGTTGGAAAGCTATACCTGACGGCCCTTGCCCAGGATGCCGCCAACAAGAACCCCAATGCGCTCGAACTAAATGGCATTGCCTGGGATGCGGAAAAGGACAAGATTTACGTAACGGGCAAGATGTGGCCCAACATTTACGAGATCCAGTTTAAGCATTAGTGCTGACTGCTTCGTAAGCGATCTACAACACTGGCTTTTATACTTGCCTTTACAAGTATAAAAGCTCATAAATGGCATACAGATGATCAACATCATCAGAACCGACTCCGGTAACAAGGATTTTCACAGCCTTGTTGCCCTGTTGGATCGGTACCTGCAGCAAAAAGACGGGGAAGACCACTCTTTTTTCGCCCAGTACAACAAGCTCGATAAAATCCACCACGTGCTAGTGGTTTATAAAGCGGATGTTCCTGTGGGTTGTGGCGCAATCAAGGAATACGCACCAGGCACAATGGAAGTAAAACGTATGTTTGTGCAGGAGCAGCATCGCGGGCAGGGCATTGCCATACTTGTGTTGCAGGAATTGGAGAAATGGGCTGCGGAGTTAGGCTATACCTCCTGCATACTGGAAACAGGCAGGAAAATGCCGGAAGCGGTCAGGCTTTATCAGAAAAGCGGCTATACTTCCATCCCAAATTACGGGCAATATGCGGGTGTGGAAAGCAGCATCTGCATGCAAAAAGTGCTGGGCGTCCCACAATAGATATGGACTGACACCAATCGCTGCTTTTTTGCCATAACTGAATTAAACCTATGACCTATACCCCACCAGAACTTAGAACCGTGGAGGTGACGCGCTACGTGACACCCCTCCGCGAGGGAGGCTCTTTGCCCGCCCTTGTGGAGGCAGACGACGAGTTCCTGTACGTACTCAAATTCCGGGGCGCGGGCCAGGGCATCAAAGCATTGATAGCCGAGCTAATTGCCGGCGAGATTGCCCGCACGCTCGGCTTTAAAGTACCCGAACTGGTGTTTGCCACGCTGGATGAAGCCTTTGGCCGCACCGAGCCCGACGAGGAAATCCAGGACCTGCTGCGCGCCAGCGAGGGCCTGAATCTGGCGCTCCACTACCTTTCCGGCGCCATTACCTTCGATGCGCTGGTAACAACGGTGGATGCAAAGCTTGCCTCCCAGATCGTTTGGCTTGATTGCCTGGTAACCAACGTAGACCGCACGCCCCGCAACACGAACATGCTGATGTGGCACAAAGAGCTCTGGCTGATCGATCACGGTGCGGCGCTATACTTTCACCACGCCGGCTACAACTGGGAGGAGCAGGCCAAGCGGCCTTTTGTGCAGGTAAAAGACCACGTGCTGCTGCCCCAGGCCACCGAGCTTGAAGCCGTAGACGCGGAGTTCCGCAGCATCCTTACCCCGGAACGCATTCGCGCCATCGTTGCGCTGATTCCGGAGGAGTGGCTGCAAACCATCGACTCGCCCTTTGAGGCTGTGGAAGAGCACCGGGAAGTATACAGCAAATTTCTCGAAGCCCGCCTCACGCGTACAGAAACATTTATCAAAGAAGCCCAACATGCCAGAAAAGCACTTATTTGAGTACGCCGTTATTCGCGTGGTGCCGAGCGTGGAGCGGGAAGAGTTCATCAACGTCGGCGTTATTCTGTACTGCTCCGCCAAGGGCTTTTTGAAAACGCTGTATGCGCTGAACGCGCAGCGGCTGTGCTCCTTTTCGGACAAGGTGGACATGGAGGAACTACAGGAGCGGCTTGGTGCCTTTGAGCGCATCTGCGCAGGCCGAAAGAATGGCGGCACCATTGGCGGACTGCCTGTTGCCTCGCGTTTCCGCTGGCTTACCGCCACCCGCAGCACGGTGGTGCAAACCTCCCCCGTGCACCCCGGCCTTTGCCTGGATCCGCAGGAAACACTTGAAAAGCTGTATGCGCAGCTGGTTCTATAAGTAAAAGCGACAGCTTCACATCAAAGCCAGGTATCCACTTTATTAATTTTTAACCATTTAAAATCTATTCTAATAACTGTATGAAATCAACTTTACTCACTGTGCTGTTGCTCCTGACAGCTTTCTGCACCTCCTTTAGCCAAACGACCGACTTCTCAAAAAAGCCAAATGCTGCTAAAATTCAGGAAGCCAAAACGATAGTGAACACTATTTTCACCGATCTAAAGAACAACAGGCATGAGAAAGTGGCTGATTTTATGGTAGAAAGCATCGGCAAAACCTGGGATGCCGCTACCAAAATCAAGAACAAAAACGATTATCTCAGTAAGATGCAGATCATAAGTGTAAGTCCTCCGGAAGGTGTTTATGGAAGTTTAGATGGGTACGATTTGATTGAGGAGGCATACCTGCCAGGCAGTGATCGGTATTTCAGGCATACGTACATTAGCTACCATGAGGGCAGCAAACTAATATGGGAATTCCGCTTCTATATTAACTCCAAGCAAAAGCTAACGATAGACTACATTGGTTGGAGCGAAAAAAACCCTTTCGAGTACATGAGCACATCAGACATGCTAGCTCCTCGTTACTTTAACTAATGAACTGACAGAGAGTATGCGTTTAAAAGACGACATAGCTGCTTTCCTGGTCAGGGAGTTTCCGCAGACGAAGGTGACAGTGGAGGCGGTTGGTGGCAAGGCGGCAACGGTTCGGCACAAGATTGGCACCGCCGAGTTGCGGCCCGGCGGAACCGTATCTGGCCCTGTGATGATGGCCGTGGCGGATGTCGCCTTATATGTTGCCATACTTGGGGAGATCGGATTGGAGGCTCTTACCGTCACCACGAACCTAAACATTAACTTCCTGCGCAAGCCTTCGGCTACCCACGACATTATCGGCAAGTGCACCCTGATGAAGCTGGGCAAAAAGCTGGTTGTCGGCGAAGTCACCATTTACTCGGAAGGCAGGGAAGAACCGGTGGCACATGCTGTGGGCACTTACTCCATCCCGCCCCGAAAAGAAAGCTAAGCATTACTTTTATACTTCACCAATAGTTGAAGCACCTACAGCTTTTACCTGAACATGCTCGGCGTGAGAACACCCCTATTTTCGGATTGGTAGATGAGAAAGTATAGACAGTTTGTAGAAGCGATTTACACTTGAATATACCTTAACATAAAAGCCGCCTGCAGTATAACTGCAGGCGGCTTTTATGTTCTTCCTGCAGCTAAGGAGGGTATTGCTAGGACCTCCGGGCATTAAGGAGCGGCTACAGTAGCCAATTTAGTTACCGCAGGAAAACAAACAACTCTAGGCAGAACAACCTATCAAGCCTATAACTTCGCACGCTACTTCACCTCCCCCAGCAGCATTCGCCTGAAGAAGTCAGCTGTCGCCGCGTTAACTTTCAAGGCATTGCTATACTTCATCCAGTGATGGGTATCATCTACAATTACCAGCGTTTCGTAAGGTGCCCCTTTGGCCTCCAGGCGCCGTACCAGGTCCATGCTGTCGCTGAAGTCCACGTTACGGTCATCGTCGGCGTGTATGATTAGCACGGGCGAGAACCAGGTGGCAACAGAAGCGGCCGGAGATGATTCCCACATAATTTTGACGGCTTCTTCTGCATCGGGGGCCTTTTCGTAGCGGTTCGGGTAGAGCAACTGTTGAACGCTCTCGGCAGTGAGGTCGCTCATGCCGTGTATGTTCACGCCAGCGGCAAACAGCTCTGAATCGCGGCCGAGGGCAAGGCCGGTGAGGTAGCCGCCGTAAGAGCCACCGTACACGCCAATGCGGCTGGCATCCACCTGTGGCTGCCGGGCCAGCCACTTGCCGGCGGCCCGTATATCCTTATACTCAGAGGCTCCTCTATCGCCGGCGCTGTAGGGGTGCTGAAAATCATAGCCATAGCCTATGCCCAACCTGTAGTTCACCGACAGCACCACAAAGCCCAGGCTGGTGAGGTACTGGTTCATGGCATATACATTGTTATAATAGTCGGAATAATGCCAGCCCAGCAGCATCTGCCGCGACGGCCCGCCATGAATGTACACGATAGCCGGCTTTTTGGAGGGGCCACCCTTGGGCTCGAAAAGCTGCCCGTGTAGGGTAAGCCCATCTTCCGACTTGAAAACAACCTGTTTTGGTTGCACCAGTAACTTCTGCGGGAAAGCAGCAGGTATAAATTCTTTGCCAATCAGCTGCACCTTTGCCTTTGGCTTGAAAGGCATTACGGCAGGCACCGGCGGCTGCTGAGCCGTGGCGCTGAGCATGGCTAGTGTTTTGCCGTCACCGGTCAGCACAGGCATACTTTCCAACCCATCACCGGGCGTCAGTACCTCCATCGCAGCTTTATCTACAGGCACGCGCGCAACATGCCTGCGGTCGATATCATACTTGTCAGGGCCGGTGTTCGTGCTAAACACCAGCCACTTTTTATCAGGGCTCAGCCTGACATGCTCCACCATAAACGCTCCGGGAGTTAGCAGTAACGGCTTTCCGCCGGTTGCAGGCAATGCGTACAGGTGCGGCCAGCCGTCTTGGTAAGACACAAACACAAGACGGTCTCCTGCGGCCCAATGCAGGTTAAAGCCGCCGTTGGTGTTGGGCACAGAGCCGGGCAGTGTTTCGGGGGCTTTCCATACTTGCGTAGCTTTTCCGGTTGCCACATCGGCTGTCCAGATGCTCCAGGGCTGGTGCCGCCGCTCCAGGAATGGCTGCGGAGCGCCACCCAAACCCGCTGTGCGCACAAAAACCAGGCGCTTGCCCTCCGGCGACCAGCAGGGCGAACGGTCGCGGGCGAAGGCTGGCGCAACCCAGGTGATAGGAGTTTCTGGATTCGTATAGACGCCAACGAAGGCGCGGTTGCCACGGTTAGCGACAAAAGCTAGCTGCGTTCCGTCTGGCGACCACTCGAGTGAGCCCACAGTACCACGGGTAACAAACAAGGGCTTTGCGGGCGATGTACCATCCAGCGGGGCCAGCCATACTTGTCCATTCCGGATAAAGGCCAGTTCCCTGTTATTTGGCGAAATCACCGGCTCCCCTCCCGCACCTATCGCGATGGGTTCCCCGCCCGCAAGCGGCATGCTCCATACTTCCACTTTGGGAGGCAGCGGGCTGGCGGCAGGGTTAACTGTTTCGTTTTCGCTCCAGATAGAGCCATGCTCTCCGCCCCTTACATACACGGCCCACTTTCCATCGGCAGACAAAGACAGGCTAGTAATCTCCTGCCCCTCGTCCTGCATGTAATTGGTTAGACGACGGGGCTTAAAATCTGGTCCTTCAGCCACGTACACATTGCGCTTGCCCTGCTCGTTGAGCGTCCAGGCAAGGTGGGTACCCGCTGCTGCAGCTGTCAGCTCAGCCGGAAAAGGGTAACTCATTACTGACTCCAGCGGGAATCTTTGTGCTACAGCAGTCTCAGCGCATAACATGAAACTATAGATTAGCAGGAGGCACAATGGCAGGGACTTTCTCATAAAGCAAGCTACGGCAAGTGATTGTTTACTGGCATACCCCTAAATATACTAATATTAAAGCAACTTTATTTTGCCATTTAATCACAAGCGCCGTATAACTATTGCAAGTATAAATGAAACTCATCTGATACGCATTTACTTACTCTCCCAAATGCAACACTTATACTTTTTGCTACCCAACTTAACAGTCTTTAGTGGCTGATACCTTATCATCAATAAGCCGGTACTCTGTTTCTGCCTATCAAGCTCAGTGGTACCGGCAAGCCCGCATTTCCTATTCACTTAAAGCATATATACTATGAAAAACAGTTTTACCCTACTTGTTTTGCTGCTGATGTGTTGCTGGATGCCTGCCATGGCCCAGAATAACATCGTACGTGGCCAGGTTACGGGGGCTGATACGGGTACACCATTGCCCGGCGTGAGCGTAACCGTAAAAGGAACCACCACCGGCACTGCCACAAATGCTGAAGGAAACTATGAGCTAAGCGTACCGGGCGAGAATGCCGTACTGCAGTTCAGGTTCCTGGGCTATGAAACCCGCGAGGTGACGGTGGGCAACCAGAACGTGATAAATGTGTCCCTAAGCACAGACACCAAGCAGCTAAGCGAGGTAGTGGTCACGGCACTCGGTATCACACGCGAGAAGAAGGCGCTTGGCTACGCCGCCCAAGAAGTACAAACAGAGGAGCTGGTGCAAAACCGACAACCGAACGTGCTGAACGCCATGCAGGGCAAAGTGGCGGGTGTAACCATCTCCAGTACCGGCGGCGCACCGGGTCAGGGTGCCAGCATCCAGATACGGGGCATTAACTCCATCGACCCCAGCCGGCCAAATCAACCGCTCTTCGTTATCGATGGTATCCTGATGGATAACTCCACCTCCACCTTTGGCCAGGGCGCTGAGCTAAGAGGCATGAGTAACCGCCTGGCCGACCTGAACCCGAATGACATTGAGAGCATAAACATCCTGCGCGGAGGTGCCGCCACTGCGCTCTATGGCCTGCAAGGCGCCAACGGCGTGGTAGTTATCACCACAAAATCGGGGCGGCAGGGCGAGATGCGGGTAAACTTCACGTCCACAGCCGGTATAGAGGAGGTAAATAAGTTTCCGAAAATACAGGACACCTATACCCAGGGATACTCCGGCGTATACGACCCTGAGAGCTTCTGGCCGTCCTGGGGCCCTACCGCGGAGGAGGCAAGACAACTAGACCCCACGCACCCGGAAAGTATATACAACCACTTTGAGGATGCCTACGAGCGAGGGCACCAGATCCGCAATACACTCTCCTTTTCAGGCGGTAGCGAGGCACTTAGCTTTTTTTCCTCCATTTCGCACCTGTACCACGAAGGAGTGCTCCCGTTCACAAATTACCAGAACGTATCGGCGCGATTAAATGCTAATGCCAATATCAGCGATAAGATAAAAGTCGGAGGTAATTTCAACTACGTGAACTCCGGAGGCGACCGCTACAACGCGGACCGCTTCAACGAGATGCTCAGCTACTGGTCACCGCGCTGGGATGTGCGGGATTTCCGAAAGCCGGACGGCACCATGAAAACCTACGGCAACGACAACCCCATCTATGCAGCGGCGACCAACAGGATGGAGGATGAAGTAAACCGCTTTATCGGCGGGCTTACGTTTGGTTACGAACCTACCAACTGGCTGAACTTTACCTACCGCATTGGCCTGGATACCTACAGCGACGATCGCACCCGCACCGCTCCAGGTCCTCAGGGTGTGCCGGATGAGCAAGTGCTGGATGATAACGGCCGGGGCTTTATCCATGAATATACTACCCGGTTCAGAGCTATAAATTCTACCTTTATCGCCACCCTGAATTCTGACTTCGGTGAGAACTTCTCCGGAACCTTGCGTGTAGGCCACGACCTGTACGACCGTCAGTCGAAGAGCTTTGGGGTGTTGGGTAATGAATTAGCCGTATACGATTACTTCAGACTGTCTAACGCACGTTTCCTGTCTACAGACGAACAACAAATTGATTACCGCCTGATGGGTATATTTGCAGAGGCCTCTCTGGACTATAAGGACTTCCTATTCCTGACATTGACCGGCCGCAACGACATCACCTCCACCCTGGCAAGCAATAACAGGTCTTTCTTTTATCCTTCGGCAAGTATAAGCTACCTCTTCTCCGAGCACCTGGAGCTTCCTGATTTTATCAACCAAAGCAAGCTGCGCTTCTCCTACGCCCAGATGGGCAAGGATGCACTACCCTACTCTACCTCCTCTGGCTCTGCACCTTACACAAGTTTACCAACAGGCTATACGGGTGTAACAAGGGCAGCACTCCTGGGTAACCCGGAACTCAAGCCTGAGTTCACCAATACCTTTGAGGCCGGATTGGAGATGTCGTTCTTGAACGACCGTGTTGGATTTGATTTTACCTACTACTACTCCCTTAGTAAAGATCAGATCCTGAACATTAACGTGGCGAACTCCACTGGTTATATCCGGTCTGCCATCAACGCTGGCGAAATGCGCAACAAAGGCGTGGAGTTGGTGCTGAACGCCGTGCCGGTTCGCACCAACAACTTCACCTGGGACACCAAACTGGTGTTCTCTGCCAACCGTAACAAAATTCTTAAAATACGGGAAGGGTTAGATGAGATTGTGTATGCTTCCCAGTTTGGTTATGTAGGATCTACGGTAAGCCTGAGGCTGATTGAGGGACAGCCGTACGGCAATATTTACGGTTCCCACTGGCAACGCTACTACGGGCCAGGCGAAGAGGAAGACCCGCTTTTCATAGATGAGTCGCGTCCTATTCTGATTGGTGCGAACGGCTTCCCGGTGCGGGCGCCACTCTCCAGCCAAAAGATATTAGGTAACTCTCAGCCCGACTGGATCGGCGGCTTCACCAACACCTTTACCTACAAAAACCTTAGCCTGACGGCCCTGCTGGATGCGCGCATGGGGCTTGAAAAGTATAACCAGATGGATAACTTCTTTGCCGCCTTTGGCATAGCCGAGTATACCGAAAACCGAAACCAGACAATGGTGTTTGAAGGTGTGCTGGCAGACGGCACACCGAACACAAAGGAAGTATGGCTGGGCCAGGGCGTTGGGCCTGACGGCGTAAATTACACGAACGGCTACTACCGCAACTTCTACCGTGGCGTGTCAGAGAATTTTGTGGAGGATGCCTCCTGGGTTCGCCTGCGCTCCCTCACGCTGAACTACAGCCTCCCGCAGAACTGGTTCGAGAGCATCTTTATCCGGAACGCCTCAGTTTCGCTTACGGGCAATAACGTATGGCTCCACACCGATTACAAGGGCTTCGACCCAGAAACCAGCTTCAGCCCAAGCGGAAGCAACGTGGATGGTTTCTCCGGCTTCACATATCCCGCCGTCCGAAGTTACCTCTTCACGCTTAATGTTGGATTCTAAATAACAGCCGTATGAAAAAGATCTTTAGATATATGTTTGCCCTAATGCTAGTTGGGGCTGTAAGCACACTGCAAGGCTGCGAGGATTACTTTGACCTGGAGGATAACCCCAACCTGGTAAACAACCCGCCCCTAAGCACCATGCTCTCCACCACCACCCACAAAACGGCACTGAACAGCTACCGTGTGGCTAATATTACCTCCTATTTCGTACAATACCTGGCCAGTCCCGTCGCCGGCGGATCCACCGACACCTACCAGGTTACGGACTACACCAGCACCTGGGACGCGCTGTACCTGGCCATGGCCGATATTTATGATATGAAGCAGGAGGCTATGGAACAGGGAGCCGCTTCCTACGTAGGTGTGGCGAATGTGCTCATGGCCTACCACCTGTCGCTGGTAACCGACCTGTGGGGAGATGCCCCATACTCTGAGGCTTTTGTAAACACCACCTTAACGCCCCGTTTCGATAATGCGTCTAGCCTATACGACGAGACGTTAGTGCTGCTGGATGAGGCCATTGCAGCGTTGTCTTCAACCGAGTCTTCTTTTGAGCTGGACACACAGAGTGACCTGATCCATGGGGGAAGCAAGGAGAAGTGGATTAAGACGGCATATGCCCTGAAGGCAAGACAGCTGAACAAGTTGAGCGGAACCGCAGCCTATGATCCGCAGGCGGTGCTTACTGCCGTTGAAAACTCCTATACCTCCAATGCCGACAACGCAACCATGGGTGTGTTTACGGAGCGAAACCCCTGGGCACAGACTGCCATTGACAATGCGGACCAGTTACTCGGAGGATGGCTATCAGAACAGCTGATTCAGCACCTCAACGGCACCAGTAATGGCATAGTGGACCCACGCCTGGAGCAGATCGCTGACACAACTCGAACAGGTACATATGTGGGTACACCAAACGGCACCGGAAACGTTGGCCCTGCCAGCAGCACCGTAAAGGATGAATCTTACATTTTCCTGGGCTCCCCCTTAACCGGTGAGGACTCGCCACTTATCATAGTGTCGTACCCAGAGGTTAAACTGATTGAGGCAGAGGCAGCCCTGCGTGCAGGACAAAGTCAACGGGCGTACGACGCATACCTGGAAGGCATCAGGGCAAGTATGGAGCTGTATGAAGTGAGTGCTGCAGAGGCGAATGAGTACCTGAATAGCTCCCTAGTGGCAGTAGGCGCCCAAAACCTTACCCTCGCAGATATCTTCCGTGAAAAGTATGTAGTAACGTACTTAAACCCTGAGGCCTGGAACGACGCCCGTCGCTTCGACTACCAGTATGCCGGCTTCACGCTGCCTGCAAACGCAGATTTAAGCAACTTTATTCGTAGAGTGGCATATCCTAGCGGAGAAGCTTCGAAAAATCCCAATACTCCCGATGTATCCAACCTGGCCGATCCGCTCTGGTGGGATGCGTAAATCGAGCTAGATAATCAGATAAACAGCAAGAGCCGCTATACGTATAGCGGCTCTTGCTGTTTAGGATGCGCTGGTTTCTAAGGCGTAAACGAACTTATCTGCCTCGCACTATAAAACTTGGTCATGAGAGTCTACATACTTTCTTTTTCGCGCTGCTCTTTCAGGTCCAGGATTCTTTTGTAGGAGCCAACCAAGCCTTTGATTACAGCCGAGCTCAGGCCCTGGTGCTCCATTTCGTTCAGACCCGTAATGGTGCATCCCTCAGGTGTGGTTACCTTATCAATCTCCTGCTCAGGGTGCGATTTGTTTATCGTTAGTAAGGTGGAGGCGCCTTTGCTTACCTGCACGGCAATCTTCTGGGCGTCGTCGGCATCTAACCCCAGCTGAATACCGCCCTGGGTTACGGCACGGATAAAGCGCATGTTAAAGGCAATGCCGCTGGAGCAAAGCACGGTTGCGCCGGCCATCAGCTCCTCCTCTATCACAAGGGTTTCGCCAAGGCAGTTAAAGATCTCTTTCACGTCCGCCTCCACATGCGCGGCCTTCGCATTAAAGGCCAAGCACGTCATGGACTGCTGCACGGCAATGGCGGTGTTGGGCATACTGCGCACAATCGGAAAATCGCCCACGATGTCCCTGATGTTGTCTATGCTGATGCCGGCTATAACGCTTAGGAGCACGTGCTTCTCCGGGTCCAGGTAAGGCTTTATTTCCTTCAGAACGTTTTCAAGGTGCGCCGGCTGCACGCACAGCATAATGTAACGGCAATTTTTAACGGCGAAGGTATTGTCGCTGCTAACCTGCAGTCCTTTGTCTTTGAGGTGTTGTATGGATTTCGTGTTTCTCCTGGTCACATAAATGTTTTCCGGCTTGTACTGACCATTGCTCAGGAGCCCTTCCGCAATAGATTTTCCGAGATTTCCGGTTCCGAGGATAGCTACGTTGTTGGTGTGCATGCTTGTTGTTTTAATTGAATTTCAGAGGGCCCATGAAAAGGCACCGCGAAGTATAAATTATTAAATCGGGTGCAAAAGTACAAAAACAGCACCGGTTTTAAAAGCAGACACTTATGTCAAGACACACGTAAAACGGCATTAAATAGGATTATCAGCACATTACAACTCGCGGAATTATCATAAATCAACCCGCCTTACAAAGTTTAAACCGCACGTATAAATCCCGGCGTTTTGCCACCTAACAGCCAGTAGGGCACAAAAACGGCAAAACCTTTAACCTATGTAGCAACAGGCAATTCACGTTTCATGCAGGAGCGGCCTTAACTTGGGATATCTGCAGAATGATTTTCCGTTAAATCTTTAGAATTTCTCCTCCACCCCCAGCCCAAACAAGGCATAATCATACTTCACCGGATCGGCCGGGTCAAACACGCGCAGGTGTGCCGTCAACTCCTCCGCCGTCAGCCAGTCCATGCCTGTGCGGGTAATCAGGCCCAGCCGCCGGGCCACCCGCTCCACGTGCACATCGCAGGGGCAAATCAGGTCTCTCATGGGCATCTGCTCCCAGATACCGAAATCCACGCCGCCCTTGTCTTGCCGCACCATCCAGCGCAGGTACATGTTCAGGCGCTTACAGGCGGATTTGCGGGCGGGCGTGGCCACGTGCTTACGGGTGCGCTGCGGGGCATCTTCCAGGCTAAACACCAGGTTGTGGAAGTGCTCCAGCCGGGCCTGCTGCGTCTGCAACTTAAGCTGGTTGCCTGTAAAAGCAGTTTCCAGGCTATCATACTGGCTGTAGTACCACCGGAAGAAGTGCAGCAGGTACAGCAAATCCGTATCGTTAAACGTGCGGTGCTTGAAGCCCAGGAACCGTGTCAGGTCCTGCTCCTGGTGGTAAAGTATAAACTCATGCGGGGCATTGTCCATCAGGTCCATCAGCTTAAGGCAGTTGTTGATGATGGTTTTACGCTGCCCCCAGGCAAGTATGGCCGCAAAGAACCCACTGATCTCAATGTCCTGCTTTTTGGTGAAGCGGTGGGGTATGGAAACCGGGTCGTTCGGAATGAAATCGGGCTGGTTATACTTCTCCACCCGATCATCGAGCAGCGCTTTAATGCTGGTTAGGTCTGGCTGTGTCATCTACAGGTATACTTGATTTTGGGAGACAGGGTGCGGGATGCAAAGTTACAGCGCCGGCAGCCAGATTTATACTTGCACTGCCTATACTTGCCCAACTCAATTCACACTATTTCTGATACCGCTGCGGGCTCAAATTTAAATTAGCCACGCATACTTCGTTTGCTGCCGGGTTACTTCCAGTCCTCGCCCGCTACCGAACCAGGGCTTCACGCAACTTAGTATAAGATGGTGCAACACCAAACGGAAAAGGCAGGAAACACAGGATATTGTAGCGAGATTTTGAGCAGAATGACTAACTTTGGTTTGCAAGACAGCAAAAACAAACATAGTTTTACCGTCTTATTAAGGATCAACCAAGTTTACCTGTATGGCAACCACCGCTGATATTAAAAACGGTGTTGTAATTGAGTATAACAACGATTTGTATGTTGTAACTGAATTTCAACACGTAAAACCGGGCAAGGGCCCAGCGTTCGTAAGAACCAAGCTGAAGAATGTTCGATCGGGCAAAGTGCTTGACAACACGTTTTCGGCTGGTCATAAAATCACCACTGCCCGCGTGGAGCAGCGCCCGCACCAGTTCATCTACAAAGATGACATGGGCTACCACTTTATGGACCTGAACACCTTTGAGCAGGTTTCGTTGGAAGATGCCATGGTGCCGTTTGCGGACCTGATGAAAGAGGGCCAGGAAGTAACCATTCTTTTCCACGCCGAAACCGAGTCGCCGCTAACCTGCGACATTCCGCCGTTTGTGGAACTGACTATTACTTATACAGAGCCGGGCCTGAAGGGCGACACGGCCACGAACGCATCCAAACCAGCCATCGTAGAAACAGGAGCCACTATTCAGGTGCCGCTGTTTATTGGCCAGGACGAAAAAATCAAAGTAGACACTCGTACGTATTCATACGCCGAAAGAGTTAAATAAAACATGAAAGCGAAAGAAATCCAGGACCTCATTGACTTTATCGCCAAATCTGGCTTGAACAAAGTTAACATCGAAACAGAAGAATTTAAGATCTCGGTTAAGCGCGATCCGGACCAGAAAGTGAAGTACGTAAAGGACTCAGGCGCCTCGCATCAGGCGGCCCCTGCCCCTGCTGCTCCCGCTGCGGCTCCACAGGCAGCTCCTTCGGCGGCACCTGCAGCTCCGGCTGCCCCGGCGGCATCAGATGAGAGCCGTTACGTAGCCATCAAGGCCCCGATGATCGGTACCTTCTACCGCGCCGCCAGCCCAGAGTCTCCCGTTCTGTTGAACGTAGGCGATGAGGTGAAGAAAGGCCAGGTTATCTGCATCATCGAAGCCATGAAGCTGTTTAACGAGATCGAGTCTGAAGTGTCGGGCAAAGTGGTGAAGGTGATGGTGGACAATGCCTCTCCGGTGGAGTACGACCAGCCCCTGTTCCTGGTAGATCCTAGCTAATCTCCTGATTTGAAAATTTATAAATGAGAAAATGGAGATGTTGCCTGATACGTCTCCATTTTCCTTGTTTGCAAATTACAGATCTCCGAATCTTCAAATCTCCAAAAACTAATCTATGTTTAAAAAAATACTGATCGCCAACCGTGGCGAGATTGCCCTGCGCATTATCCGCACGTGTAAAGAGATGGGCATCAAGACGGTGGCCGTATACTCTACTGCCGATAAAGAGAGCCTGCACGTCCGCTTTGCTGACGAAGCCGTTTGCATCGGCCCTCCCCCAAGTGCGCAGTCATACCTGAACATCCCGAACATTATCGCGGCGGCGGAAATCACCAACGCCGATGCCATTCACCCAGGCTACGGCTTTTTGTCGGAGAATGCTGAGTTCTCCCGCATCTGTGCCGAAAACGGCATCAAGTTCATCGGTGCCTCTCCGGAGATGATCAACCAGATGGGCGACAAGGCCTCTGCCAAGGATACCATGAAAAAGGCGGGCGTACCAACCATTCCTGGTTCCGAAGGGCTTTTGAAAAATGTGGAGGAGGGATTGAAGATCGCCAAAAAGATCAAATACCCTATCATTCTGAAAGCAACAGCCGGTGGCGGTGGCCGCGGCATGCGCATCGTGAACAACGAGTCGGAGTTTGAGAAAGCCTGGAACGATGCCCGCACCGAATCCAAAGCTGCTTTCGGCAACGACGGCATCTACCTGGAGAAATTTGTGGTGGAGCCGCGCCATATCGAGATTCAGCTGATCGGTGACCAGCACGGGCAGGTAGCGCACCTTTCCGAGCGTGACTGCTCTATCCAGCGCCGCCACCAGAAGCTGGTGGAGGAAACCCCTTCCCCGTTCATCACCGACGACCTGCGTGAGCGCATGGGGCAGGCTGCCATTGCCGGTGCCTCTGCCATCAACTACGAAGGTGTGGGTACGATTGAGTTCCTGGTAGACAAGAACCGTGACTTCTACTTTATGGAGATGAACACGCGTATCCAGGTGGAGCACCCGATTACGGAGGAAGTTATTGATTACGACCTGATCAAGGAGCAGATAAAGGTAGCAGCCGGTCTGAAAATCACAGGCAAAAACTACTATCCTAAAATGCACGCCATCGAGTGCCGCATTAACGCCGAGGACCCGAAAAACAATTTCCGCCCAAGCCCAGGCAAGATCACCACGCTGCACATGCCGGGTGGCCACGGTGTTCGCATCGATTCGCACGTGTACTCGGGCTATACCATTCCGCCGAACTACGACTCCATGATCGCCAAGCTGATTGTGAGCGCGCAGACACGCGAAGAGGCCCTTGTGAAAATGAAGCGCGCGCTTAGCGAGTTTGTGATTGAGGGAATCAAGACGACGGTTCCATTTCACCTGAAGCTGATGGATGACCCGGGCTTTAAAGAAGGCAACTTCACCACCAAGTACCTGGAGGACTTTGACTTTAGTGCCATCAAAGACTAATCCGGAACAAGGAAAAATAATTGAGAGCCCCAGCTGTAGAGCTGGGGCTTTTTTTATATTTTCATGCAACCCAAAATCATCTTTCAGCATCCTTCAGCTGTAAGCCTATGAAAAAGAACCTCCCCTACCTGCTGTGCTGCATCCTTGCGTTAGTACAGGTTAGCTGCACCTCACAGCTCTACATCAACACCGTGAAGCCACCCGAGGTGGCCGTTACCAACGCGCAGTGGAAAGTGGTAGCCGTGAACAGGTACAACCCTTCCCTGCTAACCTTCAATCAGGAAAAGAAAATTGCCGTTTTCGCCAATGGTGCAAATGAGGCTTTTCGAGGGGCTGTTGCCGCCATTATGAAGGACGAAACCTTTGTGCTGGTGCACAGCGACACCTCCACTTACAGAGCACAGGCGGAGCAAGAGCAATTGACAGCTGGGCAGGTGCAGGAAATTTACAGGCAGCACCCACACCACCTGCTGCTCTCCATGGACTATTTCAACACTTTTTTCGATCAGGAAACGGTGCGCGAGGAAGATGAGGACGGTGACGTAACCAAGACAGCGCATTATACCCTGATTACCAGATCCTACTGGACCCTCTACGACAGCACCGGCACCGTACTCGACAAAATCACCCTCTCGGAGGAGGCACCTTACCAATCGCGGTCGGTTCTGAGTGGGCTGCTGGCTATTGGCCCCTCCATGGGAAACGCGGGACCAGAGGTGAATGGGCTGGCATGGAATTCAGGGTTGAGGTACTGGAGCCGCCTGTCGCCCCAAACTGTCACGTACGTGCGCCCTTACTACTCCACCAAAAACCTGCAGTATGCCGCTTTCAAAATGGCCACCAGCGACTGGGCTTCCGCTATTTCGCTGCTCCAGCCTATAGCAGACGGCGAACATAAAAAGGATGCGGCGCGGGCAGCCTACAACCTGGCGGTGGTGTATGAGGCAATGGGCAACAAAGAACAGGCAAAGCACTGGGCAAGGCAGGCGAAACAAAGAAATGACAAACTGGCTATCCTGCTGCTGCCGCAATTGGAGAACTACTAACAGACTATATCCTAAAACAAGTATGGCCTTCTCCGTAGCAGAGAAGGCCATCTTGTTTACTTGTAAGTCCGGAAGCTGTTACTTCTTTGTGGTGATTTTTATCACACCGTTCCTTCCCTTCTCTCCATATTGCCGCACAGCTGTTTCATCCTTCAACACCTCTATAGTTGCAATCGAGTTTGGATTAACCGCCTGCACCTTTTCGCGGCTTATTTCCTTCCCATCGAGGATGTACAAGGCGTTTGCAGGTAATTGCGCTGTAGTTTCAGTTTTGGAAGTGGCACCCGGTACATTTGCGGCATTAATATGTTCAATTTTTCGCTGCATTTCCTTTGCCTCCGCCGTATGCTGCCCAGCCTTGGTAGAAATAGCTATTACACCTTCCAGATTATCTTCTGTAACCAGCATCTGCGCCTTCTCCCCTTTCAGCACATCAATCTTAAGAATACTTTCAGGGTTGATGGATTTGATTTTAGCAGCGTCCATACGTTCGCCGTCCACCAGGTATACCACCCCGTCCTGGGGCATTCCTGATATGCTCACGCTTCCTTTTTTAGCGATGGTATCCTGGGGAGCGGTAGCCATACTTTGGCTAAGGCACTCTTCTTCAAGCGCTACCTCGGCACTGGCAGTGGTAGAAATGAGTGCCAGAACGGCAATGGCAGGCGTTAACAGCAGAAATCTAAGTTTCTGCAGCGGGTTTGATTTCTCTTTGTTCATCATAACTCTTTTATTATAAGATTAAGTTTAAAACGCATAACCTGGTAATACTCCCTCGCTAACCCCTCCGCTTCTTTTAGATAAGGCAGCACAGAGCAATCTACGACTACTTCGTAAGTATACGAAATATTCGTAACAAGTTACTATACGTTGGATTTTATTTTCGAACTAAAAGCTACCTGCGGGAAGCGAGTAGCAGGAGATTTAACAAGAGAAGTGTTTTTGATTAAGACAGGAGCCAGCGAAGGCCTTCCTCTGGATCTGTAAAATTCATGACGCTGAATTTGGTGATATTCAACGCCTCAGACCGGGTAGCAACAGACTCCAGGGCAATTTTGGAGAACAGGTCGCTTGGCGTTATCCGCGCAAGCCTCTTCAAGTTTGTCTTCGACAGCAGTTCGTAAAACTTCGTTGCCATCCACTCTTTTGTCTCCGAGGTCAGCGCAGTTAGAACCCTTGCATCGGCAATAGCCAGTTCAACGACAGTTTCCTGCAGCGCCTCCATCAGTTTCGTGCCGCCGGTTACCATTTCAACTTTACTGACGGCCCTCAGCCATTCCGACCGCAGCAGATTATCCGCAACATTCACTTCAATTCTGTAGAAGTCTGAGCTGTAATGAACTTCAAAGGGCATTCCGGAAACAGATTGGTCTTGAACTTAGCTTAAAATCGATACGCATGGAAAAACTCCTGCAGAGCTGTGGCGTACCCTGAAACACGTAAACGAAATGCGCTTGCTACTGGTTAGGTTTCAGTTTTAAAAACTACTTGCCGCTCTTGCCGTTTTCCATCAGCTGCTCCAGTTCCGCGTACCAGCCCTCGCCATACTTGCGAATGAGCGGCTCCTTCAGGAACTGGTAAACGCGCACACCCAGGTCCTGCCCAAAGTTGCAGGCGGCGCTGCAGATGCCCCAGCGGTCGTAGTTCAGCGCTTCGAAGCCATCATACTTGGTGATGCGGATAGGGTAAAGGTGGCACGAGATCGGTTTTTTCCAGTCGATTTTGCCGTCATAGTAGGCCTGCTCTATGGCGCATTTCAACGTTTTGTCGGCATCGTAAATAGCATACGCACACTCCCGGTTGCCGATGGTGGGCGTGGAGTAATCCCCCTCCCAGTCTTTAATGTAAAGCCCCTGGTCTTCCACGGCCTGCTGTCCGGCGCCGGTCATGTAGGGTTTAATGTGGGCGTAGTTCTCCTCCAGAATCTTCAGTTCCTCCTCCTCCAGCGGCGCGCCTAGGTCGCCTTCCACACAACAGGCGCCTTTGCACTTCTCGAGGTTGCAAACAAAGAATTGGTCGCGCACATCGTCGCTGATTACTGTATTCTGAAGAACTATCATGATCGAAAAAAGGAAATGTAAAACAGGCTAAGGAATGCAATGCTGCAGCACCCTTTCCCGGAACTAAAAGCAAGACAAAGGTAGAAAGAAAATAGTTTACATGGCCCCTGCCAAAGTGCCTAGCTTAAAAGGAAAGGCACGGCTTCTTATCGGGAGTCGTGCCTTTCTATATTTTATACGCGCTGCCGCTACTGCTTCTTAGGGGATCCGGCGGCCAGCAGGATGTTCTGCACGTTTTGGTGTTTCGTGTAGTCTATGGCCGCTTTTCCTGCATTGTCACGGAGGGTAACATCAGCGCCCGCCTGCAGCAGGGCAAGTATAATTTCGTAGTTCGAGTTGATCTCACAGGCCAGCATCAGCGGAGTTTTGCCCTCGTTGTTGCGGATACTTGGATCGGCGCCGGAATCGAGCAGCTTTTGCAGCTCCAGAATACCAATGTGCTGCCCGATGGTGGCTTGCAGTGCCTGTGCCAGGGCCGTATTTCCTTGCGTATCTTTGATATTGGGGTTAGCGCCATGCCTGATCAGGGTGTCCAGCAATTGCACCTGCTCCTGCTCGTACAGTTCTGTTTTAATGCGTGAGCTGCTCACCACATAATGCAAGGCGGTCTTTCCGTTTGCATCCTGCGCGTTCACATCAGCTCCTTTGCGCAGCAGTATACTTGCCGTTTGCAGTCGAATTTCCGGTATGAACGTAACGCCGTAGTCCTCCAGCAGCATCGGGATATAGACCGTGTGCATCAGGGGCGTGCGCTTCTGCAGGTTGGCATCATACTCCTCAGGCACCGCCTGCGTATTTACATTTCCGCCAAGGGCTATGGCGCGCTTCAGCATGTCCGGGTCCCGGTTGATGGCCGCTATCACCACCTTCTGGTCAGGTGTTTGGTTGATGTACAACAGTTGCTCGTAAGCATTCACGCTGCCTTTGGAGATGGCGCCGCGGTACAGGGCACGGGCACTGTCAATCTTCACCTCCCCAAGGGTGCCCTCATCATACAGCAAAGCTAAGGTGTACATGGCCTCGCGCTCACGGGCAGCTACGCCTTTCTTAAGCCAGTAAACAGCCTTTCCATAGTCCTTGCCAACGCCCTCCCCGTTCAGGTACAGGTTGGCCAGCGAAGCATAGGCTGCTACATCTTTACTTTCAGCGGCGCGGCGCAGGTAGTTGTAAGCCAGGCCAAAATCTTTCAACTCCCCGTAACCGGTGTAGTACATACTGCCCAGAATGCGGTTGCTGAAGGCATCGCCCTCCACCGCTTTCTCCCGGATTGTGATGGCTGCCGTGCGCATGTGCTGCGTAAACTCCTGCTTGTCGTCTTTGGAACGAATCGTCATTTGCTCGGCCATACCGAGGTGCCCCATCACACTGCCGCTGTCGAGCGCCATCTGGTAGTAGTGGCGGGCAGAGTCGCGGTTAGCCGAAAAATACTTCTCGGCATGCAGCACCTGCTTCACCGTGTCAATCTTTACCGAATCATACTTGAGCTCGCGGTACTGGTGCATGCGGCCGAGGAAATAGTAGGCGTCTGCGTCGCGTTGAGCAGCGGCCTCCCTAAATTTACCGGCTGCCTCTTTAAAGCGAAGCGAAGTATACAGGTGCATGGCCTCATCCATGGCCGGCGTGCGCCAGATGCGCTTTAGCTTGGGAGCAGCCGCAGACACAGGCGCAGGCTTGGCTGAAACAACGGCAGCCTTTGTAGCAGACGCAGTGGTAGTGGCAGGCTTCTTGGCGGTAGCGTCCGTTTTCTTAACCGTTGTAGTGGTTTTCGCCGGTTGCTTCTGCGTGGTTTTGGGTTTAGTGGCCTGTGCCATGCCCACGTGGACCATCAGACTAAGCAACAGCACGAGCACTGTTCTGCTGTTAGCGGTAAAACGACTCTGTAACGTATCCTGCATGGGTCTGTAGTTATTTAAAAAGGCTGGGCGTCAAGGGACTTCCCCTATACTTTTATCAATCAAAAATGCTACCAAAGCGGCAATTTACCGCAAAGTTAAAGTATTTGTTTTATATGGCCCACGTGCTAAACGCTTTGGAGGCAAAAGGTGTTCCTAATAGCAGCCACTCCACCAAAACCTGCCTCAAAGCTATTTCTACCTGAGCGGCCAAGGAAACAAGGGGCGGCGTTCTGAAAAAGGAATTGTATTTCGTAAATTGCACAGGTTTAAAGACGCACGCGGAAGAGAAGAAATGGATCATTTAAGTTTATTGAACGAGTCGCAACGCCAGGCGGTCCTGCACAAAGAAGGGGCAGCCATGATTATTGCCGGTGCCGGCTCAGGCAAAACACGGGTACTCACCTACCGGATCGCTCAGCTGATTGACAGCGGAGTAGACCCTTTTAATATTCTGGCACTTACTTTTACAAATAAGGCGGCAAAGGAAATGCGCCACCGTATTGAGAAAGTGATCGGCAACAACGCAAAGAATATCTGGATGGGCACGTTCCACTCGGTGTTCTCGCGCATCCTGCGTGCCGAGGCCGACAAGCTCGGCTATCCGAAGAGCTTCACGATTTACGATACGGACGACTCCAAAACGCTCATCCGCAACATTGTGAAGGAGCTGAACCTCGACGACAAGTTGTACAAGCCAAACGTGGTTCTGGGCCGAATCTCGTCTGCCAAGAACAAGCTGATCTCGGTGCGTCAG
The DNA here is from genome assembly GCF_001611675.1 of Pontibacter akesuensis. NCBI lineage: Bacteria > Pseudomonadati > Bacteroidota > Cytophagia > Cytophagales > Hymenobacteraceae > Pontibacter > Pontibacter akesuensis. The sequence continues at coordinate 4,091,748 of NZ_CP014766.1, read as the reverse complement.
TACCTCAATGATGCCACCATTCAGGCCGACGATGAGGCCGCGATGCGTCCGAAAATCGGCAAGATCTACGAGCTGTACCAGAACCGCCTGTTCAAGGCGGGTTCTATGGACTTCGACGACCTGCTCTTTAACACCAACGTGCTGTTTAAGGAGCACCCGGATGCGCTGAACAAGTACCAGAACATGTTCCATTATGTGATGGTGGATGAGTACCAGGATACAAACTACTCGCAGTACCTGATCACGCGCAAACTGGCAGCCAAAAACCAGAACATTGTGGTGGTGGGTGATGATGCCCAGTCGATCTACGCGTTCCGTGGCGCCGATATCCAGAACATCCTCAACTTTGAGCGCGACTATCCGGACCTGCAGGTGTTTAAGCTGGAGCAGAACTACCGCTCTACCAAGAATATCGTGCACGCCGCCAACTCAGTGATCAAGCACAACCAGGCGCAGCTGCGCAAGGACGTGTTTACCGACAATGAGGAAGGCACGCTGATTGAGGTGATAAAGGCCAACTCCGACAACGAGGAAGGCAAACTGGTGGCGACGACTATTTTCGAGGATAAGATGAGCAATCACCTCTCCTACGACGACTTCGCCATACTTTACCGCACCAACGCCCAGTCGCGTGCGATGGAGGAAGCACTCCGCCGCATGAACATCAAGTATAAAATCATCGGTGGTCTGTCGTTTTACCAGCGTAAGGAAATCAAGGACCTGATCGCCTACCTGCGCCTGACGGTGAACCCGAACGACGAGCAGGCGTTCCGCCGTGTAATCAACTACCCGAAGCGCGGTATTGGTGACACCACCGTGCAGAAGCTGTTCGTTACGGCCAGCGACATCAACCACAGTGTGTGGGAAGTAGTGCAGAATGCCACCGAATTCCTGGGCAATCGGGCCGGTACCGCCATCGAGAGCTTCTCGGTGATGATCCGCGATTTTGCCCGCATTGCCCAGAACAGCGATGCGTTTGAGGTGGCCAAGCACATAGCCAAGCACTCCGGCATTGTGGACGATCTGTACCAGGATAAAACCGTGGAAGGCCTGGCCCGTTATGAGAATATCCAGGAATTGCTGAATGGTATAAAGGAATATGTCGATGATCCGGAAAAGGAGGACAAGAGCCTGGATGCGTTCCTGCAGGACATTGCCCTGATCACCGATGCCGATACCAAGGCTGATGACGATGGCGAATTTGTGACGCTTATGACGATTCACTCTGCTAAGGGCCTGGAGTTTCCGAACGTTTTCATTGTGGGCATGGAGGAAAACCTGTTCCCGAGTCAGATGATGCTGAACTCGCGCGCCGACCTGGAAGAAGAGCGCCGCCTGTTTTACGTGGCCATCACCCGCGCTGAAAAAAAACTGTACTTAACTTACGCCACCAGCCGCTACCAGTGGGGCAATTTGCGCTCCTGCGAGAAAAGCCGCTTTATCGAGGAGATCGACCCAAAGTTCATCAACTTCAAGTATGGCGACAGCAATTCAGCCGGTAACGTGTTCGACCGCGTACTGCAGCGCAAAAGCAATTTAGTGGCGCCCGCGCCGCGCAAGCAGGTAGCAAGCAACTACACCGCCCCTGCCGATTTCAAGCCAAGCGACACCGCCAACCTGGCCGCCGGCATGAAGGTAGAGCACCCGAAATTCGGATTCGGCGTAGTCGCCAAAATGGACACGCAGGGCAACAGCACCAAAGCCATTATTAACTTTGATGAGGTAGGCGAGAAAACGCTGCTCCTAAGCTTTGCAAAGCTTAAAATCCACAGCTAATTAATTACGAATTAAGAATTACGAATTAAAAATGGTTACAAGTTTAAGAAGTAACCGTAACACATGATTTTATACTTCACTTACTCATTTAGAAGTATAATTTTTAATTCGCGATTTTTAACTCGTAATTCGTAATTCTTAATTCGTAATTGAAAGTATGGAAGCTAGTACCTCATTTAAACAAGACCTTCTGCTGCGTGAATACGGCCGCAATGTGCAGGATCTGGTAAACTATATCACCAAGCTGGAAGATCGCAGTGAGCGCACGCGCCAGTCGCAGTTGCTCATAAACCTGATGGCCAAGCTGAACCCGCAATTGCGCGACACGCAGGACTACCAGCAGAAACTGTGGAACCACCTCTATGTGATGTCTGGCTCTACGTTGGATGTGGATGCCCCTTACCCGCTCAGCGCAATGGAGTACCTGAACGACAAGCCGCAGAAGATGGAGTACCCCATTGATACGCCCAAGTATAAGCACTACGGCAAAAACGTGGAGCTACTGGTGCAGCGAGCCCTGGAGACAGAAGACGAGAAAGAGCGTGAGGCAGCCATAATCTCCATCGGCAAGCTGATGAAGACCTTGTACAAATCGTACAACCGCGAGAATATTACGGATGATGTGATTCTGGGCGATATTCGTGAGATTTCGAAAGGAAAGCTGGACATGGACCTGGCTTACATCGAGAGCAACAACCTGTTTGAGTCAAACATCAAGCAGCAGGACAACAGCAGCAACAACTACCAGCAGCGCCCGCAAAACCAGAATAATAACAACAACCCGCGCAACAACAAAAAGACAAACCGTTCCTCCAATCCTAGAAATAAATAATACATGGCTTCTTTTGAAGTAATAGGCGGCAATAAACTTAAAGGCAACATTTACCCACAGGGTGCCAAGAACGAGGCGCTCCAGATTCTGTGCGCCGTTTTACTGACCGCTGAACCTGTTACCATCTCCAATGTTCCGGACATTCGGGATGTAAATAAACTAATTGAATTACTGCGTGACATGGGTGTGAAAGTGGTGCAAAACGCCGCCGACACCTATACCTTCACCGCAGACGATGTGAACCTGGACTACCTCGAAACAGAGCAGTTTGTGGAGCAGGGCCGCGCTATCCGTGGGTCCGTGATGATTGTAGGGCCGCTGTTGGCGCGCTTTGGGCAGGCAAAAATGCCGAAGCCGGGTGGCGACAAGATTGGCCGCCGCCGCCTCGATACCCATTTTATCGGTCTGGAAAAACTGGGCGCACGCTTTAATTACGATACACCAGATGTTTTCTACAGCGCCACCGCCGACCGCCTGAAAGGCGCTTACATGCTGCTGGACGAAGCATCCGTAACCGGCACGGCTAACATCGTGATGGCTGGCGTACTGGCCGAAGGTATTACCACCATTTATAACGCCGCCTGCGAGCCGTACGTGCAGCAGCTGTGCCGCATGCTGAACCGCATGGGCGCTAAAATCAGCGGCATTGGTTCTAACCTGATTGTGGTAGAAGGCGTTGAGCAGCTGCATGGCACCGAACACCGCATGCTGCCCGACATGATTGAGATCGGCTCGTTTATCGGTATGGCCGGCATGACGGGTTCCGAAATTACCATCAAGAACTGCCAGATCCCAGAACTGGGCTTGATCCCGGACACGTTCCAGCGCCTGGGCATCAAAATGGAATTCCGGGGCGATGACATCTTTATCCCGGAGCAGGACCGCTACGAAGTGGACACCTACATCGACGGCAGCATCCTGAACATCTCCGACCACACCTGGCCCGGCCTCACCCCTGACTTGCTGAGCGTGGCGCTCGTAACAGCTACCCAGGCAAAAGGCACGGTGCTGATTCACCAGAAAATGTTTGAGAGCCGCCTGTTCTTTGTGGACAAACTCATCGACATGGGTGCCCAGATTATACTTTGCGACCCGCACCGCGCTACCGTAATCGGCATGAACAAGCAGATTCCGTTGCGTGGCATTCGCATGACCTCCCCTGACATTCGCGCTGGTGTGGCGCTGCTAATCGCCGCCCTCTCCGCTGAAGGCAAAAGCGTGATCGATAACGTAGAGCAGATAGACCGTGGCTACCAGAACATCGATGGCCGCTTAAACGCAATCGGCGCACAGATCAGAAGGATTTAATTTCAAGGTTATACTTCCAACAGTAGCGGGGGCACTTTTTACAAGGTGCCCCCGCTGCTGTTTTGCGGATATAGCTGGTGGTAACGCAACTCTGAATAAATATGAAATGCTACACTTTTATACTACCTTATCAGGCGAAATACAGCATTGATAAACAGCGAACCAGTTACGCACATAGTGCAGATAAGCGTATGTTGTCGTTTAGCAGGTAGTTAGCAGGTATTTCAAATATGGATAAATAGCTTTAAAATCACATGGGTTATTAAATAGATTCTTATTCTATAAAATTCTTGTTTTTGTTTTTTGGGTCAAAACCAGAGACACACAGGAGTGGTCAGCTATGTTTATCTTATCATTTTTGATATGTATAAATATTGGCACTCTCTATTCAATTGTAAAAGCGACAATCCTACCTTCAATTCATTTTGAGTCCCCTATTAATTATGTGATAATTGGCAGTTTAGTAATGGGAGCCAATTACTTCTATTTCATTCGAAATGATAGATTTAGAAAAATAATGGACGAATTCGAAAAGGACTCAATTGCTAATAGCTCTTTATGCACAACACTGACGCTACTATACTTGCTTATAACTTTCTATAGTATGTATTATTTTGGGGAAAAGGTGCGAGAGATAAACAATCCCAATTGGTAAAAATCATTTTTAGAAAAAAACCAACTGCTAACCCAGCACATAAGTTATGCATCGGCTACGCCTTGCTCACCTTATGTACAAACCGTTATAAGCCATCTCTGCATTGAATAATATGGAACAAGATGCCTTTTCAAATATTGTTAGAGCTTACATAAGTAAGGTACACCCGATTTTCCTTGAGAGTATTTCTTACCAAGCAGATGGGTCATTTGATTGTACCTTGAAAAATGCTAAAGGAGAGTTTTCGGTATGGATTGCAACCTACAATTCTGAAGTTACTTTAGGTCTACAAGCTGCGGATGGTAATTCTGACTGTCATACTCATATGAGTTTTTACGGGGAAAAGCCTACTGAACAACTTGAGGCTATGAAAAATCATTTAGAAAAGATATTCTCAAACAAGTTACTTTTCATGCAAAGTTCTCTTTCTGGTTATAGTTGGACTGATAACATTGAACACGCATTGAAAAAAATGAAGAAAAACGAATCAATAAAATTCTTTAAGTGGGATGAATCATAAACATTATTAAAGCAGGGAGCAAAAAAGACAAACCTACAACAATGCCTAAACGTCAGACTTCAGTTTATGGTCTCGCCCGTCGTTTAGCCTAGCCTTTGAACCAAAAATGAAACTTCACAACCGCCTTCTGCTCCTACTGCTATTGTCAGCGCTGATTGGTTGCAGAGCAAAATATGTCGTTGGGAATGAAAGAAGGTACACACAGAATTTAAAAGATGCATTCGTCAATGACTTCAAGACGATTAGTTTTTGCGAATGCCTGAAAGCAGGAAACGATTATAAGACATCAGAAGATGTGAGCTGCCGCTATCCTGATTATCTATATACTGAAGGGGATGTCATCAAAAACCTAATTCAAGTTGAGCAAGGCAAGATAACACGTGATTCCATAGATAGAATAGGACGTGTGGCCGAAGGAATGGAAGGTAAAAGAGTAGTAGAGATTTGCATGGAATTTTATCAAAGCAAAGCACTTGATTCCGTTGCCCGATCACGATTCAGATAGAGGAACAGGCAATGAGGAAGCTTTAGTATTGGACTTTTGAAGCAGCCGCAAACCAAAACCCGATGCACCAGCAAAACTGAATTTCAGGAGGAAGAAAGCAACCAACTCCATAGAAAAGAAAACCAGCCCCGGCAAGTATAGCCGGGGCTGGTTCGCTTTATACTTCCCCTTCTGTCTCCGCCTTGCTCTCCCCTCCTTTGCGGCTCCCGCGGTACAACTCATACTTGAGCAGGCGGCACTCTATGGAGCCATTGTAGAGCGGAATGCGGCGCGAGGTGCGCAGACCTACATTTTTGGCAGCGTCCAGGTTGCCCGTCAGCACAAAGGCATCGTAGCCCTGGTAGTTTTTCTTCAGCGTATCGCCAATGTTCTTGTAAAGCTCGTTGATGTCGTCGGATTGGATGCGTTCGTTATAAGGCGGGTTCATCACCACCACCCCTTCTGCTGATGGTGCTGTAGTTTCGAAGAAGTCAGCCTGCTTCACCTGTATCACGTGCTCCAAACCAGCATTCTCAATGTTGCCCAGTGCCGCATCAATGTAATCGGCATCCAAATCATAACCAAGTATCTGTGCCTGCGGCGCATCTTTCGCCTTGGCCTCTGCCGTTGTCCAGACCATCTTCAGCAGGTCTTCGTTGTAATCTTTCCACTTCTCGAAGCCGTAGGGGTCGCGGCGGTACAGCCCCGGGGCAATGTTCTGCGCCATCATGGCTGCTTCAATCAGCAATGTGCCGGATCCGCACATTGGGTCTACGAAAGGCGATTTTTTATCCCAACCAGAAAGGCCAATGATACCGGCAGCCAATACCTCGTTTAGCGGGGCCACGTTTGTTTGCAGGCGGTAGCCACGGCGGTGCAGCGAGTCGCCCGACGAATCGAGCGAAAGCGTGACAAGGTTCTCGTGCATGTGCAGGTTCAGGCGAACATCCGGACGAATGCGGTCTACCGATGGCCGCTCCCCGGTTTTATTGCGGAACTGATCCACAATAGCGTCTTTCGTAAGCTGCGACACATAAAGCGAGTGCTCAAAGGTGGAGTGGCTTACCACGGCATCGATGGCGAAGGTCATACTTACATCCAGGATATCGGCCCAGTTTATCTTCTGCACCTGCTCGTACAGGTTCTTCTCGTCGCGGGCCTTGAACTGGTAAATCGGCTTTAACACGCGAATGGCAGTGCGGCACCACAGGTTTGCCTCGTATAGCTGCCGCTGGTTTCCGGAGCAGGTAACGGCACGGTTTCCAACTTTTATAAACTCCATATCCAGCGCCTGTAGCTCCTCAGCCAGTATTTCCTCCAGGCCCGTGAGCGTGGTAACGGTGATGTTAAAATTCTCGGTTTGATTCTTCTTCGCCATGTAGCAATACCTTAATTATGTTACAAAGGTAGCATTTCAGGCGGTAAGTTCCCGGGTGCATTTACCTGGGCCGCCTGCGCAAGTATAAACTACGCCCTTACGCCTGTTTTTGCTGCCACAGCCGCACTGCGCTCACATAAAAGCTTATACTTATCACAACTCTTCAAAAGGGTGCATATTTGGAGAAATCTTAAATTCGACATTAGCTTTTATCTATATGCTGCTTTTCTTAATTTGGGCAGCTTTAGCCAGACCGTCTATCGGTCAGGCACACCGTTATTTACACATTTAAACTTTCTTCATGCATCTCGACCTGATCGACTGGATCGTTATTGGCGCTTTCGGTTTGCTTACGCTCGTAATTGGCCTTAGCTACACCGGCAAGGCCAGCGGAAGTATGGCTAACTTCTTTTTAGGTGGCCGCAACCTCACCTGGTGGGTGGCGGGCACCTCTATGGTGGCTACCACCTTTGCCGCCGACACGCCGCTGGCTGTAACCGAACTGGTGGCGCAAAGCGGCATATCGGGCAACTGGCTCTGGTGGAACATGCTGCTGGGCGGCCTGCTCACCACCTTTTTCTTTGCCCGCTTGTGGCGCCGCGCCGGCATTATCACCGACCTGGAGTTTATTGAGATGCGCTACTCCGGCAAACCAGCCTCCTTTCTGCGCGGTTTCCGGGCCATCTACCTTGGCATTTTCATGAACAGTCTGATTATCGGCTGGGTGAATGTGGCGCTGATGTCGATTATAGAAGTGTTTTTTGAAGTGCCGAAGAGCGAGCAGCTAGTGTATGTCGGACTGGCGATGTTAGTAGTGGTCGCCTACTCCTCCATGTCCGGTTTGCTGGGTGTAGCCATCACAGATGTAATTCAATTTGTGATAGCGATGGTGGGCTGCATCATTCTGGCGGTGCTGGTGGTTAACTCCGAACAGATCGGCGGCATTGGGGGATTGAAGGACAAGTTACCGGCCGCCACCCTGGATTACTTCCCGAATGTGAGCAGCGGCTCCGAAATCGGGCAGACGCTTACCCTTTCACTGGGTGCTTTCCTGGCGTTCACCACTGTTCAGTGGTGGGCCAGCTGGTACCCGGGCAACGAGCCGGGCGGTGGCGGATACATCGCGCAGCGCATGATGAGCACCAAAAACGAGAAGCACGCGCTGTACGCTACCCTCCTGTTCCAGATCGGCCACTACTGCATTCGTCCGTGGCCCTGGATCCTGGTGGCGCTATCGGCCCTGGTTTTATACCCTAACCTGGGTGCGGGTGAAGAGCGGTTGGGCTTTGTGATGGCCATGAAAGACTTTCTGCCACCCGGCCTGAAAGGGCTTTTGCTGGTTGCCTTCTTCGCCGCTTATATGAGCACCATTTCCACCCAGCTTAACTGGGGCGCCAGCTACATCATCAACGATTTCTATGGCCGGTTCATCAAACCCAACGCCAGTCAGAAAGAACTGGTTTCGGCTTCACGCGTGACCACGCTTTTGTTGATGATCGTATCCCTGGCTGTCACTACACAAATCACCTCCATTGCTGCTGTGTGGGCCTTTATTATGGAGACAGGTGCCGGCCTTGGCCTAGTGCTGATCCTTCGCTGGTACTGGTGGCGCATCAATGCCTGGAGCGAGATCATGGCTACCATTGCACCCTTTGTGGGCTATAGCGTGGCGAAGTTTATACTTGGATGGGAGTTCCCGGATAGCTTCTTCCTGACTGTAGGCTTCACTACCATTGTTTGGATTGTGGCTACCTACGCCACACGTCCGACGCCTGAAAGTAAGCTGCAGGCCTTCTATGAGAAAATACAACCGGATGGTGCTTGGGCGCCTGTGCGTAAATCGCTGGGCCTGCCCAAGCCGAGAACCAAAGTATACCACCTGCTGGTTGCTTGGATTTCAGCCGTGGTAATGGTCTACTCCACCCTCTTCTTCATTGGCGACCTGATCTTCCAGAATTACGAGCGCTTCGCCTTGTTTTTTGGCACCGCCCTGCTTGGCTTGTTCATGATGCTGCTAATGTCGAAGAAAGTGAAGTTCTTTCAGGATTAACGCAGTGTGATTTCTGAGTTAGTAGTTCTGAGTCCTGAGTTATGAAGCATAAATTCCCACTAGTTGGGGATTTATGCTTTGCGGCTGATTCTGGTTGCGCAAGCAAAACAAAACCCAGCAGACAACTTCTGGCGCAAGCGTCCGCTTGTGCCTTGCGGCGGCAAAAGGCTTCATATCACGCTGAGTACTGTCATCTCGAATAAAGTGCGAGATCCTTTTAGAATTCCGGATAGATTTCTCCTATCGTCGGGATGACAGAACAGGGTAGGTAGTTGAAATTGAATATACTTCAGCACGAAAGTTTCGTGCACGACAGCACAGGCGGATGCCTACGCCAGGGGTTCCGGAGTTGGTGAAGCAAGCGTATCATCGGCTGCGCCAGCGTTAGAACTTTCAGAATCAACTCGGAAGTCGGAGCCCAAAGCCTTATATTTGCACCAAATCTTGTGTATGGAACTGCAAAAAAACTACCCGCTTAAGTCGCACAATACCTTTGGCATGGAGGTTACCGCCAGGCTTTTTGCCCGCTTCGCATCGGTGCAGGAGTTGCAGGAGCTGCTGCAGATGCCAGAGGTAAAGCAGGCCGAGAAACTTGTTCTTGGCGGCGGCAGCAACCTGCTGCTTACCCAGGATTTCGACGGAGTGGTACTGCAGAACGGCATCAAGGGCATCGAAACAGTAGCCGAAACGGAGCAGCAGGTTTACTTGAAGGCAGGAGGTGGCGAAGTATGGCATGAGTTTGTGCAGTATGCGCTGCAGCAGAACCTGGGCGGCGTGGAGAACCTCTCGCTCATCCCAGGCAGCGTGGGAGCAGCGCCGCTTCAGAACATCGGGGCCTACGGCGTGGAGCTAAAGGATGTGTTTCATGAGTTGGAGGCGGTGCACATGGTAACCGGCGAAGTGCGTACGTTTGATGGCGCTGCCTGCAAATTTGGCTACCGCGAGAGCGTGTTTAAAAACGAGCTGAAGGGACAGTATATCGTCTCCCATGTAACCTTCCGCCTGCACCGCGAGCACTCACTTAACACCAGCTACGGCGCCATCACCACCACACTACAAGAGATGCAGGTACAGCAACCGCGCATTCAGGATGTGAGCGCCGCTGTGTGCCACATCCGCCAAAGCAAACTTCCCGACCCGAAAGAAATCGGCAATGCCGGCAGCTTTTTTAAAAACCCGGAGATCAGCACCGAGCAGTTCGACCAACTACAGCAGGAGTACCCGGCCATTCCCTCCTATCCTATTTCGGAAACAACCGTCAAAGTGCCCGCAGGCTGGCTGATCGAGCAGTGTGGCTGGAAAGGCAAGGTGATACAAAACTACGGCGTGCATAAAAACCAGGCGCTGGTACTTGTGAATTACGGTGGTGCCAGTGGCGCCCATATTCGCCAGCTAGCCTACGATATTATTCAGTCGGTGGAAGATAAGTTCGGCATTCGGCTGCACCCCGAGGTTAACATCCTGTAGCGGGACAGGAACCTCCTGATGTTGCTGGTCCAAGGTCAAAACTATTTATAAAATTCTGCGCTATACCTTCTTATATATCAACAAGAAGATTATGCACACCAGAAAACTACTTTTATACCTAACCCTGCTCCTTTCCTTCAATGTACTCGTGTCCTGCGACAAGGATAAAGAGGAGCCTGAACCAGAAGTTACGAACCGTGAATTACTGATTGCCGATGAATGGCGGGGCGACCGTGCCTTGATAAATGGCGTTAACATAGCCTTGATTCCCGGCGTTGGAGCCCGTGCTCAAACCTTCAATTCGCTGGTGCTAAAGTTCATGGACGACAATACGTACCTGGCTACCTACCTGAATGAAGGGCAGCAGGAAAGCTTCAGGGGAGGCTGGCAACTTAATGCCGATCAAACCAAGCTTACACTGGACATGCTGGGAGAGATGGAAATCGACAAGCTGACCACCACTAATCTGGACGTAACGAGCAACATCAGCACCGACAATATTGCCCTGTTGGCTGAGGTATTCGGGGTAGATGCCACCCTCATCAACATCATAACAGGAGGCGGAAACGTGAATGCTAAGTTGCAATTTGTCAGAGACTAAAAGCACAATATCACTAAAAGGCCAGGCCCGCTCCTCCTAAGGGCAGCGGGCCTGGCCTTTTAGGTATTACTCTCTTTTTCTATTTCCACTGTTTTAACTTTCACGGCATGCTCCTCCGGTTTAATGCCGTGGTCGTGCACGCGGGAGTACACCTGTGTAAACTCTGCCCCGAGCAGGAAGATGATGGACGCATAATACACCCAAACAAGGATCAGCACAAGCGAACCGGCGGCACCATAAGTGTCGGCGAGTGGGTCGTGCTGGAAGTAGATGTTGAGCACATATTTACCGAGCACAAACAAGAGAGCCGTTACCGTGGCGCCCACCCACACATTGGGCCACTTAATTTTGGCATCGGGCAGCACCTTGAAGATACTGGCAAAAATGAGAATGCTGATACAAATGGAGAAGACAATGTTGCCTGCCGTGATCAGGTAAATGGCAATTCCCGAAAACTGCTGCTCAATGTAGTTGTTGATCAGGCCCATCACCACATCCACCGATAGAGAAACCAGCAGCAGGAACCCAAGGCTGATCACCATTGCCAGTGACATGACCCGGTCCAGAATTAACTTAAGCCAGCCCCGCTCGGGCTTGGCCTTAACCTCCCACATGGCATTCAGTGAATCCTGCAAAGCCACAAAAACTGTGGTTGCCGTAAAGATCATCGTAGCCACGCCAATGATGGTACCTACCGTGGTGGCAGAGGACTGGCTGGCGTTCTCCACAATGCTTTGAATCTGCTTGGCGCTGTTCTGCCCCACAATGCCTCCGATCTGGCTGGCCAACTCTCCCCGCACCGCCTCCTCCCCAAAGAAGATACCCGCAATCCGGATGGTAATAATAAGCACGGCCGGCATCGAGAAAATAGTATAGAACCCGATGATGGCGGCATAATCCAGGGGCCTGTCATCGGCAAACTCCTTAAAGGTGCGCTTAACCAGACTCCAGGTTAGCTTAACTTTTTCGTTCATAAGTTTGTACAGTGTTACGATTGCCTTTTGCAAGGCATTTGGTACATCTGTTAAAAATACGTCGCTGAGTGCAGTATGATACCTTTGGCAGGAAATCAGTACCACACCGCCACCTCTTCGAGCGGTTTGCGCTGCAGGTCCGGCACCTGCACCTCGGCGGCGGGATAGCCCACCGGCAACAAAAGAAAGGGACGCTCATTTGCCGGGCGGTTCAGCAGTTTGCTCAGAAAGTTCATGGGGCTGGGGGTATGCGTGAGCGTAACCAGCCCGGCATGGTGAATGGCAGAAATGAGAAAACCGCTCGCTATGCCAACCGATTCAGACACGTAGTAGTTGTTGCGCTTGGTGCCGTCGGCCTTCACGTCGTATGCTTTTTTGAAGACGATGAGCAGCCAGGGAGCTGTTTCCAGGAAAGGCTTCTGCCAATCAGTACCCAGGGGAGCCAGGTCCTCCAGCCACTCCGGGCTCATGCGGCCGCTGTAACTGTCCCGCTCTTCCTTTTCGGCGGCCTCGCGAATCTGCCGCTTCAACACAGGATCCGACACGGCGCAGAAGGTCCAGGGTTGTTTGTGCGCACCCGAGGGCGCTGTGGAGGCGGTAAGAATAAGCTGCTCGATCACCTCACGGGTAACAGGCGCGTCCGAGAAATCGCGGACAGTGCGGCGGTCATCCATGAAAGCATAATATTCCTGCGCTCGCCTCAGTGTTTCCTCGGCAGCGTAGGTTGTGGGGTGATAAGGCACAAATGGGTATGAAGGTGCTGCCATGTGTTCAGTGGTTTTAAGGATAAAGCGCTACAGGATTATTGCTACAATTATGAGCCTACGCGTCAGATAAGGTTAATTTAGCCAGATAGTTACCCGCTTCTCCTTCATACAGCACTTCCAGCTCAAAACCGTACTGGTTGGCGTAGTCCTCCAGGTTAGCGGCATCGATGAAAAGCCAGTTGAACCAGCCGCTTTGCTGGTCTTTATACGTCATGTTATACTTGATCTCCCCGTAGTAGCCGGCGTTCAGGTCGAGCAGCACAGAGCCATCCTCATCCTCAAACATGTACAAGATATCAGCCGACTCAAGCAGGATCTGCCCACCCGGGTTCAGCAAGGATTTAGCATGTTCCAGGAGCCGCTCCAGCCCCAGCAGGTTGCCGGCTATGCCGATGCCGTTCATGAGCAGCAGCAGGGTGTCGTATTTAGGGCCCTGCAGATCGAACACGTCTTTGTGCAGCACCTCCCTTACCCCCTGCCGCTTCATCACCTCCACGGCATTTGCAGAGAAGTCCATAGCCGTCACGTCTACCCCACGCTGCTGCAGCACGAGTGCATGGCATCCCACGCCCGCCCCCACGTCCAGCACCTTTCCACGGCACTCCTCCAGCGCCAGCAGCTCCAGTTCGGGCATCTGGGTTTCTTTTCGGAATAGGTAGGCAACAGGAATCACGTCGTCTTCGGTAAGATTGCTCTCAACCGTTATTTCTGCACCATGCTCGCCGCTTAGATAGGCCAGGGCAGCTACGCCAATAGGGTCGTTGTTCATAAAGAAAAGAAAGGGTAGAATGCTGCAATTTCGCTACAAAAGTGTTCCGAAAAAAATATCAGTCAAATACCTGAAGCGCCCCCCTTCTTATGCAGCTATATGGGAAAATCAAATCGTGTTGCTGCTAAATACCAGCCCGGTATTATTGTGCGTTAAGGTAAAAAGTGTATTTTGCTGTTTCGCAATTTGAATAGATGACCATCAGGCAAGTATAGCCCTAACCGCACATGAACCCAAAACTGGAAGATAAGTACCTGCGCCTGGAGCAAACCCGCAACCGCCTGCTCGACGAACTGGAAAGCCTGGACGAGACGCAACTGAATGCCGCTCCAGCCGAAGAGAAATGGAGCATTAACCAGCACGTGGCCCACCTCACGCTTGTGGACAAAGCCACGCTTGGCAACATACTTTACAAGCTGCAGCACCAGGACCAGTTACAGGACTCCTCGCTGAAGCAGGCAGTGAAGGCGCTGCTGCTGCGGGTAGCCTTGAAATCGGGCAAGAAGTATAGGGCACCCGTGCAGGTTGCCAACGTACCCGCAACCTCTCAATTGCCGGAGCTGCGCCAGGAATGGGACACGGTGCGGTTTCAACTGGAGGATGAACTAACGGCTATGCCCAGGCACGTAATGGGCAAAGGCCTGTTCAAGCACCCCCGGGTCGGCTACCTGACCATAGGGCAAACACTTACCTTTTTACAGGACCACTTTGATCACCACTACCTTATTATCCAAAGCCTTAAATCAGAAATAACAAAGTAAAGGTTTAAGCACGGAATCAACTGGATTCGCTAAACCTGAACTTGCACAAACCTCAAGAGTGCCCTACCTCCTGAGGCTACGGCAGGCTTTACATATCAGCATACATGCTTTCCCAACGCCACGAAATTTTCTTTGAAGTTGCCCGCCTGCTAAGTTTCACCAAGGCCAGCCAGACACTGTTTATCAGTCAGTCGGCCATTAGCAAGCACGTTAAGGCGCTGGAGGAGTATTACAAAATTGGCCTGTTTGAGCGCCATGGCAATAGCGTGAGCCTAACACCGGCTGGCCAGCTGCTATACCAGAAGCTACTGGTGGCTAAGGAACTGCAACATGCGCTTTACGAGGAATTCAAAAGCATAAGTGCCGACTTCCTGCCCCAGGTGCGCATGGTGCTTGGCTCCAGCACCACAATATCGCTCTACATCCTGCCGCCGGTACTGTCAGCCTATCTGGCCCAGAACCCGAATGTGCAGATTACGCTGAAAAACCGCAATTCCGAGAACATTCTTAAAGCGCTTGTTGACCGGGAGATTGACCTGGGTATCATCGAAGGCATTAACAAAGTAAGCAACGTGAGCTACACGCCATTTATTCAGGATGAAGTGGTTCCGGTGTGCTCCTCCAAAAATCCGCTGCGCCACCAGAAACTGCAGTTGCAGGACCTCTACAAGATACCGCTGGCCTTGCGCGAGTATGGGTCAGGCACGCTGGCTGTGCTGGAGGAGGCGCTGCTGCAACAGGGCATCCGCCTCCACGACATCCCGGTGAAGATCAGGCTGGGCGGTACAGAGGCGCTGAAAAACTTTGTGCGGGCGGATAACACTTGCCTCTCCTTTTTACCCCGTCCCGCTGTGCTGAAGGAGCTGGAGTCGGGCGAACTGCTGGAAATGCAGGTGGACCAACTGGATGTGCGCCGCACCTTTTACTTTATTCAGCGCAAGGGCACCGAAAACGATAACCTGTTCAAAAATTTCATTCAGTTCACCAAGCGCCAGTATTCCCAAACGGAATAGCCTATTCCTAAATACTATTAGGTATAGTAATACTATAGCTGCTACTTTGCCGTAGATTTAAAGTATCTATGGACACTTCAGTAGCCCTCAACAGCCTTATCCAGCATCTTTCCTGCTCCAATTGCGGCAGAACCTATTCAGCTTTTGAGCCGCAGACGCTGTCGGTGTGCTGTAGCCTGCCGTTAGCTGCAGCGTATGACCTTTCGGTAAACTTATCAAAGCATGAACTGGTGCAGCGGGAGGCCACCATGTGGCGCTATCGGGAGTTCTTACCAGTGCAGCACGACGAGCACATCGTGAGTCTTGGCGAGGGCTTTACACCTATCCTGTCACTTAAAAACCTGGCCAATAAGTATAACCTGAACAAACTGCTGCTGAAAGACGAGGGCCAGAATCCTACGGGCTCCTTTAAAGCCCGCGGCTTAAGTATGGCCATCTCCATGGCAAAGCAGTTCGGGGTGGAAGGCTGTATCATCCCCACCGCTGGCAATGCAGGCGTGGCCATGGCTGCCTATTGTGCTAAAGCGGGCATGCGTGCCGTAGTGGTGATGCCACGGCACACGCCGGAGGCTTTCAAGGAAGAATGTTATTGGTATGGTGCTGAAGTGGTACTGGTAGACGGGCTTATCAACGATTGCGCGGCAAAGGCGAAAGAGCTGAATGCAGCTGGGAATTTGCTCGATGTATCTACGCTGAAGGAACCCTACCGGCTGGAAGGCAAGAAGACCATGGGTTACGAGATAGCCGAGCAACTGCAATGGTCGCTGCCCGATGTAATCCTGTATCCGGCTGGGGGCGGCACCGGCCTCATCGGTATCTGGAAAGCTTTTAAAGAGCTGCTGGCACTGGGCTGGCTTGATGAGGATATTAAGCTGCCGCGCATGATCGCCGTGCAGGCTGCGAATTGCCAACCCCTTGTGGAAACTTTCTTCAGCCGCCAGCCAAACGCCCACCGCTACCACGGCAAGCCAACCATTGCCAACGGCCTCGCCGTGCCACGCCCCATCGGGGAGCAAATGATGCTGCAAGTGCTGCAGGAATCTTATGGAACGGCTATTGGCATTACGGAAGAGGAAATGATAACAGGAATGCAGGAGCTCGGAAAGCAGGAAGGGCTTTTTGTGGCACCGGAGGGAGCCGCCATCTGGATGGCAACCCGGAAAATGCTCCAGTCTGGAAGTATAGCTGCCTCGGACTCTATCCTGCTGCTGAATACTGGCTCCGGCCAGAAATACATGGCCAATGTAGCTGGCCAGTACAATTATCAAAAGGAGGCTTAGCGGATCGCTTGGCTTTGAAGAATTTTAATTTGGATCCACGCTTAACGGCACGATCATATAAATTCACTTACGCTTACCTTATTTTCAACTAAACTTAGCAACTCCCGCTCCACCGGCGGGAGTTGCTGTTTTTTAATGAGCAGGTGTGTTGCTGCTCATAGGGTTTTGTGTATATTGACAGCACATTTACCTGCTTATGACTACCCCTTACACCCGCGAATTCCTCAGCCTTTGCCTGGCTGCCAGCATCCTTTTATCTTCCTGCGATAGTGCCCCTGTGCAGCAGGTGAGTGCCGCAGAAACACCAGCCACGGCATCCCCGGAACCCAATACAGCCCCCGCTGCCGAGACTCCCGATGCCATTAGTGCTCCTGCCACGCCAGTGATAGATCTGTCTGTAAGCTCCGCAGAAGTGCTGGCACGCCCAGAGGTGCCTATTCTATGTTATCACCAGATCAGGGACTGGACAGGGTCTGATTCCCAGCAGGCGAAGGATTATATTGTGCCGGTGGAACGGTTTGAGGAGCAGATTAAAATGCTCGCAGACAGTGGCTACCACAGCATTCTACCCGACCAGTTGCTGGCCTACCTCACCACGGGCGCTCCCCTGCCGCCCAAAGCCGTTATGCTAACGTTCGACGACACCAACCTGAGCCAGTACGAAGTGGCCGCGCCTGTACTGGAGAAGTATGGCTTTAAGGGAATGTTCTTTGTAATGACGGTGTCGCTTGGCAGGCCGCGTTACATGACGCGGGAGCAGGTGCGCGACCTTGCAGCACGCGGGCACGCCATCGGCAGCCATACCTGGGACCACCACAATGTGAAGAAATTTGAGGGCGATGACTGGCTGACACAGGTAGAAAAACCCAAGCAGGTACTGGAGGAGATACTGGGGCAGCCTGTCACGTACTTTGCCTACCCGTTCGGCTTGTGGAACACTCAGGCGATACCGGAGTTAAAGCGCCGCGGCACCACCGCTTCCTTCCAGTTGGCCGCTTCGCAGGATTCGGAAGAGCCGCTCCATTCCATTCGCCGCATAATAGCCAGTGGCTACTGGAGTGCAGACAGGCTGCAAAAGAACATGGAAGGCAGCTTTAACCGCGACTAATCAGCCAGCTCCAGTTGGCGCACCACCACAACAGATCCCCCCACCTGGAGGCCAATGATCTCACCTTGTTCATTCAGTTGCAGTTCCACCTCTATCTGGCTTGGAGACGGTGGCTTCATCAGGTAGCCCTGGTGAATATTATAGTGGCTGACGCCATACTGCAGGTAGTCGTAGAGGTAGCAGGCCAGCGGACCGGCTGCCATACCCGTGGCAGACTCTTCTGGAATGCCGTAGCTAGGCGCAAACATACGGGCAGAGGCATCAGCTGCATTGCTAGCTGTGGTAAAAGCATAGTAGCCCACCAGGTTCAGGTTCTCTGATATAGCCTCGATCAGTGCCTGGTTTGGCTTTAGGTTTTGCAGAGCCGCCTCATCATGCAGGTGCAGCAGCAGAAACCAGACTCCGGTGCTCACCAATATCGGCTCAGCCACCAGCTCCTCTTCCCGCAGGCCTACCGAGGCAGCCACATCACCAGGGCTTACACCTGCTTCAGCCAATGTTTTATACTTGGGGGAAAGCTGCGCCTGGTATACTTTTCCTTCCTTCAGGCTTATCTGCCGGGGCCCCACAATAGACTCTTTGACCGCTCCCGGTTCATTCACATAGGTGAGCTCCAACAAAAGGCCGAACGTAGCTACGGTCGCGTGGCCGCAATGCGGAATCTGGCGGTTCGGAGTAAAAAACTCCACTTTCACATCCCCCACCTCTGACGCAGATACGAAAGCTGTTTCAGACAAGCCAACCTGGGCAGCTATTTCCTGTTTGCGGGCATGCGCCATCGCGTCGGCATGAATCACTACGCCGGCGGCATTGCCACCATCTGATTTGTCTGTAAAGGCTTTAACTAAAAAGAGCTCTGGCTGCGGGGTCATACTTGTGCTAGTTGATGGATTGGTTGTGAAATTCAATATAACCTAATTTTACTTAAATAAAGCGACAAAAGGAGATTTGAAAATTAACCGCTTCATTTACAGGAAGTATTGTTCGAAAAGAATTAGCCGGTCTGCCAGCCGAAAGTTTGCTGGCTTTGGTTGCAGCAGGCTGCTATTCTTTCCCAAAGCTGGCGCATTCCACCGCGGCACAAAAAAAGGTTTTGTTAACCCTCCTCAAAAGAGCAGTGTTAACAAAACCTTCTTAACAGCTGCTGCAAACAGCAACCTTTATTTATATTATAACTTAGTTATCAGTATGCTACCATTACATCAAAAATCGATACTTTAAGTATAACAGCAAAGTACCTAGTTCGAGTCAGTGGCATCGGCAGTAGTTTCCAGCGTGCGGAACTCCATCTGAAGCGCCTTTATTTTCACTTCAATTTCTGTAGGGATGTTTCCTGTTATCTCGCCTTTGCGCTCGTTCAGTTTCTCCAGTACCCGCTTGGCCATCTCCCACTCCTGGTCGCGCCATGTCTCGCTTTGCTGGCGCACGTTTTCCATAAAGGTGATGTAGGCATCCTGCACATTCGTTTCGTTGATGGTGGCATAGTCCGCCCAACGGCCCATCAGGTTACGCTCCCACTCAGCCATGTCCGGCGTAGCGTTGTTTTGCGCATAGGCCGCATCGGCCGATTGAAACTGCTGTTTCAGTTCCTGGTATTCCTGCTTTAGCTCAGCGCTGAACTGATCTTCTTTCTGGTCCAGTTCCTGTGTGCGCATACGAAAATCTTCTCTCGACTGCTTCCAGTCTTCTTCTGTTCTGTCGGCGATGTTAGAAGTAGTGGTGCTTACCCAACTTCTAAAATCCGCAAGTTCGTCTTCTACCTCGGTCTCTCGGGTAGTGGAGCAACTGCTCATCATCACACTGAAGGCCAGTGCCAGACCCATAATTATTCTAAATGGCTTTTTCATAGTTACATTATTTACAAGTCACGTTAATCATCCCTACCTACGAGGCTAGCCGGATTTAAGATATTTATACGGCAGTTGAAATCACGCTACCACACGTAACTACTTGAAAAATAAAGACTAAACAACACCACCCATCCCTAACACTGTCCGTATAAAGAGAAAAAGCAGGGTAGAACAATGTAAAAAAAACTCCAGGCTTTTACAGATATGAAACCCCGAAAGGGCAAAGAGAGTTGGATAGCTTATACTTCGAGTATGCAAGAAACGGCACAAGTGAAGTATAAGCTATTTTGTGTTCTGTTACTTTTGCGCTTCAAACAGCAGAAAAACCTTGCCGCTGATAAATTGCTGCAGCACAAGTTGCATTGCACTCACCTCCTCTATTTGCCAGCGTGGCATCATGGTGCTTAGCATTGCCCTGCCATCCACGCTGGTGGTCTGCATACTAATCAGGCCACGCGCCGTATCTAATGTCCAGCGCCCCTCCTCCACCACCTGCAGTTCGCTTAACCCGTTGTTGGTGCGCCCTGGCTTTATTAACCGGTAAGTGGAGTCGGGGCGGAAGGTGAGTTGCATCTTATCCGGAGTTATACCTGGGGCTGATTCTCCTAAACGCTGCTGCTCCCGCAGTACCCATGTCTGGGCAAGCAGTTGGGCGGTATCAGGCTGTTGCGGCAACAGGATTTTATGGGCTGAAGCCGGAAATGGCACCGGGGCAGTAGGACCATGAAAGGTCAGCGCAAGTGTGGATAAGATTGTCAGGAGAAGCATATACTTTGGCATACTACACTACTGCTGATTAAGTTAATCATCATCTATGAAAGAATCAATGGAAACAGAGAAAGACGCTGCTTTTATGCGAGAAGCCATCAGGCTATCAGTAGAGAAAATGCAGCAGGGCTTTGGCGGGCCGTTCGGAGCGGTGGTGGTGCGCCAGGGCGAGATCATCTCGAAAGGCTTCAATCAGGTACTCTCCAGCAACGACCCCACTGCCCACGCCGAGGTAGACGCCATCCGTAAGGCAGCCAAAAAACTGGGCACCCATGACCTGTCGGACTGCGAACTCTACACCAGTTGCGAACCCTGCCCCATGTGCCTGGGCGCTATCTACTGGGCCCGGCTACGGAAAGTATGCTATGGCAACACGCATGACGATGCCGCGCAAATAGGTTTTGATGACGCCTTTATCTACAAGGAAATAGAGAAGCCGCTGGCGCAACGGCAAATCCCGATGCAGCAGTGCCTGGCCTCGGAGGCAAAAGAGGCTTTTGCCTTGTGGGAGAAACTGGAAAGCAAACGCCCTTACTAGCCAAGCGGCAGCGCAAGTATAAACTGTAGCCTCAAACAAAAAAGCCGGCCATACTTCCTAATGAAGTATGGCCGGCTTTTTTGTTATACCTGAGCGGTAACTAGCGCTGCTTCATCATACTTGCCAGGTTGGCTAAGCCACCGCGCTTGCCCGACATCTTGTTCATCGTGCGCATCATCTTGCGCATATCGTTGAACTGCTTCATCAGGTTGTTCACTTGCGTGATGTCGGTGCCGCTGCCTTTGGCGATACGGTTACGGCGGCTGCCGCTGATCATATCCGGGTTCTCGCGCTCCTGAGGTGTCATCGATTTGATAATGGCCTCAATTGGCTTGAAGGCATTCTCGTCAATCTCCACATCTTTCAAGGCTTTGCCCACGCCAGGGATCATGCCTACCAGGTCTTTGATGTCACCCATCTTCTTGATCTGCTCAAGCTGCGTCAGGAAGTCGTCGAAGTTGAATTGATTCTTGCGGATCTTCTTGTTGATGCGCTTGGCTTCGTCCTCGTCAAAGGCCTGCTGCGCACGCTCTACCAAGGAAATCACGTCGCCCATGCCCAGGATACGCTGTGCCATACGATCCGGGTAGAACAGGTCCAGCGCCTCCATCTTCTCACCAGTGGAGATAAACTTGATCGGCTTCTCCACCACGGCACGAATCGAAAGGGCCGCACCACCGCGCGAGTCACCATCGAGCTTCGTCAGCACAACGCCATCGAAGTTGATGCGCTCGTTGAACGTTTTGGCCGTGTTCACCGCATCCTGGCCTGTCATAGAGTCCACCACAAACAAGGTTTCAGTTGGCTTCACGGCTGCCTTGATGTCGGCTATTTCTTTCATCATCGCCTCATCCACGGCCAAACGGCCGGCAGTATCGATGATAACTACTTTCTTATGCGTTTTGCGGGCGTGCTCAATGGCGTTGAGGGCAATCTGCACCGGGTTTTTGCTGTCAATCTCAGTATAGGCTTCTACCCCTACCTGCCCTGCCAGCACCTGCAGCTGGTTTACCGCAGCCGGACGGTACACGTCGCAGGCAGCCACCAGCACCGAGCGGCCTTGCTTTTTAATATGGTTTGCCAGCTTGCCAGTGAATGTTGTTTTACCGGAGCCCTGCAGACCAGAGATCAGGATAATGGCCGGCTCGCCTTTCAAGTTGATGTCCTGCTTCTCGCCACCCATCAGTTCGGTGAGCTGCTCGTGCATGATCTTCACCATCAGCTGCCCCGGCGACACGGCGATCAACACGTCGCGGCCCAGTGCCTCTTCCTTGATCTTATCGGTGACGGTTTTGGCTACTTTATAGTTTACGTCAGCATCCACCAGGGCACGGCGTACCTCTTTGATGGTGGCGGCTACGTTAATTTCGGTAATGCTACCCTGGCCCTTCAGCGTTTTAAAGGCGCGGTCTAACTTGTTACTTAAATTATCAAACATCTGTTTCTATCGATTTACCAACAAAAATAAGGAATATCAGCAATACTTACTACTTAATTCTACGACATAAACAGGAGCGGTTCTGGTTCCGGCCGCAAGTATAAATACAACGGCTGCCCTGTTGCCGCGTAAAATCGCAAGTGGAAATATTAATTCTTATATTTGAATCACACCTTAACTGCTTCTGATTTGGACAAGACAGACTTACTTGATATCCTTTTTATTACGTATTACTGGCCGCCCTCCGGTGGCCCCGGGGTGCAGCGCGGGCTCAAATTCTGCAAATACCTGCCGCAAACCGGCGTCTGCCCCACTGTGCTGACGGTGGATGAGCAGCAGGCCTCCTACCCCCTGCTGGATGCCACCTTTGAGAAAGAGATTCCCGAGGGTTTGCAGGTATACCGCACCTCCACCTCGGAGCCCTTCGAATATTATAAAAAGCTGTCCGGTAAAAAAGAAATACCCTACAGCGGCTTTGCCAACCAGCAGTCGAAGGACACACTCGTGGACAAGGTGTTTAAGTTTGTGCGCGGCAATTTGTTTATACCAGATGCCAGAGTTGGTTGGAACAAGCACGCGCTCAGAAAGGCAGAGGAGTTGCTAAAGACGGGCAAGTATGAAGCCATCATTACCACCAGTCCGCCGCATTCCACGCAACTGATCGGCCTGAAGCTGAAGAAGAAGTATAACCTGCCCTGGATCGCCGACCTGCGCGACCCCTGGACCAACATCCACTACTACGACCAGCTGTACCATACGGCCCTGGCCAAGCGGCTCGATGAGAAGTATGAGCGCCAGGTGCTGGAGCAGGCCGATGCCATCATTGTGACCAGCGAGGATACTAAGCGCCTGTTCCTGAACAAGCCCATCGGCATTGACGTGGACAAAATCCATGTGATCCCGAACGGCTACGATGCCGAGGACTTTGTTTTCCATAGCCTGCCGCCCAAAAAAGAGTATCTGATCACCTACACCGGCACCATTACGGAAAACTACAACCTGGATGTCTTCCTGAAGGTGATGGCCCACCTGATGTCGCTGCACAGCGATGTGAATTACAAACTGCGCTTTGTGGGCAAAGTGTCGGATGGCATGAAAAAGCGCATTGAGAAGGCGGGAGTACTGGGCATCACCGAATTTATACCTTACGTGCCGCACCAGCAGGCTATCAAATATATGATGGAAAGTACGGCCTTGCTGATTTCCATCGCCGACGTGGACAATGTGTACGCCAACGTTCCAGGCAAACTGTTTGAGTATCTGGCTGCTAACAAACCTATTATTGCTCTGGGTCCCGTGCACTCCGATATGGACCGGATCATTGACGAGTGTGGCGCCGGCCGCCTGTTCCACTATACCGCCTACGACCTGATGCTGGACCACATGAACCAATCGACCAAAGCCTGGAAAACAAATCCTAACCTGGACTTGCCGTTCATCAATCACTCCCGCTTCTCAAGAGAGGCACTGACGGGAGAATTGGCTGGCATCATCAAAAAGCTGGCTAAAGCTAAATAGCCAGACTTTATGTTATACTTACAAAGCAGTCTCAACGGGCTGCTTTTTTTGTGCCTTTGATGGGGAGCAGAATATTTTTGAGAACTGTCCCCTTCACGCCGGGTCTGCTCTGGCAGGCTTTCGTTTTAATAAGTATCTTGCAGCATGATTGGGTGACTAATTCGTACCCAACGTATAAAGGCAAAATTTGAAAGAATGGCATTAGACCTTAACAACAAGGCTATATTAATTACGGGTGGCACCGGCTCGTTTGGGAAAAAATTTGTGGAGATGGTGTACGCGCGGTTCCCGGATGTGAGGCGCGTGGTAATCTACTCCCGCGACGAGCTGAAGCAGTTTGAGATGTCGCAGGTATTTCCGCACAGCAAGTATAAATCAATACGGTATTTCATTGGCGACGTGCGCGACGGCGATCGGTTCAAGCGCGCCTGCGAAGGCATAGACATTATTGTACACGCAGCCGCGCTAAAACAAGTACCAGCTGCAGAGTACAACCCAATGGAGTGCATCAAAACGAATGTGCTGGGTGCTGAGAATGTAATTAACGCGGCACTCGATTGCGGAGTGAAGGATGTAGTGGCGCTGTCTACCGATAAAGCCGCGGCGCCCATTAACCTGTATGGGGCCACCAAACTTTGCTCTGACAAGCTTTTTGTGGCAGCCAACAACATGCGCGGCAAGCGCGACATAAGGTTTTCGGTAGTTCGCTACGGCAACGTGATCGGCTCCCGGGGTTCTGTGGTGCCTTTCTTTCTGAAGAAGCGTGCGGACGGTGTTCTGCCCATCACCCATCCGGACATGACCAGGTTTAACATATCCCTGGAAGAGGGCGTGGAACTGGTGTTCCATGCGCTGGAAAACCATTGGGGCGGTGAAATTTTCGTACCAAAGATCCCATCTTACCGCATCACCGATGTGGCCGAAGCCATTGGCCCAAATTGTGAGCAGGAGATTGTAGGAATTCGCCCAGGTGAGAAACTGCACGAGGAGATGATCACCGAGACTGACTCCCTTAATACGGTAGAACTGGATAAATATTATGTGATACTCCCGTCTACCCCGCGTTGGGAGCCACAGGACTTCTTGAAAGCACACAACGGGCGCATGACAGAACTTGGCTTTAAGTATAACTCCGGCACCAACGACGACTGGCTTAGCGTAGAACAACTGCGCGAGCAGATCCGCCAGCACGTAGACCCCAATTTTTCTGTTTAATTGAAAATTATGAATTAGAAATTAGAATAGTGGCTTTATGTAGTCCTCATTTTTAATTTCTAATTTCTCAATTCTAATTTTTCTCAATTCTAATTTATTCTCCATGAACTCAGAACTCAGCTCTAGTCCTAAGCCTATCCCCTACGGTCGGCAGAACATTACGGAGGATGACGTTGCGGCGGTAGTGGATACGCTGCAATCAGATTTCCTGACGCAGGGGCCGAAGGTGGCAGCTTTCGAGCGCGCCTTTGCTGACTATGTGGGTGCTGATTTTGCGGTGGCTGTGAGTAACGGCACGGCGGCGCTGCACCTGTGCGCCATGGCGCTGGGTGTAAATGAGGAGTCAAGAGTTATCACAACACCGATCACGTTTGTGGCTTCGGCCAACTGCGTGCGCTACTGCGGCGGCACGGTGGAGTTTGCCGACATTGACCCGGCCACGGCCCTGCTGGACGTGGAGAAGGTGCGGCAGCTGATCGAGAGCAAGCCGAAAGGTTACTACAGCGGCATTATTCCGGTGGATTTTGCCGGCAACCCGGTGAACCTGGAGGAATTCCGTAAACTGGCCGATGCGCACGGGCTCTGGATAATTGAGGATGCCTGCCACGCGCCGGGCGGCTACTTCTTCGACAGCAACGGAGAGCAGCAGCACTGTGGCAACGGCAAGTACGCGGATCTGGCCATTTTCTCTTTTCACCCTGTCAAGCACATCGCCACGGGCGAGGGCGGCATGATCACCACCAACGACGAGAAGCTGTACAAGGAGCTGCTGAAACTGCGCACCCACGGCATCACCCGCGACCCTGAACTGATGGAGGAGAACCACGGCGGCTGGTACATGGAGATGCAGGAACTGGGCTACAACTATCGCATCCCGGACATGCTCTGCGCACTGGGTATCTCCCAGCTGCAGCGAGCTGACGCCGGCCTTGCCCGCAGGAAAGGCATTGCCAAAGTATATGATGAGGCCTTTGCAGATGTGCCGGGTATCACTACCTTGCAGACCACAGCCGCCGCATTCGGCGAGGCGAGCGCTACAGGCCATGCCTACCACCTCTATGTGATCCAGGTGCAGGACCGCAAGGGGCTGTACGATTTTCTGCGCGAGCACAACATCTTTGCGCAGGTGCACTACATTCCAGCCCACACCATGCCCTACTACCGCAGCTTGGGCTACCAAAAAGGAGATTTTCCGGCGGCCGAGCAGTATTACGCTGGCTGCCTGAGCCTGCCGATGTACCCCACCCTGACGCAGGAGGAGCAGCAGTATGTGATTGAGAAGGTAAAAGCGTTTGTCGGGAGGTGATTATAACAAAAGAGAATAACAACAGCCGGCTTATACTTGGCACCGCCCAATTCGGCTTGCCCTATGGCATCAGTAACAGCCGAGGACAGATTCAGGCAGGTGAAGTTGCAGCCATACTTGTTGCTGCTGCAAAAGCAGGAATCACTACCTTAGATACGGCAGCAGCTTATGGCAACAGCGAAAACATTCTGGCAAGCACTTTTGGAAGTGTAAATGAAACCTTCCAAATCATTTCCAAATGTCCTCCCAATAAACCAGAGCTAACTATAAAGCATGCATTCAATGAGTCAGCCCAGAGACTCCAGGTTCCGAAACTTTATGGTTATTTGCTGCATAGTTACGCCAGTTATACTTCAAATAAAAAAATTATACAGGAGCTGCAGGAGCTGAAAGCGGATGGCCTGGTGGAGAAGATCGGCATTTCGCTTTACCACCCGGAGGAAGCAGAGGAATTGATCAAAGACGGAGCAGCAATAGACATTGTGCAGTTTCCGTACAGCGTCTTCGACCGCCGCTTTGAAAAGGTGCTGCCGCATCTCCGTCAGCAGGGCATTGAAACGCATGTGCGCTCAGTATACCTGCAAGGTCTATATTTCATGTCGGCAGAAAACTTTAACGGCTCTTTGAAGGCAGCCGGACCTAAAATTGAGCAACTGCAGCAACTAGCTAGGTCAAGCAGTGTTCCTTTGCCGGCGCTTCTGTTGGGATTTGCGCTAGCAAATCCGCATATTAGCAAGGTGGTGATTGGCGTGGAAAGCCTACAGACGCTTAAAGAGAATATCACCTACAGTGATATCAAAATACCGCCGAAATTACTGGAAGCACTGCAGCAGTTTAAAGAAGAAGACCAGAACATCATACTCCCCTACCTATGGCCGAAAACCTGAACAATCCACTAAGCTCCCTCTTCTCACTTGAAGGCAAAGTAGCACTGGTGACAGGCGGTTACGGCCATTTGGGAACTGCCATTTCGGAAGGATTGGCAGAGGCCGGTGCCACTGTGTTTGTGCTGGGCAGAAGTGAGGAAAAGTTCTCGAAGGCTTTTGAGGAACGTGCACAGCTACGTTTCCAATACTGCGACATCTCCGACACGCAAAGTATAAAATCAGCCTTTGCCGCCGCGCAAGCAGCGGCAGGCAAACTGGACGTACTGGTAAACAGTGCGGTATACTCTAAAGGTCAGGCACCGGAGAATCTTACGGATGAGGAATGGAGCTCGGGAATCGATGGAAACCTAAACAGCGTGTACCGCTGCATTCGGGAAATTATCCCCTACTTAAAATACAAAGGCGGGCGGATCATCAACGTGTCGTCTATGTACGGTATGGTTTCGCCCGATTTTCATATCTACAAAGATAGTCCTGCTTTCCTGAACCCACCGCATTATGGCGCGGCCAAGGCGGGCGTGCTGCAACTCACCCGCTACTTCGCCTGTTACTTAGGCAAGTATGGCATTACTGTAAATACTGTAACACCAGGCCCTTTTCCGGGGGAAGCGGTGCAGCAGGATGAGCCGTTTATGCAGCATCTCAAACATAAAAACCCATTGGGCAGAATCGGAAAGCCGGATGAGTTGAAAGGCGCTTTCGTCTACCTGGCATCAGACGCTTCTTCTTTCATGACAGGGCAGAACATGGTGATAGACGGAGGCTGGACGGCATGGTAAAAGTAGGCGCCATCATACAGGCACGCCTTGGCTCTGAGCGGCTCCCGAACAAGGCACTGCTTCCGCTGCCCTTCGGCGGTGGGCCCAGCTTGTTGCAGCATGTGGTGAACAGAGCAAAAGCCGCATCCAGCGAATACCATGTAATTGTGGCCACGTCTGCCACTGCGGCAGATGATCAGATTCAGCAGTTGTGTGAACAGGAGCAAATACACTGCTTCAGGGCATCACTGGATGATGTACTGGCTAGATTCTCCGATGCTGCTGAAAAGTATAAACTGGACGTGGTGATCAGGCTTACGGGTGACAATCCCTTCATTTTCCCGAAAAAGATTGAGTTGGCTGTTACCGAACACTTAAAATCAGGTGCCGCCTATACCTTAACAGAGGGATTGCCATTAGGCACCAACCTGGAGGTGATTTCAGCCTCTGCGTTGCTGCAGGCGGCCGCTGAAGCAACAGAACCAGATGACCGGGAGCACGTCACACCGTATATCCGCAGGACAGAAAGCTTTAGAAAGCATACAATACATTTTGAATCTGATCTTAAAGCGCTGCGCCTGACGGTGGATTACCCGTCTGACTATGCTCTGGCATCGATGCTGTACGAAAAGCTTTCCGTTACAGATCCAAATTTTGGACTCGACCAGTTAGAGCAACTGCTGCGGGATCACCCTTGGTTGCTGCACGTAAACAGTCAGAACACGCAGCGCATGGCCTTTGCATCAGAAAAAGAAGAGCTGGCGGAGGCAAGGAAAGTACTGCAACAAAGAGGCTTCACCAGAGTGCTAAAATACATTAAAGAAAAAAATGCATAAGCAAAAGCGAATTATATTTCGGGCTGATGGCAACAGCAGGATTGGTTTGGGCCATGTGATGCGCTCGCTGGCACTTGCTGCCATACTTCGGAAGGACTTTGAGTGCATTTTTGCCATACAGGCACCGGCAATAGAGCTGCAGGCGCTGATCAGAAGCGTCTGCCACGGCCTCATCAACCTACCCCTCTGCCCCCCCACCGAAGAACGGTACCCCCACGAACTCAATGCCTACATCTCCCCGGAAGAAATAGTGGTGCTGGATGGCTATACTTTCAATACAACTTACCAGAAAAGTATAAAAACCAAGGGAGCAACAATTGTCAGCATTGATGATATCCATGCCTACCATTTTGTGGCAGATGTGGTGATAAGTCACGTAGTTGGGTTGAAAAGAGAGCAATTCTCGGTAGAAAAGTACACCAATTTCTATTTGGGTGCCGAGTATGCTTTGCTCCGAAGTGAGTTTCTGACTGCCGCCAGCCAAGCAGTAGAACCGGCAACAGATTCGAAAGCTGTGTTTATTTGCCTGGGAGGAGCCGATCCTGAAAATCATACCTTGCAGGTACTGCGCCAATGTGCAGGCAAAGCCCCTGATCTAAAGTATTTTGTAGTAGTTGGTGCCGCGAATAGAAACAAGCATAGTATCACTGCATTTGCTTCTTCTGCCGCACTGGACATACATTTGCTGGAGAACCTGAATGCGGGTCAGATGCTGCACTACATGCAGCAGGCAGCTACGGCCATTACCTCGGCCAGTACTGTAGGCTATGAGTACCTTTGCACGCATGGCATTTTATACTTGCTGCAAACGGCCGATAATCAGGCCGAAGTATATACATACCTGCTGGAGCAAAGAATAGCCCTTCCTTTTACTAAATTTGGGGAAAATATAGCCACCGAAGAAAAAGCAGATTTAATACGCAACGGAAGCATGCTTTTCGATGGACAGCAAGCCCAGCGACTTCTGAACATATTTAAAAACCTGGCACACCATGAGAACCTACGAGACTGACCGTATTTTCCTCCGAAAGATTCGGGTAGAGGACATTAATGAGCGCTTTATGAATTGGTTTGAAGATGAGGAGTTGATGAAGTTTTATACTAACTCCAAAAAGACAATAACCAAGGAGGTGCTGCTACAAAACATAGAGCAGGGCGAGGTTAATCATAACAGCTTTACTTACGGCATTTTCTACAAAGATTCCGGAGACTGCATCGGCACGATAAAAGTTGGCCCAATCAACTTCAACCATAAAATATCTGATTTGGTGGTGTTGTTGGGCGATAAGAGCTACCACGGCAAAGGATTGGCGGTTGAAGCCATCGAGCTAGGAAATAAGTTGGCATTTGAGGAACATGATATCCGGAAGCTATTTGGGGGCATGTATGCGTCAAATCTATCATCCATCAAAGCTTATACTCGTGCTGGTTGGATAATAGAAGGCCGCTTAAAAGGCCATTATTTGGTGGAGGGCAAAGCTGAAGATAGAATTTTAGTAGGCTGCTTTAACCCAAAGTGTTTTACAAATGCGGAAATTGATGATGCAAGATATCAAGATACAAAATAGAGTAATAGGTCTGGTCCACAAGCCTTTCATCATTGCCGAAATGTCCGGCAACCACAACCAGTCCCTGGAGCGTGCCCTGGCCATTGTGGATGCCGCTGCTGCTGCTGGTGCGGATGCCATCAAGCTGCAAACTTACACGGCCGACACCATGACCTTGCGCGGTGCTATCACGATCGAAGATGACAACTCACTGTGGCAAGGGCGCGAGCTGTACGATTTGTACGAGGAGGCCTACACGCCTTGGGAATGGCACCAGCCTATTTTTGAGCGGGCAAAAGCACACGGCCTCATCGCCTTCTCCTCTCCTTTTGATGAAACAGCGGTGGATTTTCTGGAGGAACTGAATGTCCCGGCTTATAAGATAGCTTCCTTTGAAAATACCGACCACCCGCTGCTGCGAAAGGTAGCGGCCACAAGAAAACCAGTGATCATGAGCACGGGTGCCGCCACGGTACAGGAAGTGGCCGAGGGCGTGCAGGTGCTGTATGAGGCAGGTTGCAAGGACCTGATTCTGCTGAAATGCACCTCTACTTACCCGGCCACACCGGAGAACACGAACTTGCTCACCATTCCGCACATGCGCGAGCTTTACAACCTGCAGATCGGCCTTTCGGACCATACCATGGGAATTGGCGCATCGGTGGCGGCAGTGGCTCTTGGCGCCACTGTTATTGAAAAGCATTTTACCCTACGCAGGGCCGATGGCGGCGTGGATTCTGCTTTCTCGCTGGAGCCGGAAGAGTTAAAAGCGCTGGTAGTGGAGTCTGAGAGGGCAAAGCTGGCACTGGGTCATGTGCAGTACGGCGTGCAGCGGGCCGAGGAAAAAAGTCGCCTGTTCAAGCGCTCTGTTTATGCAGCCAAAGATATTGCAGCCGGAGAGGAACTGACAAAAGAAAATATTCGCGTTATTCGCCCCGGCATGGGCCTTGCCCCAAAGCATTACGAGGAAGTGTTGGGCCGAAAAGCCAAGCAGGCTATACCCAAAGGCACACCACTCAACTGGGGCCTGGTGTAAACCATGAAAAAGTGGTTTGCCCTTTACAGCGATATTCTGTACCTGCACTTTTCGGAGCACTTTCTTCAGCTTCCGGAAAGTGCAAAAAATGCCTATTCCCCTAAAAACCCCTTGTTGCGCCTGCTGCGTATGGCCGGTTATACGTTCCTGCGCCTGCTAGGCAACGTGTTCAAAGGAGTAGAACACCCCACAAGGTTAAAAGGCAAGGTATGGCTGTATGTGGTGAGCCAGAACAATTACGACAGCCTCCATTTTCTGCAGCAAGCTTTGCCTGATGCCGTGGCTGTAGCAGGCCAAAGCAAGCAGATAGGCAAGTATAACGCTGTGGTAGAACGAATTTCACTGCGGCGGAAGCTGCTTTACTATTACAGGTTCCTGCCGCTCTTTTACCACTTTCTGAAAAGCAGGAAGCAAGCTACACTTCGTTTTTATGACGTTCTTTACGATGCCGTGGGCTTTTACGAAATATACCACCGCAAGCTGCAACAGTACAAGCCTTTGGCAGTTGTGTTTGCAAATGATCATAACGCCGACGCCCGCGCTATGCTGCTTGCAGCGAAAGGGTTAGGCATCAAAACAATTTATCTTCAGCATGCCAGCGTCAGTACGCTGTTCCCGCCGCTTTCCTTCGACCTGAATTTGCTAGAGGGACAGGACTCGCTGAACAAGTACAGGCAGTGCGGACCAATTTGGGGCAAAGTGGAACTGGTAGGTATGCCCAAAGCCGACAAATACATTCCATTCCGAAATAACAGCAGGCATATCCGCACCATTGGAATTGGCTGTAACATCATCGATGAGCTTTCGGAAATCGAAATATTACTTCGCTTACTTGACTTAGAACTGCCTGAAGTAAGTATACTTCTTCGCCCCCACCCTCGCGAAAAGCGGCGTTTCAATTCTCTTAAAAACATAAGTGACCGCATCAGTCTTTCTGACAGTCGTAATGTATCGGCTTTTGAATACCTGCAGCAAATTGATGTGCAAATCAGTGCCACTTCCGGCATTCATCTGGAGGCGGTGTTGCTCAATGTTTGGTCGATTTACTATGATTTTAGTCCTACACAAAATGTTGATGATTACTATGGCTTTATCCAGAACGGGCTGGTAGATGAAGTACATACCTCAGAGCAGCTAATTAAATTGATTCGAACGCATCTGCGTGCAAAACCGGATGTTGTGGAGAGGGCTCAGTATTATAGCGCAACCGTTGCCACAGCGAATGATGGCAGGAGCAGCGCCCTGGCTTTACAGCACATTGACAGGTTTGTGAATCCATAGATATCTACATATATTGAAGCATAAATAAACTGCTTCACCTCCATTCCTGTCTATGAGCAAACTTTTACCACTCCTCCTCCTTATTTCCATTTTATTTGCTGCGAAGGTAAAAGCTCAGGGGCCAGTTAATGCTCTCAGCTTTGATGGGAACGGCTATGTTCACAGCAGCGCTTCAAATAGAGGGGTTACGAACCAAGTAACAGTAGAGGCTTGGGTTAAAACAACTGCAATGAAATACCAATGGGTTGCAGGAAAGTACGACAGGTATGGTGCACAGCGTGGCTATCACCTGATTATTAAAGATGGAAAAGCAGCCTTTGCCGGACGTGACGGTTCAGGAGATTATAGAAACTCCGGCTATTCTGCTGCAAATGTAAGCGATGGAAATTGGCACCATCTGGCAGGAGTTTGTGATGGTCGTACCTGGACGATATATGTGGATGGAATACTTCAAAACTCTATTACTACGAACTATAGCCAAACGAGCCTTACCAATACTGCTCCGTTGGCTGTTGGTAAATACTTCTTGTATGA
The DNA here is from genome assembly GCF_001611675.1 of Pontibacter akesuensis. Lineage (NCBI taxonomy): Bacteria > Pseudomonadati > Bacteroidota > Cytophagia > Cytophagales > Hymenobacteraceae > Pontibacter > Pontibacter akesuensis. The sequence continues at coordinate 4,058,493 of NZ_CP014766.1, read as the reverse complement.
TGATGAATACTACGAGGGCCAAATCGATGAGGTCAGGATCTGGAAAAAGGCTTTAACAAGGGATGAAATCAGGCAGCAGATGTGCTCTAAACTCTCCTCATTCCCTGCAGACCTAGTAGCTTATTTCAATTTCGATGCTTCGGGCACGGCCACAGTTAAGGACCTAAGCAGCCAACGGCTAGATGGAACACTACAACAACTGAATCCAACAGTTGCCTGGGTTACCTCCGGTGCCCCTATTGGCGATAAAAGTGTTTACAGGTACACAGACGGGAGAGCATCACAGTGGGATGCTTCCTTTGAAATGGTTACAGACCGTGCTAACTTCTCTGTCATCAATGTCGATCCAGGTGTAGATGGCTTTCACCTGTATTCCATCCAGTCTCCGCCTGCTTCAACCAACGGCATAGGTGATGCCCGGGAGGTACAGGAGTATTATGGTTTATTTAAAGCGGGTGCCCCTTCAAAAAAGTACAAGGTATACTTTAAGCAGTATGGCATGGACTGTGGCGGCTTGCTTTACCGCAGACAAGATAACACGAAGACGAACTGGGGCCAGGTGGCAGACACGACCGCCTCACTCGTTATGCTCTACAACACTTCGGCTAACTATGGAGAGTATGCTGGAACGGGCAAAGCAGCACCCGCGGTGGCTATAAGCGGACCTGAAAGCATGTGTGCCGGTACTACCGCAAATTTAAGTGTACAGCAAAACACAGGCGAAACAGTTCGTTGGAGTACAGGAGAATCATCCGCTAACATCACAGTAACAACAGAAGGTACATATTGGGTTGAGGTAACAACTGCTTCGGGATGCACCGTCAGGGATGAAATCACTATAGCTCTCACGAAGGAACCTACTTTTTCTTTTCCAACAGAAGTGCCCATCTGTAACAACGAGGCAGCCGTGCTGGATGCGACAACAGAAGGCGCTACCTATAGGTGGAGCAACGGCCAAACTAGCCCAAGTATAGCTGTAACTGCTCCAGGAACTTACGCGGTAACCATAAGCCTGAATGGCTGTAGCTATACAAGAGATATAGTTGCCTCAGACGACGAATGCCCGGTTATCCCGAACATTATTACGCCCAATGGCGACGGTAAAAACGATAGCTTCGTCTTGCATGGAGTAGCTCCCAACAGCATGGAATTAGCTGTATTTAACCGCTGGGGAAAGGTCGTTTACCAATCAGACAAGTACAGCAATGAGTGGGGTGCAACGGGTATGGCAGCTGGAACCTATTATTACCAACTCAAAAGCAGCCGTTCGGGTAGAGTTTATAAAGGTTGGGTTGAGGTGGTGAAGTAGCATTTAAGCTCTTAGCCGGTTCAACAGTAACCATTACCTGCTACTTTTCATCGTTCCGGTTAAGGAGCGGGTAAATTCTGGTGGGACGCAGTGTACAGGTGGTGGGCCCTGTAAGTATAAATTCATTCAACTGTAAGGAAGCAGTGTTTTTTCAACATTTAAATTGCAGCTATCAAACACAGGCCCCTTACCGCTATACTTGTTTCATTTGCTACCTTTGCACCTCACCCTTTACTAAATGAGTAGGACATTACAGCGCGAAGGCATCTGGAACACGGTTATTTCCTATGGCGGCATTCTGGTTGGATACGTCAACACTATTCTGCTTTTCCCCAACATCCTGGATGAGTCGCAGGTGGGCCTGACGCGGCTATTGCTGTCCATTTCAGTGATGTATGCGCAGTTCTCGGCACTGGGTTTCGGAAACATGAGCGTGCGGTACTTCCCCTATTTCCGCGACAAGGTTAACCGGCACAACGGCTTTCTGTTCCTGCTGCTGGCGGTGCCCCTGCTAGGCTTTATTCTCAGTACCGCCATTTTCCTGCTGTTTAAGCCTGCCGTGGTCGAGTATTATATCGAAAACTCGCCGCTCATCATCGATTACTTTTATTACCTGATTCCGCTGGCGCTGTTCACGTTGCTGTTCAACATGCTCACGGCCTACCTGCGGTCGCTTTACAAAACCATTGTATCCTCCTTTGTGCAGGACTTCCTGCTGCGCATCCTCACAACTATCCTTATAAGTATATACGCACTGGATGTGATGGATTTCCAGACGTTCGTGCTGCTGTACATTGCCGTTAACTCGGCTGGCGCGCTGGCCTTGGTGGTATACTTGCTGTGGCTGAAGCAGCTTTTTTTAAGGCCTTCCCTGGCGGTGCTGCGCGTCATTCCCATCCGGGAGGTGTTTTACTACGGCTTCTTCACGTTTCTGGGTAACGTTTCCACCACCATCATTACCACGGTAGACCAGGTGATGATCTCCTCCTACAGCTTGGCTGCGAACGGTATCTATACCACCGCTTTCTTTATGACGAGTGCCATACTTGTACCAGGCAAGTCCATCCTGAAGATAGCGTACCCGCAGGTGGCCGAGTTCTGGAAAGACCGCGACATGGGCGGCATGAAAAAACTTTACCAAAACGTAACCATGATTAACCTGATCGTGGGGCTGCTGCTCTTTATCGGCATCTGGGCGAACATTGATAACCTCTATGATTTTATGCCTGAAAGCTACCGCAGCGGCAAGTATGTGGTCCTGTTTCTGGCTATGGCCCGGCTTGTAGACCTGGCCACCAGCCTGAACGGCGCCATACTGGGCACCTCCGACAAGTATAAATGGGATCTGGGGTTCAACGTGGTGCTGGCGGGGCTAACCGTCTGGACGAACTGGTATTTTATTCCGCGCTACGGCATTGAGGGAGCCGCTTTCGCCTCCATGCTCTCGCTGGTGACCATGAACCTGGCGCGGTTGTTTTTTGTGCAGGCTGTTTTCAAGATACAACCCTTCACCTGGCACGCCCTGGGGATCATCGCCATTGCTGGCGCAGCCTTAGGCGCCTCCTACCTCCTGCCCTACATGGGCAACGTGTACCTCGACATGCTGGTCCGCTCGCTTGTGCTAACGGCTGTTTATGCGTTGCTGGCCCTCAACCTGAACATTTACCCGGAGATGAACGCATGGCTGCGCAAAGTGATCTACGGCGTAACCGGTTGGCGCTTGTAGTGTAATTACTTTATGACAGGTATACAAGTATATACAAATGATTCAAAATGCAGAATTCTGCTTAACATAATTTATCACATGTTGACAGATGTATGCCAGTTGCTCCTCCTTCAGCTCGGAGTGCAGCGGCAGGCATAGGATACTTTCGCTTAGCCGCGCTGCCGTCGGAAAGTCTCTCCGGCTTAAACTTAAGCCTTGTGGCGCAGGATAATAAACAGCGCTCGGGATATAGTTAGCCTCCAGGTGCCGCCGCAGTCCATCACGTAATTCGGGAGCCACGGCAATAGTGTATTGCTGATAAATATGTTCGGCGTAATGAGTGTGAGCAGGTGTTTGAATTTCCGCTACCGCAGCAAATGCCTGATCGTAGTACTTGGCTATCGTTTGGCGGGCGGCATTATACTCCTCCACAAACGTCAGTTTCACCTCCATCATGGCCGCCTCCAGTGCGCCAAGACTAATATGCTCCTCCGGATACGCTCTTCCCCCTTCCTGCTGTTCCTGCAACCTGGCAACTAAACCTGCATCATTTACAAGCACGGCGGCTCCTTCTCCGGCATCCAGCAAAGGCTTTGTAGGAAAGAAGCTGGTAATCCCCAAGTGGCCGTGAATGCCGGCATAGCCTCCCTCTCCCCCAGCCATTTTATACCTGGCCCCGAGCGCCTGGGTCGCATCCTCGATCAGCCACAGCTTATGCTGCTGTGCCAGTGCCACCAGTTCCTGCAGCGGTGCGCATTGGCCAAAGAGGTGCGTCACCAGAATAGCGGCTGTAGTGGGTGTGATAACTTTTTCTACAGTTGCAGAGGTTAGCGTAAATGTCTGTGCATCCACATCAGCCAGCACAGGGAGGTAATCTGATTCCTGTAGCACCGCTACCAAAGCTGCATCGCCGAAGGCAGGAACAATTACTTCTGCCCCACGTGGGAGTTGTAGCAGCCGAAGCGCTGCCTTAAGTGCCGCGGCTGCATGGGCACTGGGTAGCGCGAGGGGCACCTGCAGGTAATTTTCCAGACTTCGGGCAAAGCGCGTTACCTGTGGCCCGTTCTCAAAATCCATACTGGCCATCACGGCACTAAACGCAGCATCCAGCGCTGGTTTAAGCTTCGCGTAGGGTGCTTTGGTGGCGGTCATTTTGATATCTTCCATAAGGTTGTATACTTAAGATGAAAGCCTTTGTGCGACAACCTGATCAGGAGCAGAATGCCCTAAACTTGCTTGCCGCTGCTCCTGCGGGGCCATGGCGTAACCACACGTCATGCCACCGCGTTTAGACAAAACTAAGACAAACACTACAACTATGCACAAAATAAGACTCATACTTACTTGCCTCTGCTTTCCATTTCTCTTTTCCTGCGACGGCCAGCGCACCCAAGAAGAAACTGTTGAAGTGGAAGCCACTGCATCGGACCAGGCACTAACGGAATACCGCGACATTGTCACTGAACTGGAGGAAGATGAACTCTCAGAGGTGGAAAAAGAGGCGCTCAGGCAATCGGCAAACGACACGTCGCTTTGGACTAATGAGAAGGCGAACCTGCAGCTAGAGCAAGAAGAACGGTGGACAGCCGTGAAAGTAAACAGGGAGGAACTAACGGAGGAGCAGCGTGCCGAGATAGACGACTTAAACAGACGCTATGAAACTGCACGGCAACGCCGGGGGGAAAAGTATGAGGAAGAAAGACAAATGTATCTCCTGCGCCGTGAGTTGCTGGGCCTCGACACCTTTAACGTTGACCTTGAAGATGTAACTTCTGAAAATATTGTGGAAGTATACGAGCATTTTGTGTCAACACTGCCAGATAAGATGGGTGCGTACGAGCAGCGCGATTGGAACCAGGTGGAGGGCCTGTGGAGTTCCCTCAACACCCGCCTGGACGCAGTAAGAACGGAACTTGGACAACCGGCACTTTCAGCCATTAGCAAAGCCCAGGCACGTTACCTCGAGATCCGGAAGCAGGCGAATATCCGTTAATCATTCCAGCGTAAAAAAGTAAAAGGGCCACCACTGTAGGTATACAGTGGTGGCCCTTTTTAAATTAAAGACTTGTTAGTACCCGTTGGTCAGGTTAAACTCCTGTACCTGCGAATCCAGCACATGGCCATGCTCGCATTTAAGTACACGTTGAGGGTAACGGTTGATGATCTCGTAGTTGTGCGTCGCCATCAATACGGCTGTTCCCTGTCTGTTAATCTCCTGGAAAAGCTTCATGATATCATCCGCCACCATCGGGTCCAGGTTACCCGTTGGCTCATCTGCGAAAAGAATAACTGGCTCGTTCAGCAGTGCCCGGGCCACCACTACGCGCTGCTGCTCCCCGCCAGACAACTGGTGGGGCATTTTGTTTGCGGCAGAGTCAAGCCCTACACGCATCAGCACTTCTGAAATACGCTGCTTGCGCTTCGATTTGTCATTCCAGCCTGTGGCGCGCAGCACGAAGTTTAAGTTATCGGCCACGGTGCGGTCAAACAGCAACTGAAAATCCTGAAAAATAATGCCCACCTTGCGCCGCAGGTACGGCACCTGCTTCCGCGGCAGCTTTCCTATTTTAAATTCAGCCACCGAGGCATGGCCCGACAGCAGCGGCAAATCGCCGTAAAGGGTTTTGAGCAGTGAGCTTTTTCCGCTTCCGGTGCGGCCCACCAGGTATACAAACTCCCCTTTCTCAATATCAAAATTAACGTTGCTCAGGATGGTGTTCACATCCTGGTAAATCGCAACGTCGCGCAACGACACAACCGGTGAAGAGGAAAAATTCATATGCTCTTACAATTCTAATTTCTGTAGTTTCCCAAACTCAAGCGAGCTGATCAGGGCGGCAAGCTCGTCCTCCTTCCCCTCTAGCCCATAGCGGTCGAGGTTTTTGAGCGGCCGGTCTGCCCTGAAGTAGGCAATCAGCACAAAATTACTGTCGCGCAACTGTATGTAATCCGGAATCTTGGCCTTGCCCTTTACTTTGATGATGTACATCTTTTTTAATTATGAATTACGAATTATGAATGATGAATTATTTAATCAGCAAGTGTAATACTGCCCCATTCATAATTCGTAATTCTTAATTCATAATTGCTTTTATTTATTGCCTTTCGCGTGGTCTGCCAGGAACTTCTCTAGTCCACTGTCAGTAAGCGGGTGCTTCAGCAGGCTCGTGATCACGTTGAGCGGGCAGGTTACCACGTCGGCACCGATCTCGGCGCACTGCAGCAGGTGCATGGAGTGGCGTACAGAGGCAGCCAGTACCTGTGTCTGGTAGCCGTAGTTGCCGAAGATAAGTACAATCTGCTCGATCAGCTGCATGCCGTCTGTAGAGATATCATCCAATCGACCGATAAAAGGAGAAACGTATGTGGCTCCTGCTTTTGCAGCCAGCAATGCCTGTCCGGCCGAGAACACCAGGGTGCAGTTTGTTTTGATGCCTTTGTCGCTGAAGTAACGGATCGCTTTTACGCCGTCGCGGATCATCGGAACCTTCACCACGATGTTCGGGTGCAGTTGAGCCAATGCCTCGCCTTCGCGAATAATTTCTTCATAATCGGTGGCGATTACCTCGGCACTGATGTCTCCATCCACAATCTCACAAATCTTTTTGTAGTGCGCAATTACGTTGTCGTGGCCGAAGATGCCTTCTTTTGCCATCAGGGACGGGTTGGTCGTAACGCCATCAAGAACACCGAGGTCATATGCCTCTTGGATTTCCTGCAGATTCGCAGTGTCGATAAAGAATTTCATATGGTTTGTGCTAGTAGATTATACTACAAATCTAACGCAATCTATACTAACACAAAAGACATTGCTAAAAGATAAAGGGCAAGCAGGGTATTTTGGCCTCAGAGGTTGAAATTGGCTGTAGCAGCAAGAGTTGTCTCTGCTGTGTTCGCAGTGAGTAGCCCTGGCGAGTTCAGAAATTATGCTGCAAGTATGGAAGGAGGTATAAAACCTTGGGGTAGGGGCAAAAAAAAGTGGCAAACCAACATCGCGCCGCTTCGACCATCTACCCTTGCTGCCTTCCGGCCCTGGGGGAGTTCGACGGGAGCTGGCCGTGCCGATTTGCCGTTGCAAAGGTACAAAGAAATCCATGCACCGCAAATTTTTGTTTCAGAATTACGCACATTCTCCCGAAGCATCGCACTTTATGCTACAGCACAACATGTTACAGAAGAATAACTTTTTCACCCTCCCCTGCTCTATTCGTTTCTGCACCGCAGCAACAGCCTTAAATCGTCGGTTTTGAAAAGAACCCCTAAACCATCTGCTTCGCGCAAGAGCGCTGTACTTACTGTTTCGGCAGGAGTTTATACTTGCAAGGAACTTAGCTTACACCATGAGCCGCCTAAAAAGAACAAGGTTCGTTCTGCCAGTTTACAGCAGCCTTAGCGCCACATTTTGCTCCTTATTCCGGTGCTTTCGTAAAAAGCCGCTTAAAGAATTAGCATAAACTATAAAAGGGCCTTAATTTTGCGCATGCCAGAAAAAATTCTTATCCTCGATTTCGGCTCCCAATACACCCAGCTTATTGCCAGAAGGGTACGCGAGCTTAATGTTTACTGTGAGATTTACCCGTACAACAACGTGCCGGAACTTACAGATGAAGTGAAAGGCGTTATCTTTTCGGGCAGCCCCTGCTCGGTACGCGACGCGGAACACCCCTCCATCGACCTTAGCCAGTTTCAGGGAAAAGTGCCTGTTTTGGGTGTGTGCTACGGTGCGCAGCTGATGGCCTTTGAGAGTGGCGGCGAAGTAACGCCTTCCACCATCCGCGAGTATGGCCGCGCCCGCCTCACGGAGATTCACAACAGCGACCGCCTGCTGAAAGAGCTCACCATTGGCTCCGTTGTGTGGATGTCGCACGGCGATACCATTTACGAGATTCCGGATAGCATTGAGGTGATTGCCAGCACCGACTCGGTTCGCGTGGCCGCCTACAAATTCCGTGACCATGAAACCTATGGCATCCAGTTCCACCCTGAGGTAACGCATTCCGATGAGGGCAAAACGCTACTGCGCAACTTTGTGGTGCACATTTGCGGCTGCGTGCAGGACTGGACTTCAGAGCAATTCATAGAAGCTACCGTGGCCGACCTGCAGCAGCAGATCGGAAACGACAAAGTGGTTCTGGGCCTTTCGGGCGGTGTGGACTCCAGCGTGGCTGCCATGCTCATCCACCAGGCGATTGGCAAAAACCTCTACTGCATTTTTGTGGACAACGGCCTGCTCCGCAAAGACGAGTTCGAAACCGTGCTGGACTCTTACAAGCACATGGGCCTGAACGTGAAAGGCGTTGATTCTAAGAACCGTTTCTACGACGCCCTTGCCGGCATCAGCGATCCGGAACTGAAGCGCAAAGCCATTGGCCGCGTGTTTATCGAGGTGTTTGATGACGAAGCGCACCAGATTGAGGATGTGAAGTGGCTGGCCCAAGGCACTATATACCCGGACGTGATTGAATCGATGAGCGTAAAAGGTCCTTCAGCCACCATCAAGTCGCACCACAACGTGGGTGGCTTGCCAGACTTTATGAAACTGAAAGTGGTGGAGCCGCTGAAGACGCTCTTCAAAGACGAGGTGCGCTTAGTGGGCAAGACACTGAAGATTGACGATACCATACTTGGCCGCCACCCTTTCCCGGGACCGGGTCTGGCTATCCGTATACTTAGCGATGTAACGCCGCAGAAAGTAGCCATCCTGCAGCAGGTAGACCATATCTTTATCAGCAACCTGAAAAAGACGGGCTTGTATGACGAAGTATGGCAGGCAGGCGCCATTCTAACGCCGGTGCAATCGGTTGGTGTGATGGGCGATGAGCGCACCTACGAACATGTGGTGGCGCTGCGAGCCGTGACAAGTATAGACGGCATGACAGCCGACTGGAGCCGATTACCGTATGAATTCCTGGCCGACGTGTCGAACGAGATCATCAACAAGGTAAAAGGCGTAAACCGTGTGGTGTACGACATCAGCTCTAAACCACCGGCCACTATTGAGTGGGAATAAAAAATTGAGACACAAGTATAAAGACACAAGACACAGGATTTTTTATTCATAATTCTGCGTCTTGTGTCTTATGTCTTACATCCATCAAAAGATATGAAAAATCGCTTCTGGAATTATGCCGCTACCCTGGCCGTGGCAGGTATGCTCGCACTACCCGCACAGGCACAGACACAGGACCCTGCCACCGCCTACAGCAACGCTAAGGTACTTTTGCAGCAACAGCGCTACGACCTGGCTATGGCAGAGCTGCTGCCCCTAACCGATGGAAACAGTGGCTATGCGCCGGAGGCATCTTATTTCTATGCGCTGGCAGCACTGAAAGGCAATAAGCCAGACGAAGCCTACAAAATGCTGCTGCAGTTACAGAACCAGCATGCAAGTTGGGCGGGTATGGCCGATGCCGATTACCTTTTGGCGAACGTGCTGTTTGAGCAGGGCGAGTACGAGCGGGCGCTGAGCAAGCTGCAGGAGCTGCAGGGTTCTGCCCTGGCCACCGATGCTGAGGGCCTGAAGCGCTACTACCTCACCCGCGTAACAGATCGTGCAAAGTATGAGCAACTGCTGCGCCGCTTCGGCTCAGATAAAACGGTGGCGCAGGTATACGCCGATAAGCTGATCGGGGGCTGGTACCGCCCTCAGGACCGCCAGAGCCTGGAGCGCCTGGTGCAGCAGCACAACTTGGACCGCAGCCGCTATCTCAGCAAGAATGCGTTGAGCAGTGCAGGCTTTGAGGTGGCTGTCCTCCTCCCCTTCCAGCTAAACCAGGATTACGCCCAGACTGCTCGCAACAGCAAGAACAAGTTTGTAACGGATATGTATGCAGGCATGAGAATGGCACAGGACACCCTGAAGAAGCAGGGCATAAACGTGAAGCTGTTTGCCTACGATACCAGTGCCGACACCATGGGTGTGAAACGCATACTAAGCCAGCCGGAACTGCAGCAGATGGATCTGATTATCGGCCCCATCTATAAGTCTGCCGCCATGGTGGCGGGGCGTTTTGCGGCCAAGAACAACATCAATGTCGTCAATCCCTTGTCTCAAAGCCTGGATGTGGCGGACGGCAATTCAAACATTTTTCTATTTGAGTCGTCTATCGCCACTCAGGCCCGGCAGGCCGCCACTTACGCATACCAGAACTTCTCACCCAAAACGGCGCTCATACTTTTCGAAAACGCCAAAGACGATACGACCTTTGCTTACCACTACCGCCAGCAGTTCCAGAAGCTCGGCGGCAAAGTTGTGGGCTATCGGAAATTCAGCCCGAACCAGGCGGCCGCCACGGCCAGTCTCTTCAGGGGGCTGAACCTGCAGGACGTGGGGCACATGGCAGTATTTTCAGACAAGATGACCGCCGCCGTGAACGCCACCAGTTTGCTGCAGAGCAAGGCCCAGAAACTTCCGTTGGTTACGTATGATAAATGGCTTGACATCAACCAGATTTCCCTTAGCCAGCTTGATAACCTGGAGGTATACTTTGTGAGCCCGAAGTACATCAATAAGGAAACACCTGCCAACAAGTGGTTTCAGCAGGCCTATACCAGCAAGTATAACCTACCCCCGTCGCAGTATGCGTACACTGGTTTTGAGATGCTGTACTACTTCGGGCGGATGCTGCAGGAGTACGGGCCGCAGTTCAACCAGCAGCTTAGCGCTGCGGGCGTGCAGCCGGGTCTTATTTTCACAGGCATTGGCTACACGAACCCCAATCAGCGCGGCCAGCTGCAGCCTGACAACCAGTACGTACCGATCACCAAACTAGAGAACCTGCAACTATCCGTCGTTAATCCTGTTTTCTAAACTGAAACAGATTTAAGTCTATTTAAACCTATGATAAAAGCACAAACAAGCAACGACCTTTTCCAACGCGCACAGAACAGTATTCCCGGTGGTGTTAACTCCCCCGTTCGTGCCTTTAAAGCCGTAGGCGGTAATCCGCGTTTCATGGTGTCGGCCAAGGGAGCGTATATGTATGATGAAGATGGAAACAAGTTCATTGACCTGATTAACTCCTGGGGCCCCATGATTCTGGGGCATGCGCCAGAGCTCGTGGAAAAGGCCGTTCGTGATGCTATTCCCAATTCGCTCTCCTTTGGCACCCCTACCCGCAAAGAGGTAGAGATTGCCGAGTTGATTGTGAGCATGGTGCCAAGCATTGAAAAAGTACGCATGGTTAATTCCGGAACTGAGGCCACCATGTCGGCTATACGCGTGGCGAGAGGCTTTACTGGCCGCGACAAAATCATCAAGTTTGAGGGTTGCTACCACGGCCACGGCGACTCCTTCCTTATTTCTGCAGGCAGCGGCGCCATTACGCTTGGCGTACCCGATAGCCCGGGCGTTACAAAAGGAACAGCCAACGATACGCTTACTGCGCCTTACAACAACCTCCAGGCTGTACAGACACTGGTGGATGCGAACAAAGGACAGGTAGCAGCCATCATCCTGGAGCCGGTTGCCGGTAACATGGGCCTGGTAACGCCAGCCGCTGGCTTCCTGCAAGGCCTGCGCGACCTTTGCGATAAGGAAGGCATTGTGCTGATATTTGATGAGGTGATGACCGGGTTCCGATTGGCCAAAGGCGGTGCGCAGGAGCTTTATGGCGTTACGCCTGACATGAGCACCCTCGGCAAGATTATCGGCGGCGGCATGCCGGTTGGTGCCTACGGCGGCAAGACTGAGATTATGAACTATGTGGCCCCGGCAGGTCCGGTTTACCAGGCAGGCACTTTATCCGGAAACCCGATTGCCATGTCGGCGGGAATGGCCATGCTTACTTATCTGAACGAGCACCCGGAAGTATACACGCAACTGGAGCAGACGACAAGCCGAATGGTAGCGGGCATGCAGCAGAACCTGCAGCAAGCGGGCCAGCAGTACACCATCAACCAGGTGGGCTCCATGTTCAGCATCTTCTTCACCGATCAGCCGGTAACGGATTTCGATTCGGCCAAGACTTCCGATACTACTCTGTTCGGGCGCTACTTCAACGCTATGTTAGAGCGGGGTATTTACCTGGCACCGTCGCAGTACGAGTCGCTGTTCGTATCAACTGCTATCACCCCCGAAGTAGCGGATCAGTATGTGCAGGCAAACCTGGAGGCACTGCAAGAGGCACATCAGGCCTAGGTTTAAAAAGAGCATGAAAGCGGCAGTGGCACTCGTGTTACTGCCGCTTTTTATTTTAAATTTGATAGATCAGCCGCTTCTGCTTAATTTACGCCCTCATACCCACCAACATGATTTTAACAGATAAACAGATACTGGAAGAAATGAACAAGGGCACCATTCTGGTAGAGCCTTTTAGCCGCGATTGCCTGGGCACCAACTCCTACGACGTGCACCTGGGCCGCTACCTGGCCAACTATAAGGATGAGGTGCTGGATGCCCGCAAACACAACGAAATAGATGTATTTGAGATACCGGAGGAAGGCTTCGTTCTGGAACCGGGAAAGCTTTACCTGGGTGTAACACTGGAGTATACCGAGACACATGCACACGTGCCGTTCCTGGAGGGCAAATCGAGTGTAGGCCGATTGGGAATTGACATACATGCCACAGCCGGTAAAGGCGATGTCGGCTTCTGCAATACCTGGACGCTGGAGATTTCTGTATCTCAGAAAGTACGCGTTTACTATGGCATGCCGATAGGTCAGCTGATTTATTTTGAGGTTTCAGGCGGAATAGAGAACTACTACAACACCAAGAAGAACGCCAAGTATAATCGCCGCACCATTACCCCTGTGGAATCGATGATGTGGATGAACGAGTGGTAGCAGCTGAGTAATTGTGCTATATTAAATCCGAAAAAAGCCCATTTAATTTGTATTAGATGGGCTTTTGGCATAGTATGTGCATTATACAACATACAAAACAATACAATTGCAGCGGAATTATTCAGTAGTCTTGCTGCGTTGTAACATCTGAAAATAAAACTTAAAATCTACGAAAGGACGCACTATGAAGAAGCTATTGGTAATAACATGTTTGATGCTTGGTATGGTTTACACAACCCAGGCAAGCGGCAATAACAACGTTAAGTCGAAGGCCACCGCCAGAGCAAACTACCTTTCCGATCAGATGATTAAGAACCTTCGATTGAACAACTTTCAGTCGGAGAAGATCAGGGAGATAAACAAGCAGATTGCCGAAGAAATGACGGCAATTGAGCAGCAGTATGCTGGCAACCAGGCAATAATAGACCAGCTTTGCAAAGAGGCCTGTGCCCAGCGTGACGTGTACCTGGAAGAGGTGCTTAGTACTGTACAGTATAACAAGTACTTTAACAGCCGCCCCGACTATACTAACATGGATAAGCAATTTATGGCTACCATGGACGCTGGGAACGGTGAAAACGGAGCCACAGCAAATGCTGCTACAGACGCCACCCCGGTTGCGGTAAACTAATAGCATAAAACCTTTCTGGCTTCTTTTAGACCAACAAAGCCGCCCTTGCAAAGGGGCGGCTTTGTTTATACTTACCATGTATAGCAGGTCGTAAGCAATTCGGAACCTTTCAATTCGATTGTAACGAATGCTTCTCCGCCCCATGAACCCATACCTTAAACTTCTTTCTGCTGCCCCGTTACTCTTCTAAATGGTACTTCTGCACAATTGCATATCATTTAACAGCACCTCGCCTAATTTACGTATACAGTAACAGAGAACCAGAACGTTAGACAAAGAAAGGCATAAATATGAAAAGGAAATGGATACTGGCCTGCATGATGCTCGGCTCGGCATGTGCAACGAAAGCCAGCGGAAATAAATTTAGTTCGAGTGCCACAGAAAATAAAAACACTGTGGCCTTGGCAAGTGCGAGAGCGGACCATTTATCTGAAGAAATGATACGTGGCCTGCACCTGAATAATTATCAGTCCCAGAAAGTACGGGAGATAAACCTAAAGGTAGCAGAACAGATTACGTCCATCGAGGCGCAATATGCTGGTAACCAGAAAAAGATAGATGACCTGACCAAAAAGGCACTGGCAGAGCGCGACCAATACTTGGAGAGCGTGCTCAGTACGGTGCAGTATAACGATTACTATAACCAGCGCGAGGAATACGTGGCCATTGACAAGGAGTTTATGGCCGAAATTAAGCCTGAAGCACCTGTTACAGGCGATGCGCTCTCAAGCAAGTAATTGCCAGCAGAACATTATAATAAGTACATAAAACAGCGCCGCCGCCCTTTCTTGGGGCGGCGGCGCTGTTTTATGTAAAAACTATTTTCCTTCGTTCTTCAAGCGGTCCTGCTCCACGTGATCAGTCAGCTCTTTGCAGAGGGCCTGGATCTTTCTGGCCATTACCTCATCGCTTGTGGCAGTGGCGATGCTCTGGGCCATGGCGCCCATGGTATCAATGTAAAAATACTTCATCTCCTCCACCGGCATGTCCTTTGTCCAGAGGTCAATCTTCATGGTGCCAGCCTCATCACGGTCCCAAAGCGAAATGTTGATTGCCTTGGCAAAGTGGATTTTATCGCCTGCATCCGTGGCTCTCCAGCTAATTGCTTCGGGAATACGGTTATCATCCAGGGCTATGCTAAAATATATTTCTGATTTCTTCATGCGCTCTTTTTAAACTTTATTGTACAGAATACTCGTAATATGCTTTAATAGATATATACGTACAAAGTTACACGATGCGCCACGCAATTAAAACACCCTTACTCTTTTTTACCTTTATAACCCTTATGGGTTGCTCTAAACTCCCTTCTACCTCCAGCAAAGGGAAACTGAACACTATCGCCTTTTACAACACTGAAAACCTGTTCGACACGAAGAACGACCCAAAAACCAAGGACGAGGCCTATCTGCCCGACGGCGCACGGCAATGGACGCAGGAACGCTACCAGGCAAAGCTGAAGAAGCTGGCCACCACCATCGAAAGCATAGCTGGCGATGAAGGACCTGCCATTGTTGGATTGGGCGAAGTGGAGAATGAGCAGGTAGTGCGGGACCTTATCAGCACCTCCCCCCTTAAGAAGTATAACTACGGCATTATTCATCACGATATGCCGGATGAGGAAGGACTGGACGTAGCGCTGATTTACCGGCCAAAGGCGTTCAAGCCTACCGCAACAGAAAGTTTGAAAGTAGATTACAAAGACCGAAACTTCCGCTCCAGGGAAATCCTGCAGGTAAAGGGCCAACTGCGCGGGGAACTGGTTACCATTTACGTAAACCACTGGCCTACCCCCAGCCGCACGCGCCGTGGCAAGGAAGATGATAAATATCAGAGGCTAGCCGCAGCAACGCTTAGGCGCGAAATAAAGAAGCAGCAGGACATAGACCCGAACGCTAAGATTATTGTAATGGGAGATTTTGCGGCAGAACCCAAATCTGAAGTAATGCAAAAGGTGCTCAAAGCCACCGGAAGGCCTAATCCCGCCTATAATGAGGAGCTGTTCAACACGCATTACATGTCTTTTGTGAATGGCCTGGGCAGCTACCACAGCCGGGGAGACTTCCAGATGTATGACCAGATCATGGTGTCTAAATCTTTGCTAAATGAGCAGGGAGGGCTGCAGTTTGTGCGCGGCTCAGCGGGCATACATGATCCGGTACCTACCAAGTATACCTTGGGCAAGTTCAGGGAAACACCGCGCAGCACCTACAACGGCAATTTATACCTGGGAGGCACCTCCAGCCATTTTCCGGTATACATCCAGGTGCGCAAAGAGCGACGCTAACCTCGTTACCCATAAGTATAAAAGCAGCGAGGCGGGCCATCATGGCCCGCCTCGCTGCTTTTATACTTAAAATTCTCTTGTAGCTTATACGTAGTTGTTCAGCATCACTGGCATCACCAGCATCAGCACGTCCTCTGCTTCCTCGTTCACAATCGGCATCAGCAAACCAGCACGGTTCGGGGTAGACAGCTCAAAAGTGATTTCGTCGGAGTCGATGTTGTTCAGCATCTCCATCAGGAACTTGGCATTGAAACCGATTTCCATGTCCTCTCCTTCGTACTGGCAGCTCAGGCGCTCATTTGCCTCGTTAGAGAAATCAAGGTCCTCAGCAGACACCTGCAGCTCTGATCCTGACAGTTTCAGGCGAATCTGGTGCGTTGTTTTGTTGGAGTAGATAGAGATTCGCTTTACGGAACTTTGCAGGTCAGAGCGCTCAATAACCAGCTTGTTCGGGTTCTGCACCGGGATCACGTTCTCGTAGTCCGGATATCGCTCATCAATCAGGCGGCAAATCATGCGGATGTTATCAAAGCTGAAGAATGCATTGGACTGGTTAAACTCCATGCGCACCACAGTGGCCTCAGAAGGCAATGTAGACTTCAGCAAAGTGAAGGCCTTGCGCGGCACGATGATCGAAGCCTCCTGGGCTGTGCCCACGTCAGAACGGCGGTAGCGCAGCAGGCGGTGACCGTCTGTGGCCACAAACGTTACGTTCTCAGAGCGCAGCTGCACAAAGATACCCGTCATGGCCGGGCGAAGCTCGTCCGTGCTGACAGCAAAGATGGTTTTGTTGATTGCCCGTGCCAGCACGTTTGATGGAATCTCGATTGAATTACCTCCCTGAACCGAAGGCACGCGCGGGAAGTCTGTTGCATTCTCACCGGACAGCTTATAGCGGCCGTTGGCAGAGCTGATCTCGATGGTATAGGTCTCTTCGTCTATCGTGAAGGTAACGGGCTGGTCCGGCAGGTTCTTGAGCGTTTCCAGCAGGATGCGGGCAGGCGCGGCAATGCGTCCGTTCTCCTTCGCCTCCACCGGCAGCTCGGTGATCATGGATGTCTCCAGGTCGCTGGCTGTGATGGTAAGGGTGCTGTTGTTGATCTCGAACAGGAAGTTCTCCAGGATGGGTACAACAGGGTTGTTTGTAACCACGCCGTTAATGCTGGATAGCTGCTTCAGTAGAGCAGAGGAAGAGACGATAAATTTCATTATGTATACCTATAGGTTAAGTAAAGCGACACTTGTAGCAAGACGACAGACACAAAACCTTTGTACTTCTGCCAGCCGCTGTACAAACCAGTGTACGAAGCAAAGCCAAATCAGACGCACAAAAGGAATTTGCCTTCTTCCTTTATAGGACAAAGTTATAAATATTTCGTTTTTCTCCTAAAGGTTTCGCCTCTCCTTTTCGGCGGCAGGCTGTGTTATAGGCAGATATTTTTAAAATCTCGTGTACTTTCGCTTGCGCAGGTAATACCGGCTGATGCCGAACAGGCCCAGAAGTATAATCGGCGCCACCAGGTTGAGCAGTTGCCAGTACGTTTTCTCCTCCCGCACCTGCACCCTATCCAGCGGCCGCAACTCAATTTCCTTGCTCCGCACGTTAATCAGGCCTTCTGAATCCAGCAGGTAATGAATGGTGTTCATGGCCAGTTCCTTGTTGGCGAAGGTGATATTGTTATACCTGTCGAAGCCCAGTTCGTACGCCTGCCCGGTGCGGCCGTTGATCTCATTGCGCACCAGATCGCCATCCGAGAACACAGCCACTTTTGTTTCCACGCCCTGCTCCTGCACGTTAGTTTGCTGCACCCCATCTGGTGCACGGCGGTTGCTAAACAGCGAGGTGAATTTGCCCTCGAGCAGGTACCCTACCGGCTGCTGCCCTGCCTGGTACTGCTCTGGCTTCACGTCGATACGGGCTTCTTCCAAAGAGAGCGGCACAGGCGGCTCCAGAATGCGGGAGTAGGTGGACGTATAAACCAGCGGCGTCTTTCGGATGCCATCGGCCTTCACCGTATCCATCGTGCTTACAAAACGGGAATACACCGCATCGATGTTTCGGGTGATGGGGTGCTTGCTGAAGTTGTTAAGCAAGGGGTAAAAACGCCAGTTAATCATCTCTGTCTGGGGCTTGTCGCCCATGTAGCCGGTTACCATAGGTATGAAGCCAGAGTTTAGGTCCATAATCATGGTGGGGTTCAGGCGCACGCCGTAACGGAAGAACAGGTCGTCGAGGTTGAGGTTGTACGGCACAGCAAACATCCCTCCTGCCCCAACGCTGTCAATATTGGCGTTCAGCGGATCCACGAAGAAAACAGCTTTGCCGCCTTTCATTATAAACTGATCAATCTTATACTTGTCCGCCTCCGAGTATGGTTGTGTGGGTTTGGCCACAATGATCAGGTCCAGGCCCTCAAGCGAAGGAATCTGATCCAGCTCGCCACGGGCCACGCGGTAGTACTCCTGCAGCGAGCCCAGCAAATCAGTTACCTGCTGCTGCTCCAGCTCTCCCTGCCCTGTGATGTAGCCGATGATCTTGTTCCCCTGGAAACCTACTTTGCGTATGGCAGTCGCCAGTTCATACTCCACTCCTTCCACCGACTGGTTCAGGCGCTCGTCCGCACTGGCAGCCAAATTGCCTTTCAGCAGGTTTACAGCCGTCTCTTTCCCCTGGTACCGCACAACTGCTCCCGGAAACACCAGGCGCTCCACTTGCTTTCCGTCCTCCGTAGCCCGCAGGTTGGTGGGAATGATGCCTTTCTCCGCCAGCGAAGTATAAAACGCGTTTCGCTGTGTTTCGTCTGTAATCGCCGTAGGATCAATAAAATTATAGCGGAGGTTGCCGTCGGCGTAAATGCGGAACTCGTCTAGTGTCTCGCGCACCGACTGCTGCAGCCGCTTAAAGCCTGCCGGGAAATCGCCCTCCAAGTATACATCCACTACCACCTCATTTTCCAGGTTGGCCAGCATCTGCTTGGTAACCGGGGCAATGGTATAGCGGTTGTCTCCTGTCAGGTCGAGGCGGAAAAAATAATTGGCTGCCACCACATTCAACAGGATGATTGCGGCAACCCAGGCAATAAACGTGAGAATATCGCCGCCGCGTTTGCTCTTATTCTGTTCCGTTACCATTTTCTGCTCCTCAACACAAGTTTAGTGGCCAGAATCATGATTGCAATCACACTTAGGAAGTATAAAACGTCGCGAGAATCAACTAAGCCTTTGCTGATAGCCTCGTAGTGATACGCAATGCCTAATTGACTGATGTAGTAGCCGAAGCTGCCCCACACAGGTATGGAGGCGATTAATCCGAAGCCGGTGTAGATGATGTAGCACAGGAACACGGCAATTACGAAGGAAATGATCTGGTTATCAGAGATAGCCGACGAGAACACGCCTATCGCACAGAAAACGCCAGCTAAAAATATTAACCCCAAGTAAGAGCCTACCACAGCGGCAGAATCTACGTTGCCTTCGGGGCTGCCCAGTTCATACACCGAGTAATAGTACAGCAGCGTGGGCAGCAGCGCAAACAGCGCCAGCAGTAGCGCGGCAAAGTATTTCCCGAGTATAAGTTGCAGGTCCGTAATAGGTTTGGTGAGCAACAGTTCAATGGTTCCTTCGCGCTTCTCCTCGGCAAAAGTGCGCATGGTGATGGCCGGTATCAGGAACAGGAAAACGAAAGGCGCCATGCTGAAGAGCGTCTGCATGTCGGCAAAACCGTACTCGAGCACGCTGCTCTCCGGGAACACCCACATGAACATGCCAATGGCCACCAGGAACACCGTGATCACGATGTAAGCGATCAGCGAGTTCAGGAAGCCGTTAAATTCTTTCTTTAAGATTGCGAGCATCTATATTTAATTATGAATTACGAATGATGAATTATGAATGGGAGTGTGTAACAGAGCTGCTTTCACTTCCTTCCAATAATTCATCATTCATAATTTCTAATTCATTATTATTTCGTAAGCTGTTGGAATATTTTTTCTAGGGAGTTCTCTTCCTGGCGCAGGCCTACCAAAGGCCAGTTGTGCTCGGCGGCGATGCGGAAAACACTAGAGCGCACATCGGCTTCCTTGCTGGAGATGATGCGGTAAGTCAAGCCCTGCGCCAGCTCTGCCCGCTGAACGCCCGCTATACTTTGCAGGGCCGCTACCTCGATCGGTGCCTCAAATTCAACTAAGGTTACTTTTTCGTTTTTGCCGCCAGCCTGCAGGCTCGCCACATCACTGTTTGCCACCAGTTTGCCCCGGTTAATGATGATAACGCGGTCGCAGATGGCGGCCACCTCCTGCATGATGTGCGTGGAGAAGATGACGGTTTTATTTTGCCCGATGCGCTTGATGAGCGCGCGGATCTCCACGATCTGGTTCGGGTCGAGGCCGGTGGTAGGCTCGTCTAAAATTAGCACCTGCGGGTCGTGCACCAGCGCCTGCGCCAGCCCCACACGTTGCCGATATCCTTTGGAAAGTGCACCAATCTTTTTACCCTGCTCCAAGGTAAGGCCGCACAGCTCCACCATCTCCTGCACCCGGGCCTTTGCCAACTTACCTTTCAATCCATACACAGAGGCCACAAACTGCAGGTACTCGTGCACATACATATCGAGGTAAAGCGGGTTGTGCTCGGGCAGGTAACCAACGTTGCGGCGCACAGCTATTGGGTCCTGCACTACATCATGGCCAGCCACCACAATCGTACCGGCACTTGGCGGCAGAAAACAGGTGGCAATTTTCATGGTAGTGGATTTACCCGCACCGTTTGGCCCCAGGAAACCTAGTATTTGCCCCTGCTCCACCGTAAAGGAGATATCATCCACGGCATGCTGGGCTCCATATATTTTTGTCAGGTTCTTTACTTCAACAGACATTTTCTAAATGAATAATGGGTAATGATCAATGATTGATTCCTCATTAGTCATTATATATTGGTACGTATGCGTGCAAAGCTACAAAAGCCAAGCCATACTTGGTTCGGGCTGCTGCTTTTTACATGCGTTGCGCAGGCCTGCCTACAAATCACCCAACTGCGGCCTGATCAGCAGCTCCTCCACCACACTGTTCTCCGACAGCGTATAGGCATTCCAAACAGCCATGGCCACATCCTCTGCCTTCACAAAGCGCTCCGGCGGCAGGTCTACGCCCTCCCAACTGGCGGTAAGTGTTGCCCCCGGAAGTATGGCCGTCACCCGCACGTTGTGCTCCTTCAACTCCTCGCGCAGCACCTTCGTCATGCCATACATGGCGTATTTAGAGATACAGTAGGAGCCACCGTTTATGTAGGGCGTTATACTTGCCGTGGAGCACATGTTAAACACATGGCCTGCCCGGCGGCTGATCATACCCGGCACGATCGCCTTGGTTATGTAGTAGGCGCTGTAGAGGTTGGTGTTGATCATGAACGGCAGGGCCTCATTGTCCTCCTCCATAATTTTGCCGGGTATAAAGAGGCCGCTGTTGTTCACCAGCACATCCACCTGCACCCCCAGCTTCTCCACATACTTACTGAACTGCTGCAATGAACCACGGTCGCTGAGGTCTGCCTCCCTGAAAAACACCTTAGAGAAAGTATAATTTCGCTCAATGTCCAGCTTCAGCTTTTGCAGGTCCTTTTCGTTTCGGGAACAGGTGATAATGTGGAAGCCTTCCTTGGCAAATTGCTCTATTATTGCCCTTCCAATGCCCTTCGTTCCACCCGTTACCAAAATATATCGTTGCATATGTGCGCAGTTTTGTATGTTTTACAATTTTAACCGTAATATAGGTATTTAACAGTATTTTTGTTTAGAAACAGTTTAAATCACAAGTCTTAAATACCTGACAACCGCAATATGTTGCAAAATTTTGGAGAGTATCTAATCTTTATGAAAAGCCTGTTCGCACGGGCCGAGTCACCGAAAATAATTTTTAACCGCACGATAGACGAAGCCATCCTGATCGGCATAAACTCCATCTTGATCGTTGCTATTGTGGCCACTTTTATCGGTGCTGTAACAGCAGTACAGATTTCCTACAACCTCGATAACGCCTTTATACCGCGTTCAACAATTGGATTCATGGTTCGGGAGATGACCATACTTGAACTGGCACCTACCATCACCTCTATCGTACTGGCCGGTAAAGTAGGGTCGAATATTGCAGGCGGACTAGGCACCATGCAGATAACTGAACAGGTAGATGCACTGGAGGTAATGGGGATTAACTCTGCTTCTTACCTGGTACTGCCTAAAATTATTGCCTCCCTTTTCGTTTTCCCGATGCTGGTTATCCTGGCTATGTTTTTAGGTATAGCAGGTGGCTATCTAGCAGGCACCGCCACAGGCGAGATTACAGGTCAGGAATATATTACAGGTATCCGTGGGGATTTTATTCCTTACAATATTCTGTTTGCTCTCATTAAGTCGTTTGTGTTTGCCTTCCTGATTTCCTCTATCTCTTCTTTCAGGGGATATTACACTACAGGTGGAGCTTTGGAGGTTGGTGCAGCCAGTACAGCAGCGGTTACAAACAGCGTTATTGCCGTGTTGATTGCAGACTTTGTGTGCGCGCAGCTGTTACTGTAGCGGCGCCTGGTTCAGGTACTGCAGAAGCGGTGTTAACGAGAGGCTGCTTTATTAAATTGATTATAATTATATGATTGAAATACATAACATACATAAATCATTTAACGGGAAGAAAGTGCTGGACGGAGTTAGCGGGGTATTTGAAACCGGTAAAACCAACCTGCTGCTCGGAGCCAGCGGTACCGGTAAAAGCGTGCTGCTAAAGTGCATCGTAGGCTTGGTAAAACCAGACTTAGGCAGCGTCACCTTCGATGGCACCTACTTCACCAACAATAAGCTGGACATCCGGCAAGAGATTCGCCGCAAGATTGGCATGCTGTTCCAGGGGTCTGCCCTCTTTGATTCAATGACGGTGGAGGAAAACATCGAATTCCCGCTGAAGATGCTGGCAGACATGCCCCGGGATGAACGTAAAGACCGCGTAAACTTTTGCTTGAAGCGCGTTGGACTGGAAAATGCTAACAAAAAGATGCCCTCTGAGTTGAGCGGTGGCATGAAGAAGCGGGTGGGTATTGCCCGGGCAATCGCGCCGAACTGCACCTACCTCTTTTGCGACGAACCAAACTCAGGCCTTGATCCCTTAACGGCTATAAAAATAGATGAACTGATCGCCGAAATAACCGAAGAGTACGGCATCACCACCATCATCGTGACGCACGATATGAACTCCGTTATTGAGATTGGAGATAAGATCATGTTCCTGTACCAGGGCAAAAAGCTTTGGGAAGGAACAAATGATGAAATCATGGATACAGATGTCCCCAAGCTGAACGAGTTCATCTTCGCTAACCGCCTGATGCGCGATGCGAAGAAAGTGGATGATGATGAAGAAAACGAGCGCTTGCTACAGGGTTAATTAAACTGACTTCTCTTAAATAATAATGGCCTCCTACATTAGCGTAGGAGGCCATTTTTTGTATGATTATTTTAAACTTAGATACCGTACAGCATGCCGGCCACAGTGGCTGTCATCATGCAAGCCAGTGAAGCGCCCAGCAACGCCAGGAAACCTAGTTTGGACAGGTTACCCTGCTGGTTAGGCGCCATACTTCCGATACCGCCCACCTGAATGGCAATAGAGCTGAAGTTCGAGAAGCCGCAGAGCGCATACGTAGACATGATCAGCGCTTTCTCGCCCAGCAAGCCAGCAGCTTTCATGTTCGCCAGGTCCAGGTAAGCCACAAACTCATTTACGGCTGTTTTTTGGCCAAGCAAGCTGCCTACCAGCAGCGTATCTTCCCAAGGAACACCCATGATAAAGGCGAAGACACGGAAAATTTGCCCCAGAATATACTGGAAAGAGAAGCCGTCGAACTGCCCGCTTGTACTGGCCACTACAAATTCATTCAAGCCAGAAAGGCTTCCCAACTTGATCAGCACATAGTTTAAGAGGGCGATAACGGCGATAAATGCCAGCAACATACCTCCCACATTGGCAGCCAGCCGAAGGCCATCCGATGCACCGCGGCTAAGGGCATCCACCAGGTTTACTCCCAGCTGCTCCTCGTTCACCTCCAGTTGCGTATTAATCTTATCGTGCTCAGTTTCAGGAACGAGTATTTTTGCCAGTACGATTCCCGCCGGAGCGTTCATCACGGATGCCGTAAGTAGGTGCGCTGCGAAAATTGCCTGCTGGTTCAGGTCACTGCCACCCAGAAAAGCCACATAAGCCGCCAATACACCGCCGGCAAGCGTTGCCATGCCGCCTGTCATCAGGCACATCAGCTCTGAGCGGGTCATGCGGGCAATAAACGGACGAACGAGCAAAGGGGCTTCTGTTTGACCCAGAAAGATGTTACCAGCGGCAGACAAACTCTCGGCACCGGACAAGCGCATGCCCTTCGACATGACCCAGGCAATTCCAAATACGATTTTCTGCAGCACGCCCAGGTAGTATAAACCAGCGGATACAGTAGAGAAAAAGATTATAGTTGGCAGTACTGAGAAGGCGAAGATAAAGCCTAGCCCGTTATTTTTTGCAGGGTTTGCAAGGTTGCCGAACAGGAACTCGGCACCCGCCTGCGAAAAGCTCAGCAACTTCACGAAAAGCTTACTCACAAAGGCGAAGGCATCGGCTACAAATGCCACCTGTGTTACCATCACCCCAAAGAAAATCTGGAGAAAGAGACCAAAAGCGACAAGCTTCCAGTCGATGGCCCTTCTGTTTTTGGAGAAAAGAATGGCAATGGCAACCAGCACTACGAGGCCAAGCGCACCTCTAAAAATATCGTACATTATGGACGGATGAGAGACAAAAATCTGTCAAAATTAAGCGGATTAAATTATAAAACAAAAGGTTCGGCCCCCTCGTAGGGACCGAACCTTTTAAATCTATAGGTGCTGTGAAATCAGTTGCGCTTGTTCAACTCGTCGCGAATTTTGGCAGCCTTCTCATAATCCTCTTTCTCAAGGGCTTCATTGAGCATCTTGTTCAGCTCATCCACCGAAGTCTGGTTCAGGGGCTCCTTTGAGGCCGAAGAACCAGCAGACGTGCTGCCAGTGCTTTTCACCGTCAGCTCATCGCTTTCATCCTCCTCTTCCTCCAGGTCGCTAAGTATAATTCCTGCCTCAGAAAGTACGCTTTCCACCGTGTAAATCGGAACACCAAACCGCAGGCCAATGGCAATGGCATCGGATGGGCGTGAATCCAGTTCGAATTCTTTCACACCATTGGTGCACACGATTCTAGAGTAGAATACGCCTTCTTTCAGGTCAGAGATCATGATCTCTGTCACGCGCACATCCATCTCCTCGGCAAACGACTTAAACAAATCGTGCGTGAGCGGGCGGTTAGGATTTATCTTCTCTATCTGGATAGCGATAGACTGCGCCTCAAACATGCCGATGATGATGGGCAGCCGCCTGTTTCCTTCTCTCTCTCCCAGCACCAAGGCAAACGATCCTGTTTGCGACTGGCTGGAGGAAAGGCCGAGTATCTCTAACTGAATTTTCTTCACAGTATCTTCTTCTAAAGTCTATTTGTCCAAAGCTTTTGCAGCTTCTATTATTTTCGGAACGATCTCAAACGCATCGCCAACAATGCCATAATCAGCGGCTTTGAAGAACGGCGCTTCAGGATCCTTATTAATAACGACAATCACTTTAGAAGAGTTAACCCCAGCCAGGTGCTGAATGGCTCCTGAGATGCCAATAGCGATGTATAAATTGGGGCTTACGGTAATACCGGTCTGGCCAACGTGCTCATGGTGAGGTCTCCAGTCCATATCAGATACGGGCTTGGAACAGGCCGTGGCAGCGCCTAATTCTTTTGCAAGATCCTCTACCAGGTGCCAGTTCTCCGGTCCTTTCAGACCACGGCCACCGGAAACCACGATAGCAGCCTCTGGCAGCAGTACGCCACCGTTCGTGTCCTGCATCACCGTTTCTTTAGGAGACACAGCAAAATCAGCATCGGCCAGGTCAGCAGAGAAGTTTTCTACCGTAGCTGATCCGCCACCGGAAGTAATGTCGATAGAGTTTTTCTTGATAGCCACAATCTTCAGATCCGAAGTAAGGGCTACATCGGCAAACGCCTTGCCGGAAAACACGCCACGGGTCACCACAAACGAACCGCCATCAATAGTAGGCAAGGCCGTTACGTTGGTTGCCAATGAGCCATTCAGGCGTACGGCAAGCTTTGCTCCCACGGCAGCGCCGATGTTGGAGTTAGAGAACACCAGTACTTTGGCATTTTCCTGCTGCACCGCTTTCGCGATCACTTTTACATAAGCATCGGCAATAAACTGGTTCAGACGGCTGTCGCCATCGTACAACACTTTGCTTACGCCCTGCTCACCTAGTTTGGCAAGCGCTGCTTCCTGCACATCGCCAATGGCAATGGCCGTGGTGGTGGTGCCCAACTGCTGCGCAACCTGGCTACCGTATGATGCGGCCTCTAACGACGATTTTTTTACTTCTCCGTTAAGACCTTCTACAAATACTAATACAGACATATCTTATAGTACTTTAGCTTCGTTTCTTAATAATTTTATCAAATCGCCGGCATTCTCAGGGTCGATCATCTTCACCCCGCTCTTTTTCTCGGGCTTGCTGAAGTTAACGTAATCTGCTTTCACATCAGCACCAACTGGCTCTCTTACTGCCAAAGGCTTTGTGCGTGCCGTCATGATACCGCGCATGTTCGGGATGCGTGGCTCGGACATCGGCTGCTGTGCGCTGGCGATAAACGGCAGCTTCACTTCCACTACTTCTTTGCCACCCTCAATCTCTCGTTCCAGAACGGCAGTGTTGTCATCCACCAGGTCCAGCTTAAAGGCAGGAACAATCGAAGGAATGCCCAGCATCTCGCCCACCATGTTATGCACCTGCGAGCCATTGTAGTCGATCGACTCCTTGCCCATCAGGATCATGTCATAGTTGTTTTCCTTGGCCACGGCAGTGATCTGCTGCGCAACGAAGAAAGCATCTTTCGGGTTTGCGTTTACGCGGATGGCATCGTCTGCCCCAATGGCCAGTGCTTTGCGAATGTTCGGCTCTGCATCGGCCTCACCTACGTTTAATACAGTTACAGTGCCGCCTTTGGCTTCTTTCAGCTCAATGGCTCTTGTCAGTGCGTACTCATCCCAGGGGTTGATGACGAACTGTACACCGTTTTTGTCAAATTCTTTGTTATCAGCCGTAAAATTGATCTTGGATGTTGTATCCGGTACGTTACTGATGCAAACTAATATTTTCATGGTTAGAAATGTTAGCTTTTAAATTTAGATTTGTGCGAAGTTAATTAAAATATAGCCAATTCGAAATGAACCAAAGCAGATTAGAGCAGCTCTTCAAGTTCCTGGAAGATGACCCGAACGACGCTTTTACGTTATACGCCATCGCCACAGAATATCGTAAAGAAAATCCGCAGAAAGCGCTGGCATACTACGAGCAGCTGCTGGCCGAACACGAGAACTATGTGGGCACCTACTACCACGCTGCCAAGCTATACGAAGAGCTGGGCCAAAGCGATGTAGCAGAGCGTACTTATAAAAAAGGAATGCAGATTAGCCGGCAGGAAGGCAACATGCACGCGTTCTCTGAACTACAGCAAGCCTATAACAAAATGATGGGCCTGGATTACGAAGATGACTAATCGGCTACCAGTCTTTTCAAACCGCCTGCATCAAAAATAGTATGCATGCAGCATAATTCCAAATGCTATATTTAAAACTGTTACAAGCCTAAAAAGTTATACTTATTTTGCTGGAAGGCGATTCTATAGTCAAAATGGCTGCCATACTTGTGTGGCTGGAAAGTGGCAGAAAGGGCTTGGCTCTAGCACATAGCATAAGTTTTATACTTGGCTATTTCTGGTGTAGGCATTCGCTTGTGCTGACGTGCACCAATCAACCTGGTAAATAAATACTTCCATATTACTGTCATTTCGAGCAGGGCGAGAAATCTATCCGGAATTTGTAAAAAATCTCTCCTATCGTCGAGATGACAATAGTGGAGGTGTTCCAAAGTATATCATGTGCTGGACAAGTATAAATTTGCCGCCGCAAGGCACAAGCGGACGCTTGCGCCAGTTATACTTGCTATTTAAAAGAGGGGCAGCATAATAATATGCTGCCCCTCTTTTATACTTTATACTTAGGCTATAACTTGCTTAAGCTGTCACGTGGTCAAAAAAGCGCACTTTTGAGCTGTGCGGCACCAGCTTCAGTCCTTTCGGTACACCCTGGTGCGACTCACGCATGTGGTTTTTGTACCAAACCTGGTAACTTTCCTCATCTGTCCAGAACGTCATCATCCAGATTTCATTCTGGTTCTCCTTCGGGCTTAGCACGTCGAGCCGAATAAAGCCTGGTGCGTTATTTACCAGCTGCGGACGATCAACAAAAGCCTGTTTAACCTCGGGTGCCATGTCGTTGGCAATCTCAAATGTGCTAAGTGCTATAAACATAGGGTATTAATAAGAGCACCAGAAGTATAAAACAGAGCTGGTGGGGAGTATGGGTAAAAAGTAAATGGATTAGCTTTTAAAAGTATAACAGCTATTGGCCAACTCCAAATAAATGCTGCCAAATGATACTTGCTAAACTCCTCAAATGTTTGGCACATGCAAAAAAAAGATGCCGCCTCCCAGGTGTGGAAAGCGGCATCTTGTAATTATACTTCGCATCGGCTACTCCAGCGTCAGCACAAGATCGTCGGCATTCACCATCTCCCCTTCTGACAAAGTGATACCGGCCACGGCTCCTTCTTTGGTAGCCGTGATGGTGGTTTCCATCTTCATGGCCTCAATGATGAAGAGCGGCGTGTTCTTTTTCACCTGCTGCTCCTTCTCCACCAGTATCTTGGACAACATGCCCTGCAATGGCGCCCCAATCTGCTTCGGGTTGTTCTTGTCTACTTTCTGGTTCACCACGCGCTCCACTTTCACCGAGCGGTCGCGCACATCGATGTTGCGGGTCTGGCCGTTCAGCTTAAAAAACACAGTGCGCATGCCATCCTCGTTTACCGGCCCCATCGACTGGTACTTCACAACAATGGACTTACCGCGGGCAATATCAATAATAGCTTCCTCGCCAGGCTGCATGCCGTAGAAGAACAGGCGCGTCGGAATTTTGGCCACATCGCCGTACTGCTCAATATAGGTCAGGTAGTCTTTGTATACTTTCGGGTAAAGCTGGTACGAGAGAAAGTCTGTCATCTTCTTGTCCTGCCCGAACTCTTCCTGAAAGGCCTTAAACTCCTTGTCAAAATCGACTGGCTCCAGGTGCTCATTAGGCCGGTCGGTAAACGATTCGCCTTTCTTGAGCACGATGTCCTGCAGTTTCTTCGGGAAACCGCCCACCGGTTGGCCCAACTCGCCCCTGAAGAACGACTGCACGGAATCCGGGAATGAAATCTGCTCGCCACGCTCCAGCACATCCAGCGTCGTAAAGCCGTTGGACACCAGGTATAGCGCCATGTCCCCTACCACCTTGGAGCTAGGCGTTACCTTCACCACATCCCCGAAGAGCTGGTTTACCTCGGCGTAGGTTTCTTTTATCAGCTCCCACTTGTCTCCCAGGCCCAGGGCGTTTGCCTGTGGGCGCAGGTTAGAGTATTGGCCGCCCGGAATCTCATGGCGGTATACTTCGGCCGTGCCCGCCTTCAGGCCAGACTCAAACGGATAATAATACTCCCGCACGGTTTCCCAGTAGTTGGAGTAGTGATTCAGGCTCTTCTGGTCGAACTCGCGGTGGCGCTCCTGGAAGCGCATCATTTCCACGATCGAGTTGAAGTTTGGCTGAGACGTCAGGCCAGACATAGAGCCAAGGGCCACATCCACTACATCCACCCCTGCCTCAATGGCTTTCAGGTAGGTGGCTGATTGAATGGAAGAGGTGTCGTGTGTGTGCAGGTGAATCGGGATTTTTACCGTATCGCGCAGCGCGGTGATCAGCTCTGTGGCAGCGTAAGGCTTCAGCAGGCCAGCCATGTCTTTTACTGCCAGAATATGGGCGCCGGCATCTTCCAGCTGCTTTGCCAGCTGCAGGTAATAGTTCAGGTTATACTTTGTTTTGGCAGGGTTAAGGATATCGCCCGTGTAGCAGATGGTGCCTTCAGCCAATCCCTTGGTACGTTTGCGCACATAGTTGATGCAGGGCTCCATGCTCTTCATCCAGTTCAGCGAATCGAAGATGCGGAAGATATCGATACCCGTTTCCCACGATTTCTCCACAAAAGCCTCGATCAGGTTATCCGGATAGGCCTTGTAGCCAACCCCGTTGGAGCCCCGGATGAGCATTTGCAGCAGGATGTTTGGTATGGCTTTTCTGATCTGTGCGAGGCGGTCCCACGGGTCCTCGTGCAGGAAGCGCAGGCATACATCGAACGTGGCGCCGCCCCATACTTCCATACTAAAGATCTGCGGGTGGTCTTTGGCAAAAGGCTCTGCAATCTTCATCATATCAAACGTGCGCATGCGCGTAGCCAGCAGCGACTGATGCGCATCGCGGAAGGTGGTGTCAGTGTAATGGATCTGCGGGTCGTTGCGCAGCCATTTGGAGAATTCCTCCGGCCCCAGCTCCGTCAGCAAATCTTTGGTGCCTCTCTCGTAGGGCTTGGCCAGGTGCAGGTCGTGCAGGTCTGGTTTGCGCATCACTTTGTCAGGCCTGATCTTTTTCACGTCGGGATTGCCGTTCACCACTACGTCCGCCAGGAAAGTAAGCATTTTAGTGGCCCTGTCCTGGCGCTGCTTGAACACGAACAGCTCTGGGTAGCTCTTCACAAAGTCCACCGTCGCATCGCCAGAAATGAAAACAGGGTGGTTTATGATGTTCTGCAGGAACTGGATGTTCTGCTTCACACCGCGAATACGGAATTCATCCAGTGTGCGCGACATTTTAGTGGCGGCATGCGCCAGCGTTGGCGCGTGCGTGGATACCTTTACCAGCAGCGAATCAAAGAAAGGCGTTATTTTGGCACCCGTGTACACGCTGCCCTGATCGATTCGAATTCCAAAGCCACCCGCACTGCGGTAGGCAATGATAGTACCGTAGTCCGGCTTGAAATCGTTCTCCGGATCTTCGGTGGTGATGCGGCATTGGATGGCCACGCCCGATGGCTTTATCTGCTGGTCCGGTCCCAGCAGCACTTCTTCATCATCCAGCCTGTAGCCGGCGGCAATGTATATTTGTGTTTTAATCAAGTCAATGCCCGTAATCATCTCGGTAACGGTGTGCTCCACCTGAATGCGCGGGTTTACCTCTATAAAGTAAATGTTGTTTGTCTGCGGCTCCACCAGGAACTCCACTGTGCCCACGTTATTGTAGTTTACGGCCTTGCAAATGCGCACGGCGTAGTCGTACAGCTTCTGGCGTGTCTCCTCATTCAGGCTGATGGCCGGCGCCACTTCCACTACTTTCTGGAAACGACGCTGCACCGAGCAATCGCGCTCGTAAAGATGCGTGATGTTGCCATAGGCATCGGCCACGATCTGCACCTCAATGTGCTTAGGGTTCTCCACAAACTTCTCCAGGAAAACCGTATCATCGCCAAAGGCTTTCAGGGCCTCGTTCTTCGCCTCAAAAAAGCCTTTCTCTAGCTGGTCATCATCGCGGATCACGCGCATGCCACGGCCACCGCCACCTGCGGCCGCTTTCAGCATCAGCGGATAACCAATGCGGTCTGCTTCCTCCTGTGCCGTTTCGTAGGTGTTCAGGTCGAGGTCGTTACTTTGTATGATGGGCACGTCACAGCTGATAGCAACTTTCTTGGCTGCGATCTTATCGCCCAGAGAGGCCATTACCTCAGGCCTCGGGCCTATGAAGATGATTCCGTTGTCGGCGCAGCGCTGGGAGAAATGCTGGTTTTCAGAAAGAAAGCCATAGCCCGGATGAATGGCATCCACCTCGTTGTCTTTGGCAATTTTGATGATGCCTTCAATATCGAGGTAAGGTTGCAGGGGCTGGTTGTCCTTACCGATCTGATAAGCCTCATCAGCCTTGTAGCGGTGCAGCGAATAGCGGTCTTCGTAAGTATAAATGGCCACCGTTTTGATGTTGAGTTCGGTGCAGGCGCGCAGCACCCGGATCGCGATTTCGCCACGGTTGGCAACAAGTACTTTTTTAATCTTCATAGGAGGTGAGCTTTGATTAGGGATTCAGTTGGTTTAAGGTGCATGGGTTTCGCATTCACTAAAGTATGCAAGCGGCTTAACAAGCTTTAAGCTACGGCCACCGCACAACAATCACAAATATTAAATATTATTGATATTATGCTGCAGTTGCTGATAATACATGATTTTGTGGTATAAGGTTATATGCTTTGCCAGACGCTTATTAAGCGTTTTTTTGACATTTTTTAACATGCCAAGGCACCACGATGACGGCACTTTATATTTGCTGTATTATACATACTTTCATAACTGTAACAGTAGCAGCGGCACCCGAACAGGCTTAAACTTTCCGGAATTCACTAGTTAGAACAAAAGGATAATGAAGGGGTTAAGTAGAGACAAGAACAATCACCCATCATTCCCTCTGTAACATGCCTTTCAAAGACAAAAACATACTTGTAATAGGTGGTAGCTCCGGTATAGGGCTGCAAACGGCAAAGTTGCTGCAGGAAAAAGGCGCCAACGTGATCACCGCCTCCCGCAAACCCTCTGAGGAGTCCGAAGCCTTAAACCTGGCGCACCTGCCACTGGACGTGCTGCAGTTTGACAAAGGATTTGCGGAAGCGCTGCCAGAGGTATTGCACGGACTGGTGTACAGTCCGGGAAATATTAAGCTGAAGCCATTTGAAAGAATAAGGATGGAGGATTTCAGACTCGACCTGGAGCTGAACGTGCTGGGAGCCGTGCAGGTGCTGCAGGCTGTAGCGCCGCACCTGAAAAAGGCCGGTGGGGCCAGCGTAGTTCTCTTCAGTACGGTGGCGGCGCAATTGGGAATGCCCTTCCACGCCTCCATTGCCACAGCCAAAGCAGCCGTGCAGGGGCTCACAATCTCACTTGCAGCCGAGTACAGTTCCTCCCGCATCCGCTTTAACGCTATTGCCCCTTCGCTCACCGACACGCCGCTGGCTCAGCCCTTGCTAAACACACCCGAGAAAACGGAGGCAGCTGCAAAGCGGCATCCGCTGGGCCGTGTAGGCACGACTCAGGACATGGCAAGCGCAGCTTTATACTTGCTGGGCGAGGATTCCAGTTGGATGACCGGCCAGATCCTGCACCTGGACGGCGGCATGAGCTCTATCAAACTATTGTAGCTCCCTTTCTCATTCATAATTCATAATTCTTAATTCATAATTCATAATTCCTAAGATGCTCCTCTTCTGGTTTCGCCGCGACCTGCGGCTGCATGATAATGCCGGTCTCTTTCATGCGCTTGCCTCCGGCAAACCTGTGCTGCCGCTCTTCATTTTTGATCGGGCCATACTTGCTAAACTGGAAGACAAAGCAGATGCGCGAGTCTCCTTTATTCATGACACGGTTACTAAAATGCAACGGGAGTTGGAGGATTCAGGCAGTACGCTACTGGTAAAGTATGGCGAGCCGCTGGAGGTGCTTTCTGAACTACTGAACAAGTATGAGGTGGAGGGAATATACACGAACCGTGATTACGAACCTTACGCCCAGGAGCGTGACAAAGCCATGGCTGAACTGGCGCAGCAACACCAGGTGGAATTCAGCACCTTTAAGGATCAGGTGATCTTTGAGAAAAGTGAGATCATGACCCAAAGCGGGACGCCATACAAAGTATATACGCCCTACAAAAACGCGTGGAAGAAAGCCTTTACATCAGAGATGGCAGCACCTTATACTTGCCGGGAGTACTTTAGGCAGCTTCTCCCCCACTTCAAAACAAATCTGCCCACCTTGCAGGAAATAGGCTTTACCCGCTCTAAGATTGAGGTGCCCCCCCACGACCTCTCCCCTGAAACTTTAAGCGCCTACCACAGCACGCGAAACCTACCCGCCCTGGATGCCACCTCCCGCCTGAGCCCGCACCTGCGTTTTGGCACAGTTAGCGTACGCGAGGCGGTAAAAGAGGCGCTGGCGCACAACGATGTGTGGCTACAGGAGCTGATCTGGCGCGAGTTTTTTATGCAGCTACTGTTTCATTTCCCTGCCTCTGCCGACAGTAGCTTCTCCCCAAAGTTTTCAAGTATAAACTGGCGCAACATCGAGGAAGAGTTTCAGCGGTGGTGTGAGGGTACTACTGGTTTTCCGTTGGTAGATGCCGGCATGCGCGAACTGAATGAAACAGGCTTTATGCACAACCGCGTACGCATGGTGGTGGCAAGCTTTCTGGTGAAGGATTTGCTGATAGACTGGCGCTGGGGCGAGGCATACTTTGCCGAAAAGCTGCTGGATTATGAGCAGGCGAGCAATGTCGGGAATTGGCAGTGGGCCGCCGGAACAGGGGCGGATGCCCAGCCATACTTCCGCGTATTCAACCCCGACAGCCAGATCAATAAGTTCGACAAAGAATATGCTTACATCAAACGTTGGATTCCCGAGTACGACACATCTTCCTATCCCAAACCTATGCTGGACCACAGCCTGGCCCGCGACAGAGCTCTGGAAACCTATAAAAAGGCTATCGCTGAAGCCGGGGCATGAATTTATACTTTCTGCTATCTCACCACTTAATGCTAATATATTTAGTTAAACTAATTATATTAGCGTCAAGTATAACCATGTATGATAAAGGCAGAAGATTTTTTGAAAGGACGCGGAGCGCAGTACAACCCCCAAAACCCTTACCTGAAACAGGAGTATGTGGCGGAGCATGTAGAAGGGCTGGATGAACCCATGCTTAGCAATTCCATAACAGAGTTCCTGCAGGAACATCCGAAAAAGGTGGTGAACAAGATCGATAGTCCGGACCTTGGGCTGGTTTATTCGCTCAACCCCTACCAGGGCTGCGAACATGGCTGCGTGTACTGCTATGCCCGCAACACCCACCAGTACTGGGGCTATGGCGCCGGGCTTGATTTTGAGCGCAAGATTATCATCAAGGAAAATGCAGCGCAAACCCTGGCTAAACAACTCGAAAGTCCGAACTGGCAGGTGATGCCCATCATGCTGGCGGGCAATACTGACTGCTACCAGCCCATCGAGGCAAAAAAAATGTTGACGCGGCAGGTGCTGGAGGTACTGTTGCAGTACCGGCATCCGGTGAGCATCATCACCAAAAACGCACTTATTCTCCGCGACCTCGACCTGCTGCAGGAACTGAACAAGTATAACCTGGTGCACGCCAATATTAGCATCACCACACTTAATGAGGCCCTACGGCAGAAACTGGAGCCGCGCACCGCATCTGCCGCCAAGCGGTTGGAGGTAGTGCGGAAATTAGCTGCGGCAGGCATACCGGTGAACGTCATGACGGCACCCATCATACCCGGCCTGAACGATTCGGAGATTCCGCAGCTCCTGAAAGCCGCCGCCGAAGCAGGTGCCTCCAACGCAGCCTATACTATTGTTCGCCTCAACGGCAGCATCGGGCCCATCTTTGAGGACTGGATCCGGCAGGCTTTTCCAGACCGGGCCGACAAGGTGCTGAGCCAAATAGCGGATTGCCATGGCGGACAACTAAACGACAGCCGCTTTGGTGTACGGATGAGCGGCGAGGGCAAATTTGCCGAAGCCATCGCCAAACTATTCCGGATGAGCAAGCAAAAGTACATGGCTGGCCGAAGTATGAAACCTTACGACTATACTCACTTCTGCCAGCGCAAAGGAAAGCAGCTGGACTTTTTTTAACTATCATGAAGCGTTGGTCAGTGGCCCCCTCCTCCATTGAAACATAAAAGCAGCGGTAGCATAATGCTACCGCTGCTTCTGTACTGATTTTAAGTTGCGGACTTAAAGAATATTCTTTGCTTTATCTAACAAACTACCGTCAGAGCCCGTCATTTGCTCTACCTGGGCATGGCCACGCGGATCCGGGGGAGCCAGCTGCGGCACATCACCCTTCGGCATGGCAGGCGTTACCGTAAAGGTACCCTTGCCGTCCATGGATGTTCCGTTACCCCAGCGGGCATTGCGCATTCTTTCAGCCGTACCGTCCATATCGTTCACCCTGGTAGAAACGAAGTTATAGTTGTTTTCCTGATTTTCCTCTGTCTGCGGGAAGGAGTTCGGAATCGGGTGCACACCGTTCAGGCCGCCAAGTTCCTCGAGGACAGCCAGCCACTGGTTCTGGTGCATGGTATCGCGGGCAATCAGGAAGGCTAGCATATCTTTCATGCCTGTGTCATCGGTGGCTTCCCAAAGGCGCGTGGCCAGCAAACGTCCGGTTGATTCGGCCATTACGTTGGCGTACATATCAGCGGCAAGGTTTCCGCTGCCCACTACCCAGGAACCGTTAAAAGGCACCCCGTTGCTGTCTACGGCCATAGCGGCCAAGCCTGACGAGAGCACGTGCCGTGGGTTCATGCCACCCATCACAGCACCGATTACCTGGTCTTTTGCCATTTCATCTTTCATCGACATAGGCGCCCCCTCCAAATTCAGGGCGACTGCTGTGGCGAGCATCTCTATGTGTGCAATTTCCTCGGTTCCGGTCTCCATCAGCATGTCGCGGTACTTTTGCGGCCCGCGGGAGCCCCAGGCCTGAAACAGGTATTGTAGGCAAACCCGGATTTCCCCTTCTATGCCCCCTATGGCTTGCTGGAGCATGTTGGCGAAAGCGGGATTAGGCTTGTCGACTCTTACTTTGTACTGTAGTTTGTTATCATGATAGAACATAGCTTGGAAATTAAGTTGTAATACATAGGAAGAGGTACGGCCGCAGGAAATCCATGTTATAACTTTTTGTTAGATAAAATCTATCATATCATACCCTTACTCTATAATTGTTTATCTAAATAATTACATAATAGCTTTTAGAAATTTAACGTTTTAACCTGTTCCGGCACTACAAAGCACCTTTTATAGGTTGCCTGGTTTGTTATAACTACAGATTTGAGGATGGATAAACACCTAAAAGCAGGTAGAGGAACAACAAAAATTTCCTGCTGCATGTAAGTCAGTTTAGTAATCACAAGCCTCTCATAGTCACGAACAGCAATAACAGCACATGAGAAAAGAGAACGACATCATCGCCGAGAGCTGGCTGCACTTACAGGAAGTGCTGTTTCAACACAGCTGGAACAGCGAGATCGGACGCTTCAGGTCATCGTATGTGTTCAGGGGGGCCTGTTGTAAAGAGTACTGGCTGGATACCAGCATTTCGCGGATTGGCAGCCGCTACGATGAATTTGAGCCGCACATACTCCGTAATTTCAAAAAATACGCTCACAGCAACGCCACCCCCGTTAACTCGGTGTGGAACTGGCTGGCCGTAGCGCAGCACCATGGCCTGCCCACCCGCCTCCTCGACTGGACATACTCTCCGTACGTAGCGCTGCACTTTGCCACAGCGGACCTGAACAGGTACCACGAAGACGGGGCTGTGTGGTGTATCAATTACGTGAAAGCAAAGGAGGAACTGCCGAAACCCATGAAGGACGCGTTGACCAAGGAAGGCTCCAATGTATTTACGCCGGAGGTGCTGGAGCCTGTTTGCTCCTCGCTTTCAGAACTACAAAGTTTGCAGGAGGATGAATTTGTGGTGTTTCTGGAGCCTCCCACGCTCGATGCCCGCATCATGCACCAGTACGCGCTCTTCTCTATGATGTCGCACGCCAAAGCGGACCTAACCCAGTGGCTGGGGCAGCACCCTGAGCTGTACTACCGCGTGATTATCCCAAAGGAACTTAAGTGGGAGGTGCGCGACAAACTGGACCAGGCGAATATTACGGAGCGCGTACTTTTCCCAGGTCTTACAG
Organism: Pontibacter akesuensis; assembly: GCF_001611675.1. Taxonomy (NCBI): domain Bacteria; kingdom Pseudomonadati; phylum Bacteroidota; class Cytophagia; order Cytophagales; family Hymenobacteraceae; genus Pontibacter; species Pontibacter akesuensis. The sequence continues at coordinate 4,020,934 of NZ_CP014766.1, read as the reverse complement.
GGCTGAGCCAGTGGTTAAAGCGCCATTACACCCACACCTGAGATTTTCGCTAAGATTTTTTCGAGGTGTAAGGTACAGGTCTGAAATATGCTTATCTTGAGCTTGTTATTTTGCCGGGTTCTGGTAGCCTGTTTGCTGCGCCAGTTAACGGCATTGCTGGCGGATTCAACAACCAAACACTTTCACCTTAAGCTTAACTTTTTTTGAAAAAGCATACTACCTGGGCCACTGCTATACTTTGCAGCCTGGTCTTTTCAAGTGCCTGTAATCAGGAAGCCCCAAGCACTACTCCCACTGCCAAGGCAGAAGCGCCCGCTGTGGCGCAACCGGACTCCACGCCCGTAGCCGCTGCCCCCCCTGATACTGCAGGAGCTATTGTATCCCCTGATACCACCGCTGCCCCCGAATACCCAGGGCCTGCCCCTTTGGCTGGGGCCATCCTTCCGGGCAAGCGCATTGTGGCGTATTACGGAAACCCGCTCTCAAAACGCATGGGTATACTTGGCGAGCTGCCAGTAGACCAGATGCTGGCCCGGCTGGATGAGGAGGTAGCCAACTGGAACAAAGTAGACCCCAACCTCCCCGTGCAACCGGCACTGCATGCCATTGTTGTAACAGCCCAGGGCCACCCGAGCGCTGGAGGCAAGTATAGGCTGCGCATGACTGATAAAATGATTGATGATGTGCTGGCTATGGCCAAAAAGCGCGATGCGATCGTGTTCCTGGATGTGCAGGTAGGCCATAGCACCCTGCAGGAAGAGCTGCCGGCACTGGAGAAATACCTGCTGCTGCCCCACGTGCACTTAGGGATAGATGCTGAATTCTCGATGAAGAACGGCAGCGTTCCCGGGCGCAAGATCGGCACTTTCGATGCCAAGGACATTGACTATGCCACTGGCTACCTGGCCAGCCTGGTGAAGGAACACCAGTTGCCGCCCAAGCTACTTATCGTGCACCGCTTTACCCAAGGCATGATCACTAACAGCGAAAACATCACGCTAAGGCCGGAAGTGCAGGTGGTCATGCACATGGACGGCTGGGGACCTCCCGCATTGAAAAAAGACACGTACCGCAGGTATATCAAGAATGAGCCGGTACAGTTCACGGGCTTCAAGGTGTTTTACAAAAACGACCTGAAGAACAACTCGCGCCTGATGACGCCTGAGGAAATCGCCGCACTCACACCGTCGCCACTGTACATTCAGTACCAGTAGGAAGCGGCAGGCACAAGTATGACTCGCCCGCATAGAACCTTGCTCAGGTTCATGTGGGCGAGTTTTTTATTGGCTTAGTTATTTCCATCCCCCACTCCTCCTCTTTTTAAGATAAAAGGCTTCACAACGCTCGAAAGCCTCTTTCCTCTAGTGCTTACCTGATACTCCCTTCGCAAAAAGAGGCTAACCTTCAGAAGGCAAGGCTATTGAAAAAGTTGGTCGGATGCCTTAACTTGGGTGAAACAAAAAATATTCGGAAAAACCTTTACTTGATGGAGCGAAAAGGCGTGAATTTTGCGTTATCATTACAGGAAAGGCCTCCAGTACCAAAAGCATATCCGTTCGTGCTGGATGCACATTGCACACTAGCTAAAGAAGTACCCGAATGACGCAGTTTCTACGACATAATTTTTTGAAGTTCACCGTGCGGTTCATTCAAATCATCATTGTGTTCCCAATGGCCGTGCTGCTCAGCTTCTACATTCACCCTTACAATTCGATGGAGTATGAGCTGCACTTCCTGCTGTGCCTGATGCTGGCAGCTGCAATCTCTGTAGTTGTAACCAAGTATAGCCGCAAGCTTATTGTTGTCATGTTCTTCGGCATCCTGGGCATGTTCTGGTTTAACAGCACGTTTGAAGACCAGACGTTTGATGGCATTTACGATGATTACAATGCCATGATGGTGAACATGACGAGTAACCCGCATAAGGTTTCTTATTTCAAGCCTGTGCGCGGCACCTATTTTCAGAACCAACGCGTGAAAAGCGCCATGCAACCCACGCACCCTCAGGTCCGGGCTTTCGCCGTTGAGAACTCCACACGCTACTTTCATGACGAGTACTACCGCAAGTTCGGTAAACTTACCCGCTACTTTTCGCTTTTCAAGCACATTCGCCTTAATTGGAAATATGTAAACGACCCGCTCGGCATGGACTACTACTCTCCTCCTACTGAAAGTATGAGCCTGCTTGCCGGCGACTGTGACGACTACGCTATCTTAATGGCTTCATCAGTAATGGCCATCGGAGGCGAGGCCCGCGTGGTGATATCGCCGACCCACATGTACACCGAGGTGAAAATGGGATCTGTAGATGACCTGGAGCAAGTGAGTTATGCGGTGCGTACGCTCTTTCCAGATGAGGTGGCTGGGGGTAAAATCCATTTCCATGAAACAGGAGACGACCTTTGGATTAATTTCGATTATACTGCCTCCCATCCAGGCGGCCCATTTCTGGAGCCAGAACTTTACAGCGTAATAACCTTCGAGAAGTAAAAAATTATGCGGCTGTAAATCAGCCGTTTTAAGCTACAGCCATATTTTTTTTACCTGCGCTGTTGCACAAGTAAAATGCCCCCTCTATATTTGCACCACAATCAGACAGAACGGCCCGTTCGTCTAGGGGTTAGGACGCTAGATTTTCATTCTAGTAACAGGGGTTCGATTCCCCTACGGGCTACCAGGAGGGAAAAGTGATTTTCAGGATCGCTTTTCCCTCTTTCTTTTTGCCCCATTTCCTGTGAAATCTCCGCGGCAAGGCCGAAAAAGGAGTTGACGCGGGTGGTTCGATAAGCCTGCTTTTCGCGCTCATATTCCACCCCGTCCGGGAACACCAACGCCTGCAGCCTCTTCCTTTGCGACACTTCAGCCTTAGCCCATGTGGATGAGAGACTTAGCATCATTTTAAGCCCTTTTCCCAGCAGCGTTTTGTGGTTCGATAAGGGGCCGGAGAGTTTTTCCATGTTCACCTCTATTTCCCCCATCTCCCCTTTCAGCTCACCGCTGAATTTTGAGAATATTTCCCCGTTGATCTCGCCGTAGGCGTAGCGTCGCTCGAGCGTATCCTTTTTCTTTTCCAACTCCGATAGCTGCAGCTTCAGTCTTTTTTCCTGCTGCTCATGGTCCTGGCCCAGCTTCTTGAACACCTGCGACATCATCTCCTGCACCTGCGGCAAAAGCATGGGGTCTATCTGGTATTCTTTGAGCAGATCACCGTACAGCTCGTGCATCTTTCCGGCGTTTCTGTTGAGGCAGCAGCCCCTGGTGTTGCACTTGTAGTAGTGGATGCCCTTCTTCTTCATCTCGTAGCCCGTGAGCGGCTTTTGGCAGCTGCCGCACTTGACGTGATGTCTTAGTGGCAGCTGCTCGTCCTCCTTCACCTGGGTGTAGCCGTGGGCGTTCTGCGCCTGCAGGCCGTTCACCCTTAGGAAAACGTCGCGCGATATAAGCGGCTCGTGCCTTCCCACGATCACCTCGCCCTCGTCCAGCAAGCCATGCGTGATCAGGCCGCAGTAGAACGGGTTCTTGAAGATCTTGGTGAGCGTCTGGTTGTAGAGCGAGAGGCCCTGCGCCTTCAGCCGCTTGATGATGTCGGTGTTACTTAGCCCCTGCTCGGCCTTGAGCTGGAAGGCCAGGCGGATGAGCTTCCCGTCTTTGTTCGGCTTTATCACCTGCTCTCCGTTCACCCGCAGCTGGTCGTAGCCCATGGGTGCCTTGCCCATCAGGTAGCCCTTGCGCACCTTGGCCTCCATGCCCGTCACGCACTTCTCGCGCCGCTGGTCGTTGTCGAACTGGGAGAAGAGGAACTGGATGCCCTGCTGCAGCTTGCCCGAGGCGGTCATCGTGTCCACCGGCTGGGTGACGGCCACCACCGAGATGCCCAGCTGCGCGAGCTGGTCGGCGATGTAGATGGCGTTGGAGCCCGAGCGCGAGAAGCGGTCGTGGGAGTAGACGATGATGTGGCCGACCTTGTGGCGGCTCTTCTTCACGAAGTCAAGCATCAGCTGGAAGTGCTTGCGCTCATCGTTCTTGGCGCTCTCGTAGGTGCCGCCGAACTCGTTCACGACTTCATAGCCGTGGCGCTGGGCATAACCGCGGCAGCGCTCCAGCTGCGTCTCCAGGCTCTGGTTCGTCTCGGCCTGCTCCTTGGTGGAGACGCGGGTGTAGATCACGGCCACCTTTCCCCTTACGGCCGCTTTGCTTTTCTTCTTGCCTGCCAGCTGCGGCCGGGCGAATACGCTTAGGTCCGTGTTGCCTTTTGTTGCCGCCTGCGTGTTGCCGCTTGTTGCCTTTTGCTTATTTGCCATCGTCCTGCCTGTTGCTTTGCTGTTGCCCATTGTTGCTGTTTTGTTGCCGTTTTTCGTCTTCTTGTTGCTCCCGGTTGCTCTGCGTTGCTCATGGTTGCCCTCGGTTGCTGTGCGTTGCTCCTGCTTGACCTGTATTGCTCCTGCTTGTTTTGTCTTGCTTTTGCTTGTTTTGTCTTGCTTTTGCTTGTCCTGCGTTGCTTGTTGTTGCTCTTGGTTGCTCCCGGTTGCTGTTGGTTGCCCACGGTTGCTTTTCCTGACTATTGATGCCTGCTTGCCGCCCCGCTGCCTTTTCCCGCTTTCACCGTTCATGGATTGCCTCCTTCCTTTCCTCCAGGAGCATCTCGTAGAGGAGCGTGGAGAGCCGGAGCATCTGCTCGACCATCTCACCTGCCCCGCCTTCGCCCAGGTGCCCGTAGCCGGGTGTTTCCAGGAGCCTTGCGGTGTGGTAGGCCCGAAGCGCCTCGTCCTGCCTTACCTGCGCGTACAGGCCCTCCTCCTGCGGATCGGCTTCCCCAGGCTTTTGAGGGTTAGCGGCCGGTTTGTTTTTCTTTTTCTGCCCCTTCGGGCGCTGCTTTTTCTCTGAATGCTCTTTTAGTTTGGTTATAGTTGAAGTGTTCACGGATTCTTCCGTTAGCGCGGCCGTCCGGTTTTTCCGGTACGGCCGCCCTGCTCTCTATCGGCCTAAGGTCTTCAGTGCCGTTTACTTGGCACGCAGTCTTGCTTTTGCTTGTTTTGTCTTGCTTATGCTTGACCAGCGTTGCTTCCGGTTGCTCTTGGTTGCTCTGCGTTGCTGTTGGTTGCTTCCGGTTGCTGTGCTTATGCTTCTGCTTGCTCTGTATTGGTCCTGCTTGTTTTGTATTGCTTTTGCTTGGCTTGTCTTGCTTTTGCTTGCCGGTGCTTGCTTCTGCTTGTTCTTGGGCTGCTTTTGTGGTCCAGCGCTTCATTCACGCGCTTTCTACACCCGCTTTCGCTTCTTGCGCTCGATGAACAGGGTCTTGCCGTCCTGCGTCTTGATGCGCACGTCCAGGTACTTGCCCTGCGTGATCCGCTGAATGGCCTGCTCGTCCTTCTCCTTGTCGAACACGTGGTCGGTGGTGGTGGTAATGTCTATCTGGCGCCGCTCGCCCTTCTCCACGAAGCTCACCGTCACCTCCCGGGCCCGCCTGTCGCGGATGGCCCACACCACCTGCCACTCCTCGTCCGACACATCGTTGAGCGACCCCGGGCTCTGCGCCCGCAGGCTGTTGCTGCGAAACAGACTCAGCTCCTCGGAGATGGACAGGTACACATGGGTCTGGTTCATCCGGGGCTCGCCCGCGCTCTCCAGCCACACGCGGAAGTAGCCGCTCGGCATGAGCATCACGCCCGCCTCGTCCGGGGTCAGCAGCAGGCGTATGAGCAGGGAGTCCAGCACCGTCTGCCCGATGCCCTCCAGCACGGAGAAGAAGTCACCCTCCTCCAGCCTATCCTCCACCGCCTCGCGCTCCTCATTACCGAGGCCTAGGCCGCCGAGCTGGCGCATCATCGCCGCCCTCGCCCCCTGCTGCTCCGAAAGCGCCTGCCTCAGGTGCTGCGGGTCCACCTTTGTAAACAGGAAGCCCTTCAGCTCCCTGATGTGATCCAGGGGCGTTCCCACCTGGCGCAGCTTATCAATGAGCTTCACCCAGACGAACTCGGGCAGGCTCATCATATTCTTTTTCCCCTCGGGCACTTCCAGCGGCAGCAGGCCCTCGTGCAGCCAGTCGTGGAAGCGCTTGGGCGTCACCAGCGTGTCGCGCACGGTGAAAAGGCGGCTGTGGTAGTGAGCCATGAAAGCCAGGAAATCCCCCTGTGAGCCCCAGAGCAGGTCCCGGTGCGAGATGAACTTAAGAAGGGTGTCTACAACGCTCATTGCTTATCTAGTTTGTTACCCAAAGGTAATATAATAGACATCCGTAAAACAAGGCAGCCCTAGAATTTTTTTTCGAAGCGCCAGAGACGGGCCAGGGCATCGTTTCCTTAGCCGCAACGGAAGCCGTATATTTGGCAACAAACAGCAACAAGTAGCAACAAGTAGCAACAATGAGCAACACAGCACCGACATACAGTGACAGCCGCTTCTGGGCACTTCAGAAGCGGTACGAAAGCTTCGCGCTGCAGCAAGTGAGAACAAGCCTGGAAGAGGTCGGGCACAAAGGCCTGGCCTTTTACCTGCAGCTCCTGTCCATTGGCGCGCTCAGGAAGTCTTTTGAGAAAACGCCTCGGCTGCAAGAGATCATCACCGTATTCGAGGGCGCTTTCTCTATTAACAGAAGATCTGCGCCCTCGGCGGGCATCGCCAAGGCAAGGGAGGTAAGCCTGTCAGGGATGCTCAAGCTTGCCGCCCTCCACGCAGACGGCACTATCGCAAACCTGGAGCGCGTGAGCGAGGAAGCCTTCCGCTACTGGCTTCGCTGGGTGCAGCGCCTGGAAAGCCAAACAGCAGCAGGCACTGCCGAAGGTGACAGCGCCGTTGCCAAATTCCTTATAGTGTACCACACCCTGACAAGCCAGGTGAGGAGGCTGGAGCCCGCCTTCACACAAGAGCAGATACAGCTCGAGGCAGCGAAGATAGACAACGTTGAGCCGGGGCTGCGGGACTTCAATGCGGTGGAGGCCATCGGCATCAGGCTATTCCCAGAGCTTTTCCAGTCGGCTTTGAACGAAACTGCGCAACGGGAGAAGGAGGACACGCGCGAAACGGAGAGCTTGCACGTACCGCTCGACGTGACGGCACTGGGGTTAAACAAATTTGAGTGGCTCGGAACACAGAAGGAGCTGGCGGAAATGCACATCGAGCTGAAGCGAAAGGGATGGATCAAGGAAATCGAGCACAGGACAATCAGCGCCGCCTATACCAAAGGTGACACGATTCGCCAGCTGGTCAAGCCCAGTCGCGGCTTTGTGTACCCGGACGTGTACACCACCGCCTACAGGCCCAAGTTCGACGGCATCAAACAAAGGCCCGGCTCAAGTAAAAGGAAATAAGGCGGTTACACTCCCCTATTCATTACCAAAGTCATTACCAATGCCGTTACCGGCACGCTTTTCCGACTAAAACCCGCTTGTTTTGCATCGATCGTTCACCCAAATACACCGATGCAAATGGAGCAACCACAACAAGACACACAGGCGCAGCCGGACACGCTGACGCCCGATTTCACGCAGGCGGACCTTATCCTAGAGGAGCTGCGAAAGGAGCCCGCACCCGCGGCATCAAAAGCTAAGAGCCCGGCGGCAAACCCGTTCCCGGTGCAGGCCTTCCCGCAGGCCGTGCAGCGGATCATCCGCGCCACCAACGAGAGCCTGCGCTTCCCGCTGGACTTCATCGCCACCTCCATGCTCACTGCGGCGGCCACGGCCATCGGCAACACGCACACGGCCTATGTGATGCCGGGATGGCAGGAGGGCGCCGTGCTGTACGCTGCGCTCGTGGCCCCGCCCGGCTCGAACAAGAGCCATCCGCTCACCTTTGCCTTCGCACCCCTGGCAAAGCGCGACGACGAGTCCTACCACCGCTACGCCCAGGAGCGGAAGGAGTACGACATGCTGCAGGGCATGAGCCGCAAGCAGCGTGATCCTGCGGCGGAGGAAATCGAGAAGCCGGTGCTAAGCAAGAACCTGGTGTCGGACTTCACCCAGGAGGCCTTGACCGAGGCGCACAGCCACAACCCCAGGGGCGTGTGCGTGGTGGCCGACGAGCTGGCCGGCTTCATCAAGAACCTCAACCGCTACACAAGTGGCGGCGACGTGGAGTTCTGGCTCAGCGCCTGGAGCGGCAAGACCGTGAGCGTGGACCGCCTCTCGCGCATCTCGCTGCGCATCAAGCGGCCCTTCATCCCCATAGTCGGAACGATCCAGAATGGGGTACTGCTGCAGCTGGCCAGGGACGGCAAGTCCGACAACGGCTTTATAGACAGGTTCCTCTTCGCCATGCCCCAGCAGGTACGCAAGGAAAGGTGGAGCGATCTCACCCTCGACGCGGCCCACGCCTACAACTGGGAAAAGTGCATCTCGTTTCTGACGGACCTGAGGCTGGAGAAGGACGAGTGGGATACGCCCGTGCCGCGCCAGCTGCGCTTCTCCCCCGCCGCCTGGGCAAGGCTGCAGGAGTGGCAGGCGGTGAACACGGATCTCTGCAACGCAGCCGAGAGCGAGGCACTGCAGGGCGTCTACACGAAGCTGGAGTCCTACGCCATCCGCTTCGCGCTGGTGTTGCAGCTGATGGCCTGGGCCTGCAACGAGGACGGGAAGGAGGCGATAGAGCTGAAGGCCGTGGAGGGGGCCATACTGCTGGCCGAGTACTTCCGCGCCACGGCAAGGGTGGTGCAGCGCATCGTGCGCAACGAGGACCCGCTCGACCGCTACAGCCAGGGGCAGCGAAACCTTTACGCGCAGCTGCCGCAGCACTTCACCACGGCCGAGGGACTGCTTGCGGCCGAGCGGCACGGAATGCCTGAACGGACGTTCAAGAAGTTCCTGTCGGAGAAGACGCTCTTCACCAAGGTAAGCCACGGGCAGTATGAAAAGCAGCTTTAACAACATTGCATTTCTTGCACTTTGTGCACTTTGCAGGAGTAAAGTGCACAAAGTGCAAGAAATGCAACGGGCAAAGCAGAGGAAAACAAGCAATGAGCCGGTACAGATACATCCTTGAGCCCTACGGCAGCGGCCGGAACACACGCCACGCTTGCCCCGGCTGCGGAAAGAAAAGGGAGTTCACGCGCTACATAGACACCGACACGGGCAATTACGTGCACGAGACGGTGGGGAGCTGCAACAGGCAGAGCAAGTGCGGCTATAGCTACTCGCCGAGGCAGTTCTATGAGGATAACCCGTGGCTTGCCGAGAGCGGCAACACCGGGGCAACAGACCGGTTGCCAAAAAGCAACATGGCTGTCAGAGGTCGGCAACACCAGAAACCATCTAGTGGCAACAACGGGCAACACTTTGTTGCTTCGCTGTCTGCGCAAAGCAACAAAGCGCAACAGCCCTCCTGCGTGCCGTTGGAGGTGCTGCAGGAAAGCCGCAGGCACTACGGGCAGAATAACTTTGTGCAGTATCTCATAAGCAAGCTAGGAGTAGAAACAGCCGAAAAACTTGTCTCGCTATACCATATCGGCACCTCCAAAAGGTGGCCCGGGGCCACGGTTTTTTGGCAGATCGACCAACAGGGAAAAATCAGGACGGGAAAGATCATGCTCTACAACAAGATTACGGGCAAAAGGGTCAAGAAGCCGTATGACCACATCGATTGGGCGCACCGGCATCTTAAGCAGGAGGATTACTGCCTCAGGCAGTGCCTGTTCGGAGAGCACCTGCTGCGGCAGTTCCCCAAAAAGCCGGTGGCCGTGGTGGAGAGCGAGAAGACGGCCATTATCTGCTCATTGATGCTGCCAAGGTACATATGGCTGGCGTTGGGCGGCCTCTTTATGTTGACGGCGGAGCGGTGCAGTGTGCTCCAGGGCAGGGACGTCACGCTCTTCCCGGATTTAGGAGGTTACGAGAAGTGGCGCCAGAAAGCGCAGGAGCTACAAAATATCGTTTCCTTAACGGTTTCTGACCTTTTGGAGCGGATTGCCAACGAGCGGCAAAGGCAGGAGGGTTTGGATATAGCCGACTTCCTGCTGGCCACCGTTTAAATAACGGTGTTCTTGTATATTTTTTTGTGGTGTATTGCTTAAAACTGTAAAGAACAGGGCCTCCTCAAAACCCTTCGGCCATGCATATTTGCCGGCGCTCTTAGCCCTTTCTATGTAATGGTGCAGCTTGCCCTGACATATTGCCCCTGCTACTTGGGTATTTTATAGATTTTTCACAGCCATGTTACCTAAACTTTGGCCACAAAGGCCGGAGCAAACTCATATTGGTCACGGCTGAGGGCAAAGCCGGGGTCTACCAATAGCACCTCCTCATAGGTGAGGTGGTAGAGGCGGTACACCAGCACATCTATTTTAGCCTCCAGTTTTGATGTGTCGGCAGCGGCATCGGCTTGTTTTATACTTAGTATCTGCTCCACCAGCTGCGTTATACTTACTTTCGATTCTTCGTCATCAGAAACTATAGGAATTTGGAAAGTATAAGGTGTTTGCATGGCTAAAGCTCCACCCTGAAGTTTTGAAGCAATCTGGTTTATGAAGTACCAAACTACTTTAGAGTTAAGCAGACCAAGCAAGTATAAATCAGCATCCGGAACTATAAAAGTCTTGTTGTTGGAATAAGCGCCTGATACATCCCAAGCAAAAGCATTGAAAGTGGCAATTTCCTGAAAAAGAATCTTTGGCTTCTCAAACTCGTCATAGTATGCACAGGCTCTCAATTCCCACCAGTAATTACCTTTATCAGCACGCTTTCTTGCCTTATCAGCAAAGGGGGCCAAAAATCGAGCTACAGCAGTATAGTTCTGCTGTATCCACTCCCAAGCCTTTTGTTCATTCGCGTTACCAATCTTACTTTTCGTGAATCCAGCAGGAAAAAGTATAAGATGTTTATCCGACTTAGGTGGCTGATACCGTTTCACATCACGGCCAGCCAGAAATGGTTTTATGATTTCTGCACTTCGCGAGTCTTCAGCAATGAGGCGATCTTTGGTGGCTTCATCAATTACAAAAGCCTCATTAAGGCCAGTCAGAACGCCACGGTAAATTTTACCCTCCACATACTCGCCAAGCGGCGTGCCGGTGTTTTTCAGCTTCTCCAGCAGTTGCTGTGCGGTGCTATCGGAGAGTGTCCAACCGGAGTCGGGCAGCAAGTCGGCCTGCACTTCATACTTGTGTTGCTGCACGTATGCCTCCATCCCCTGCTCATACTTTAGGGTGTTTATAGTGGCGGCCTCAAAAGTATAGCCAGCCTCAGGTTTATACTTTGCCACGGCAAGTATGAGCGGGTATGTGGTGGCTTCCTCAAACACAGGCAGATCGCCGAAGTCCAGCAGCTGCACCAACGTATGGTTTTGGAGCCAGGTTCGCAGCGACTGTCCGTAACCGGCGCGCATCCATTTGTTAGGCAAAATGTAGCTGAACTGCCCGCCCTCGCGCAGCAGCTCTATGCCACGCTCCACAAAGTAAACATACAGGTCGGCGGTGCCAGCAAAGGTGCTATAGGCCTTCTTCAAGTATACTTTAAAGCTGCCTAGCTCCTCCTGCCGTATGTACGGCGGGTTTCCGATCACCACATCAAAACCAGTAAAGCTACCCTGCTCGTCCAGCACCTCCGGGAATTCAAACCGCCACTCAAAGGCGTTCTGAAACATGGCGTTGGCCTCTATGTCCTCCACCTCTTTTTCCTTCTGCTCCAGTAGCTTCACCAACCGCTTTTTCTCCCAAACCCTGTCCTCCTCTTTCTTAAACTTGTTGCCAAACAGGTCGATGTTGTTGTCCAGCATGGCCAGCTCCCCCCTGATCTTGGACAGAGCCTTGCGAAGCGGGTCGCGGTTAGACAAAGAGGTTCTGAAGCCCTGCTTAATCTCGTCCAGGAAAGCCACCAGCCGCTTCTTGTCATCTTTGGAGTTGGTGTGCTTGTACTTCAGCACCGCCTCGCGGTAGGCTTGCAGGCTGTGGCCCTTCTTGCCGAATGCCTCCTGCAGGTCGGCCGAGAGCGGGTAGCGGCTCAGCAGCGAATTGCCCTGCTTTATGTTAATGTCGATGTTGGGAAGCGTCTGCAGCTGGGTGTAGTTGCCTGTTTCCTGCTGCTGGTAGTAGGCGTTCTTGAGCAGCTCTATCCAGAGGCGCAGGCGGCATATCTTCACCGAGTTCGGGTTGATGTCCACGCCGAACAGGCAGTTCTCGATGATGGTCTGCTTCTCATGGAAAAGCGCCTCCTGCAGCTCCTGCACCTGAGGGTTTACTGTGCGGTGCCCGTCTGCATGGTCAGTCACGGTGTAGCTGAAAGGATCGCCGTGCAGGTCGGTTATGATCAGCTCGTCGTTAGCCACCTCTATGCCTCCATAGTGCAGCGGCTTTCCCTGCCGGCTCAGCAGCAGTCTCAGCTCATGCTTTATCACAATCAGCTCGTTCAGGGCGCTCACCAGGTAGTGCCCCGAGCCCACGGCCGGGTCGCAGACCCGGATGCCGTTGATGAGCTGGTTGTACTCCCTTATGTTTTCTAAGCTGTAGTTCTGGTGTATGTGGAGCTGCAGGGATTCGAACGTGAGTCCGTTTTTATCCGAACCAGATCCCCAGCCATACTTCTCGGCAAAGCGCCGCGCCACGGCCCGCCTAATAGCCTCGCGGCTCATGTACATGGTGATGAAGCCGGGCGTGTAGAAGGAGCCGTCGCGGTAGCCGTTTATCTTCTCGAAGATCAGCCCCAGCACCGAGGCCGTGATCAGCGTCTTGTTCTCCTCCTGTATCTCCTCCTTGCCCTCGGCCCCAAAGTCGTAGCTGGCCAGAAAGCGCAGCAGGTACTCCAGCGTGCGCATGTCGGGCTGGCTTTTGATCAGCGGCTTGCCCGACACGTCACGCAGCACGGTCTTGGCGTAAAGCGGCAGGCGGCTGTTGTCCTTCAGGTTGGAGATACGCAGCGTGCGTTTCTCCAGGGCCGTGGTCTCGAACAGCGAAGAGTTGAGGTACGGGATGTGGCTATACTTGTGGCGCACGTTGGCGCTGCGGTTCTCGGGCCGCTCCGCCAGCACGTCGAAGAACAGCTCGTTCAAATCGTCAAACTCCTTCAGGTTATCGTGGCGCATGAACACGTAGGCCTTGTCGCCGTGGTGGTAGCTGGCCAGCTGCGCCTCCAGCAGTTTCAGGAACAGGATGCGGTTCATCCAAGTGATGCACAGCTCCAGGGCCACGCTGAACAGCTGCTCCTCGCGGGTGCTGCCGTAGCTGTAGGGGTTATCCAGGCCGCTGATCAAATCCTCGGATTTTAGCTTCTGGTAGGCAGCCTCCAGCAGTGAGCCGCCGTCGGGCTTTGCCTTGCGCTGGATCAGCTTACGGCCACCCTCCTTCACCTCCTCCAGGCCGATGATGTGCAGCAGCTCCAGGTAAAAGCCGGGGTCCAGTGAGTTGGCATCGTTGGTGAAGGATTCCTTGAGCAGGTGCGCCGGCGAGAGCAGCTTGTACAGCGCCACCAGCTTCACGTCGTCCTTCAGGTCCTTGTTGCGCAGCGGCTTCTCGTAATCCTTCAGGTTGAAATGTGTGAAGGTGATGCTCTCCTGCAGCTTGGCTATGTAAGGCGCGGCTATCTCCTTGTAGAAGAAGTCGGTGCTATTGCCGGACTTCTTGCCCTGGCTCCAGTCGGTGAAATCCCGCCTCAGCTGGCCGTTGCGGTAAAACAGGCGGTCGAACTCCAGGGCATCGAACACAAACCACTCGTGCACGCTGGTGATGGCGAGCTGCTTGAGGTCGTTGTTCTTGTGCTCCACCCGCTCGCGCAGGTAATACAGCACCAGCTCGTGCATGGCCTTACAGTTCAGGCTCTCGCGGGTAGGCATGTCGGCCTTGTTAGTAGGCCGCTTCACCTCCAGCAGCACGCCGGCAGGGCTCTTGGTATTGGCGCCGGTGTGTATCACCAGGTCCGTCTTGCCTTTGGTGTTCACGCCGTGCTTTCCGTAGAACGTGCCTTTCAGGAAGTCGCGCAGGTGGTTCTTTACGTGCTCCTCGCTCTCGGTCAAGTCGATGCTGTCGAGCAGGGTGCTGAGCGCCTCCTTGAACTGCTCCATCTCAGTGCGTGATGTCTTGTTACGGAGGTATGCCTTGTTTAGTGCCTGCTTCGGCCGTAGTACTGTGTGCTGCATTGCGGAGTGTCTGCTTTCTAAGGCAATATAGAAAAATTAGGATGAATCATGGTAACTTATCTTCTGCTAGCTAGCACTCCGGTTTACAATATGTCTGACCTTACCGTGGCCTGTTATGCTGCCCTCCGGCTTTTCCAGGTGCTCCGAGCGCCAGCGGTACGTAAGCTCGGCATGTATACCCAGTTTAAAGAATTGATCCCTGCTCTTGCTGAGATCCACGGCCATCTGCTTGAGCTTCCTTTTAGAATTTTCTTCTCTCTTGTGACCTAGCGTTAAAGTATTAGATCGACCTGGTCTATATATTCCAGCGGCAGGGCGTGGATTTCGTGAGTTTGCACCACGGTATTGGCAGGGCCACCTGCTACCGCTACCTCGCTCAGGCGGAGTAGTAGCAACAGGCGGCAACGCGGGAAAGCAACAAAATGGCAACAGGACCGGCAACGCGCATAAAATGCGGGTGCTTCCCCTCTTTCACACGCTATACTGCGCCAAAAGGGTTTTCAGGGCAGTATTTAAGTGTCTTGGAATAGATGTGTACTCGCAAAAATCCGGTGTTGCCAATGCTTTGTTGCCACTAGCAACACGGTTGGCAACAAGGAAGCAACACCGCTTCCCAGTCCTGCCGGGGGCCAGCGGATTGCACTCCTCCAGCGAAAGCGTATGATTCTCCGCGGAGGCGACAAATATTCCGGAAAACGTGGAATCATTACCGCCGATTGCGTGTATGGCTGCTGTGGTTTTCAACTTTTAGCCAAGATAGGACCACAGTTGTTAAGGTGAATTACATGACGAAGGGGCGGCCGCTGGCTGCCCTTTTCTTTTTGCCCGCATGAGTGAGCGGGTCCGGAAAATTGCACTGTTTTTCCGCTGTTTGCGCAACCACGGCGAAAGCGCGAGCGTACAAAGACACGGCTAAAAGTTGAAAAGTATTTAAGTACTTATCATAAAAGAAGGGCTCTCCAGGCGGGGAGCCCTTCTTTTATATAGGCCTTTTTCCAGGCAACAGGTAGCAACATTCTGTTGCTTTCGGGTGGAAAGCGTTTGAAACAGCTTCGGAAAGGGGCAGCACCAGGTGTGCGACAGCCGTTTTCGGTTTCGGGCAGCTGTTTGCATCCACAAAACTGGGACAGGAGCAACCAAGGGCAACCGAGAGCAACGCAGAGCAACCGTGGGCAACGGACAGCAACCACGGGCAACCTGGAGCAACCGATCGCACTGCCAGGTAGTTTCAGAAGTGTATTTGATGCCTCCTTCAAGCGGATGGCCATTGACCTCTCCTATGTGAGGGGATCAGTGAAAGAGGTAGTCGATGAGTTATAGGAAATGATCCTGACCGCCTAAGCAAGTGGCGGCAGAAAGACAGCTCACCAGTAAGGTCTACCGATGGGCTTCTAACCTAATTGTGTAAGGCAAGTATATTAGCACACCTGATTAACGCACTATATAATATTCAACCGGCATGGCAAAGGCAGATAAACCTCTTGAGTCCTATTTTCCCAATGTAGTTTCCAAAGTCAAAGGCTTCGCTATCTACATGTTGGACAAGGATGGGGTAATTCTTACATGGAACCCTGGGTGTGAACTTATGAAAGGCTACAAAGCAGAAGAAGTAATCGGCCAAAATTACAGCATGCTTTTCCCCAGTTTCCTGAGAGATAAACATTTGCCTGAAAAGGAGATAGCAATAGCAAAAGAAAAAGGCCGGTATGAGACGGAGAACTGGAGAAGGCCCAAAAGCGGGGAGCTTTTCTGGGCGTTTGTGGTGCTGACTAAGATTACAGATGACAGCGGAAAGTTTGTAGGTTATGTGAAGATAACCCAGGACCAGTCTGAGAAAAAGAAGCTGCATGACCAGTTGCAGAGTAAGATAGAAGATTTCAAGAGGATGAATGCCGATCTCAACAACTTCGCTTATACTGCCTCGCACGACCTGAAGGCCCCCATCAACAACATAGAGGGACTCTCCCTGCTGCTGAAGAGTGAACTTGAAAACAAGGTAAGTGATGACGGGATCTCAAAGATCGTGGAGCTGATGCACCAATCCGCCCTGAAGTTCAAGGTCGTAATTACCGACATGGCCAGGGCCGCTCAAGAGGAGAGTGAGCATTACACCTACCAGTCCTTCAAGGATGTGGTAGATGATATTAAGCTCTTACTGAGCAATGATATTAAAACCGCCCAGGCTGTCTTCCATGAAGACTATGCCGAGGCCCCCTTTGTCAGGTATCCGACAAAGCATATCCGCAGTATTCTGCAGAACCTAATTACAAACGCCATCAAGTATAAGTCCCCAAAAAGAAAGCCTGAAATCAGCATCAAAACGTCTCTGACCGAAGGGTACACACTGCTGGAGGTGGCTGACAATGGCATGGGCATAGAAGAGGAAGATAAGAAACGGATTTTCTCAATGTACCAGAGAGTGGACAATGATACTGTAGTGGAAGGGACAGGAGTAGGCTTGGGGCTGGTTGCTAAACTAGTAGAGGGCAACCACGGGAAAATTGAAGTTGAAAGTAAGGTAGGGGAAGGAAGTAAATTCAAGATATTTCTCAGGTAAAAAGCCTGTTAGTCTTTTATGTAGGCTGTAAGCAGCCAGGCAAATTCCCTGACTACTTTACCTATATATAATGTACCATATTAGTTTTTAGAGGCTGTAATTGAAATTTCTCTTATGCTAAGCCCTCACCCAATTCGTCTCATTTAACCCTCATTTTTCCGGGACAAGAGCAAGCAATAACAAGCATAGGCAAGCAAAAACAAGCAGGAGCAAGCGGAAGCAATACCGGGGATGACCTTCAAAACCTGTAGTGGGAAAATGGCCGCTCTTGGGACAGCGCCTGTCAACAAGGCAGCATTAGTTGTTAAGTTAACATACACCTATTCCCCGCATATTACAATCTTCACTTATGGAATTTTAGACAACGTTCCCTTTCTCCACAGACGGCTAACGAAGTGCTGGCTCAAGTCACCACTCTGCTTATTTGTTGGCACAATAGCGCCTGTCGTTAAATGGTTTGCAGCAACATGTGGTCCTTAGGAAGGCTTACTCTTTGGTTGTACCTAACACTGTGTTGGTTTCAGTTGTCTCTTTAATGCTGTCATTAGGCTGTACCATGTGGTTGCCCCCTAAGTCACGGTCAGGCATAACCTCCCCCTCATCCGAGGGTGGGTGCACTTCGTTTACTTTACCGATATTATAAGTGCTGCGTGTTCCGGGTTCTACATACTCCACCGAAACCTTGTCTTCAGGACGCAAGTCGGAAGGGGTTCCACAGGAAGAAACCAAAATTATGGTGCCTGCGATGGCCAAAAGTTTTGCTTTGCCTTTTTTCATAGCTGTAAACGTCTAGTAAAGTGGTAAACAATTGAATAGTAAGCTTCAAGTCAAACTTACTACTTTATTGTCTACGGGTAGTAATTCTTTTCTGTTTGTGTGTTACTACAGCAACCAATATTAATCAAACGCTTGTAAATGTTATCATCCATGAAATAGTAACAATAAAAAGAGTAAGGGTGCTTTGTATCAAATAAAGCTAAACATTGAACAAAGAGTATGAACTTGGATGATCGGCTACTAAGATTGAGCATGATCTGGGAAAACAGCACCATCCTACTTGCTGCTGTACCGGAACCTTGCCTGTATGAAAACAAAAAAGCTGTAACAGATCAGGCCCACGGCCACGGTCCCCAGAAGATAGGACCCATAGGGCATACTCTCTAGAAATTGGAAAGCCCCTCCGGTTGGCCGCTGCTGTGCCGTAAAGGCAGCCCGCAGCAGCAGATAACCGACGATGCCCCACACAGTCCCTCGGGCCACATAGCCTACCTTGCCGGTTTTAATCATTGTCTCCTCCACCCCTGGACTAAGTTGTTGCTCCCGCACTTTGGTGGTATAATGCTCTGAAAGGCCCTGGTAGATCTGGAAAACACCGGCTAGCGCGACGACCAAGCCACCCCCTATCACCAGCAGCAGTCCTAGCGGCCTTTGCAGCAGCTGCCCGATCACGGCCTGTCTGATGCCGGACCCGCCGCCGCCGAGAGCCAGCTTGCCGGCCCCAAAGGCAAGTAGGCTATAAAACGTTCCGCTGGCCGCGTACCGCAACCGGTACAGGATGCCTTTCCAGTCAGTCCCCTTTCCTTCCGTGTCAGCACAGGCCTGCAGCAGCCTCCAGGCGCAGTAGCTCGCAAGACCGATGGCCAAGAGCCCCACCAAGAGCCTACCAAAGGCTAGTTCCTCTATAAAGAGAAAGACGTGTTTCCTGCTGACACCCCTGCCGTTGCCAAGCCCGAAGGCCACCATAAGAGCCAACACCCCCAGCAGGAAGTAGACGGCGCCTTTGGCAGCAAGGCCTACGCGGGCGAGTCGCTTGGTCCATTTGTGGGGAACAGAGGGGAAAATGGATGCGATGTCAGTCATGGATTCCTGTTGCCGTTACCTTATGACCGTTGGGTTATCGGCAGCACCCGCGTCCAGCGGCTGGGCCTCCAGCACGTCCTTCACGTACAGCTCCTCAACGAGCACCAGCAGCACAGCCAGGATAGGCGCCGCCAGCAGCAGTCCCAGCCCGCCCTGCAGCAGCCCCAGCAGCACCTGAAAGAATAGCAGCAGGGCGGGGGGCAGGTTCACTGTTCGCTTGAAAATGATAGGAGTCAGCACGTAACTCTCCACCATTTGTATGCCCCCGTAGATAAGGAGGACGTAAAGCGCCATCTGACCTCCCTCCATCAGCCCTATCAGGACGGCCGGAATACCAGCGATCCAAGGGCCAATATTGGGCACAAAGGCAAAGAGGAAGGCAATGAAGGCCAGGGCAAAGGCCATCGGCAGGCCTATCAGGCTGTAGCCGACGGCGGTGCTCACCCCGATGACGGCCATGGCCAACAGCATCCCCACCAGCCACTTTCTTAGGGTGTCATAGCATTTGCCGAGTACCTCTTTCACCCTTGACCGGTTGCGGACCGGGAAAAGCCTGGCCAGCCCCTGCGTGTAGAGCGATGGGCTGGAGGCCAGGAAAAGGGAAGTGACGATGACGATCAGCAGGTCCGCCAGTATCCCCAGTGTGGAGGAAAAGGCGCCGCCAAGTCCTGAGACGAGGCTGGAACGCTCCGGAAGCACGCCCTCCGCACTCTGGGGCACCCGCTCCAACACCCGTTCCCCCCAGCCCCGCTCCCCGAGCCACTCCCGTGCCTTGTCGACTGACTCCGGAAGCGTCTCCCGCATCTGGCTCACCTGCTCCCCCACCGTAGGGGCCAGGAGCCAGAAGGCGGCTACCAGCGCACCGAAGAAGAACAGCACCGAGAGCAACAGCGCTACCCAACGCTTCCATCCTGTCTTTGCCGCTACCCAGTCGGCCATGCCGCTGAACATCGCAGCCATCAGGACCCCGGAGAACACCAGCAGGAAGAAGTGCCCGTGCTGGGTCAACAGGTAAGCCGCCGCCGCTATGAGCAGCGCAATAAATGCTGTGATGGCAGCCTTTTTGGAGAAGGTGTAGATATCAGTCATAGGGATGGTGTTAAGTATAAGGTACGGCAAAGCAGTCCTGCCCCTATGTCCTACTCCTTTCGCCTTTGCTTGGTTTTGAACTTGCTGGAAAGCAACAGAAGGGTTCCCGCAAGTTCAAAACGAAACCCGCAGCGGGGTGCCGCGTTAACTCCAGTACCCATAGTGAAGGAGTCCCCGCCCCGGCAGGGGCTCTTTTGGTGGGAGGGCAAAGACAGGATTCAAGGAAATTGGAGAAAAGAAAGGTAACAGAAGCCCAGACGCTTCGGGAAAACCCGCGTGTCCGGCAGGCACTTGGGGAGTACCGGCCAAAGAGGGACGGGCACCAGGGCGCTCCCATAACCGCTGGGCGGGAGCGTTCGGTTCTCTGGGTATACGGTGCCCTATTGCTGGTTGCCGGTGTGCTCTACTACCTCTTCCGCCTAGAGGCCTTTCCCATCAGGAGCCGTTACCTCCCGCTACTGCAGAACCTGATGGCGGGCACCATGCTGACGGCAGTGGTGCTGGCGGCTGCCCGCCTGATTCGTTTCCTGCTGGAGCGCAGGCTGGAAAGCGCAGCCACCCGCTACAACCTGGGGCGGATCATGGACCTTGCCGTCTCCCTGCTAATCTTCCTTATCTTCGTCTCCATACTGTTTGCCAACTGGTACGCTGCCGCCGTGTCGCTGGGGGTGGCCTCCCTGGTGCTGGGCCTGGCGCTGCAGAACCCCATCACAAGTTTCTTCGGCTGGGTTTACATCCTTGTCCGGAAGCCCTACGAGGTGGGGGACCGCATCAAGATCGGCAATGCCACGGGGGATGTGATTGAGCTGGGGTACCTGGACACGACCCTCTGGGAGTTCAGCGGCGACTACGTCTCCGGGGACCACCCCAGCGGGAGAATCATCCGCTTTTCCAACTCCAGGGTTTTCAGTGACTATGTGATCAACTACTCCTGGCCGCTGTTCCCCTACATCTGGAAAGAGATAAAGCTGTTCGTATCCTATGAGAGCGACCTGGGGTGGGTCGCCGATACGTTGAAAAAAGTCGTGCAGGAAAGCATCGGGCCGGAGATGGCCCACCGGGTGGAGCTCTACCGGAGTATCCTGCTGGAGACGCCTGTGGATGAGGTGGAGGTGCGTGCGGGAGGATCCGTCTCCTTCAGCGCCCACGACAACACCTGGATTCAGGTGACGGTGCGCTACCTGGTGGAACCGAAGCAGTCGGGCGCGGTGAAAGGCAGGCTTTTCACCAGGATGATGGAGGAGCTCAGGCGCCAGCCCGACAAGGTCATGTTTCCAAAGACCAATATGCGGTAAGCCCCTGCGCCTCTTTTGCCTTTGGTTCCCCGCTCCCTTGATAACAGCGCAACCTGATACAACCTTGGCATCAGGGTTCCTGTAAGGGAAGTACAACAGTCGCGAACGTGCCGTACAGCCACAACAGCAAGGCCCCGGGCTGCAGGGCCCATCAATCTTTGCCATGTGCTACCTGACCCAAACAGCGGGTGGGGCGAAAGGCTTGCTTTGCAAAAACCAACGCTATGAAGCTACTTGAAGGAGAAAAGATACTACTGATCACACCCAAGCAAGAACTGATCCTGACAAACCTTAGGGTAAGTCAAAAAACGAGTGACATCCCCCCAACTTACGGGAATCATGTTTTTCTTAAGCAGGTTTACGGGTGTGAGGTTGTGCACCGCAGAAACGCATCCTGGGTCGTGGGAATGGCCACGGCGCTCACGCTTGCGCCGGTGTCACTGCTTCTAAACTGACCAGAGGGCGTAGCCTTCTCCTCTGTGAGCCTGGCCGTGTTCTGCGTGCTGTTTTTCCTGTCAACTGATAAAACGCTGGAGATCTCATCGGCGACGGGATCCATAGAGCAGAAGTTGGACTTGTCGGACAAGGCCGAGAAGTCCCTAATGGACTTGCTGCGCAGGCATTCGGCCATCCAGAAGGCGTACCTCCTGCTGCCCCTGCAGTTTGCCTTCGGGTAGCACCCCCTGATTTACCGGCCGGCAGCTGCCACAAAACCGCTGCCGCCGTTCCGCACTGTTTATGCGGGCTGTCCTCCCTCGTCAGTTTCCCCGTAGAAGGTTACCTGCCCCGTCTCCACATCATACAGGCCGCCCACTATCTTTATCTCTCCGTTTTTCTCCATGTCTGCCAATACCGGGCTTTCCCTTCTGACCCTGTCGATCACGCAGTGCACATTGTTGACCGTCACGTTGTAGACGAACTTGTCGTTGCCCCCGTTTCTTTCCTGCGGCGGTGTTTCCCGCTCGGCGTCCATGGCCGGCTTCACTTTCTCCAGCAGCGCCGTCAGGTTACCCATCTCCACATGGTTGCAGGCACCGTATATGGCGCCGCACCGGGTGTGCCCGAGCACCAGCAGCAGCTTGGACCCCGCTACTTTGCAGGCAAACTCCATACTGCCCAGTATGTCCTGGTTCAGTATGTTTCCCGCTATCCTGATGCTGAAAACATCCCCCAGCCCCTGGTCAAATATAAGCTCGGAAGACGTGCGGGAGTCTATGCAGCTAAGGATGGTGGCAAAGGGGAACTGTCCCTCGGAGGTCTCGTTCACCTGCTGGAGCAGGTTCCTGTTGGCTTTCAGGTTGCCCACGAACCGTTGGTTTCCCTCCTTGAGGAACAGCAGGGCCTTGTCGGGCGTCAAACTCTGTTGCGTTTCTTTTGTGTGTGTTCTCATATGTTGTCGGTTATGGTTTACATGATGTAGAATTCCTCCGGGGCAAGCGGCTGCGGCACGTCGGACTCCTGGAGTACCTGCTTGATGTTGATCTCTATGGTACGGGCGATAGCAGTGACCGATGTGTCTGTTGGCTTGTTCCTGAAGGGCTCCTGCAGGTGCTTAGAAGTTTTCTCCAGCAGAAAGAAGGTGGAGGCAATGAGCATCAGCACCGGGATCTCGTAGATGCCGATGGTCTCCACCAGCGCCAGCGACAGCACGACAAGGAACAGGTAAATGAAAAAGTGCACGAACAGACTGTAGGTGACCGGGAAGACGGTGCCTTTGATGCGCTCGGCCTTTCCCATGGAGTCGCACAGCCGGACCAGGGTATTGTCCAGCTGCACCTGCTGGAAGGCGTTTATTGCCTCCTGCTGGTGCAGGTACTTCAGATCGACCATGTGCCGCATCAGCAGCGCGTAGGGTTTGTTGCTCTGCCCCTTGATAAAGCGTAGGTCCTCCGCCGGCAAATGTTCCTCCTGCACTTGGGAAACGGGCTCCAGGCCGCGCAGCGACTGGCCCAGGCAGTAGCACCAGGCAATCTGCCGGTAGGCCATCCGGCGGAGCAGAATATTGCCCTCCTCCAGGTGCAGAAAGTCATCCTTGATGAAGGCCTTCAGCTGCAAAACCAGGGAGCGCGAGTCGTTCACGATGGCACCCCACACCTTGCGGGCCTCCCACCAGCGGTCGTACGACTGGTTTAGCCTGAAAGCCAGCAGCAAAGAGATGGAGGTGCCCAGGATGGCGGGCAGCTGGAACGGGACATGGGGCAGGTGCTCGGAGAAAAAGTGCTTCAGCAGGTGAAAGGCAACCGAAAAAAGCAACACCCGCAGCAAGTCGTATTTCACTTTGTTGAAAATATAGCGCTTGGGGATTCTCTTTTCTATCAGCATGCCTAATGGTCGTTTCTTACAGTCTACCCCAAAATAAATTAACTGGTTCGTATTTTTTTTATGGCTGCCCATGCGTAGTCTAGGAAATACGTCTATAGTAGGACACGCCCCTCCCATTAACCGCCTACCTTTGGCCTTAACCCCGGGTTTATCTTTTAATCCGAAGCAGGAAAACGACACGAAAACCTGGTTGCGCGGGGCCAGCGGAGAAGCCGTCCCAAACCCTCTGTGTTACTGTCCATTCCCCAAGTCAAGGATGCAGGTTATGTCTGCATTCAACTTAAGGCTTTTAAAGTAGGCACTCACAACCAGCGGTGAGTTAAAAGAAAACAATTCCGCCAAGCATCGTTTATAAACAGCATGAGCACCGACACAAACAAGCGCACTCCAAGCGCATCCAACATATTGTTCTCCCTTTTTCTGTTACTTCTCCCCTTTGGCTGCGCCAAGAAGAATTTTTATGCCGACACCCCCGTCGCAGACCCTGAAGCCTACCGCCAGCTCAGGGGCGGCGCGGGCGGTGTGGACAGCGTGACGGTGCAGGCCGGCAGCCACTACGGGCGCGGCCTGCTGCACCGGACGCTCTGGGGAGCTAGGAACCGCAAGGCCTGGACCACACCGGTGCGGGTGCCCGTGCTGGACTTGGACACAGCAAAGGGCGGCCTGGAGGTGGAGAAGATCGGCGGGGGCATGCAGACGATCAACGCGGCCATGGAGGGCGGGGACGGCATGACCTATTCCCTGCGCACAGTGGACAAGCGCTCGGAGAAGGTGCTCCCGCTCCCCTTCCGCAAAACCTTCGTGGCTAACCTGGTGCGGGACCAGGCCTCTGCGCTCAACCCCTATGGGGCGCTGGTGGTGGCCCCCCTCGCCGAGGCGGCGGGCTTACCGCACGCCACCCCGCGGCTAGTGTACGTCCTGCCGGAGGAGGAGGCGCTGGGCGAGCACGCGCAAAGGCTAAGCGACCAGCTTTACATGCTCGAGGAGAAGTACAACGACAAGCGGGCACTGGTCGGTGACCTGGAGCGTGCACACGACATCGCGGGGCCCAACAAGATGCTCAACCACCGCTACGGGAAGGACGACCACTTCATCGACCAGAAGGCCTTCGCCCGAGCGCGCCTGCTGGACCTGCTCATCGGCGACTGGGACCGGCACGTGGGCCAGTGGGAGTGGGCCGAGTATAAAGAGAACGGGGAGCACCTATACCGCCCCATCCCCAAGGACCGCGACAACGCCTTTTACCGCTTCGGAGACGGGCTGTTCTCCTGGCTTTTCAGCCGCAGGTGGGCCTTCCGCAAGTTTGAGAGCTTCACCGCCGACTACCGCGACGTGAAGGCTCTCATGGTCAACTCCGCCTTTATCGACGCCCGCGCCATGCCCGAGCTCACGCGGGCGCAGTTCGACTCCATCGCCCATGTGCTGCAGCAGCAGATCACCGATGAAGTGATCGAGCGGGCCGTGCTCAGGCTGCCGGAGCCGGTATACCGCCAGCAGGGAGAGGAGATGGTGCGCAAGCTAAAGAGCAGAAGGGACAAGCTGGACGAGGCGGCCCGGGAATTCTACAAAATCCTCTCGAAGGAAGTGCTTGTGGTGGGAACCGACAGGGAGGATATCTTCGAGGTAAGGCGCCTACAAGGCGGAGAGACTGAGGTGACGGTGCGCAGGGATTCGGATGGGGAGGTGCGCTACCACAGGGTGTTTTATCCCGGTGAGACAAAGGAAATCGTGCTGCACGGGCTGGCCGAGAACGACGTGTTCCGCGTGTCAGGCGAGGCGGACAAAGGAATAAAGGTCAAGATCGTGGGCGGCCGCGGGCAGGACGAGGTCTACGACTCCTCTAAGGTGAAGGGCTGGGGCAGGAAGACGTGGGTGTACGACACCCCGCGCGGGACCAGGATCGAAGCTGGCCCGGAGACAAAGGACAAGACCAGCAAAAAGCCCGAGGTGAACTTCTTCGACCGGGAGGGCCACAGACGATGAGCCTCCCCGAAAGGCGCCTCAGGCGGTAAGTCAGCACGACCCGCGAAAAAAATAAAGTAACTCAATGAAAAACAGATCGAAAGTCCTAAGTTGGGCTAGTCTGCTGCTAAGCGGCCTATCTTTACTGGCCACGCTCCTGTCCCTGGTTCCAGGTCCGCAGTGGTGGGTGCGCGTGTTCGACTACCCAAGGACCCAGGTCGCCGTCGCCTCCCTGGTGGCGTTCGTGCTGTCTGTTGTTTTCCTGGAGGTCAGGCCGAGGTTGAAGCTCAGCTTGGTCCTGCTGCTGGCAGCCTCTTTCCTGTACCAGGCAAGCAAAATTATCGTCTACATGCCGCTCTATGTCAAGCAGGCGCTTGACAGCGACCGGGCCACGGAGCAGCGCAGCTTCAGCCTGCTGGTCAGCAACGTGCTGATGGACAACCGCAGGGCAGGTGATTTTCTGGAGTTGGTCAGGCGCCACAACCCCGACATACTGCTCATAAACGAGCCGGACGACTGGTGGGAGCGGCAGCTGCAGCCGCTGGGCGAGGCTTATCCCTACAGCATCAAGCACCCGCTTGGAAACACCTACGGCATGATTCTTTACTCCCGACTTCCACTACGGGAGCAGGAGTTGAACTTCCTTGTTGAGCCGGACGTGCCGTCGGTATTTGCCGAGGTAATGCTTCCCTCGGGGGATAACTTTGACTTCTACGGGCTGCACCCCCGCCCGCCCAAGCCCGGAACGGACACCTACGAGCGGGACGCCGAGATCCTGCTGGTGGGCAGGCGGGTCAGGGAGAGGGGCCGCCCGGCCGTGGTGGCGGGTGACTTGAACGACGTGGCCTGGTCGCGCACCTCCGAGCTGTTCCAGCGCTACAGTGGCCTGCTGGACCCCAGGCAGGGACGCGGCATGTACAACACCTTTAACGCAAAGGTGCCGCTGCTGCGCTACCCGTTGGACCACGTCTTCTTCTCTGACGACTTCGGCTTCATCTGGATGGAGCGGCTGGACAGCTTCGGCTCAGACCACTTCCCCATCCTCATCTCGCTACGGATAATGCGCAGGATAGGCCACAGGGAGACAAAGCTGATTTAAAGAAGGCGGACCGGAAAATAAGGAGGGGAAGGTAACCATACTACTAATGTCCCTGCGGCTGTTTTCCCTTGAAGCCGGTGTTCTAGGGGAGTCATTCCCATACTTCTTCGCATTTTAGAACAACCTCCTTCTCTAGCCTACCCGCAAGCATGCGGCTAAAGTGAATCCAGGGCAAAAAAGGGCCACCCCTGGTAAGGGAGGCCCTTCAATGATTGCAGGAAACAGGGGCTATCAGTTGTTCCTTCCCGGCAGGTACACCTGCAGGCCCAGCCCCAGGGAAAGCCCGGTGGATGAATTGCCCGTGTCAATGTCAGCGCTGCTGCGGATCAGGTTGAGGGTTCCCTCCAGGGCAACGTTGGAGGCCACGAAGTGGGCATACCCTGCCTTTACGCCGTACACCCTGGAGAAAATGGCGTCACCGTCGCTGTCTTCCTCGGAGCTGCCCGCCAGTCCAAGCACGGCCTCACCAAACCAGCGGTGGGTGGGGGCGGCGCCCTCCGGGAAGTAGTAGCGCACGAAAGGCGTCAGGCCGTAGCGGAAGGACTCCCCGCCGTCATACACGGACAGGCCCAGTTGCACTGATGCGCCGATCACGGCGTTGTCGCTCACGAAGTAGCCCGCCCGCGGCGCCAAGTCAAGCGTGAAGGTCTCCGATTTGAAGTTGTGGCCGATGTTGCCGATCTCGGCACCCACCAGCCAGTTGCCCTGCTGGATGGCCTCCCCTGACACCGGGGCCGTGGTCTGCGGCCGTCGGTCCAGCACCTCGTCCGTAACCTGGGCCGAGGCACTTAGAGCGCCAGCGGCTAGCATGATTGCAAGTGAAAATATCTTTTTCATAGTTCTCGTCATTAGTGTGAAAAGTGGAACAAAAAGTTACATGCAGACATGTTCATTGCTGCATGTGATGTACTATAAGTAACGGGAGCCAAACCCAATTGTTTAATTTATACGTTCCCAGGCCCTGCGGAAGCCTGCCCGCACGTAGCAGGAAACTTTGCTGCTTCCCCTGTCAAAGGCCGCCTTAACCTGGAGCTGCTGGCCAGCCCACAGGGACCTGGGCAAGGGGCGTCTTAGGGGGAGGAGCATAACCTACACCCTCTGAAAAGGGTATCTTTAGAAAGGGTACCCACTGAAAGTCAGAAGGAGAGCCCTTGTGAAGAAAAACTGTTAAAAAGTATAAACTATGAAAAAGCTATCTCTGAACGGGCTCTACAGCCTTTTGTTCCTGTTGTTCACCCTTACGCTGGGCGGATGCGACTTTGTCGGTGACGTCTTCGAGCTGGGTATGTGGACGGCCCTTGTCATCATCGTCATCCTTGTCCTGCTCGTTTACTTCGTCGCCAAGAAGTTCCGGGGAAGGTAGCTGCAGTCTTTGAAAAGAAGCATCTTGCTCAGCTAAACGTCACTCGCGCCCGGAGCGCTTAGGATCGTGAGCGGTCAAACTTTTGCGGCCACGCCGCGATAGTTTTAACAAGACATCACATACAAACAAACTATAACAACTATGAACAAGATAGAATATAGAGCAAAGGGCAATTGGAACGAGGTGAAGGGAAAGATGAAGCAGGGCTACGGCGACCTGACCGATGACGACCTTACCTACGAGGAGGGCAAGCAGGATGAGTGGCTGGGCAAGCTGCAGCAGAAGCTCGGCAAGGCAAAGCACGAGGTGAAAGAGTGGATTGACAGCCTGTAAGGCGGACTGCCCCTCAGATCAACCGCTTTGTCAGAAGGCTTAGCCTGGGTACCATTTACCGGAATCACTTGAAATGCTTAGCCTCAAGCCAACAGAAAAGCCGCTGATGTTCAATCAGCGGCTTTTCTGTTGGCTTGCAAGTATTCTACTGCTGCTGGGTAACTACCACCAGGGCGACACGGCGGTTAAGCTGGCGGCCCCTGGCTGTTTCGTTTGTGGCTCTCGGCTCGGTTTCGCCCATCGCCTCTACTGATAAACGGTTCCCGTCGATGCCCCCGTTGTTCTGAAGCCAGTCCTGCACAGCTCTTGCGCGCTCTTCGGAGAGCTGTTTGTTGTACTCGTTGCTGGCCCGGGCGTCGGCATGGCCAAATATGCGGATCTGTCCGTTCTGCGGCAGGTTCTTTATCTCATTCGCGATCTCCTGCAGTTTCTGCTCACCCTCTGAGCGTATCTGTGCTTTGTCGGTGTCAAACAGCACGCGGTCATCCATCGTATAGATGTTGTACTGGTTGTTTGATCTTACCTCCACGCCGGCGTTCGTCATCTCAGGATCCTCTACAACAGGCGCATCCCAGTCGATGCCTGCCCAGAAGTCTTCTCCAACGTCTTTTATCTGCACGCCGTCAGCTTCTACTGCGCCGCGTTCATCCTGGTAAGCAACGGCTGTATCGGCCGTCGCATCGGCCATGGTATCGTTCTCTACATTTCCCTGCGGGTCGTTGCAGGCTGTAAAAGCCGCAACTCCTAAAATCATCATGATGGTACTTTTTTTCATAGTTTGGTTTGTTTGGTCTTATTAAAGTCTACGGGGTCTCTAAGTGTTAGTTTATCGAGGCCCCACTGCCTTCAATAGTTAAATCTGCGATTAGTAAATTGAGTATAGGCACAAAGCTATGTTGTGAAGGTTAGTTACCCAGCGCGCAAAGATTCCTTTTTCGTGGTACTCCCTTATTCGCTAACCCTGCAACATGTGCCGTGCCCGACGCAAGGACTGGGCAATGCAACCCGTCAGGCCCCATGCGGGTATATATCAAAGGGTGGCAAGTGTCTGTCCCTGAACGAAATAAATAAAGTTATGAAAAAACTAAACCTCAACTGGCTGCTTAGCCTGCTCTTCTTAACCTTCTCCCTCACACTCACAGGCTGTGACTTTGTCGGTGACGTGCTGGAATTCGGGTTTTGGACCGCCATCATCATCATTGCCATCATCGTTGCCATCGGGTACTTCATACTCAGGATGTTCAGAAGGTAGTTCCCCTCTTCCTCTGGTTTTGAAACGGGAGGTGCCTGCCTGCAGTGCTTCCGGGTTACAGTTTTTGAGAACCGACTACAGGCGCTTTGCTGAAGGTGTTCCTAATGTACTAGTGTTTCGTTTTCAGGCTATCCTCCCCCTTCTTTTGCTAAGTCTGTGTACATGGCACGCTGAGGTGCGCCACAACCTTTTACCTCCTCAATAAAGAATTTGCATCAGGAACTTACGTACCGCTCCCTAACCCCTCCCCTGCTTGTTCAGTTGGCCGCTTGATCAGGATCACCTTGTCTATGCGAACGCCGTCCATGTCCACAATCTCCATCGTGAAGTCTTTGTGCACCAGCCTCTCCCCCTCCACAGGAATTCTGTCCAGGTACTGGATAATGAATCCGGCCAAGGTGTCGTAGCCGTCCGTGTCTTTGGGGATAAATTCCTGCCTTAGCTCCCGGTTCAGCTCGCGGATGGGGACAGCGCCGCTGACCAGCAGGGATCCATCCTCCCTTTCGACAATTGTCTGCGCAACCACCTCATCGAGGTCCGGCAAGTCGCCCACAATCGACTCCAGAATGTCGTGGAGTGTGATGACGCCCTCTATGGCGCCGAACTCATCTATGACGATGCCCATGTACTGCTTCTGCCGTTTGAAGGTGTTCAGCACAGAGTTGGCCAGCATTGACTCCGGCACATAAATCGGTTGCTGCAGGATGCCGGTCAGGGAACCCTGCGCCCCTGAGATGAGGTACTCGTAAAAGTCGCGCGCATGCAGCACCCCCACCAGGTTGTCAATGCTGCCGTCGGCGGCGGGGAACTTTGAGTGCGCGCTCGCCTGCAGTGTTTGCTTGATGAGCTCGAGCGGTGCGTTGATATCCACCCACTCCACCTCCATGCGGTGGGTTCTCAGGTTCTTTGCCCGCTGATCGGCGTAGATGAAAATGTTCTGGTGCAGCTCGCTCTCCTCCTTGGCTAGTATCCCTTGCTTTCCCGCCGTCCGGATAATCTGCCGGAGCTCCTCCTCCGACATCTTCTCCTCCGACGGCTCCTTTACCCCCAGCAGTCGGACAGCCAGGTTGGTGGAGCCTGAAAGCAGCTTGACCAGCGGCATGGTGGCTTTGGTGAACAGGCTGATGAGCGGAGCCACGGAAAGGGCTATCTTGTCAGCGTTTCCCAGGGCGATGGTTTTAGGTATTAGCTCTCCGATGACAATGGTGAAATAGGTGATCAGCCCAATGACCAGCACCAGGGAAAGCGTGTCTGCGTACGGTGCCAGAAAAGCGACGCTGCGCATCCACCCCCCCACATCGTCAGCCAAAGCCGCCCCGCCGTAGGCGCCCGAAACAATCCCGATGAGGGTAATGCCCACCTGGATGGCGGAAAGAAAATCCTCGGGGTCCCGGAGCAGGTCCATGACGGTACGGGCGTTGCTGTTGCCCTGCCGGGCCGCCTGCTCCATGCGGCTCTTCTTGACCGAAATGATGGAAAGCTCGGAGAGGGCAAAGAAGCCGTTCAGCAGGGTTAATACGATTAGTACTAGTATCTCCATTTTAAGAGGTTTGTTATGTTTTAGAAGACGGGCTAAGGTTGTTTGCCGGGTACCCCGTAGATAGGGCGCTACAGCTCCCCCGCAGCCCTGACCGACTCTGACAACCGGGTAAAGCTTCAAACGGGAGTACCAAAGGCAGAGTTTAAAACCTATTGCCCGAAGCAGCAGTTACATAAACTTCCCAAATGTGCCGCACCCTTGCGCTGACGCCGGCTGCGCTTACCCAAGGGAAAGAAGATATGACACGAACACTCTTTTTGCTGACTTGCCTGCTTGCCGCGTGCCACCCCGCTGCCTTTTCACAAGGCAGCGCAGCGAAGCTTCCCGAGCCTGCCGCACTCCTAAACCAATACATTCAATTGGCCTCCGTGACGGGATCGGAAAAGGAGGCCGGGGTTTTCCTCTCCGGGCTTTGCAGGGGCAAAGGCCTGCATGTGAAAGTGCTTTCCTCCGCACCCGACTCGTATAACTTCACAGCCTCTCTTTATCCCCTGGAAAGCCGCAAACCCAATATCATCCTGTTGAACCACCTGGATGTGGTACCCGTGGCGGGCAACTCCGCTGATTGGCTGTACCCTCCCTTCTCGGGGGCCGTGGCCGACGGCATGGTGTGGGGCAGGGGCGCCCTGGACAACAAGGGCATGGCCATCATGCAGCTGCTGGCGGTGGCGGACCTGGTAGGGCTTGCCGCCGCCCGTGACCTGCCCTACAACGTGACGATGCTGTCGGTTTCGTCGGAGGAGACAGGGGGAGCGCTTGGTGCCGGGCTTGTTGCCGACAGGTACTTAGGGGAACTTAACCCGGTCCTGGTGCTGGGAGAGGGAGGGTCCGGCGTCTCCGGTGTATTGAAGTCTGCCCCGGACAGGCAGGTCTTTGGAATAGAGATTGCCCAGAAGCGGGGCATCAGGGTGCGGCTGAGCCTTCGCGTGGCCTCTGCCGGTCACGGCTCCGTGCCCCCGCACGATTACGCCAACAAGGCCATGGTGGCCGCTTTGGGCAGGCTGCTGGACCGGGACCCGGACATAAAGCTCTCAGACCCTGCGAAGCTCATGTTTGAGGCGCTGGGAAAGCACGAAAGCGGCTTAAGGGGCGTTGCCATGCGCCACACGTGGCTGCTGAAGCTGTTCGGGGGCAGGTACCTGCGGCAGGAGCCCCTCATCCAGGCCCTGGTCACCAACACGGCCACTGTCACCAATATCTCAAACCCCAGGCTGGGCGTGAATCAGATCCCACAGCGCGTGACAGCCACGTTGGACTGCCGGCTGTTGCCGGGAACAACCCAGCGGAGCTTTATGCGCAAACTTAGAAATACGCTCGGCAACAAGGAAATTGAGCTTGAGGTCCTGTCGGGCTTTGAGGAGGGGCCGTTCACGAAGCCAGAGGGCTTTTTCTTCAATGCGCTGAGCCATGCGGTCAAGCGGGTACACCCGGACGCGGTGGTGGTGCCGATCCTTTTTCCGGCCTCAAACGACAACAGCCACTTCCGGGCGCACGGGGTTCCCGCTTATGGGTTGCTGCCGCTTTACCTTACAGAGGAGCTGCTGCGCACCATCCACAGCTCAAATGAGCGCATACCCGTCGCTTCCCTGGAGTCAGGAATCTCTGTTTACGGGCACTTCTTGAGAAGTATTCTTGCCGGTAAATCCGAATAAGCCAGCCAAAGTCGGCATGAAGTCCGGAGCCGGAATACCCGCTATCATCACCAGGTGCAACAGGAAGTTCTTAGACTTGTAATGCATCTAGAAGCCGGTTATCTCTGCCGAGCATAAGTGTCGTTATTATTAATGTGCAGAAGCCACGCTTGTATAAAGATCCGCATTGGGCATGGTTGACAGTTAAGGCGCTGCTTTAGGTCAAAGTTCTATCAGGCTCTACAGCTTTTCCGCCTTTAGCATAAGGTTGATTGTCCTTAAAGGAGGTTTATAACAGCTGTTATGTTCAACAAGAGAGTGTGTTTCAAACCTCCTCTCCTACCTGAAGATACGTTTCCACAGCCACTAAATCATTGTGGATAAGGTTCGATAATTCAATCCTACGGTTCTACACGAAAGGCCTTCAGTTAACCCTGAAGGCCTTTCGTGTACTTCGGACACTATTCGGACACT
The DNA here is from genome assembly GCF_001611675.1 of Pontibacter akesuensis. NCBI lineage: Bacteria > Pseudomonadati > Bacteroidota > Cytophagia > Cytophagales > Hymenobacteraceae > Pontibacter > Pontibacter akesuensis. The sequence goes on along the minus strand of NZ_CP014766.1, from coordinate 3,988,102 downwards.
AAAGCTGCGCATCTCTGTCATGCGCTCCCCATAAGTAGGCTGAATTGACCATTAACGGGAGCTAATGTTTCTTTACTTTTCTTTCCACCTTCCAGCGCAACCTGCTCCTATTCTCTTGGCCTCCCCTCTCTATTGAATGTTCGTTGATATGCTCTAGAAGTAAAGTCGCTCTACTGTATCACCAACTCATCTCATTAATCAAAATACCGGTTTGATTAATGAGACGGCAAATTGGGACTCACTATACACAAAACTTGTATACTGCTTACCAGTATCGCTAAAACGGCCTTTTTCTGGGACACCACAAGGCGTAGAAGAGAGTAATAAACAGCAGAGAGGGTTAGTCCTCTCCAGCACGCACTCGTCTATATGGAAGGCGCACTCACCGGAACCGCCAGTTTTAGCTTGTCCCAAGTTATCACAACTGCACCTTGCTCTTCTCCTTGAGATAGGATTTCGTACCGAAGCCGCTCCTGATGCTGCTGTAGAATTTCCGGCTTTACCTTGAACCGCACCACGTCTTCTGCCTCGGAATAGTCGTCCGCAAGATGCTGGTTCCAGTTTTTGTTGATGATTACCGTCCACTCCTCTTCCCCCGGAATGGTGAACAGCGCGTACTTTCCTGCCTCTATCACCTCGTCACCGAGCATGATCGGGTGGTCTGTCTGCAAGCTGGTGGCTGAATGGGCACCGGTTACCCACACCTGATCATTAGCCACCAAACCACCCCATACCATTCGGCCCCGCACAGCTGGAGAATGATAGGCGATGGTCAGATGCGCAGGGCCTATCATCCCGTGTGCCTCGGCCTTCAGGCTCCCTTTCAAAGTGTCCGGCTCGGACTGCGCCTGTATGGCCAGCGTGCCCTCCGTTGCTTTGGCTTCATGGGCAGCATGTTGGTTTTCCTGTTCCGGCGCTTCCCGGTTTGCCTCCTGTTGGCTACAAGAAGAGAGTGAAAAGCAAAAGGCCAGAGCGAACAGGCAGTGGTGGAGTCCTTTATTCATGTGCGGGTTTGACTTACAGTAGATTGGCTTCAGGCTGCTAATTAACACATTAACCGGCAGTTTTAAAAGCACTCCCCTACAAGAGGGTATTTCGCATCAATTCTTCTTGTAGTGATACCAGAACAGCAACAGGTTGGGAAAGCTACAGAAACCTTGAGGCGGAAAAAGTTCTCCTTACCAGGTGAAATAAGGCTCAAAAAGCAAGAGCGCCCGCGATCATCGCAGGCGCTCTTGCCTTACCTATGTTTATTCCTAAGGCTTAAGCAGTTTGGTACTGCTCGCAAGCCTCGGCGCACTTGAAGCATGCCTCGGCGCAATCCTTGCAGTGCTGTGCCTCATGCTGCTGGCATTCCTGGCCGCAGTCCCTGCAAATTTTGGCGCACTGCTGCAGGATCTCACCTGCGTAGCGGGAGTCGCGCGACACGTAGTCTATGGCCTCCTTGCAGATGGCGGCGCAGTCCAGGTCCAGCCTGATGCAGGGCACCATCATTTTGATATCGTCCTCTCCCAGGCAGGAGATGGCACAGTTGTTACAGGCGGCGGCGCACTCGGCCAGTGTTCTTATCAAGTCCTTGTTCATAGTTCTGATGTTTATATGTTTAAATGTTCATGTATGCTGTATTATACCCGAACAGGCGCCTGGGGTTTTATACAATTTTAGATATTCGTTACATAATTTCCGCCAAGGCCCCACTAAAACCCACTCTGACTGCTCTCTTCGCCTCTTGTCCGTTGAGCTTCCTAACCCAAGCAGCAGCAGCCTCGTTGATTAGAACAAACCATTGTTGCTACACGAATCATGAACATCCTGTACCTGTGCCTTGGCATACTTGTATTTACCTTAATCATACTGGACATCATCAAGACGGCGCTCTCCTCCAGCGGCGGAGGTAGGGTGACAAACGCCGTGACAAAGGGGGTATGGAAGGTTTTCTTCCTTATGGCGGGGAAAAGCGGCACATCGAAGCTGCTAAGCTACTCCGGCCCTGCCATCCTGGTGTCCATCCTGCTGACCTGGGTCCTCGGCCTTTGGTCGGGGCTGTTCCTGGTGCTGCTGTCCGATCCGGGCTCCGTCGTTAACAGCAAGACCCTGGTGAGTGCCGGGCCCCTGGAGAAGCTCTACTACGCCGGCTTTACCCTCTCCACCCTGGGCATGGGGGACTACAAGGCATCCAGCGATGCGTGGCGCCTTGTCACCAGCGCTGCGGCGTTCTGCGGCTTCGCCTCCCTTACGCTCTCCATCACCTACTTTGTGCCCGTGCTCTCTGCCGTGGGGCTGCAGAGCACGCTCAGCCTCTACATCAGCGGCATGGGCAAAACACCCCAGCAGATGCTGGCCAACGGCTGGAACGGGAAGGACTTCTCCTCCTTTTTCGGCAAGACCTCAAACCTGTGCCAGATGCTGATGCAGCACACCATGAACCACCACTCTTACCCGGTTATCCACTACTTCCACAACAGCAAGCCGGGCCGCGCCGCCATACCGGCTATCGTGCAGCTGTACGAGGCGCACCGGCTCCTCAGGTACCGGGTGCCCCAGGGAGCAGTGAAGGATGACACGGGCATAGAGATGCTTCAAACCGCGCTTGACACCTACCTGGACGTGCTGAAGGGAACCGTAAAAGGCCACTTACCCAAGCAGCAGGCCCCAACAACAGATGTGAGGCAACTGCAGGAGAAGGGAGTACCGCTGCGCAACGCTGAGGAAACAAGCCAGAGCCAGTCCCCGGACAAAAGGCACCGGCAGATGATGCTTTCCTCCCTGCTGGAGATGGACGGCTGGTCCTGGCAGGAAGTATATAGCTCATAATATAAATGTGTTTTGTGTATCTACCCATTTGGGTACCTGCCCAACTTTGCCTCTTTCCGATATTTGCTGTTAGGTAACTAACCAATCTGCTCCTGTACGAGTATTTGTAAACCATACCTTTAACTGTTTAAAAGCTATGCAAGACGATCATCACGACCACAAGCTCCATGGCCATAACCACAAAAGTCCAAGCAGGAAGATTGAGGACATAGCAGGTAAAGCAGCGGAGCGGCTGGAGGAGAAAACCCTCCACGGCCACTCCCACGCCATGCCGCACGGGGAAGGGACGCGCCCGCCGCATGAGGAGCACATGGGGCACGGCGGGCATGGGCACGACCACCACCGGATGATGATCGAGGACTTCAAAAAGCGCTTCTGGGTATCGCTCGCGCTGTCAGTGCCGGTGATTGTGCTAAGCCCCATGGTGCAGCACATCCTGGGCTACACGCTCGACGTGCCCTACAGCATGTACATCGCCTTCGTGCTCTCCAGCGTCATCTACTTCTACGGCGGCTGGCCCTTCCTCACAGGGCTTGTTGAGGAGGTGAAGAAGGGATCACCAGGCATGATGACGCTGATCGGCGTGGCCATTTCCGTGGCCTATATCTACAGCACGGCCGTCACCTTCGGCCTGGAGGGCATGGACTTCTTTTGGGAGCTGGCCACGCTGATCGTGGTGATGCTGCTGGGCCACTGGATCGAGATGCGCTCGGTGCTAGGTGCTTCCAAGGCGCTGGAGCTACTGGTGAGCATGATGCCCGCCGAGGCGCAGGTGATCCGGGACGGGCAAACCTATACTATAAAGGTGGAGGAACTGCGGCAGGGAGACATCATCCTTGTGAAACCGGGAGAGAAAGTGCCTGCTGACGGCGTGGTCGTGCAGGGCGATAGCTACCTGAACGAGAGTATGCTGACTGGCGAGAGCAAGCCGGTGCAGAAGGCAAAGGACGACCAGGTGATCGGCGGCTCCATCAACGGCAACGGCTCGCTGCAGGTGCGCGTGGAGAGCACCGGCAAGGACAGCTACCTCAACAAGGTAATAACCCTGGTGCAGGACGCCCAGAAGACAAAGTCAGAGACGCAGCGCATGGCCGACAAAGCCGCCAAATGGCTGGCCTACCTGGCCCTGACGGCTGGCTTTGCCACCTTTGCCGCCTGGTTGATAGCCGGTGCCGAGCTGGACTTCGCCTTGGAACGCATGGTGACGGTGATGGTGATCTCCTGCCCTCATGCCCTTGGTTTGGCCATTCCGCTGGTGGTGGCCATCTCCACAGCAGTTTCTGCCAACAACGGCCTGCTGATCCGCAACCGAACTGCCTTCGAGAACTCCCGCAACATCACCACTATCATCTTTGACAAGACGGGCACCCTTACCCAAGGCTCCCACGAGGTGGCCCAGGTAGTGGTGTTTCAGCAGGCATTTAATGAGCAGGAGCTACTCCGTTTAGCGGCCGGTGTGGAGCAGCACTCGGAGCATTATATCTCACAGGGAATCCTCAAGAAAACAAAGGCCGAAGGCATCGCAGTCCCTGCCTCAGATTCCTTTAATTACTTGCCAGGAAAAGGGCTGGAAGGCCTTGTGGAGGGAAGAGACGTGAAGGTGGTAGGGCCTAACTATATCAAAGAATTCAACGTGCAGGTGCCCCAGAGCCAGGCGGAGGAAGGCGTGGAGACGGTGGTGTATGTGCTGGTAGACCGGCAGGTGGCAGGCTACATCACGCTGCGGGACCAGATACGCCCTGAGTCTGCCGGCGCCATCCGAGTGCTGAAGGAGAACGGCATCAAGAACCTGCTGCTGACCGGCGACAACGAGCGCGTGGCTAAAAGCGTGAGCGACAAGCTGGGCATGGACGGCTACCTGGCCAACGTGCTGCCGCACCAGAAGCAGGAGAAGGTAAAGGAGCTGCAGCAGCAGGGAGAGTTCGTGGCCATGACAGGCGACGGCGTGAACGACGCCCCTGCCCTTGCCCAGGCTGATGTGGGCATCGCCGTAGGCTCCGGAACGGACGTGGCGGCAGAGACAGCCGACATTATCCTGGTCAACAGCAACCCGCAGGATATCGCCTCCCTTATCCTCTTCGGCAAAGCCACTTACCGCAAGATGATTCAGAACCTTATCTGGGCCACAGGTTACAACATTGTAGCACTTCCGCTGGCGGCAGGCGTACTGTATAACCAGGGCATCATGGTATCCCCGGCTGTCGGGGCCGCTCTGATGAGTCTCAGCACTGTTATTGTCGCCGTCAACGCGCAGCTGCTGCGAAGGCAGATAAAGTAACCTAGACACAGCATCTACCACAATCTATGACAACAAGCATAATCCAGCCCCGAAAGCAAGGCGGAGTAAAAGCGTTACTTTGTACAGGCTCCCGTAATTAGCTATCAAATCTTTCTAACTGTGAAAAAGAGCCATGTGCTACCTATACCAACAGTTATGTTCAACAGGCGAATGTATATCAAACTTCCTCTCCTAACTGAAGATAAGTTTCCACAGCCACTAAATCACTGTGGATAAAGTTCGATAATTCACTCCTTCGGTCTACACGAAAGGCCTTCAGCTAACACTGAAGGCCTTTTTTTATTTGCTTCGGACACTATTCGTAGATCCTGATTATTTCGCCATTCCCTCTTCCTTTGATACATTGCACATACCCGTTGATAACTTTGCGCCTCGGGGTTGAATAATGCTTAATGTTTTAGTCTTTATTGATAAGTGCCTTCCACCACACCAGGTAACCCAACTCCTTTTTCAAGTGCAACGGCTTTCACAAAGATGGATATCCCCCATTTACTAGCGATGCGCCTGCAGTTATGATAACTGGGTCGTCTGCCAGGATACCAGTAGACAAAGTGATGAAACCGTTCGGGTACAGATAAATCTGCCCGATACGCACTAAGTTCGCTTGCCCCATCAGCTTGCTTCTTACCCCAATGTAGTAGTCATACTCGGCAAGCTCATTTTAATTAGCTCAAATGGCCTCACCAGCAATATCATAATCATTATTTTGACTCTAGAGATGGCAATCGAAACAAAGGGAAGCTGTACTTTATTAGCACCCTCATCTCATAGATCATCAAGGTATCAAAGCTCTCAAACAGTGGAAAGAAACACCTGAAATCAGCCTTGGAACAACATTTCTGCTTTGAACCCGTCAAACAAATGGAAGATTTCATACTTGTGGCAATGTCATTTATATGCAAAAATTTATTTTACTTATAGTTACCTGCCTCATCAGCACACTGTGCTATGCACAGTATCCGGAAGAAGACCCTGATGAGCCAGTTTTAAAAATAGGCGGGGCTTTGCGTTTCAACTACAACCTTTCCACCTGGAAAAAAGACCAGCTTGAGCGAGGCGGTGATTTTGGTTATGATGTGTTCCGCCTCAATGTTGAATCAGCCTATAAGGGTATAAAACTTAACGCTGAGTTTCGTTACTATTCCGAGGCTTTTGGCGGAGGCTTTCTAAAACAGGGTTGGTTCCAGCACGACTTCTCTGAGAATTCACAGGTACAGGTCGGGCTGAACCAGGTACCGTTTGGTATTCAGCAGTACAACTCCAACAACTGGTTTTTCAACATCACCTACTATCTTGGTTTTGAGGATGACCATGACATGGGAGTGAAATACATACACGACAACGGCCGGTGGCAATGGCAGGCAGCCTACTACAAAAGCGCCGAGGAGTTTTTATTTGGCCTTGCGGAGCCCAGCCCCAATCGCTATTCCTACGATATCACCGGGCGCAACAAAGAGAACAATCAGCTTAACTTTAAGCTGGTACGGCGCATGGGCGACAGCCTTGCCCATGAACTGGGCGCCTCCCTGCAGGGCGGGCTCCTGTACAACCTGGACACAGAGCGTAACGGCAACAGGTACGCTGCAGCTCTGCATTATGAGTATAAACCAATCTACAGCCCCTGGAATGTAAAGTTACAAGCCATGCTCTACCGCATAAACCCACGCTATGCAACCGGGGCAGACTTGGATTTTGTAGAAATGGGTGCCTACGGCGCAAGTTACAACGTAGCCACCAGAGGCGAAATGTATACCGCCAGCGTAGCCTATCACCTGCCCATCGATACCCGCCTGCTGCAGGGCATTACCTTTTACAACAACTACGGCTACTATAACAAGCAGGTAGATGGCTTTGAAAACACCCACATGAACGTGCTGGGAGCCTTATTTACCGCAGGCCCTATGTACATTTATACAGATGCGGCCTTTGGCTATAACCAGCCCTGGCTTGGCCCTGAATGGACAAACTCCCTTGCCTTGGGAACACCCGGAGACACGGACTGGCACATGCGTTTTAACATGAACATGGGGTATTATTTCTGATTTAAAATTTCTGATTGATGAGTAAAGTAGCAAGAAGTGATACAAAGAAGTCCCTGGGGCTGGAAGTGAACGGGCCTGTTTTCTGGTCTTCTATCATCATCCTGATCATAAGTATAGCGCTTGTCCTTATTTTCAGGGAGGGTGCCGAAACGTTCTTTAGCGATGTACAGGCGGCTGTTACCTCCAGCATGGGCTGGCTGTTTATACTAAGCGTAAATATATTTGTGGCCTTCTGCCTGTACATGGCCTTCGGCAAGTTCGGTGATATCCGGCTGGGCGGCAAGGAGGCGAAGCCGGAGTTCAGCACCTCCTCCTGGTTTGCCATGCTCTTTAGCGCGGGTATGGGTATCGGGCTTTTGTTCTGGAGCATTGCCGAGCCCATCAATCACTTTCAAACGCCACCGCTCGGGGAGCCGGGCACTCCTGCTGCGGCGAGGCAGGCCATGAACTTCACTTTTCTGCACTGGGGTTTCCATGCCTGGGCCATTTACGCACTGGTAGGCCTGGCATTGGCCTATTTCACCTATAGCCGCAAATTGCCCCTAACCATCCGCTCGGCATTTTACCCTTTCCTGGGGGAGCGCATCCACGGGCTTATCGGGGATATCATCGACATCCTGGCTGTGCTGGCAACAGTCTTTGGCTTGGCCACTTCCCTGGGGCTGGGCGTGAAACAGGTGGCGGCCGGACTGCACCACGTGTTCCCCGGCATTTCGAGTGACGTAACGACGCAGGTGATGCTAATTGCAGGTATAACCGGCGTCGCCACCGTCTCCGTGGTAACGGGTGTAGACAAGGGTGTTCGTATTTTAAGCGAGTGGAACATCCGCATTGCCCTGCTGGTGCTACTGGCTGTTCTTTTTTTAGGACCGACAGTCTTTATACTTGGGTCTTATGTACAGAATACCGGCTCTTACATTAGCAATTTCCTGCAGTTGTCGTTCTGGAACGAGGCCTACTCCACCCGAAACTGGCAGGGGGGCTGGACGGTGTTCTACTGGGCCTGGTGGATTTCGTGGGCGCCTTTTGTGGGCATTTTTATTGCGCGTGTTTCCAAAGGCCGCACCATTCGGGAGTTCGTGCTGGGAGTACTGATCGTTCCGTCCCTGCTCTCCTTTCTGTGGATGACCGTGTTCGGCAGCACTGCCCTGCGGGAGGTACTGGCTGGCGAAACTGCTATTTCTGATGCAGTGGCTGCCGATGTATCTACGGCCCTATTCGTTTTCTTTGAGCAGCTTCCTTTCTCCACGGTGCTTTCTATCATCGGCATTATTCTGATCACAGGCTTTTTTGTGACTTCCTCCGATTCTGGCTCTCTGGTTGTCGACAGCCTGACATCGGGTGGAAGACCGGACTCTCCAGTAGGCGTGCGCATATTCTGGGCCTTGGCAGAGGGAGCTGTAGCGGCGGTGCTGCTGATTGGCGGCGGTCTGCAGGCCCTGCAAACAGCCGTTATCATCACGGGTCTGCCCTTTGCGTTTATTCTGCTCTCTATGTGCTACAGTTTGTACAAAGGGCTGAGCGAGGAGCTGGAAGAAGAAAAAAGGTTGGGCTTAGCACAGCAACGGAAAGACTACCAGCAGCAGATTACGGAACTGCTGGCAAAACGTGCCGCAAAGCAGCAGACGTTTACTCCGGAAGATAAAAGAAACGACACGCTATAACTTAAAACAGCAGAGACATGATTATAATTGACGCCATGATGGTTTGCCTTGACCTGAGCGACATAGACGAGAAGTTGGTGGCCTTTACCCGTTCAATATGCCAGCGGCTGCCGGTAAAAAAGGTTTATTTTGTACATAACATCAAGACATCAGAGTTGAGCGAGGATTTCAGGGAAACCTTCGGTGACATAGACCTGAGCAAAGAGGTGGAGGCCAACATATCCGACATCGTGGCAGAGCACTTTGCCGGGGGCTGCGACCATGAGGTGCTCGTAAGCGAAGAACCGAATACAGAGGTGATGATGGCAGACCTGGTGAAACGTTATGACGTAAAGCTGACCTTACTCGGCAAGCGGATGAGTAACAAAAGTACAGGATCTCTGGGCACCAAATTGCTGCGCATCCTGCCCTGCAGCATACTGGTATTTCCGGAGACAGCCAGCTTTAATATCGAACGGGTGCTGACACCTATTGACTTCTCCGACGCCTCGGTGCACGCGCTACGGCTTAGTAAGAGCCTCGCTGATGAACTTAGGCTTAGCCTGGAGATTATGCATGTTTATAAACTGCCCACGCAGTATTTCCCGCTGATATCAGAAGAGAAAGCCATTAAAAAGGCGGAAGAGGTGGTAAACGGAAAATTCAAGGAGCTTCAGAAACGACACACGGAAGTAGCTGGAGTGCCTTATACCTTAGTTCGTGCCGCCGGGAAAAGCACGGCAGAGCGCATTAGCCTGCAGCTGCGTAAAGGAAAGCACGATCTGCTGGTGCTAGGTTTAAAGGGAAACAACCCTATCCCGTCGCTTAGCCTGGGCAGCGTACCAACAAAAATTTATAACATGGACATTGACACTCCGCTTTGGCTGGTGTATTCGGAGGAAGTTATCAAGTAAAAGGCGGCACGCTATAGCCTAACCCTGACTCGCCGCGGTCACGAGGTTACTGATTCCGGTCACCACCATGTCGACACCGATGGCACCCAGAAAAAAGCCGTTGATGCGCAACAGCAGCTCCATGTTCTTGTCGAATGCGGTTTGGACACTTTTAGAGCGCATTCCGCGACGTATTTGCTTGAGTCCCATTATTATACCGAAGTTAATGAGCATGATAAGCACCAGCGACACCACGCCCTGCCACAGCACGAGCTGCTCCGACATCAGGATAGTGAGAGAGATGGTGCCTGCCCCCACCATAAAAGGCAAGGCTATTTCTGATGCCAGGTCGTGCAAATCTCCTTTTATCTGGATAAAGGCTTTTTTGCCCTGCACGATAAAGATATAGGCAAAAGAGAAGAGCACAATCCCACCGAATATGCGAAAGGACTCAAAGTTGATGCGAAACACTTTCTGAAAAACGATGTCACCAAAGAGCAGGAAAACCAGGTAGATAAAGAAGGTAATCATACTTGCTTTCAGAAACACCGCCCGGAAATCTGCGTCCGATAAATCGTTCATAACAGGTTTCAGGTACAGGAAAAGAGCGAAGGGGTTGAGCATGACCAGGAAACTAAGGATGACTGCAATCATAGATTCAGGTATGAGTTGACGTCCTTTTGTTACGGAGCACTGCCAGTATAGATTTTTATGACGATGCCATCATACTTCCAGACCATCTTCTGGAGAGGAGTAACCTGCAACCCTACAGTGTTTTATACAAGAACTACTTCCATTAAAAAAACTTATAAAGGAATTCTTGGGTAGTTCTGTACCTCCACTTCTTTGCCGTTTTGGCTGTTAACCAAGCGGCTGGGGCGGTTGCTTTGGGCTACCTCATGTGCTTTAGTGAGGGCCTGCTCTTCATCCTCAAACGCCTGCACCAGTTCGTGGTCGTCGTTCAACACATGCCACTGCTTCTCTTCCTCGTTCCACTGTACACGATACGTTCTCTCTCCCAGCTGCTTTTTGTTTCGGATCAGGTCAAGTATAATCTTACCGTCGCTGGCGCTTCCACCAGGGTATGGCATTGGCAGAAGCGCGAAAAAAATATAGTAAAGCGAAAAATAGGTAAACTGGTAAGTGGCCAAGTTAGGCTTTAAGATATTGTTCTCTATCAGGTAAATCACCACCACCGCGGCAATGGCGTTGAACAGCGCTCCCCCGGCAAAGATCAGGATATTGGCAAAGCGGTGATTGCGCTTCAGGTTGTCAAATGAGCAGAGGCCGTACCAGAAATAGTACTTGCGTATCTCCAGCATCCCAGCTCTAAACAGCACATCACCGGAGCCAACGGTTACTTTGATGTTCCTGCCACCCATCAGCCAGGCAAAGAAAACATGCCCTGCCTCGTGCACAAATGAGATGATAGGAAGCACCAGAAAGAAGGCGAGAAAAAACTTCGGTATATCACTTACTCCAAACATAGTATTTCCTGTTACGGTAACTGACACTTGGAATACTGCTTTCTGCTTCTTTTTTATTTCATGACAGGGTGAAGAATTGTTATGCTGTGCAGTAATTACTCATGACAAGTAATGGTGGTAGCTTATGAAGTAGTTGCGGCATAATACTAAGTTAAGTAAGAAACAGAGAACAAGTACTGACTTAAAGCCCCACATGTTCAGCAGGACAGACAGGTACTCTACGCTCCCACTGCTAGATGCAAGGCCAGCGCGGCATATGCTGTGCTGATGAAGTTCGACTTCAGTACAAGTTTATGCTGTGGATTGGGCCTTTCCCCTGTACAATCACTTAATATTATCATCCCGTCTAAGGTCAATCATCAGGTGGTTCGGATCTATGCCGCCGCGGTCAGGTTTTCGGGGCACTGTCACTTTTATGGTCTGCTCTCCAGACCGGATGCGGTGCATCTGAAGGTAGAGCGGCTCCCTTAATGTTTTGCCTTCCTCATAAATACCAACTTCCAGCCAATCATTCATCGGCACTTCCCTTTCAGAACCTGTACGGTCCACTATCGCCTTTTGAGCCTGCACCTCCAGCGTTACCTGCCAGCTGCCCTCTTTTGTTTGTTCTACTTCAAATCGGTTTGTCTTGAGGCGCCAGTACGTGTTCTCCTTAAACAGGTCGTGTAACAAGTAATTCAAGGAGTCTGGGGTAATTGTTTGCAGCTCCTGATAAAGGTCCAGGGTTGTTGGATGGGGAATCTCTCCCGCAGTGCGTTTTTGGAGCAGGTTCCGAAGCGCCCCATTGACCTTGTCTTTCCCTAAGTATCTTGCCAGGGCATGTAGGGCAAGCCCCCCTTTTCGATAGTATAAAAAATCTTCGTCTGCCTGCAGCAAAGAGGCTGTGGCAAGAGAGCGTGGCATTTCATAGGTCGAGTGCAGAAAATTCACGTACTGCTGCAGATGGACATCTCCATAGTTCTTCTCCAGAACCTGCATGCCGGCGTAAACGGCAAGACCTTCAATCAGGACGCCGGCTCCTTCGACGTATGCTGGTGTTAATCGGGCCATCCCCCACCACTGGTGCCCCACTTCATGCGCCATAATATAGTAAGGAAGGTCAAAGCCATCCTGACTGTCATCTGGATTCATAAGCGGATACTGCTCGCCATAATAGACGATGCCCGCATCCGCAGTTGCGCCAAATCCGGAACCAGCACGCTCTACCAACGTGAAATGCTTAAAGGGGTAAGGCCCAAACTGCTCAGTAAAATGCGCTAGTGACGCTTTTGCGCTCCTAAGCATTCGGCCTATGTTTTGAGCATGGTTTGGATGATAGTAAATTCTGATCGCGACATCATTCCACTTACTTTGCTGCACCGCATATTTTCCGGATAAGATGGCGAACTCCCCACCAATAGGTACATTAGCTTTGTAGTGGAAGTAGCGGCGGTCACCTTTTGTCCAGGTTCGTTTTAAAGCGCCCGGCGCTACGGCTACTTCATCATTTGCTGTACCAAGTATGGCCTCAAAAGTGCTTTGATCAGTACTGAACGGCTTCTTACGCGCCTCTTCATCATAAAGAGAAGGTAGTTCAGGGCGCGCAGCCAGCTTATGCTTTTTCCGAAGAACTGCATCATCAATTTCTCTAAAGTGTTGGTAGCCAATGGTTAGGAGCAGGTCGAAATTCGTGAAGTAGGTGCCATTCTCCACTACCATTGCGCTGGCGCCGCTGTGACTGAAACCCTGCTGTTTATAATTTACTACAAAGTTTAGTTGCAGCGAATCTCCTGGCTGAAGCGATTCTTCCAGGGCATACATGTGATAACTGAGCTCGTTGTCTAGCAGCACGCCGGCAGCTGGCCGGTCGAAAGAGACTTCAGCAGGCGCTATGCCCGATACGCTTCCCAGATGGATAGAGTCAATAGGTTCTGTCTCCCTGTTCACCAACGTGTAAGCAGCACGTATCACGACTTGCTGTTGGTCAGGGTATATCTCCACGTGCAGCTTGGTAGACGTCAGTTGGGGTTGCGGGGTGTTTCTGTACTGGCCGTAGCGTCGTTCGTATTCAGCCTTCCGTTCAAGTATGTCGGATACTGGCAGGTACTCGTTCAGCACATTGGTGTTATAGAAAATGAAGCTCCCCAGGGTAAGGAGAAGCCCTATGCCAAGTACGGCAACCCAGGTTGTGGAGCCTGTAAAACGGCGCTGAGCTGACTTCAGACGGGATTGCAGACTTTGTTCTCTTCCCCGTACCCAAAGCAAGCGCGCTCCCACTGCCAACAGTAATGCCCAGGCAGTCCAATACAACTTAAACCACAGCCACGGCCCAAGAGAAGGGCCGAAGCCACGCATGTCGGTGTACCACCAGCCTGTGTCTGCTCCAAAAATGAGCATGTGGTGCTCAACATTGAAATGAGAAGGAAAGGCCATGAAACTAAAGACCAAAAGTAATACCAGGAAGCCAATGTGTTTTTGATTTACGACTACGTGTACCACAAAGGCAAGCAGAGCAAAGAGCAGGTAGTCCACGAGCTGCAGTCCGAAGAGCGCCTGCACGTATAGGCCTATTTCCAATTGATCGTAGCCCAGGCCTATCTGCATCCCCATACCGCCGGCCATGAGGATGACCATCCATACCACGATGATAAGAGCTACCCCCAGAAACTTCCCAGTGAAGAGCACCCATTCCGGTACCGGTGCCGCATCGGCCATATCGCTTATGCCCCCATCCCGCTCATGCCAGACAAGCATGCCGACAAAGTACATGATGAGTAACGGAATAACCACCCAAGGGGTACTGATGTTACTTACAGGAGCGGTCAGGAAGTCAACCACCTGCTGCGTAGTGGGGAGCAGCGGAATACCAAACTCACTCACGATTTTGTCGCCGAATACAGCTGTGAGCAAGGCAATGGCACCTACCAGCGTGAGTCCAAGAGGGTGTCTGGCTATCTTCCCGAAAGATGCCCAGGCAATTTTGAGTGCCTGACGGAAATAAGTGGCAGAGCCGAAACTTCGCTGCACCTGCGGAACCTGAATGGCGGCTGCTCTAACCACGGCGGGTTCGGCAGTTGTACTAGCCTGTACTTTTGGCCGCCGCATAATGCGCCCCATCCAGCTGCTTGTTTCAGGATGAGTAAAGCTGAAGCGGAGGTACGTAAGCCACAACAACCCCACAGCCACAATTCCCCACAAGATGCGATTCAGCAGAAACATGCCTTCCAGTTCTACAAGACGCGTATTTTTGTCAGTAGGCGTCCATGTTTGCAGTTCGTTGCCTATAATACCGGAGACACCTACAGGATCCAGTAATTTAACCAGGTCCCAATTCCCGAAGAGTTTTGCCACCGAAATAGCGATTATCTGAGCAACAAGTGCTAATAGCAGGCTGGCCAAATAACTGGTCATCACCTGGCGGCTCAGCGCAGCAAAGGTGAATTGTAGGGCTGTGGCAATAAAAACAAGCGGTAAGGCAATCAGGAAGTAGACATTCAAATATACTGCTGGCCTGAACGGTAGTAATCCCTCCTGAGCCAAACCTGGCAGGTAGAAGGAAAGCAGCGCACCTAAAGGCAAAGAAAGCAACAGGAGTGCATTCACAGCAAAGGCTGCAAGAAACCGTCCGCCCAGGTAGCTAAACTTCGTAACCGGGGTGATATAGGTAAGGGGATGCATCCGCGTCTGCACGTCCCGCGCTGCTGCTTCACCAGCGGTGGATGCGCCTATCACAAGCCAGAGAAAGATGCCAATGACAGTAATAGCCGTGATGAGTAAGGTATTGTTAGGATACACGCCGTCCCCAGGTTTGATGAACTGGGTCATACCAAAAGTGAAGGCGAGCAGGACACCTACATAAAGCCAGGTGGAGATGCGCCCGGCCAGGTAGGCGAACTCAAAGCGAAAAATCTTCCACAGCTTCATAGCTGCACCTCCCTCTCCTGTGGCAGCACCTGCTTTTGAGCATATCCCGCCATGGTGGTGAAATATACATCTTCCAGATTGGGCTGAACCAATTCGAGCCCACTGCCGGGATCTTCTTCGCTGTAGATATGGACTAAGGTTCGTCCGCTTAGCAGTTTGGTAGAGATAACCTTATGCTCCCGCTCCAACTCCGGCAACACACTTTTCTCCACAATGCGGCGCCAGATCCTCCCCTGCAGTCCTTCTACTGCTCTTATAGGCTCCGCTTCCTGCAGTATTTGCCCTTTGTTGATGATGGCCATACGGGTACAGAGCTCGCTCACATCTTCTACAATATGCGTAGATAGCAGCACCACACTGTTCTCACCCAACTCGCTCAACAGGTTAAGAAAGCGCACCCGCTCGGCTGGGTCCAGCCCCGCCGTTGGTTCATCCACAATCATCAACTTGGGATTGCCAAGCAGTGCTACTGCCACACCAAAACGCTGTTTCATACCACCCGAGAAGCCGCCCAGTTTCTGCCTGCGCTTATCCCACAGGTTGGTTTGTTTCAATAAGGCTTCTACCACCTCTCTTCTGGAAGCCCGGTTGATGATGCCTTTGAGCACGGCAAAATAGTCCAGCAGGTCCTCGGCCCTTGCTTTAGGGTAAACCCCAAACTCCTGCGGCAGGTACCCCAGTGTCTGGCGCACTTCGTCCTGCTGCTTCAGTACATCTATTTCCCCGAGTTGAATACTGCCGCTGTCTGGTTCCTGCAGGGTTGCCAGAATCCGCATGAGCGTAGATTTACCAGCCCCGTTTGGTCCCAGCAGGCCGTACATGCCATTTGGAATGGTGAGCGTGATATCCTGGAGCGCCTGCACCCCATTGGGATATGTTTTGGAGATATTGGTGATTTGTAGTTTCATAGTTTTATTGTGCTAGCGTATATACAATTAAGCTCTATCATCTGAACTTCAGGTAATTAAATAAGCAGAAAAAGTGTTTTAATTTTCTACTATATGAGCTGCATTCCCCCACAGCTCCAATCGTACGGGTGTACTTGCATCACCAAAGTAGCACATAGTACTATGTATTACAAACTAGCATCTATAGATTTAGACGAAGTCCATTATTTTGTCTGCAAACCAGTAAATTATGCAAGTAAAATAGGGTTAGCTGGTAACCTGTTTCACTTGCATAGGGCAGCGCCTTGATGCAAACCTTGAGTATTGTGGATGAAAAGTTTTTTTATAAGACTGCTAAAGCAAGGCTTCTGGAGCCGAAGGTAGGTCACCCTGTAAAGTATAAAGGATTAAAAGTACAGGTTTATCACATGCCGCTGTTACAAAAGCATCATGCACAGACGCAACAAAACTACGGCGGCACTCCCCTTTTTTAACTACAGGAAGTATTTTCAAACAGCAGCTCTATTAATTTTTGCGGTGGCAAAGCTTCTATAAAAAGAATGAACATCGTTTTGACTGGCTCGCTGGAAGATGGTGAAACTTTGCGTCAGTAAATTTCACTCAGTTAACCGAGAGATAGGCCCGAAGTCCTTCAGGGCGTGGTAAGATTTGGCTTCTCCCGAATACATCCTGTACACGTAACTCCAGTTGTATATATCGATAAGAGAATATACAATGTGTCCATCCAATCATTAGCAGCAAGCTATAGCAATGGAGTGGACTTGATCTTTTTTTACCACTCCATTGATCGCTAATTAAGCATGCTTTTCAGGAATACAACATCGTTATGGAAATCACAAAAAAGCCGCTCCTCATTCTGTAGAGCGGCTTTTTTTAATGTGTTATTTATCCTCCTGGTATTAGTCATTGCTTAGCTACGACTGCAATGAAATCCTGGCTAGGGCAATACGACACAGTGAACGCCGTGTGCTTGAACCAACGCCAGAAAGGACTGAACAGGCACTGTTTCGCTTTTACCCTTCATATGTTGTCGCAGTCTTCCAGATCGAAGTTGATTTCTGCTTAGGGCATCCGGCTCTGAAGGCGCTCCAGCATAATGGCTGCTGTCACTAGGTCTACAATGGTTTCATTGTTCAGGCTTTAGACTTACCGGTTTGCTTCCACATACTTTTTAAAATTGTCAAGGATTGCTTGCCAACCGTCCTGCTGTAGTTCGGGCAGAAGGTTGTCTTCCGCCTCAAACGTCTCTACAATATGAGTTGCTTCACCTTTTGCAGTGAATGCAATGTTTACTTTCCGGCCATCAAGTATAGTATAGGCAATCATTCCCTGATCTTTGAGGGAAGTATAGACGCCTTTAAAATCAAAACCCATACTTCCGTCCTTGGCCGCCATGGTCGTTTTGAATTTACCTCCCTCGCGTAAGTCATTTTCTGCATGCGGGGCGTGCCAGTCATCCGAAGCAAAAGCCCAGTTTGTGATGTGCTGTGGCTCATTCCAGCACGCCCATACCTTCGCTACAGGGGCGTGAACAGTCGTTTCAACGGTTATGGCTGTTTTGTTCATGGTTTCCATTTCTATCTTTTTTAGTGGTGTACTTTAAAATATTTTTCGTTTTCCAGATGGCTATATAGCAGACTTACAAAAACATCATGCCTTGATCAACATGACAAACTTAGCGGGAATATCAGACAAACAACCTGTACAAAAACGACAAAGAAAGGGCATTTTGCGCCACTAATTCTGTATATTAACCCCTATGAAACATGTCTCCATCCTGGTTCCCGAATTGTCGGTGATGCAGGCCATTGCTGACCCGCGTTATCTGTTTACCGCTGTAAACCAGTTTTTAGCCGTAGCAGGAAGGGCGCCCCTGTTCCATGTGCAGCTTGTCGGGTTCAGGTGCGAGGTGAAACTAAACGAGGGGCTCTTTACGGTGCATGCTGACAAGGAACTGAAAGATGTGCCGCAAACAGATCTGGTCATCGTTCCTGCTCTGGCTGGAGATATGGCAAGTGCGGTGGCGGCAAACCAGAACCTTGTGCCCTGGATCGTGGCGCAGTACCATAAGGGGGCTGAAGTCGCCTCGCTTTGTGTGGGTGCCTTTCTGCTGGCTTCAACGGGTTTGCTAGCTGGTAAAAAGTGCTCAACCCACTGGGGCTTTGCCAATGAGTTCAGGGAAATGTTTCCGGATGTGGAGGTGGCTGATGGAAGTATAGTGACCGAGGAAAACCGGCTGTACTCCAGTGGCGGGGCCAACTCTTATTGGAACCTGTTGCTGCACTTGGTGGAAAAATATACAGACCGCGAAACAGCTATACTTGCCTCGAAATATTTTGCCATTGATATAGACCGAAACAGCCAGGCAGCTTTTGCTTTGTTTCAGGGGCAGAAAGGCCACAATGACTCAGCTGTAAAAGCGGCTCAGGAATACATCGAAAAAAATTACAATGACAGGATTTCAGTGGACCAGTTAGCTGAAAAAGTAGCCGTAGGCCGGCGCAGTTTTGAGCGCCGTTTTTATAAAGCCACCCATAACTCGGTGCTGGAGTATATGCAACGGGTTAAAATAGAAGCTGCTAAACGCAGTTTCGAAACCAGTAGAAAAAACATCAACGAAGTATTGTTTGACGTGGGGTATACCGATACCAAAGCCTTTCGGACCGTCTTCAAGAAAATCACCGGACTTACGCCCATCGAGTACCGCAACAAGTATAACAAGCAGGTCCAGCAGAAAGACAAACTTCTGATTCCTTAAAGCTGAATCTATAAACACCAACACATCAACAAAATCAAAAAGCAGGCTCCTTACGATCAGGTAAGGAGCCTGCTTTTTAATTACTTATTCCTGTTATGCCATATCAGGTCTGTTAAGGCAATACTGTAGGTGCCGGAAGCAGCATCATACGTGACGGTGTAGGACTCTGGGTAGTAACCCGGGTCCTCGTACCTGAGCAATGAAGGGATGGGTGTCTCAACTGATTGATTTGCCCCCAGGCTCCTGAGGTAGGCAAGTGTAATCATAGGCTCCAGGAAGGTGACCCTGTCCTTGTTTGAGCCATAAATAAATGTTTTGCTAAAACCTGCAGGTGAAAACTCAGGAGAGGTTATATCCGACCAGTGCACGCCCATGTGGGGGACAGCAAAAGGCACGGGGCCAAAAGTATAGACTGCGGGGAAAATCCCCTTTTCCTGGAGCGTATAGGCCCCTTCATCCACTCCTCCGGTGATCTGCTTAATCTGCCCATGGGTGATGGTATAAAAGTGAAAGTCGAAGTGAGGGATTGTGTACACGCCTTCAGGATCGTGTCCCATTGGGTTCCACCCCACCATTATGGTCTTTATTCCGGTGGAATGTGCCTGACCGGGGAGCTTAAGCACAAACTCTCCCATCTCCTCCGGAAGATTCACCAGTACGTCCTCAGAGAGTTCTATTCCTATGGCAATAGGCTTGCCATTCACCACTTCAACCCAAGTGCGGGCGGTTCCGCCTAAATACGCTGTAAGTGGCCCGTAATAAACAGTCGTTTTTACTTTCTTCTGCTCCTGCTCCAGGGAAGACTGCATGCTACCTGGCTGCACGTCTTCCTGGCTCTCGCAACCAAAAAGGGCGAGCGCAACAAACATTCCCAGCAGCTTATAGCCGCGAGTCCATACTTTAGTCATAGCGTTATTTATAAATTGTTAAACAATAAGTTTAGCGTGACTGCAAGGGATCAGCAGCAGGAAGAAGGGATGGTGCATCAATTTCAGTAAATATAAATAGCATAAACTAATCTCATAATACTTATACTTTATATTCTTAATGCTTTACTAAAATTATTTGGCACATCTTCGAGCCAAGGCCTGCATTGAACGAAAGCCTCTCCTTTTTATCTGGAAAAATGAAGGCAGCAAAATCCGTCAGTATAGGGCGAGCTGTAGGTCGAATCTGGATTGAAAAAATGTGCATATAGTTTAAGAGGGTGCAGATAGGTTGCTTGCCGTGACGCTGACACTGCTTTCGGAATCGGGCTTTTGTGTTCCAAGCCTTGCATATCGCAGCCTACTTGAAACTTGACCATACCGCCTTATGCAATCACACCACATTTTGAATTATATTTGAAGTTATCTTCGACTTTCATCGTCTATACCTCATACAAATGGAGTTTTTTCAGAAACTACTACAGTCCGATTTTATGCCTCACGGGCATTGCTATTTCTGGAAGCCCGAAATTCTGTGGCTCACGGTGGGCGGAGACGCCTTAACAGCAGCTGCATATTACTCCATTCCACTGATGCTCTTTTACTTTGCCAGGACGCGTCAGGACCTGGCACACAAACATGTATTTTTTCTCTTTGGTGCTTTTATCATGCTGTGTGGCACAACGCACGTTATGGATATCTGGACAGCCTGGATTCCCACATATCGGCTCGCAGGGACCATTAAAATGGTAACCGGGCTGGTATCCATCGCTACTGCCGTTGTGCTTTATAAGTCCATTCCTGCCCTGTTGGCCATACCGAGCAATGCTCAGTTGGAGGCATCTAACCGCCAGCTTAAGGCAGAAATAGAGGAGCGTGAAAAAATTCAGGACGAGCTCAACCTGGCGAAACAGGCGCTTGAAGCCCGGGTGGAGGAAAGAACACACCAGCTTCTGCAGGCTAACAACGCCTTAGCTGCCGAAATAGAGGAAAGGGAAAAGACACAGGCGGCCCTTATCACTAAAAACAACGAGCTAATCCAGATCAACTCCGACCTGGATAACTTTGTCTATTCCGCCTCGCATGACCTGAAGGTGCCCATAACGAATATGGAAGGCTTGCTAACTGCACTGAACGAAGAAATGGCTTTGCCCAATGGAGCTGTAGCGCCCATCCTGCAACGCCTGGAAGTGTCTGTCTTAAAACTCAATCGCACCATTCAGGACCTGTCGGATGTGAGCAAGATACAGCGCAGAGCTGAAGAGGAGGTGCTGGAAGAAATATCTTTCGAAAAAGTATTCAAAGACGTATTGACGAATATAAACCACCTGGTTCAGGAGTCCGGGGTGCAAATCGCCTATGATTTCAACAAACAACCCAAGGTGCATTTTGTGTCGCAACACCTGCAAAGTATCCTGCAGAACCTTCTCACGAATGCTATCAAATACCGCTCACCTGGGCAGGCTCCATTTGTGAAGGTAACTACTTCTGACACCGAGGAATATATTGTTTTGACAGTTGCCGATAATGGCATAGGCATCGATTTGAACAAGCACCGAAACAAGATATTCTCCCTTTTTAAGCGGCTTCACGACCACGTAGAGGGAAGCGGCGTGGGGCTTTACGTCACCAAACGGATTCTTGATAACTACCAGGGAAAAATTGAGGTGCAAAGTGAGGTAAACCGTGGCACTACCTTTCAGGTATACTTCAAAAAGCAAGTATAGAATGCTTTGCCACAGGCCGGTTGGGCCAGATATTCTTGATTAGCTTTTGCTGACGCAACCATGTTCAATTCAAGATGCAGTTCTCTTCTACATCAACAAAGATGCTGTTTTAAAATAACCAGGTTCTTTATCAGTTTTCTCTGCTATACATGAAAGCCTATACTTCGTCTTTAAAGCATTATGTTGTGCAGCAACTTAGCGTTTCCAATAAAGAAGCCATTGGCTTTATACTTTCGGGAAGGGTGCTGGTGAACGGCCACAGAGGGACCTTAACCCAGGCGCTGCTCCCCGAGGATGAGGTTAAACTGGACGGGCGGGTTATCAAAGCCCCGCGGGAGAATATCTACCTTGCCTACCACAAGCCATGCGGAGTAGAATCCACCATGAACCCCGATGTAAAGGACAACCTGCTGCAGGCGCTGAATTTTCCGCAGAGCCTGTTTCCGGTAGGGCGGCTGGATAAAGCATCGGAGGGGCTTATGCTGCTCACCAACGACGGCGGAACGCTGTACAAAATCCTTCATGCGGAGACGCTACAGGAAAAAGAGTACCAGGTAACCGTAGACCATCCACTCACACAGCAGGCACTGGAGCAGCTTGCTGCCGGTATCGTTATTATGGGAAAAACCACAAGGGCTGCTCTCGTGCGGCAGGTAGATGAAATAACTTTCACCATTGTGTTGACCCAGGGGCTAAACCGCCAAATCAGGCGCATGTGCTACAAGCTCGGATATGAGGTGAAGAAACTTGTGCGCACCCGCATCATCAACCTCGAATTAGGCGATCTGTCACCGGGGGCGTGGCGGCACCTCACAAAGGAAGAAATTAAGCGCTTGATTCAGGAAGTAGCTTGCTGAGGCTGCGGCCATACTTCCCCCACCCTATAGTGTTTCCTTAAAAGACTATCACGCAGAAGGCAGTACATCTTAAGTTAAGTTACAGTTATACTTATAGAAAAGGCCGCTCCACCTTCAGTGGAACGGCCTTTTCTATAGAACACTCATACTTGCTGCTTCTTGTTTCGCAAGCTTCAGGAATGCCTGACTTTATACTTGTAGGTTAAAGATACTTTTGGAGACTGCGTCAAGTATAAACTAGCGCATCAGGAACTGAAAACGGCCTATGTTTTTCAAGGCAATGCCCGTGCCTCTCACCACGGCCAGAAGCGGGTCATCCACCACATGCGTGGGGAGCTTGGTTTTAGATGATATTCTTTTATCCAAGCCACGAAGCAGCGCTCCGCCGCCGGTGAGGAAAATACCGGACTGGTGAATATCGCCGGAAAGTTCGGGAGGCGTGATCTCCAGGGTTTTCAATACAGCATCCTCTATTTTAGAGAGCGATCTGTCCAGGCAGTGTGCCACATCTACATACGAAACAGAAACCTGCTTGGGGAGGCCCGTCATCAGGTCCCGGCCACGAATGGTTATATCAACGGGTGGGTCCTGTAACTCAGGCAAGGCTGATCCCACCTCCACTTTTATACGTTCCGCTGTAGGCTGACCGATCAGGATGTTGTGTTTGCGGCGCATAAAGTGCACAATCTCGGCATCAAAAGTATCTCCCGCCACCCGCACCGACTGGTCGCAAACTATCCCGCTTAAGGCAATCACGGCAATCTCGGTGGTGCCCCCGCCAATATCGATAATCATGTGCCCGGTTGGCTCTTCCACGTCCAGCCCTATGCCGACGGCAGCCGCAATAGGCTCGTGCACCAGGTGCACCTCCCGAGCGCCGGCAATCACGGCGGAATCACGGATAGCGCGCTTTTCCACCTCTGTGGTGCCAGAGGGTACGCAAATCACCATCTTGTAAGAAGGTGTAAACCGGCTTTTCCCATTGCTAACCATTTGCAGCATGCCTTTTATCATCTGCTCGGCGGCATGGAAGTCAGCTATAACGCCGTCCTTAAGGGGACGCACAATCCGGATGTCATCGTGGGCCTTTCCTTGCATTTGCATGGCTTTTCGCCCCACGGCAATCATCTTTCCTGTTCTTCTGTCAAAAGCCACAATAGAGGGCTCATCCACCACAATCTTGTCTTCATGTATGACCAGAAAATTTGCCGTGCCTAGATCTATGGCAATTCCCTGGCTAAAGTAATTCAGTAATCCCATGTAATTTTTTTATTCTAACGCTTCACTCGCCGGAGCCTTGCCTTTAAGTATAAATTTTCTTTTGCCTTACTCCGCCCAGCTAAAGATACTGAACTCCCGCAGCTTCCGGCTGCTAAATCAGCTCCACCAAGCTATAAGTACTTCATGCCATGCATGTTAATTTTTAACATGCAGCTCAGATATGAAAAGCGGTAATTAGCTGTCCCTATTTCAAATGAAATATAGCAGGATTGTTCGGAAGTATGACATGGTTGTTTGTACTTTTCTGTGCCGGGGCCTTTGAGCGGGCCGACATTAAAACTTGTAGGATAGGGGAAAATACTCTACTCCAGCACAGGCACCGTAGTACACGACCTCTACTTGCGGCACATCTACTTGGTTTGCGTTGGCTCCAACAAGTAGCAGCTTCTTTAATTGAAGGAAATTTTCCTGATCCGGTTTGGCCGGTATTCCGAAACGTAGATGTTCCCCCTCTCATCAAGGGCTATACCCACAGGGGTATCAAACAGAGCAGTTGATCCGTTGCCATCAGCATAGCCGGAAGCATGACCGGCCAAAACGCTCGTTGTACCCGAAGGAGAAATCTTGTGGATACGATGGAACTCCGGGGTAAGCGCTGCTTCAGTTACATAGATGTTCCCCAATTCATCCGTTGCGATTCCGGCCGCATCCCTTACAGTAGCCAGGGTACTTACCACCCCCGCCAGCGTTATTTTTCGAATGTGGTCATCCACAGAATCGATCAGGTAAAGGTTGCCCTGGTTATCGATGGTCAACCCTCTGGGATAATTGAACTGTGCGGCGCTGCCTGTTCCATCAGCAAAACCCGGCTTTCCGCTTCCCGCCAACGTTCTGACCTTTCCCTCCGGAGATATTTGGCGGATACGTTGGTTTTCCAGATCCGACACGTAAATATTCCCTTGCACATCCACCGCTATACCTGTTAAGGCAGTGAACTTGGCCACACTTATATCTCCATCAGCATAGCCGGGTGCGCCTCCTCCTGCCACCGTGCTTACATCTCCCGACGGAGTAATCTTGCGGACACGGTTAAAGTCCGTAACATAGATATTTTCCTGTGCATCAGTTGCTATGGCGTCAAGATTAGTGAATTGTGCGGTGCTGCCAGGTCCATCTTTGTGGCCCAGTTCCCCACTGCCTGCCAGTGTGGTTACCTCGGCTGCGGGTGTAATCTTTCTGACGACGTTATTCGCTGCATCAGCCACGTATATATTGCCTTGGGCATCTGTTGCAACACCTCTAGGTCCATTAAACCGTGCCTGGATACCGGCGCCATCGACCAAACCTTCTCCACGTCCTGCAAAAGTAGTAACCATAACAGCCTCAGACTGTGGCCTCTCCTCTTTTTCACAGGCCAGCAGCAACATTACCATTCCTGCTATGATACATTTGTTAGAAAGCCATTTTGCTGCCATGGTACATAAACATTTAGGAGGTATGGCTATACATTAAAATATCTGTCCCAGAAGCAGGTTCAAACTATGGCGGCAGCCGCAGCTTCTTGTCTATAAGCTTCCTCTTACATTTTTGAACTCCCCTTCTATCTCGACTTTGGGTGCGTCCGGGCCAAAAGGAGATGAGGTGAGGCTTGCCCTCAAAGTGCCACTATAGTATTTATCGTTTTCTATGGATGTAAAAGTGACTGATGCGTAATCGCCTACTTCTGTTGCGGCTGCTTTTAGAGTTGGCAGGTAAAGCCTGTGCGTAGCTTCCAAAGAATCGACAGCAGTGCTTACTGTATCGCTATATGTTTTGGTTTCCAGCGAAGCGGCATTAAGTTGCAGAATTAAGGCCTCGCCATACATTTGAGGAGCACTGGAGTGAAGTACGAAATAGGAGGCGTAATTCGAGAGACCGGGACCGCACAGCACGCAAACCGGAATGCCATTACCCGGCCCATTCCATTCCAGCAATGTTCCGTTCACAGTAAATTTGAAAGTAGCCACAGGCTCAGGGTCTGATTCAGCGCAAGACAAACTTAGCACCATACTGGCCGACAGCAAATAAAACAATATTCTAAGCTTCACCATAATCCAGTTTTCGCCTGTGGGCCGCACCTAACCTTTTGTTTGTTATACGAAACTGACAACGCCTAGTAGCTTACTTTCAATTGTTTATTGCTCAAAACAAAAGAACTCACAGTAAGTCCACCGAGAGTTCTTTTGTTTTATTATTACAACTTCTTTTACCGCATTACCTCATGTATACTTGATTTACCAACTGCCAAGAGACTGAACTTTAGCCTTGGCTAGCAAGAACATAATCCCCAACTATACACAGTTCTGAAAGCAGAGATTTATACTTGCACCACATCAGTACATCAGTTCAGTTACTAGTATAGCAGATAAGGCTAGGATGATAATAAAAAATATAATTCTTACTTGCTTCATTTTCATAGTGTAAAGGTGTTTAAAGTGCAAATTTTACGGCAGGTGCAGGCTCTGACTTTACCTGCCATACTTCTTGTAAAGGATGTAACCAATAAAGAACGCAAGGCTTACGCCGGATACCCAGATTAGCCCTGTTTTAAGGCGTTCGCTGTTCTCCCCCAGCCAGGCCAGCAGCAGTGTCAGCGGGATGATGCCTGCCAGGGTAGCGGCGATAAACCTGAGGTAACCCATTCTGGCGATGCCGGCCACAAAGCTCACAGCATCGTTTGAGAGGAATGGCGATATCCTGGCGATGATAATTGCCCAAATGCCGTACTCCTCCATGAAACCTTCAACCTTGCGCTCTGTTTTTTCGCCGATGAGCCTGCTCACGCCCGCCTGCCCCAGACTACGCCCCAGCCAGTAGCCGATGGTAGACGCCACCCCCACGGCCACCACTGCAATCACAGAGCCCCAAACAGGACCGTATGCAATAATGGCCACCAGCATCAGCGCCACTACATTAATAACCAGCAGAAACATCTGCGCTACCATGGCCAGTACAATAAAGAACGGCCCCCAGAAACCGAACTGCTCCACCCATGCCGAAATGCGCTGCTCATCCCCGCTTGTGAGCACAGCCCATGCTTCCTGCACCCCACCCTTAAAACCTGGAAAGACAAAGTAAGCGGCAACGAGGCCGCCGATAAGTAGGACAGTCCCTATCAAAGGCCATTTGCTTTGGCCGTTATTAGCGTCATGCTCTTTATCTGTTCCTATGCCTGTTTCGGTGGCTTGTTTATTTTCGGCTTGGGTGTTTTCCGGCATACATGTAAGTTGATTTACTCTGAAAAAAAGTATGGCAGCCCAGGCCTAATATATTTCTGGGATGAGCTTAGGCTGCCCCGGGTTTAGTATTGATAATTGATCGAGTCGCTTTCAACCGGATACAGCAAAGGCTTTTGGATGCTGCAATCGCTACGCTTGCTCAATTATTGAGGGTTCTCTATTAGATCCCTTTGTCATACTTTACAATCACCCCAGTGCCTTTTTTACCACCTTCGCTGGCAATGTACATCGCTCCGTTGCTGTCGAAGCTAAGGCCTTCTGGTTGCATCAGTTGTCCTTTATCCAGGTCAACAGCTCTCTGAATAGCGCCTGCTTCACTTAGCACCAGCAGCCGCTCATTCACGGCATCCAGCAAGTATAGCTCTCCAGTTTTCGGATGGATCTCCAGGGATGAAGGCTGGAAAACATCGTACTTGCTCTTTTTCTTTTTGCCTTTTGCAGCAAACTGCTTCTGCGCCAGCGGAATGGTGATAACAGGCTTTTGAGCCATTTTCCTTTTCCCCAGATCAAAGGCGTATATCCCTTTGTTGTCTCCTAGTCTGGTGTCAAAGCCCTTGCCGGCAACAAGCAGGCGGTTATTCTTTTTGTCCAGGGCCAGCCCCTCTGTGTTGTGCTCCGGTGTCAGCACCGACGCGTGTGTCGTCACTTCGGGTTTGGGTCCTAAAAAGGCTGCAACTTCAATCAGGGTGCCGTCACTTCGGAGGATGTAGGCGGTGTTGCCATCCACAGCTATGCCTTCGTAGTCGCCTGGCCCTGCGAACGCAATCTTACGCTTTACCGCTTTAGTGTTCAGGTCGTACAGGTAAATGGCTCCCTCCTCATCCTGCACACAGGCCATCAGGTTATCGGGCAGCTGGGCGATACCCGATACTTCACGCAGTGCTGCGGGCAATTCCCACTTTACAACACTTTTGGGCAGCATCTCCTCCGTCGTTTCTATTGTAGAAACAGGTTTCGGGGCATCGCCAAAAGACTTTATAGCACCAAAAGTTATGGCTCCCGCTAAAGAGGCGGCAACTGCTATCTTTTTAAATGGTATGTTTATCATCGTTTATATTTATAAGAGTATGACTGGCAAGTATGAACAGGCGTTTATTGTCTCCTGCCCATACTTGTAACCATGTTAATTTATTCCCAATAATTTAAGTTTTGCTGCTCTTCGCCAGCTTCATCAAACACAAGTTTGGTGTCCCTCCACATAGCGTCCAGCTCCACCTGGTAAAAGGCCTGACCGGCTTTTTCTACTATTTCCACATCGTCTACCTTCTTGTCTTTGTAGTTGAGGTTCAGGGTGTGTTGAATTGCCTCCGGAAGCTCCGCTACCATTAGGTCCCTTTTCGTCTGCACGATTGTACCGCTGTTATCTACCAGTACAGTGAGCTCTGTGGTGTCGCTGTCAAACTCTGCCTCGAATCCCTGCTCATGCTTCTGCCACTCCACCAGGGTAACTGTGGGGTAAGCTTTCGCAAAAGTGTTTACGACTACAGATGGTACTTTATCCTGTGGAATATCCTGGCTGGCGCAGGAAGAAAAAATAAACATAAGCGAACAGGCAGCGGCGAGTGCTATTATATTTAGATTCATAACATTCTCTTTTTTAGGTCTTATAATGAAGATACCTAACAAAGGTAAAGGCCGAATCTGTAGAGAATTGGGAATCGGGTGAGATACGTGAGGTTTAAAAATAATCTTAAATAAAGGAGAAGCTTATTGGTGGGGCGGGTGGAAAGAGAGCGTTAGGATGTGTTTACCGGTAAAGCTATACTTTACCTGAAACCTGTAAAGGTTCGCAATGGCCTTCACGATCGGAAGCCCAAGTCCGGTAGAGGCCTCGCTGGGACTATCCTGCTGGAATCGAGAAAACATGCGCTGCTCGTTCAGGGCGCTAGTCTTTCCACTGTTAGCGACAACCAGTTTATCGCGGCTGACGGTTACCTCCACAAAGCCCTCCTGGTGGTTGTGCACGATAGCGTTTTTGAGC
Organism: Pontibacter akesuensis; assembly: GCF_001611675.1. Taxonomy (NCBI): domain Bacteria; kingdom Pseudomonadati; phylum Bacteroidota; class Cytophagia; order Cytophagales; family Hymenobacteraceae; genus Pontibacter; species Pontibacter akesuensis. The sequence goes on along the minus strand of NZ_CP014766.1, from coordinate 3,959,365 downwards.
AGGTTCGTAAGCAGCACACTTGCCAGATCAGGGTTCATGCGCACCCTGCAATCTCCTTCTTCCACCAGTGTAACGGCGAGGCCTTTGTATTCGGCCTGATCAGAAAAATCATCAAGCAGGGTTTTGATTACCTGATTGATGTTGACTTCCTCCTCTACCTGAAACTGCCTGTTCTCGATCTTGGAGAGCAGCAGCAGCGACTTGTTCAACCGCTTCATACGCTCCAGGTTGTTCACTGCGCCGGCCAGCAGACGCAGTTGCTCCTCGGTCAGGTTGCTTTCCTCCAGCAGCAGCTCAAGCTTGTTCAGGCTAATGGCCAGCGGTGTCTGCAGCTCGTGCGAGGCGTTCTCGATAAACTGCTTCTGGCTCTGGTAGGTATCGGTGCTGTTCTGGATAAGTTTCGAAACGGCATCATGCAGCACCTGAAACTCCTCCACGCGCGTCTCCTCATACTTGATCTGGTGCTGCTTCTCCAGGCGGAAATCCCTGAGCTGCTGCACCAAACGGTAAAAAGGTTGCCATGTCTTTTTCAGCAGGAAATTATTTAGAACGAGAATAATAGCTATAAGCCCCAGGTACAGCCAAAAGATAGATACCAGCAGGTCCTCCACCAGGTCATCGGTCTCTACCATTGAGTTAATAACCCGCAGTTCGTAAAAATTGCCGTTGTGCCGGAAAACAGTCTTCAGCATGCGCACCGGCTCAAAGTCCTGCTCATTCACCATAAACATAGCCGTGTCGCTGTACACATCCGTCACCCGGAATACCTTGGGACCTGCGATGGGCTTGATGGCATAATTATTCTCTCCAAAGCTGCTTCTTTGCAGGATGGTACTGTCTGCCGCCGCGCGCTGCATAATCAGCAGTTTATAGTTTCCCAACCCGTCGTCGAGGCTGTCGTAAATCTCATCGAGCAGGCTGTAGTAGAGCAGGGCCGACCAGCCCGTGATAACCACGAAAAGTATGGCCGCAAGGTACGAAAGGGTGTGGTTCAGCAGTTTCATGCCAGCAGCAGTTTATACCCTATGCCGTAGATGGCCTGGATCTCCAGTTGCGCCCCATGCTCCTTCAGCTTTTTGCGGAGGTTCTTTATCTGGGAGTAGATAAAGTCAAAGCTGTCCACCTCGTCTATCTGATCTCCCCATACGTGCTCGCCCAAGGCGGTTTTGCTCACCAGACGGTTCCTGTTAGAGATAAAATACAGCAGGATGTCATACTCCTTGCGGCTGAGAAGGAGCAGCTGGTCGTTCACATGCACCGCACGCTCCTCGGGGTCTACCCGCAGGTTGTTTATTTCAATAATGCGGCTGCCCTCAAACTTTCGTCTCCGAAGAACCGATTTCACACGCGCATGCAGTTCTGCCATGTGAAAGGGTTTGGGCAGATAGTCGTCGGCTCCCAGGTTGAGGCCGGCCACCCTGTCATCAACCGAATCCCGGGCCGATACGATGATTACGCTCTGCGCGGCATCGAGCGCCTTCAACTCTTCCAACAGCACCAGCCCGTTTCCGTCAGGCAACGAGATATCGAGCAGAATGCAATCGTAGTCATACACATGAATCTTATCCATGGCAGCACGGAAAGTAGTGGCTGTCTCCACCACGTACTTCTCCCCTGTCAGGGATTTGACCATGTTGTCGAGCATGGCGGGCTCATCTTCTATCAACAGGATCTTCATAAGGAGCTAAAGCTATGGGATAATTCTGTAACAATTCAGGAACCGGTCTGCAATCTTGAGCCGCTGTTGCCGTCCTGCCGGACCTGTATTTGGCAGAGCCGGCGCCCGGATTACCTTATACGGTAGACGAAGGCAAGTCCTCCGGCTCCCTGGTTGTAGTAAGGGGCAATCCCAATGCTTTGCTTTTCTTTGAAATTGTTCAGGATGCTGCGCTGCAACAAGGGGTAGGCCAGGTAGGCAATTTCAGCCGACAGAATGCCCACACCCGCTCCCGTAAGCACATCTGAAAGCCAGTGTCGGTCGTTTAGAATGCGCATCATACCAGTTGCCGTGGCAAAGGAATAGCCGGCCACGCTGTACCAGATACTTTGGCGCCCATACTCGCGGTGCAGAAAAGTAGCATAGGCAAAGGCTGTGGAGGTGTGGCCCGACGGGAAAGCATCGTTGCTCTGCCCATCGGGGCGGTTGATTTTGGTCAGGCTTTTCAGGTTGTTGGTGAGGCTGCGGTTAACAAAGTAGGTCATGCCGAGCAATACTGCCTGCTCGGTAAAATGATGCTCCCCTTTTACGCCAGAAAGGTTTAACCCTACAACCATCAAAATGGGCGCAAAGCCGGTATGGTCATCCAGTGAGGTTTTGAATTCAGGGTAGTTGCGCTTCACCATGTTTCTAATTCCTTCGCTTCCCTCAAACATGCCTTCATCTCCCATGTGCGTAATTCCCCAGCCAATAAGTATACTTGGCACAATAGCTTGGCGCACCAATGGGTGCAGGTTTTGCCTTGCCTCCCTCACCCAGTGGCTGGAATCATTCTGCTGCGGCACAAGTGGCACCACGGAGGACGCTGAATCAGGTTCAGTTGATAGCTGTGCCTCAGCCTGGGAGGCGCATAGGAGCACGAGGAATGTGAGTAGCAGTGGTTTCATGTATGTTGTCTTTTTGCAGTACAACTTTACCGCTCAATTCTGGAGAAATACTGTAGCGACAACATATCAATCAGGAAGTATGAAAAAAGGGCTGAATCTGCCAGCAAGTATAAATTGCTTTGTGCCAAAGCATTTGTATCTTAATATTCCAAAAATCAAAGCAGTATGGTCATAACAAACCCTAGAAACATAGCTATACTTCTCCTGGCACTAATCTTCTCTTTTAGCGCCCGTGGGCAAGTTGCAGAAGCCGAGGCAGACTTACGTCGGATAATGGACGAGATGGATGTGGTGGGTATGTCTGTGGCTGTGGTCAAAGACGATAAAATAATTTACTCCAACGCCCTCGGCTTGCAGGATGTGGAGCGGAATGCTCCGCTGAAGGAGGAGCACATTTTTCGGATTGCCTCCATTTCCAAGTCCTTCTCCGCCACGTCCGTCATGCAACTGGTTGAGGCCGGAAAGCTGTCGCTGAGCGATGACATGAGTGATCTGGTAGGCTTTAGGGTGCGTAACCCGAAGTATCCGGAAAAAGTCATCACCCTTAAAATGGCTCTCTCCCATACTTCCAGCATCAACGACAGTGAAGGCTACTTTAACCTGGATGTGATTAACCCTGCTAAAAACCCCGATTGGGCCAAGTGCTACAACGACTATGAACCGGGCAAGGGCTACGAATACTGCAACCTTAACTTTAACATGATCGGCACCATCATCGAGAAGAAATCAGGGGAGCGGTTTGACCAGTATGTAAAGCAGCATATTTTGAACCCTTTGGGCTTGTACGGCGGCTATTGGGTTGAGTCACTGGATTCCACCCGCTTCGCCACCTTGTACGCCTATGATCCTGCTACAAAAGAGTATACTCCGTCGCCATCGGCTTACGCACCGCGCCGCGAGGAAATCCAGAACTATGTGATGGGTTACAGCGCGCCCATCTTCTCACCTACTGGAGGCATGAAGATGTCTGCCACCGATCTGGCAAAATACATGTTGATGCACATGAACGATGGTGCGTATAACGGCGTCAGGATTATCTCGAAGAAGAGTGCGAAGAGGATGCAGAAAAAGGTGGCAGAGAATGGCTATGGACTTGCTATTGACAACGTGGAGAACCTGATACCCGGCAAAACCATGCGCGGCCACACGGGCACCGCCTACGGCCTTTATAGCGCCATGTTCTTTCATCCGAAAGAGAAATTCGGAATTGTAGTGCTAACCAACGGCAGCAATACGCCAGCCGAAGAAGAGCCAAACCAGGTGATCGTGGCGACGGTAAACAGTCTCTACAACCACCTGATTAAACAACAGTAGCATGCCTTGATAAAGGCTGCTAGTTAGCAGCTATCTTTTCTTTCTGTTCATCCTTTTTGACTGGCTGGGCAGGATATAAAAACTTGCGCAGCTCTTTCAGGTAATTTAAGCTCCCGTTGGTCACGTTGCTTAGAACGATGATGGCGCTGTGGTCTTTCGGGTTTCGGAGCAGGTAGGTATTGTAGCCGTGCCACAGGCCGCCATGATACACCACCGTGTCCCCGCTTTCCACCTGCTTCAGGCGCCAGCCAAAACCGTAATCTTCCTCGTTTTTGATGCCCGGGCTATAGCCTATAAAAGCTTCCGCCAGCGTTTCCCGTTTCACCAGCTTCTGGGTATACAAGGCCTGGTCCCATTTGTACAGGTCTTCCACAGTAGAATAAAGGCCTTTGTCACCCAGCACTGTATCCAGGTAGTCAGGCGTTCTTTTCCGCCGGCCACCGGTGTACCCCGTCACAATGCCTTCATTTTGCACGGCCAGTTCCGGCCTGAAAGTATAGGTGCGCGTCATTTCCAGGGGTTCAAATATCTCCTCCTGCAGGTATGTATCAAAGGGTACGCCTGAGGCTTTCTCCACAATGGAGGCCAGCAGCGCATAGCCGGTGTTGCTGTAATCGAAGCGCTTGTCCGGGGTGAAGTAATATTTCGGCTGATGGGCAGCCATCAGGTGAAGCACGTCGTCGTTTGTGAGCGAAACCTTACGGTCGGGCCAAAGCTCATCGCTGAAGTAAGTATAGTTCGGCAAGCCGGACCGGTGCGTGAGCAAATGGCGAATGGTGATGCCTCTGTACGGAAAATCCGGCACATACTGCTGCACGCTGTCATCATAGCTGAGCTCCCCCTCCTCTTTCAGCATCATGATGGCCATGGCCGTAAACTGCTTAGAAACAGAAGCCAGCTGGAAAACAGATTCGGTGGTAAGGGTGTCTTTGCACTGAAAGTCGCCATAGCCAAAAGCCCCCTTGTAGATTACCTGGTCATACTTGGTCACCAGCACCGTGCCGTTAAAGCCTCTTTTCTTGTGCAGGCGGCTAAAGATAGAGTCCAGCTGGTGACCCAACTGCCGGGCACTGTCCGGGGTGAAAGAGGCTGGCACCACCACCAACTCACGGCCCTCATTGTCCGGGAACATCGTCTCAAACAGTGTACTCTTTTTATCTTCCGAACAGGAAAGCAGCGCCAAGCAGAAAGCAGATGCGGCCATGCACCTGGTCAACAGTGATTGTAATCTAAGAAAAGCCATACCTTATAACCAACACAAATTTCAGCGTTCAATATAAGGCATCTCAGGCATTATCCCTGCTTAAATTTTATTCAATTTTGACCTAAAGCTTAAATTTGCAGCAGCTTTTTGCCCACCCCCCTGGCGCAGCTGAAGACGGGCCTCTTGTCGGAACCTGACCTTGCTACGCTAAATCACTTCTGTACTGCTTTTTTTTGTCCTGCTACTCGTGCACTTTGTTCGGAATTTGATCACAGGGACCTTCGTAACGGACAAACATGTGGATCCAGAGCGCACGCGACAAACGGAAGATGACAGGCAGCAACCCAATTACCACCACGGCCACCACGCCCATCATCATGGCAATGGTCACATCCTCCACAAACTGGTAAAGTATAAAAAGCGAGACAATGAAAATAGCCACGTTAAAGGCGAAGCTGACGTACATGGCGCCGTAATAATAACCGGGTTCCGGCTCAAACGCCTGCCCGCAGCAGGGGCAGCTTTCGTGCATGTCCGCAAACTTTGTGCTGTACAAAGTTCCTTTCGTGAACATATTGCCTTCCCGGCACCTGGGGCACTTGGCCGTGATTATACTGTACAGGACTGATCTTTTCTGATTCATGGTTGATTACTCCAAAGCATTACAAAAGCAAAAGTACGATAGCAGGCGAAAAACCAGCGGTACAAAAGTCTCCCTTTACTGCACTTTTCGGCCACTTACCACAGTGCCAGAAAATACATTGCTGCCTTTAACTTCTACATACTTAACTTGTGTCCCGTAAAACACGCGTGCATGCGGAACGAACCCCTACCCATATACCAAATACAGGACTTTAAGGCGCTGGCCCAGAAAGAGCAGTATTTTTACGTTAGCTCGTTAGCAGACCACCTGCAGGAGCATCAGTTTACCCGGGAGCCACACCGCCACAACTTCTATATTATGCTGTTTGTAACCCAAGGCTCCGGTACGCACACCATCGATTTCACTGTATACGATGTAAAGCCGGATACTGTGTTCTTCATGACCCCGGGCCAGGTGCACAGTTGGGAGCTGTCGGCTGATGCGGATGGCTGTGTAATTTTCTTTACGCAGGAATTTTACGCCAACGAGTATCCGCACCGCATGCTCTTTGACTTTCCTTATTTTAATGCTTTACGAAACAAACCCATACTTACTTTGTCGCAGGAAGATAAAACTGCGCTGATGCCTGTGCTGCACATGCTGGAACAGGAATTCAGGGAGGCGAAGTTGATGCGCGACGTAATGCTTAGCAGGTATTTGGACGTGCTTCTGATCAGTCTGACACGAGTTTTTCACTTGCAGGAGGCGGCATCGGAAGTACCGGGAAAAGACAGGATGCTCCTCCAAAACTTGGAAAGGCTGATAGACCTGCATTACAAGGAGCACGCTCCCGTCAGCTTTTATGCCGATTGCCTGCACGTGACGGCAAAGCACCTGAACGAAGTATGTAAAGCCTCTCTGGGCAGAACCACCAATGAACTGATCCAGTACCGTACCTTGCTGGAGGCAAAACGGCTCCTGGTGCACGTCGACCTGACGAGTTCCCAGATCGCGTCGGCACTAGGGTACTTCGACAACACCTACTTCTTTCGCTTCTTTAAAAAGCACACCGGCCAGACACCAGAGCAATTCCGGGCCGCAAACAAGCAGAGCTATGCCAAATAATTTTTTGCAGATTGCTTAAGAAGTTAAAGAGGTTGAAAATTCTCACGAAGAACCTATACAGCAGCAGCCACCCTACTTTGACTAGAGCTGCTGCAAATGATTATACTTCTGATCAACCTATTTAAACATAACCATTATACTTGTGTCTGGCACCCACCGAAACATCAGTTCCGCCTCCGATGCAAGTTTAATGCTTTCAGGTAGAATCTCTTTACTTAAAGCGTCTATCAATTCGTCTGTCTTAACTACGGTGGCGAATTCACCCATAAGGCTTGCCAGGGCGGTGTCATGAATCATCCCTGCCGGGAATAACTGCCCGGCCACACCTCTCTTGCAAAAGGCTGCCGTTGCATCAGAGACAATGTAGGTGTCGTACCCGTAATTACCGGCCATTCTCGTTGTCGTGGAAACGCAATGGTCCGTTGTCAGCCCAATTATAATAACTTTCGTGATGTGATTCTCGTCGAGCTGCTGCTTAAGGTTAGTACCTATAAAGGCACTGTTTACACTCTTTTTTATGATAACTTCACCTTCCTTTGGTTTCACAACGTCCTTAAACTCATTGCCTATACTTCCTTCGGCGTGTAAGCCCTTGGGGTTTGCCGAGCAATGCTGTATATGGAAAATGGGAAAGTTGCGGTCTCTCCAAAAGTTGAGCAGCCTACCCGAATTGTCCTCTGCCTCCAAATTATTTCGTTGTCCTCCCCAATAATTGATGTCATCGAAGGCTTTTTGAATATCGATAAGAATCAAGGCAGGCTTGTCTTGTGTTGAGATTTCCATGTAGGTGTCTTTTTAGGTTTTTACAACCTGATGACGGCAAGGCAGCTCAAAAGACGCAGGTTTTTGCTAATATTTTTAATTCCTGATGGATTGGCTTCATCATATCGCGTACTAATTCAACAATCAAATTTGTACCATCCCTAACTAGGGTTTACTTGCTACTATTTACTAGCAGAACCCCTAGAGTTTATACTTGGTATAGAGGCATTAAACATATCTCCTATAAAAACAGGGACTTCACTACAAGCAACACCTCCCCTTGTTAGAGAAACTGGCAGAAAACAAATAAAGTCCAGTGCAAGTTCTCCCATCCCTACAAGCATTTCTTAGTGCCAGTATACCCATAACGTCTAACTTCTGCCCTTCCCATACCTCCTTTGAAGTTTTAAATTCTATGAAAATAAAATATTGAAGAAGCAGAACATCAACTTTACAACATTACTGTGTCTCTTAAAGACACGTATGAGAGAGAGGCTTGTAGCATGTTCTGGCTGTTACAGGAATACGCTCACGCGCAACTGATAAAGGAATGAAAGAGGATCAGAAGTCAAAGCCGGCTGCAAAAAAGATATATGCAAAAACAGCGCTTACGAAGCTGCTGAAGCAACTTGAGAAGCTGCAGCAGGAAGCAGTAGCGCAAGAGAAAAAGTTTGTCTCACAGCTGGAACAGGTGCACCCGAAGCACCTCGAAAGCAGCAAAAATCTGCTGCATTACCTGGCCCTGCGCAAGCATGACATACGCGAGCTACAGGTCGAGCTTTCGCGTCTGGGCCTGTCCTCGCTCGGGAGGTCGGAGAGCCATGTGCTGGCCAACTTAACGGCTGTGCGCAACCAGCTGCAGCTGCTATTGGGCCACGTAAGCGAATCAATGCCCGTTCTGGAGCCTTTCCCTTCTTCCCGTTTTCACTTAGACGCGAATATCAAAGCACTGCTCGGCGCTCCTTCCCCCGGCCGTGCCGGGCGAATCATGGTAACCTTTGCAAAAGAAATGGCCGACCACTACAAGCAGGTGCGTGATTTAGTGGCCGCTGGCATGAACTGTGCCCGCATCAATTGCGCCCACGACGACGAAAAAGTGTGGGAGAAAATGGTGCGGCACATCAAAAAGGCCGAGAAGGAAACAGGCCGGCAGTGTACCATCCTGTTTGATTTGATGGGACCCAAACTCCGCACAGGTGCTTTGAAACCGGGGCCAAAGGTAATGGGCATTCATCCCTTAATCGATGAACTGGGCAATATATTGATGCCGGCGAAAGTATGGCTGGCGCCTAAAGGCAAGCCGGCACCGGAACCTGTTGATGTAGCACTCACTGTCTCACCGGAATGGGTTAACTTGCTTACCGAAGGAAGCGACATCCGGTTTGTGGATACCCGGCGCAGGAAGCGAAAGTTTACCGTTGTCCAGAAAAACAAACAGGGCGCTTTGGTGCATCTTTACAAATCGGCTTACCTGGGCTCAGGCACTGAGCTGCGCGTCATGGATGAGTCGGGCGAGGCGGTTGCAGAAAAGCTGGGGGCGATGCCCGCCATGGTAACTCCGCTCATATTGAAGGCTGGGCAGGAGTTGCTACTGCATCGCCAGGATATTCCGGGTGAACCTGCCAAACTCGACCAGGATGGAAATGTATTGAAACCAGCCCATATCTCCTGCACCCTGCCGGAAGTTTTTTCGCGGGTAAAGGTGGGGGAGCCAATCTTGTTTGATGATGGCGAAATAGAAGGCGAAATAACTGAGGTTACACCAGATGTGATCAGAGTTAAAATAACCGGCGCGGATGAAAGCGGCAGCAAACTTAGGCCTGACAAGGGCATAAACCTGCCTGAGAGCGACCTGGAGCTCTTTACTTTGACCGAGAAAGACAGGAATGACTTAGCCTTTGTAGTGCAGCATGCCGATGTCGTTAACCTGTCTTTTGTCAGCCACCTGGAGATGGTGGAGGAATTGCAGCAGGCCCTGCAGCAGCACAATTCCTCGCATGTGGGAATCATGCTGAAGATAGAAACGAAGGCCGCATTCGCGAACCTCCCGCAACTGCTGCTCACGCTCATGCGCAACCATCCCGTCGGCATTATGATCGCGCGGGGTGACCTGGCTGTTGAGTTGGGCTGGCAACGGCTGGCCGAGGTACAGGAGGAAATTTTATGGATTGCAGAGGCGGCACACCTGCCGGTTGTGTGGGCAACGCAGGTGCTGGAGAAACTCACCAAGAAAGGACGCCCCTCCCGCGCCGAAATCACCGATGCGGCCATGGCCCAGCGCGCAGACTGCGTAATGCTGAACAAAGGCACTTACATCCTAAAATCCATTGCCCTGCTGGATGATATCATGAAGCGGATGCAGCAACACCAGTACAAGAAAACAGCCCTTCTCCGCATGCTCCATGTTTCGGAAGCAGAAGGAACAGGTAAAGGCTGATGCTTCAATCCTACATCAGCCCTTGGCAACAAGTATAAAAGCTGCGCTTTATAATGCTCTTTTGCACTAAGCCATCACCAGGCAAGCTTTTTTGTACTTTTCTCACCCAAATCACAAGCACCCCACCTGTTCATCAAGTTAATAATCGCTATATACTGCTTATAAATTAGTAAAATAAAATACCAACTATACCCAAACCCCAGCGTATTACTACTTATAAAATTTAATTTTATTGCTATCAATCCAAGCTAGCCAGCCCCTTAAAAAGGCTGTTGCATGAAACAAACTTAACTTTAAAAGACAAAACTATGTCACACACAGTAGTAGGAGTTTTTGATACCTCCAGAGAAGCACAGACAGCCTTACAGCAATTAGTGAGCGGTGGCTTCCAGAGAGAACGAATAGATATCGCCCCTCAGACAACCTCCGGACAAGACAGCCATGAGGACAACGACAGCATCGGAAATTTTTTCAGAAACTTGTTCGGAAGCGATGAGCGCACAGAACGCCATTCCAGTTATGCCCGCAATGGCGCCATCGTAACGGTACACGCCAATTCAGCACAGGAAGCAGAACGCGCAGCCGATATTCTTGATGAGTATGGCGCTGTTAACTTAGATGAGCGCGCTTCTACAGGCTACGCCGCTGGTGCCGCTGGCACAGCCGCAACAGATACCACCAGAAGAGATACCACTACCAATGATACCACTATCCCGATAATAGAAGAGGAAATGCACGTAGGCAAGCGTACCGTGGAAACAGGTGGTGTGCGCGTGCGCAGCCGCATTGTGGAGCGTCCCATTGAAGAGCACCTGCGCTTACGCGAGGAGCATGTGCATGTGGAGCGCAACCCGGTTAATCGCCCAGCATCAGAGCGGGATTTGAATGCCTTTAAAGAGGGAGAGGTGGAAATGACCGAGCATGCCGAAGTTCCAATTGTTGACAAAGAAGCCCGCGTGGTGGAGGAAATAAATATTGGCAAGGATGTGGAAGAACATGTAGAGGACATACACGGCACCGTTCGCAAAACGAATGTTGACGTTGAGAACCTAAGTGAAGAGGAACTGAGACGTCACCGATCAGAAGGTGACCGCTCGCGTATCCTTTAACCTTAAACTTAATCCCATAGAAAAAGCGCTGGCTCTAATAGAGTCAGCGCTTTTCTTTTTAAGTCCTTTGTCTCTATTCTTGCCCAAACGCGAGCTTGGCTATAAAACATTTATACTTGATACTTCATCAGCATTGGAGCAAAGTAAGAAGTTTATGTCTTAGCGGTTTTTGTCTAGCGTAACGCCGATTATGAGTAGCGCGGCGGCCAGAAGTGCCAGTTGCGGGAGAAGGCCGCCAGGTAGCGCAGGAACTCTGCTTTTAAGCTTAACAACGTTTTTAGCCCCTTTTATTGACTTGGTGTTGGCCTCATCTATGTCAAACTTTACTTTGTCCTTCAAAGCAAACATTTCAACCCTGTCCTCAAACCAGAAAATTCGGTCGGTGTTTCCTTTTGGTGGCACCTTAATGAAGACTATGTTTCCGCTCTGCTCGGGATTTCCAGCGGCGCTATAGGCATATTGTTGGTCTAATCCTGAGTCAAACGACTGCAGTTGCTGAGAATCTCCAACAAAGCCCATGGGTTTAATGGCTATAACTGTTCCTTGTGGCATGGCTATGAGTTTTAGGTTTTTAAATCTTTACACAAAAGGAAATAAGTCAGCAGTTACCTATGATATCAGCATGCAAGCCGTCCTTCTCCTCTCTTATATTACCTACAGTAACCTCGTCCCCTCTTTTCTTGGAACAACAGGGCTGCTGCCTTGACCCTCTTGGAATGACAAACTTTGCTACTTTACCATTATGTTCATGATTCGTTTCTTCGATTCTAACTGTTCCATAACAACCGGCACGAACCTGATCTTCTTCTGCCGCACCTGCCCCATCTCGCACCAAATTATCTGCTGTTGCAGCACTTTCTATTTCTGCACCTGCTGCATTTTCGGCAGATGTATCGCTCGTAGCGAGTTCCTGTACTTCTTCATCTGCCTGTACACTCTTTTTAGATGGCGTGATGGCAATTACTACTCCTCGTGGCATGGCTTCTTCGCTTAATTGGTTTAGAGATTGATTATCAGACATTACCGCCTGTTCACTAAATTAAAAGTACTAATTAATATCTAAATAACTACAAAGCGTATATATAAATAAGTATTATTTTTTCATGATATATTACAATGTTTAGATATCTATTTATTACCATATCCATTCTGATAGGTAGTTGTAGGTTAATGGCGCAAATCGGAGATGCTCACATCCAGTCTTTCCCACCCGCTGCTTACCAGAGCGACTCCTATATCTCCAGTCCGCAGAATTGGGCGGTGATACAGGACGACAGAGGCGTGATCTATGTGAGCAACACGAGTGGTGTGCTGGAGTATGATGGCATATCCTGGCGGTTGGTGCATGGAACTGCAAACACAGGGCGTTTTCAACTTGCGAAGAACAGCGACGGCAGGATCTTTTTAGGAAGTAACAGCGACTTCGGATACCTGGCGCCCGACTCGGTTGGCAGGATGCAGTTTATATCCCTGATGCATCACCTGAAGCACAAGTACCCAGAGCTAAAGATCGGCAAAATTGCCACCCTGGGGCAGGAGGTGTATTTCAGCACTCAAAACAATGTTTTCCGCTGGTCTGGAAAGAAATTTAACGTGTGGCACAGTAAGGCAGGCTTCGGCCGTATTTACCAGAGCGAGAACAAACTGTACGCTATCGATAAAGAAAAAGGCCTTTCCGTGCTGGAGCGCAATCGGTTCCAGCCTGTCCTGGGAGGAAAAAGCCTGAAAGACCTGAATGTTGTTTCCCTGCTCCCACTCCCTGATACAGAAGCCTCAAAGCCGCACTTTCTGGTGGTGACGTATGATGAAGGTCTGTTCTCTTTCAAAGACCAAAAACTGGAGGAATTTGTAACTGAGCCGTCAGAGGTACTGAGCCAGGAGTTTTTTATGCATGCCACACCGCTTGTAGACGGAACTATCGCGCTGGCTACCATTACCGGAGGCGTGGTAATTCTGGACCAAAAGGGGAAGATAAAAAAGTCAATAACAAAGGAAAACGGCTTAAACGACAATGCTGCTTTGCATTTATACGTGGATATGGAGGGCGCTTTGTGGGCTGCCCTAAACAAAGGCATTAGCCGTATTGACTATCCCTCCCCCCTCACCTATCTGAGCGAACCGATGGGCCTCGATGGCATTGCCCTGTCTATTTTAAAGCAGGAGAACCGCCTGTATGTAGGCACATCCTCAGGCCTGTACTTTATTGATGAGAGCACGTACATGCCGGAATTCCAGAAGCACCCTCATTTGCAGGCTGAAGTATGGAAACTGCTGCAACGGGGAGACACACTACTGGTCGTCAGTTCCCCTGGGGTGTATGTGTTGGAGAATACGGTTCTAAAACAGATTTCACCGCAAACTGAGGGCGTTACTTATAAAACAATACAGCAGTCGGCCTTCGACCAAAACAAATATTATGTTGGTTCCTCTGATGGGTTGGCTGTGGTAACACACCGCAAGGGCAAATGGAAGTGGGAAGGTGAGATAACAGCCGTTAATCATGACGTGATCTGGCTGGCAACAGATAAAACAGGAACGCTCTGGGCCTCCTGCAACGACAATATTTCCGCTATCGACGACTCCAAGGCACATGGGCTGCAACCACCGGTTCGCAACTTCAAGCCATCTGCTGAGCTGGCAAACGAACTGCGCAGCTTTCAGGTGTACAGCATCCAGGGAAATATCTATTTTGGAACTAGCAAGGGCATTTACAGTCTGCAGAAACAAGGCGACAGTTACCAACTCAAACCTGATGCATCCCTTGGGGTAAAATTCGCTGATGGATCACGGGAGGCGATTAACCTTTCAGAAGGCAACAACGGTGACATCTGGTTAACCTCCGAGTTCAGGACCGGGCAGTTGGTTAAGCTGCAAAACAGCACCTATGTGTGGGATACCACCCCCTTAAGCCGCATTCCACGGGTGGATGTATGGACAATATACACTGACCCTCAGGGAATCGTATGGCTTGGCACAACCGAAGGCATTATCAGGTATAATCCGCTTATTCCTAAAGACTACAAAGATAAGCACCTCACCTTACTTCGCAAAGTAAAGCTCTCGGGCGATTCCACCGTATTTTACGGCGCTTTTTCCGAGAATGGACAGGTGTCTTTAAAACAGTCTCCCCGCTTTAAATTCACGCTGCCGCACGCCATCAGCTCCATCAGCTTTGAGTATGCGGCCACCTCCTACGACGCCCCCGGGCAGTTGATGTACAGCTATATGCTGGAAGGGCAAGACCAAAACTGGTCGCATTGGACGACCGAAACAAAAAAAGAGTATACCGGCCTTGATGAAGGCGACTATGTATTCAGGGTGAAATCCAGGAATATCTACGGCATCCAAAGCCAGGAAGCCACGTTCAGCTTTGCCTCGCTTCCGCCGTTCTACCGTACCTGGTGGGCTTACCTTTTCTACGTGCTGCTGTGGGGCAGCATTATCTGGGGCGTCTTCAAGGCAAAGCACCGCAACCTGATCGCCTCCAAAAGAAGGCTTGAGAAACTCGTGCAAAAGCGCACCGTGCAATTGCAGACGGAGAAGAAAAAGTCGGACGACCTGCTCTTGAACATTTTGCCCGTGGAGATTGCCGATGAACTGAAGCTGAAAGGACGTGCGGAGGCGCGTAGCTATGAGGCCGCCACCGTGCTTTTCACTGATTTCAAAGACTTCACCAAGATCAGCGAAAACTTGACGCCGGAGGAATTGGTGGCAGTTATCGATTTCTATTTTTGCGCCTTTGACAAAATTATTGCGAAGTACAACATTGAAAAAATCAAGACGATAGGCGACTCCTACATGTGCGCAGGCGGCATTCCGAACCCGGACGCCAACACACCCGCTGATGTGGTAAAGGCCGGGCTTGAGATACTGGCCTTCGTGAAAAGCCTGAACCCGGATAATTATGCAAAGAAGCATAAGTTTGAGATAAGGATAGGCATTCACACGGGTCCGGTGGTGGCGGGTATTGTGGGAACGCAAAAGTTTGCCTACGATATTTGGGGGGACACCGTAAATACCGCAGCCTGCATGGAATCCAGTTGCAAAGAGGGGGAAATAAATATATCGGGTGCCACTTACGAAATCATCAAAGATGAATTTGTATGCTACTACAGAGGTAAGATAGATGCCAAAAACAAAGGAGCAATCGATATGTACTTTGTGGAGGAGATGATTTCCAAAGAGGTTTATGCCTGAAACATGATTGTTCTGCGAGAGCAAGAGCCCGCAGGTGCTGCCATGTGTTTATTTATACTTCCCACACATTGGATTGCTCTAATTTATACTTGCAGCATTGCTTTGCTACATCACAGTTAAGGCGCATGCCTTTGCAAATAAAGAAAAAAGAACGGCGGCCAGGTTTATACTTGAAGGCAACGTGCACGAGCACAACACCAAATATGTCCTTGATCAAAAGAACCTGTTAACACGCGTCAATTCGTTTCGGTACTGCGTCAGGAGGCTGCTTTTTGAAATAAACCCTTTAAACCTGCCCCGGTGCACTACAGGCAGCGACCACAGTTTACTTTCATCGAACTTGTCCAGGACATCAGCCGCGGGCTCGTCTATGTCTACCGTTACCTGAGGTGGTTGCATCAGGTCGCGGGCCAGCACCGTATCATAATTAGAAACATCCCCTAACTGCTTCCGCAGATCGCTCAATGAAATAACGCCAACCAGCATGCCCTCTTTGTCCAGCACCTGCAGTACATCTCGGTTAGAGTTGGCAAATGTTTCCACAATACTCCTAAACGACGCATCTTCCCGCACAGGCGTATGGTCGTCCTCCACCAGTAGCCGTATGTCCAGCTCGTTTAACAGGATTCTGTCCACGCGCATTGCCTTACTCTGCCCCTGCGGTTGCACCACGCTCTTGCTTAGGTTCTCGATGTAGTATTTCAGGAAGTATGATACGGAGCAAACCAACATCAGCGGTACAAACAGCTGGTAGCTCTGCGTGATCTCCGCTACCAGGAATATTGCCGTTACCGGGGCATTCATGATACAGGCAAACACACTGGCCATTCCCAGGAAGATGTAGGTGGATGGGTTGAGTTCGTAAAAAGGCATTGCCAGCACCGCCACTTTATAGAACAAAAACCCCAACAGACCACCTGTGATAATGGAAGGGGCAAAATAACCCCCCTCTCCGCCCGAGTTCACGCAGATGCCGGTGGCAAGGGGCTTCACCATGGTGATCAAAAAGAAGAAAAGAAAGTTGAACCAGATGGTGTTCGGGAACACAGACAACGGCGAATTGGCAATGAGGGAGCGCTCTTCTGAGTTGAGCAAGGCATTTATACTTACGTAGCCCTCCCCATACATAGGAGGCAGCAGGTAAATGATACTACCCAGGGCAACGCCTCCGACTATAGCCCGCAGATAGGCATTCTTAATCCGGCCAAAGTAAGTGGCACAGTAGCTGTAGGTGCGCAACAGGTAGCTCGACATCAGCATCCCCAGTACCCCAAGCAGGATTACGAGTGGTATCTGCTCGTAGGCAAAATCAGTGAGCGGCACCTCGAAGCGCAGGTGCTCTCCCATAATAAATTCGAACAGGATTTTACCGGCCGCCGCCGCCACCAGCAGCGGAATAAGCAACGTGGGCGTAAATTCCGGAAGTATGGTTTCGAGGGCAAATATAAACCCACCCATCGGGGCATTGTAGACAGCGGATATGCCGGCAGCCACACCGCAACCGATCAGGAGCGTGCGCAGCCGGTAGCCCAGCCCTAACACACGCCCCACATTAGAGCCCACCGCCGCCCCACTCGAGATAATGGCCGCCTCCACCCCGGAGCTTCCCCCAAAGCCAATGGTCAGGCCCGTGGTAACAAACTTGGAGTATATAAGCCTGAACTTGATGATGGAGCTGTTTTTTTCGATGGCCTGGATAACGTTGCGCGCACCGTTGAAATGAGCGGTCTGGCTAAAGACATTTCGGTTCAGGAAGGTAACCAGCAGAAACCCGATGAGGGGCAACAGGAAGTTCAGCAGGTTTGGCGCGAAATATACCGCGTACTGCTCAATGTAAAAAATGATTGTTTTGATAAGTATGGCCGCCACTCCCACAATTAAACCCACCACCACGCTAAGCACAAAGGGCATAATGCGGTTGTTGCTTTGCCTCCTGCGCCACCTGAAAAAGCCCAGCTGAAAACGGTTCAATTTATGTTTCATGAAGATGGTTCTGCCAATTGGCCTAAGCTACAAAATTAACGGCTACTGCAAAACAGCAGGTTATCTTTTGAGCCGCAGCCTTTAGCTACGTAAATAGTTGCTGTAGGCTGCGGCCAGCTAACCCTTACCCATCTAAATAAAGCGATACATCAGGCGAAACAGCGGTGCAGGTTCAGGAAAACAGCTGCAGAAAGAAGCTAGACTGGTGTTCTCTACAAATCGGAAGAGCCTGCAAGTCTCTAAAGGTGTGCAAACAGGCGGGGTTTGCTTGTATACTGATGCGGCACGACACAGCTCATTTGCAGCTTCTCCTATTCAGACAACTATGGCACCGGTTGTTCTGTAAATATCCTGGCTTACTTTCTGCAGAAACACCAGCTGCTCCTGCAGCAGAGACCGTTCCTGGCCTGTTTGAGGTTCGGCATTCAGTTGTGGAAGAGCCGCTTCGGCCACGGCTGGGCTTTCCTCGATCTGCCGAAGGCTCCGCTGCAGCAGGTCCACTGCCTGGTTTACCGCCTCCTGCAGGTGCCCGGCCGTAGCGGTTTGCTGTCGGCCCGCCTGCAGCAGCGAGGCCACAGACGCAATGTTTGAGGAAAGAATATGATTGAGCACCAGGAAATTGTAAATGGCTTCTACGTTTCGCTGTTTGCTCTTTGGCTCTGATATCATCCGCTGAAAAGCAGCCGATAAGTTGGCAGCACTGACGTACACCTCTTTCCGGGCCAGTTTATACTCTATGGAGGCCACATCTTTTCCCGCCAGGGTTAGGGAGAGCCGTTGCAGGTATGCGATGTTCGCTTTTAGAATAGCACGCAGCAACAGGCTTAGTTTAGCTGATTCCCAGTTCGGGAATAGCAGGTAACTGGCAGCAAACGCAACAGCTGAACCGATCAACGTGTCGATAATCCGCTCCTGGGCAATGTTTGTGCCTGCACCTCCCAGAAAGCTAAAAACAATCAGCACAAACGGTGTCATGAAAATTACACTCACAATATAATTCAGACGGATCAGGCTAAAAGTTCCAACCATTGCTATTATCAGGATCATAAAACGCAGTACCTCGTCCTGCACCAGTGCCAGCACCACCACCCCTACCAGCCCACCAATAATGGTACCCAACAGGCGCTGGAAATTGCGTTGCTTTGTCAGGCTGAAAGCAGGCTTTAGTATAACCAGAATGGTGAGCAACACCCAATAACTGTGGCTGCCCTCTATCACCGTTTGCATGAGCATGAAGCCAACAAAGCATGCCAGCGCCACACGTAGGGAATACTTAAAAATAGATGACTGCCAGGTAAGGTTGTTTACTAATTTGCTGGCGCTGTATTCCTCGTGCGAGACAAAGCGCGCGTAATCCTCTTCCTGTCCCAAACCAGCGCTTTCGCCTGTTGAAGGTCCGAAATAGTGGCGGATGTGCGCATACTTCTCAAGAATGCGCTCCATGTTTACCAGTATTCCCTGTAGCACGGGCGATTGCGCTGCCAGGGCTGCTTCAGGAGTTTGCTGCACCCGTTCCCGCAGATTTGCCAGCTCGGTTTCCAGCGCATGCGTTGGCTTGTAAGGGGCAATGGACTGTACGGCCCATCCCATTTCGTTCAGTTCCTCAGCCATATGGCGGATCAGGAGGCCAATGTGGTCAAGCAGCCCTAATTTGCTCAGCGTGTCGCGCAGGGCATTGTAGTCGTTCTGCATCACGGAAATCTGTTCGTACAGGTCCACCACATCCACAAAGGCCAGCACCAGCCGCCGGCTCTGGTCGGTGGCTTCTTTTACCAATTGCCTGCTCCGAAGCAGCAACTCACGCACCGCGTCCTGCTTTTCGCTGACCACCACCTGCTGCTGCACGATTTTACGGTAATTAGTATCAGGATCAGTGGAGAGGCTATAAAAAGCCGCCCTCAGCTTCAGAAAGGCCGCTGTTTCGCGAATACATTCGCCCAACGCGTGCTGCGCCGGCCGGTAAGGCAAGAGGCGCAAAAACAGCATGCTTAGCAAAAAGTACCACAACCCGCCGGCAGCCACCAGAAAAGCAAAGCCCCAGACATTTTCAGGGTGCAGGCCCATAACCAGGATCATGGCCAGCAAAGCCCCGGAGCCGATCAGTGCCGCACGGTTGCCGTACACGGTCAGCATCGAGAAGAGAAAGGAAAAAACAAGAATCTCAGCACCCATTGCCAGGCTGCTCAGGCGGGCGAAGCCTGTAGTAAGGGCCACTAACCAAACGGTGAGAATGCATACAAGCATTCCATTTCGTTTGTGCGTGGCAGGACCGGGCGCATCGGAAAGGCTAACCAGCAAAGCACCCATGGCTAGCGGAATGCCTGCCTGCAGATGACCCAGCAGCGAGAGAAGTAGTGTCGGAAGTAGGAGGGCAAAAGTAACCCGCACCCCGTCCGCAAAATACTCGCTGAAAAAGAAGCGTCTAAAAGTCCACACCTGGGTCGGCATCTGTGTTGTTGCTGTGTCTGATGGAAGCGGTTTTGGCGGTGCGCGCGATCAAGTATACGCTGCACTCCTGCAAATCCGGATTTTGCCAAAGGTAACGATTGATGGCAATGTAAGTCTCCGGAAATCCTTAAGCAAGTATAAATAACCCGTTTCCCAGCGAATTTTTAACTTTGCCTGAACAAGCCCTGCCGCTTGCGAAAGGTCAGCAGCGTCAGGGTGCTATACTTGTACCTTAACATTTTAGCCCGTTTTGGGGTTACACCCTATAGTTTACGTGTACTCCTAATTATACTTTGTTTAAAGCCATACATGCTATCCCCGCACCATACCACCTACCAGGCAGCCCGCGCTGTGGCCACTTCCATCGAAGCACACTTTAAGCAGCAGTTTGTGCTGGCGCAGGAGCGCGGTGATCAGAACCTGGCCCCAGCGCCGGGCGCGCACGAGATCGAGTCGATGATCGACACAGCCTTTTGGGCGAGCCTGCGCCGCGAAGAGGGCATTTCGCCTAAAATTTCAATGGCTTTTCTTCCCCCGGAATCATCCAGCTCGCCCCTTATTTTTGAACAGCGCCTTTCCTTTACGTCTGCAACCCTCACAAAAGTAGCCCCGGCTGTGGAGCGGCCGGGCGTGCACCTGGGGGTATGGCATGAGGAGGGAGAACTTTATATCTGGGGCTGTACCCGCACCACACCCGACCTTTGCTTTGTGCTTGATGTTTCTGATCCTGCCCTGCTGGTGGTAAAACACCGACGTTTCGGGGGGCTTGGGAAGCTGGCCAACGTAGCCGTGCTGAAGGGAGACCAGGTAAAAATAGTTGACGAGAAAGCGGCCAGCCTGCCTGACTGCCCCACTCTTCTGTCTGCCCTGCTAAACTTCACATCTCCCTCCACCGGCCAGGATTCGGTGAACCTGCTCGTACAACTGGCTGTGTCGATGCGGGCGCATAAGCGCGGGGGCACGCTGCTGGTGGTGCCAGCGGGCACGGACTCCTGGCGCAAATCAATCATGCACCCGATCATGTACGCTGTGGAGCCGGCCTACGCGGGGTTGGCAAACCTGATGCGGCAGGAGAAAACGGAGCGAAGCAAGAGCCTGTGGAAGGGAGCCTTGCGTGATGCCGTAGAGGGCGTTGCCGGTTTCACGGCAGTGGATGGCGCCACCCTCATCAGCGACCAATACGAGGTGCTGGCCTTTGGTGCGAAGATCGGAAGGCCAGAGGGAAAGGATCCAATTGAGAAAGTTGTGTTCACGGAGCCCATCGTTGGCAGCACGCCTACTACCCTTTCTCCCACACAGAGCGGCGGCACGCGGCACTTATCGGCAGCCCAGTTTGTGCACGACCAACCCAATGCCATTGCCATGGTGGCCTCGCAGGATGGTGCTTTTACCATCTTTGCCTGGTCCCCGTGCGAGGAAATGGTTTATGCGTATCGGGTGGATGCGTTGCTGCTTTGATTCGAGTGCCGTGCTGCAACTTTGAATTTTAAATTTATATATTTACGGCAGCAACAAATCAAACCCTCTATGTATACAGGACTACTGCATTCTCACTCCTACATGACTTACCTCGTGCTGCTCGGGCTGCTCATCAGCTTTATCAGCGCCCTCATCGGCTTGTTCGGCAAAAGAATTTTTTCAGACGGTGACCGAAAAATCGCCTTGCTTGGCCTTATTCCTGCGCACCTCCAGTGGGTTATCGGCTTGATCCTCTACTTTGTCTCACCGCGTGGAGCCAGCAACTTTTCAGGCGCCGCAATGGGCGACTCTATTTCCAGGCTTTACATCCTGGAGCACCCGCTAACCATGGTAATCGCGGTGGTGCTGATTACCATTGGTTACTCCCGTGCCAAGCGCATGGTGGGAACCGACAAAGGTTTTAAAAGCATTGCCATCTTTTATGGCATCGGACTACTCCTGATCCTGATCCGTATTCCCTGGGTTTCCTGGCCTGGCAATTAAGCATGAACATTTAAAATCAGAACGCCAACCGGCCTCTCAACTACATGAGGGGCCGGTTGGCGTTATAAGCCTGCCATACTTGGTCTGCCTGTTCTTTGGTAAATGAGTATTGCGCCCAAAGTGTAAATTAGCTTCAATAGCCGGTTTAGCAGCCAATGCGCTTAGGTTGCATTAAATACATTTGTATTTTTGGTAAAGCGGGTAGAGCCGTGTCTGCTAAAGTTTGCATAAATAAAAAGGCTCCGGCAGTATTTGCCAGAGCCTTTTTACTAAGAAGCTTTAGAGAGAATAAAGGGTAGGGAGAGCCATTCATAGCACCCATCACAAATGACTTCTCCCTCCTTTAAGATAGATACAGGTCAGCCAAACCTCAGACATTTACCTCAGCTAATGCTTTGGCCATACTGTTACCTGCATATAATCTAAAGATACGGTGCAAAAGCTTACGCTGCCACTTATAATATAATTATTAAGGGCTTATTGTTGAATAATACCATGTTATACGGACTAGTAAGTATAAATACCTACACCTGATAGCTGCGTGTGATCAGGGCCTCTTATACGATACATTGTATTCAACAAAAGCATTTAAAGGCGGCCTGTGCTGATTCAGCACGCTTTTGTTGTCGGCCCTGTTCGGTTGGCATGCCAGGTATGGTATACTTCAAGCAGCGCGTTCTTGATCTTTGCGCGAAAGAACATTACTTTGTACAAGCGTACCTGCCTATATCAATTCCATTTAGGAAAATAAACAAGGTTGATGCGCTCAAATGGTTTTACCATCCCTTGAAACTCTTGCAACATAACATATAAAGCTGCTGCTGTTCTACTATGAAATTAAAATCGCAAATAACTTACCTTCTCCTGGCATTTTCTGTAGGCGCAGTGTCTCCCGCCCTTGCACAGCAAAAACAAAAGCCGTTTGAACCCGAGGAATTGGTAAACCCGCTTATGGGCACTGACTCAAAAGTCAGCTTGTCGAATGGCAACACCTACCCTGCTGTGGCTGTACCCTGGGGCATGAACCTCTGGACCGCCCAAACGGGTAAAATGGGAAACGGCTGGGCCTATACGTATGATGCGGACCAGATAAAAGGCTTTAAGCAAACACACCAGCCCTCGCCCTGGATGAACGACTACGGTCAGTTCGTGATTATGCCCGTAACGGGCAAAGTTAAGTTTCGGGAGGAGGACAGGGCCAGCTGGTTTTCACACAAATCTGAGGTAGCCAAACCCTATTTCTACAGCGTCTATCTGGCTGACCACGACGTCACCACAGAGTTCACTCCAACCGAACGCGCCGCGCAATTCCGTTTTACCTACCCCAAATCCGACAGCTCCTTTATCGTCATCGACGCCCTGGACAAAGGCTCATACGTGAAGGTGCTTCCGGAACAAAACAAAATCATCGGTTATACTACCCGCGCCGCACGCAGCAACCCGGTAAATTTCAAAAACTACTTCGTCATCTATATTGATAAGCCCTTGAAGGTGGCCTATACCTGGCACGACTCTACCCTGGTAAAAGATGCGCTGGAGATGGAGGCCAACCATGCCGGAGCAATTGTAGGCTTTAAAACAGCGAAGGGCGAAAAGGTTAACCTGCGGGTCGCCTCCTCTTTTATAAGTATGGAGCAGGCAGAGTTAAACCTGCAGCGGGAATTGGCAAAGGATGATTTTGAGGCTACCAAACGCAAAGCCAAAGAAAAGTGGCATAAAGCCCTGAGCCGCATCATCGTTGAGGGAGGCACAGACGAGCAACTGCGCACCTTTTACTCCTGCCTCTACCGCACGCTGTTTTTCCCGCACAAAATGTATGAGCTGAATGCGGCTGGAGAACCCGTGCATTACAGCCCCTACGACGGGAAAACATACGACGGCTACCGCTTTGCCGGCACTGGCTTCTGGGATACTTTCCGTGCCCTTTACCCGTTCCTGAACCTGGTGTATCCGGCCATCAACAAAGAAATGCAGGCAGGGCTTGTAAATGATTATAAAGAGGGAGGCTGGCTGCCTGAGTGGTCAAGCCCGGGCTATGCCAACATTATGGTAGGCAATAACTCTGCCTCGGTGGTGGCCGACGCCTACATGAAAGGCCTGCGCGGCTACGACATCGAAACACTGTATGAGGCACTGCTGCATGGCGCCAACAACGAAGGACCGATTACAGCCATTGGTCGTGCCGGCGCCGACTATTACAACAAACTGGGATATGTTCCTTATGATGTAAAAATCAACGAGAACGCGGCCCGTACGCTGGAGTATGCCTACGATGATTTTGCCATCTACCAACTGGCGAAAGCCTTGAAGAAACCGCAACAGGAAATTGACCTGTACGCCAAACGTAGTCAGAACTACCGCCACCTCTTCGATCCTTCAACAGGGTTGATGCGGGGCAAAAACCAGGATGGTACTTTTCAGTCACCGTTTAACCCCTTTAAGTGGGGCGACGCGTTTACAGAGGGTAATAGCTGGCACTACAGTTGGTCCGTTTTCCATGATGTGCAGGGGCTGGTGGATTTGATGGGCGGCAAGCGAAACTTTGTAGCCAAGCTGGACTCTGTTTTTTCGCTGCCTCCCGTGTACGACGAGAGCTACTACGGTGGTGTGATCCATGAAATACGCGAGATGCAGATTGCTAACATGGGCCAATACGCGCACGGCAACCAGCCGATACAGCACATGATCTACCTGTATAACTATGCCGGCGCTCCCTGGAAAGCACAGTACTGGGTGCGCGAAACCATGAACCGCATGTATAAACCGATTCCAGATGGCTACATCGGCGACGAAGACAACGGCCAGACCTCGGCTTGGTACGTGTTCTCGGCCATGGGCTTTTACCCGGTTACGCCAGCGGTAAACCAGTATGTGATCGGCGCACCACTCTTCAGGAAGATAACGCTGAAGCTGGAAAGCGGGAAAGAATTTGTGATTGAAGCACCCAACAACAGCGCTCAAAACCTATACATACAGCAGGCCAGGCTCAATGGAAAGAAGTATGATAAGAACTGGATATCGCACGAAACAATTCTAAAGGGCGGAAAGCTTAAATTTGACATGGTCGTAACACCAAACACCACCCGCGGAATATCGGAAAGTGCCTTTCCATACTCCTTTTCCAGAGATGAGCAGCAATAGGCTTGATGGCAGTACTTATTAGATGCGTTACCCACCCCTCGCCCCTCCGAGAAGGGGAATTATCCGCAGGAGTAAAACATCCCCCTACCCCCCTTAAGGGGGGACTTGGCTGAAGTCATTTAGCGAAAGCAGTAGCTACTTAAACTGATTCCAGTCCTTGGTGGGGGTAGGGGCCCTCGAAAAAGAGCGCCTTTGGAGTTTTTCGGTCCCGCGGGAGCGGGATTGCAAAGCGCAGCGAGCAAAGAAAAGGTCCCAGCGCGATGCCCGAGGACGGGACCTCCCGGCCGTGAGGGCTCCAAAGCTAAAGGTGAAACGATAGATATTTGGGAGCTGGAGGATCAGCAGTAGCTAGAAAGGATAGCTTGTTCGCATATGCGGAAGCTGTGGCGATGGAAGTATAGCTGAAGCAGACGACGGCACAAGCGGACGCTTGCGCCAGATATTGTAACAACTATGGCTGCAACCAGTATAGCCGCCGCTATGCAAGGATGGCTTTTCAAGCCAGTCGAGTTTCAAACTCGACATAATAATTAGACACAAGTCTGAAGACTTGCGCTCGATGGCCGGAGAGGAAATTACACCGCTAAAAGCAGAAGAGCACCGCTTATTAGAGGTGCTCTTCTGCTTTTTCATGCTTGCTGGTTTATACTTATTCAGCCACTGCCATCAGCTTCTTGTTTGGTTTGCTGCCCATGTAAAAGGTAATTTTGCCCCCATTCATAATCTCGCTATGTGTAATGTAGCTGCGGTCGATAGACTTGCCATTCAGCTCGATCTTCTGCACATACACGTTCTTATCCTTCTGATTCTTCACCTCAATGTTGAAGGTCTTCCCGTTCTCCAGGTTTATATTGGCCGATTTTACTGCAGGGCTGCCGATGGCATAGTGGTCCGAGCCGGGAGCAACGGGGTAAAAGCCAAGCGAGCTAAAGATGTACCAGGCACTCATCTGTCCAAAGTCGTCGTTGCCGCCGAGACCGTCAACAGTCGGTTTATACATGGCCTTCAACACCATACGCGTTCGCTCCTGCGTTTTCCAGGGCTCATTTGTCCAGTTGTAAAGGTAGGCCACGTGGTGCGAAGGTTCGTTGCCGTGCACGTAGTTGCCGATGATGCCATCACGGGAAATGTCTTCCGTATTCGCAAAGTATTTGTCCGGCAGGTCCATAGTGAAGAGCGAGTCCAGGTGCTGGGCAAAGCGCTGCTTCCCGCCCATCATCTTTATCATCTCGGCCGGATCGTGCGGCACATAGAGGCTGTAGTTCCAGGAGTTGCCCTCAATAAAGCCTTGCCCGTGCGTATCGAGTGGGTCAAACTCCTTTTTCCAGGAGCCATCGCTTAACTTCGGGCGCATGTAACCAGACTTAGAATCATACACATTCTTGTAGTTGGAGGCGCGCTTCATAAACTCCTCGTAGATGTCCTGGCGGTTCAGCTTCTTGGCCATCTGGGCGATGCACCAGTCGTCGTAGGCGTACTCCAGCGTTTTTGATACAGAGGAACCGTTCTTGTCCTCCGGCACGTAGTCCATCTCCATGTAGTAGTTCAGGCCATCGTAGTAGTTGTTTCGGGCGGTGGTGACACAGGCTTCCAGTGCCCGGTTCACATCAAAACCGGCGTTTCCTTTAATTACCGCATCCGCAATCACCGGCACGGCATGGTAGCCGATCATACACCAGTTTTCGTTGGCATGATGCGACCAAACCGGCAGCATGTTGTGCACGCTCTGGTCGTAATGCGCGAGCATCGACTTCACCATATCGGCATTGCGGGCGGGCTGCAGAATGTTAAACAGCGGGTGCAGCGCGCGGTACGTATCCCAAAGCGAGAAGCTGGTGTAGTTCGTAAAATCCTTCGCCTGGTGCACGTTCATGTCGAGGCCCCGGTACTTGCCGTCCACATCCATATAGGTTGTCGGGCCCAGGAAGGAATGGTACATGGCCGTGTAGAAATTCGTCAGGTTGTCCTTGCTGGCGTCTACTACCACCTTGTTAAGTTCCTTGTTCCAGTTAGCCTGCCCTTCCTGCTTTACCCGCTCAAAGTCCCAATGCGGAATTTCGGCGCGCATGTTCGCAAGCGCGCCCGCTGTGCTTACCGGTGAGAGGGCAAATTTTATTTTGATCTTCTCTCCTTCCTCCGTTTTAAAGTCAAAGTAGGCGCGTAGCTTTTTACCGGCAAACTCGGGGAAGTTCTTGGTCTGATCAAACTTGCGCCAGAAGCCCTTGTACACCTGCTCCTCCTCGTAGTTCTTGTTACCGTACTGGTGAAAAGGCTTGTTGAAGGCCATGGCAAAGTATACGGTGCGTGTTCTGGCCCAGCCATTGGTTTGGCGGTAACCGGTAATCAGTGTATCGTTCTCCACCCGCACAAAAGTCCAGGTGTTTTTACCGTCATAGTTATAAATGCCTGACATCAAATCAAGTATAATGTGCGCCTCGTCTGATTTAGGGAACGTGTACTGGTGCATGCCTACCCGGTTTGTGGCAGTCAGTTCCGCTAGGATGTTGTGGTCGTCCAGCTTCACTTTATAATAGGCAGGTTCGGCCTTTTCGTTGGCATGTGAGAAAGCCGAGCGGTAACCGCTCTCTGGTTTGTCTTCCGTACCGGGGTTCAGCTGCAGTTTACCTGTGGTAGGCGCAATCAGAAAATCGCCCAGGTCAGAGTGGCCGGTGCCACTAAAATGCGTATGGCTAAAACCAACGATGGTTGGATCGTCATACTGGTAACCTGCGCAGTACTTGTAAACATCCTTGTTATACTTGCCATCCACCGCATACGGAATGGTGTCGGTGTCCGGGCTTAGCTGCACCATACCAAATGGCACCGTGGCTCCCGGATACGTATGCCCCATTTTGGCCGTGCCGATCATCGGGTTAACGTACTTCACCAGGTCATGCGCAGGCTTGGATTGTGCCAGCAAAAGTATGGGAGAGAGTAGCAGAACGGGTAGTAAAAGCTTCTTCATTGAGCGAAGGGTAAAGTATGAATGCTGAATAATAAATTATGAATCAGAAGTATGGCGATTTATTACGCTTGCTTCCATAAGCTAGCTGCTCCAATTAAGGCGGCTTCCTCACCTAACTGCGCCTGCTTTACCGGAACATGAACGTTTTGCTGGTGCAGCGTTTGAAGCAGCAAAGGGGCAAAAAGCGGCAGCGCTTTGGCAATGTTGCCACCCAACACAATCACCTCTGGGTTCCGCTCCTGCGCGAAAGGGATCAGGAAAACACCCAGGTTTTTCCCAAACTCATCAAACAGTTGCTGCACTTTCGGCTCTGTAGGAAATTGGTCAACAATGGCTTTAACATTGGGCACCTGCTGTCCTGTCAGCTCCTCAAAGCGCTTCACAAACCAGCGCGAGCTGAGGTACTCCTCCGCTATACTATCGCCAAAAGGGGTATTCCACCTGTCGGCGTCCACTGCTTTGCCGTTCGCATACCACGTAGATCCCAAACCAGTTCCTAAAGTCATGCCGATGGCCCTGGTGCATCCTTTTGCTGCGCCGCCAAAAAACTCGCCCTGCAGAAAGCAGGGAGCATCGTTCTGAAACAGGATATTTTCCTCCGGCACCTGCAGCTCCTGGGCCAGCAACGGCCTGACATTGACGCCATACAAGTGATCATACTTGCCTTGGTTTTGCATCAGCGCCACGCCATACTCATAATCAAAAGGGCCAGGCATGGCAATACCCATTCGGCGCACCTGCTGTCCTGATTTCCGGATGGCGGCATGCATGGCGCTGCTCCAGGTGGTTATTACCTGCTGCACCGAACCGCCGGAGTCTACGGGTGCCCGGCTTAGGGTTTCCTGCAGAATTGCGCGGCTGCTTAGATCAATTACCGCAGCTGTTATGTGGGTGCCTCCGATATCTACACCAAGTACAAATTCTGGCATGTAGAACTCATTTAAAGTTTGAACGCAATGATTTGATGAAGATACCATTTCACCCTGAAAAGCCATCAAAGGCGTCTTGATTTTTGATGCAAAGCAGGTAGAAGCTAAAGTAAAGCAAGTTCTTTGAATTTCTGCCTCACTCTTTCTGACCTTTATAAATCTTTCTGATATCGCTGTGAGAGCAACTTAAATATTGCATTATTTCCGCTATCAGACCCGCCAAAGTGAACAGCTTTTGCTTTTTACCGTTTGTAAGAAGGAAAAATCTAATTTGCCTATGCAATTTAATCAACTGTCTGTACAGCATAATAAGAACGGGAACCTGCGTACCGTTGGGTTTGAGCTTGAGTTTACAAACGTAGGTGTGGAAGAGGCTGTGCAGATTATACAGCAACTGTACGGCGGAAAAGTGCAGGAGGCGCACCGTTTTTCGCAGAAGGTGGTGGATACAACAATTGGTGATTTTACAGTGGAGTTTGACCTGACGCTGCTGACGGAAAAGAACTACAAGAAAGCCTTCGATAAGCTGCACATCAACCTGAACGAGTACAAGATCGGCGAAGACACGTTGGAAGACAGCGTGGAAACAATGCTGGAAAGTGTGGTCGGCAAAATATTCCCCTACGAGATCGCCACGCCTCCGGTACCCTGCAATGAATTGGAACAGTTGGAAAAGCTGCGGGAAGCCCTGTATGCGCATCATGCCAAGGGTACGAAGGATTTTATAACCAACGCCTTCGGCACACACATCAACGTGGAGGTGCCCGATACAGAGCCGCGTACGCTGCTCAATTACCTGCGCGCTTTCCTGCTGCTTTACCCTTGGCTGCTGGAAGTCGGGGAAACGGATTTTGCCCGTCGGGTGAGCCCGTTTATCGATCCTTACCCGGAGGCTTACGCGAAAGTTATACTTGCACCGACATACGAGCCGGACCTGGAAACGCTTATCCGCGATTACCACCTCTACAACCCCGACCGCAACCGGCCGCTGGACATGTACCCGCTTTTTTCTGCGCTTAGTAAAGAGACGGTATCAGAGTTCCAGGATGTGGGCAAGGTGAAGGACAGGGAAACATTCCATTACCGCTTGCCAAACAGTTCTATCTCGCAACCCGACTGGACGCTGGCTCAGGAGTGGAACAACTGGGTGGTATTGGATGACCTGGCAAATGAGCCAGATAAAATCGCGAAAATGAGTGAAGAGTACCTGTACCTGAAAGACAAGTCGTTGCTCGGGTTTGAGGGCAAGTGGACAAAAGAAACTGCAAAATGGCTAACCTGACGAAGAAGTATAAAATAGACCGCAACAGACCAACTATCGGCGTGACGGGGCCGGACAAAGGCGGAGGAACGGCCTGGTTTTTTACAGCGTTCGGAATTTTGCTGGCGGGTGGCTGGCCCGTACGGATTACCCCCTCCCGCCCCCGCACCGCCGACGGATTGCAGGCGCTGGTGGTAGGCGGAGGCGCCGACGTAGACCCCAGCACGTATGAGCAGGACCATGTTTTTGATGAGTACCTGCAGCGCACCCTCAAGCACCCCACCAAAAATATCTTCCAGCGCGTGGGCCGTTTTGCCCGCTGGCTATACTACCCGGCTCTTTTCTTGACCCGCAAGCTTTTCAGCCGCAAGCGCAGCCGCAGCCATGGATTAGACCATGCCCGCGACCACCTTGAGATCCAACTGATAGACCAGGCGGTAAAGAAACAACTTCCTATACTTGGAATTTGCCGGGGCTCACAGCTGCTCAACGTCTACTTCCGCGGCACGCTTTACCAGGACATTAACACCTTTTACCTCGAGGAGCCCAATCCATCGAGTATTTTCCCAGTGAAGCGCGTGTACATTAAAGAGGGAAGCAAACTCGGCAGCATACTTGGCACCCGGCAACTGGATGTAAATGCGCTGCATAACCAGGCGGTCAAAGAACCCGGCAAAGACATCGACATAGTAGCCCAGGAGGCAAACCAGGTGGTGCAGGGCATTGAGAACACAGTTCAGGAATTTGTGATTGGCGTACAGTGGCACCCGGAGTACCTGCCGCAAAAGAAAGCGCATCGCCGCATTTTCCAGACACTTGTACAGCATGCGGCACAGGTGAACCAGCAGATTGAGGAAAGGGATATGCAGGAAGCACTTGCCGCGCCCGAAAACGAGATGCTGCAAGCAGTGCACGAGCAGGAAGAAAAGCTACTGCAGCAACAGCAAAATCAATTTTAATACATACCACTGATTTCCAGGAAATTATACCTGTATATTGCCATCAACCTAAACCCCGCAAGTATAAAATCGTTTCTGAACTCTTGAAATTTATCTTCAGAAATTCAGATAATAGCATGGCTATATGGCATCCGAAAACGACATAGATCAACTTGTAAGAGCGCAACTGGTAGAACTGCTGAAAGGCGGTTTTGCCCCGAATGTTATTTTGCTGCGGGAGTTCAATTATGACAAAGCAGGTGTAATGCTGGAGGGCCTTCATTTCTCCGCCTGGATCTTGCTGGGCCACATTCGCGCCCGCCACCAAACCCTGCTGAACTTTATGAAAGCCCCGGCCGACAACCCGGAAGTATGGCCCGACGCGCACTGGCCCGAGAACCACGTGCCGCAGAGCGAACAGGAATGGAACCAGGCCATAGATGCCTATGCGGCTGAACTGGACGAAATGATACAGCTGGTTCAGAACCCCAACACCGACCTCTTTGAGGTACAGGCAAACGGTGAAACCCGCTCCTGGGCCGCCATGACCACACTACACCACACCGGCTACCATATCGGCCAGTTAAAGACAATCGGGCGGCAACTGGGTGTTTGGTAGTTGCCCCTCAGCTTTGGTAGAGCGGCTGTTGTGCCGCAATAATCTGTTGCTTCAGCTGCTCAAAATCCTGATGGGCGGGCTCGGGGGCATAGTTCATCGGTTGATCTTTGCCTGACGGATAGCCCAGAAAATCCATCAAGGGACCGGCAACTATGCTGGCTTTTTCTGTTTGCGCCTCCGTCAGCTGATCCATCCAATACCCCGACGTGCCTTTTTTGAGGTGCTTCGGGTTTTTCTTTTTGAGTGTCGAGAAGCTCATTGCCTCCTGCAGTTCCTCCCGCTCCTGCTGCGGCAGATCAACACCCAAATATGTTAGCAGCCGGCCCAGTTCCTGCTGAAAGTCGAGCAGAAAGCCTTCGTAGAAAGCGATATGGATGTTATGTTCCCGGCTTAGGCGCACATGATCGTACACGTGCCACACCCACTCCAGCATCAGCTCCTCAAAGTGCTTCTCCAGGTAGCGCTGCGCATTCGTTTCCTCCTGCGGATAGTATTTCAGCATGTACTCCGAAGTATAGTACTTGGAGGCTGAAATGGCCCTGTCGCGCGGGTCGCGCACTATGTATACTTTCTTATCGAACAGGTTCAGAAGTTCCGGGCTGCGCTTGCAAATCGGCGAGTGCGTCCACACGTGGTTGGTCTGTTTAAGGTAACTTTCAATATTCTCGATGGGCATTCGGAAGATACTGCTGATTCGATAGCTGAGTTGCAGGTCAGTTATATCCACCATATCGATGCTCGCCTGTGTCGGATAGTTCAGCTCCCACTTCTGTGCGAGCTTGTAAATAGGCTGTTTCTGAATGAATGTGGATGTGTCGTAGCCGGTGCGCTCGAGTAATTGCTGGATGATTTGGTAGAGCCAGAAGTTACCGCACTTGGGTGCGCCGCCTTGCAGGATTTTCATAGTCAGGGGTGGTTTATAAATTTCGTCACGCCCCTATACGGCTCCGGCAAGTATAGGTATACATTCTTCTATACTGTTTAAAGTTGCAAAAACACTGGCGCAAGCGTCCGCTTGTGCCTTGCGATGAAAAAAAGGTTCATGGCCTGCACAGCTACACTTTCGAGCACCTCTACTATTGTCATCTCGAACACAGTGAGAGATCTTTACAGTATTCCGGATAGATCTCCCACTGTGTTCGAGATGACAAT
This sequence comes from Pontibacter akesuensis, assembly GCF_001611675.1. Lineage (NCBI taxonomy): Bacteria > Pseudomonadati > Bacteroidota > Cytophagia > Cytophagales > Hymenobacteraceae > Pontibacter > Pontibacter akesuensis. The sequence goes on along the minus strand of NZ_CP014766.1, from coordinate 3,926,632 downwards.
GACCTTTCCGTGTACGTCGGCACAAGCGGATGCTTACACCAGGAAATAACCGGAATCAGCCAGTAGCATAACTCAATTCCATTTTTTCAGGTACAAGGACTGTCTTTCTTTACCCGGTATGTTTGCCGTTCCCTGATCAATTAAAACCTTGAAAAAAATGAAGCACTTATTCCCTTTCGACTCCCAGGTAGGCTACTGCCAACGGAAAGAGATGATGCAGCAGGAACCGCGCCTGGTATTTTTAACCGGCTTGTCGGGTTCGGGAAAAAGTACGCTGGCCCTGCGGCTGGAGCATTACCTTTTTCACCAGGGATACAAAGTGTTTTTGCTGGACGGGGACAATGTGCGCAACGGGCTGAACAAAGACTTAAGCTTTACGGCGGAGGATCGGAAAGAAAACATCCGGCGCGTAGGCGAAGTGGCCAGGCTGATGCTGGATGCCGGATTGGTTGTGATCTGCGCCTTTATCTCTCCTTACAAAGAAGAACGGCACCTGGTGCAGGAGATAGTGGGGCAAAACCGCTTTACAGAAGTATATGTGAACTGCTCGCTGCAAGTATGCGAGCAGCGGGATACCAAAGGACTGTACGCCAAAGCCAGGCGCGGCGAAATAAAGAACTTTACCGGCATCAGCGCCCCTTATGAGTCTCCCCTTGCCCCGGATGTTGAACTGAAGACGGACCAGGAGGCCATTGAGGAGTCGCTGCTCAAACTGATTGAGGTAGTGGAGCCGCAACTAAAGCCGCAGCAACGTATGAAAGTGCTGTCGCAAGTATAAGCCAGCGCTCATCAGAAAACCTTTCTCATTCCCCAACCCTACCTACTACATGGATATTTCTGAATTAGTGCAGATTGCGCGAGAAGCGGCGCTGAAGGCAGGCGAAGCCATCCTGAAAGTGTATGCCTCCGGCGATTTTGATGTGAACCTGAAGACAGATGACTCACCACTCACGAAGGCGGACAAAGCCGCCCATTCCATCATTACCGCGTATCTGCAGAAAACAGGGCTGCCCATACTTTCAGAGGAGGGCGCTCAAACGGATTTTCAGGAAAGGACAAAATGGCCGTTGTACTGGCTTGTAGACCCGCTTGACGGCACCAAAGAGTTTATCAAACGCAACGGAGAATTTACAGTAAACATTGCCCTGATGCAGGACAACATCCCGGTGGCAGGTGTTATTTTCGCACCTGTGCCACAGGTGCTGTACTATGGCTCCAAAGAGACGAAGGTGTACAAAGAAGCCGCCGGAAAGAAGGTGCTGCTGCACCCGCTGCAGGAAAAGCTAAGTATAGAGGCGCTGCTGCAGAAAGACGAGGTTATCGTTGTGGCTTCCCGCTCTCACCTGTCTCCTGAAACAGAGCAGTTCATCCATCAGTTTAAAAACGTGCGGCTGGAGACGATGGGCAGTTCCTTTAAGCTGATGTTACTGGCCGAGAACAAAGCAGACATTTACCCCCGGTTTGCCCCTACCATGGAGTGGGACACCGCGGCCGGCCACGCCATACTTCGGGCCGTGAACCGCAGCGTGTACCAGGCAGACCTGCAACACGACCTGGAATACAACAAGCCAAACCTGCTGAATCCCTCTTTTGTGGCCTACTAAGCAAAGATTTATACTTGTTCCTTTAAATTAGAAAAGCCATACTTCCAGCTGATAACCAGCAGTATGGCTTTATAGACTAAGTTGCTAATCCAGGAACTCCTGGATATCGATGGCATGGGTGTAAGGATCCAGAATCTCTAATGCGCTTGCTGATTTAGAGAACATGCCCACCACCTCGGCCGCTGTTCCCGACCAGAGTTCTATAAAAGAGTTGTCCAGCGCATACAGGCTAACAAGCCAGCCATTGTGCCTGCGTTGTGCCAATAAGGTGCCTTTTCTGGTTAAAACCTCCGCCTGGTGCCAGGATGGCAGGTTCTGAAACATTGAGTTTTCTAACATCCGTTGCTTCCTTTCGTGTACTTCGCCTTCATAACTAAACGGGCTTTAGATCAGTTTCATGCCCCTGTGGGCTTGCGATCCAGAATAAGCTTCTCCAGGAAAAAAAATCGCTTTTTTTAGGTGGCGAAGCTGACAATTGTACGTAAATGTACCGCAAAGTACATGTGAATGCACCCCTAATTTCAATTAAAAAGGAATGGAGCACGACAAAGAGGAGGTAAGGGTTGTTATTTTTGATCTGAACGGGACATTCTACAACGAGAGCTCCAAAGATGAGTTCTATAAGTTCATCCTAACCAAGCGGCCAAAGCGGATCAAATACCTGCTGCAGATGGGCTACTACAACCTGCTGCTAAAACTGCACCAGATCAGGCAGACAGAGTTTAAGGAAAATTTCTTTAATTACCTGGATGACCTGCCGCCGGCGCAGGTGGAAGCTTATGCAAAGGAGTTCTGGGAGCGGGAGTTCCCTTCCAATTTCAACCAGGACCTCATGCACCGTTTCGATGAGTTTAAAGCACAGAACATCGTGCTGTTTTGCGCTACCGGCGGCCTGGAGTTGTACGTAAAACCTCTGTTCGACCTTTATAAAATTGATGCCTTCGCCGGCACCAAGGTAACTTATAACGGCCACACCTACCTGGCCGATGGGCTGGCCTGCAAAGCGGAGGAGAAGATTGCCCGCCTGGAACAATACCTCAAGGGCAAGCCCTATAAAATTATCGAAGCCTATTCAGACAGCAAAGAAGAAATTTTGAACCGGGCGGACAGAGCCTTTCTTGTGGAGGACGGCGAAATCACGCCATACCAGCAAAAAGAAGCCGCGTAGGGCGCCTTTTCCACCGGGTACAAACCCCGTATTCAAAATTCACCAGGATTATTTAGCAAAAAATAAACAGCCTTACCTCCTCTATGTAAGCATCATAAAAAAGAGACCTGATTCTTTAAGTCAGGTCCTTCTCTTATGAAGTATAGAAATGGTCATTCCATGGTTTTCTCGGTGATAGTTTCCTTTACCGGAACATTTACGTGCTTCTTGCCCATAATCAACCGGTTGCCGGTATCGTAGGTGAAGTAATTCCAGCCCCAGTTCACCAGCACCACCAAACGGTTGCGAAAGCCCACCACCGAGATCAGGTGAATGAACATCCAGATCAGCCAGGCGATGAATCCCTGTGTCTTGATTTCCTTCTTGAACAGTTTCAGGTCTGCCACCGCACGGTTGCGCCCCACAGTGGCCATAGATCCCTTATCATTGTACTCGAAAGGCTGCATGGGCTTACCGGCCATTAGGCGCTTCAGGTTCTGCCCGAGCAGCTCTCCCTGCTGCAGCGCCGGCTGGGCCAGCATCGGCAAACCAAGCGGGTACTCCTCCGTAATCATGGCGGCTATGTCGCCAATGGCAAACACATTCTCATAACCTGCCACCCGGTTGTATACATCCACCTGCAGTTGGTTTCCCTTCAGCACACTATCCGGCCGTATCCCGTGCACCGGCGCCCCTGTAACTCCAGCCGCCCAGATAAGCGTGCGCGTAACAAGTGTTTCACCCGTATCCAGCGTTACCGTGTAGCCGTCGTAGGTCTTTACCCGGCGGTTGAGCCATACTTTCACGCCAAAGCGCTCCAGGTACTCCTGCGCCTTCTGTCCGGCCTCATCCGACATGCCCTTCAACAGCTGCGGCCCGCTCTGGATCAGGTAAATATCCATCTCCCGGAAGTCCAGTTCTTTATAGTCTTTGGGAAACACGTGGTTCCGAAGCTCGCACAGCGCGCCCGCCACCTCTACGCCGGTTGGCCCTCCGCCCACAATCACATAGTCCATCAGGCTGTTCAGCTGCTCCTTATCGTTTAGCTGCAGCGCCTTCTCAAAGTTGTACAGTATGGTATTCCGCAGCTCCAGCGCATCATCCAGGCTTTTGATGGAGATGGCGTTTTTCTCCATCTGCTTGTTGCCGAAGAAGTTTGTGGTGGCCCCGGTGGCAATCACCAGGTAGTCATACTTTATAAGGCCAATGGAAGTCTCAACAAAGCGGTTCTCAGTGTCCACGTGCACCACCTCGGCTAACCTGAAGTAGAAGTTCTGCTGGTGCTTGAATATCTTCCGGAAAGGGTGAATGATGGAGTCTGCCTCCACGCCCGCCGTGGCTACCTGGTATAACAGGGGCTGAAACGTATGGTAATTCTCTTTATCAATTAAGACAACCTGCACATCAGCCTCGCGCAGCGACTTTGCCAGTTCAATGCCTGCAAAGCCCCCTCCTATTATAACAACACGGGATTTTGATGTAGCGGCGATCTTAGCATAATTTTCCATAGTTCGAGTTAGGTGTTAGATAATAGGCACGCCGGCTGAACGGGACTTGTTTGAGGCGAAGTATAGAATACGCCTCCACCCTACCCCTTTGTGCCTGATTAGCGGGACAGGCTACGCCACCCCCTCAGCAGTTTATGGTGTACGGCTGTTCGCGGTGGCTGTTATGGGCAATCAACCGCGCTGGGCACGCGTGGTAGCTATACTTGCGGGGAAAATTCGTTTCAGTGGCTGGCTTACCAGTCGAAGAGGGATGTCTGGACGCCGGGAATCTGGATGCCTTTCACCGGGGCTGCATCGGGAATCTGAACGGGCATAGCCGGAAAGCTACCGGAGCCGGTGATGGAGTACACGGCAGATTCCTCGTAGCGCGAAGCCACCACCACCTGGGTGCCGTTGGCGTGCAGCGAGAACAGGTCCTTCACCAGTTGCGGGTTGTTGTTGTCTTTAGAGAGGTGGGCGAGCAGAATATGGCTCATAAAATCGGGCTTGTAGGCCGCGAAGAGCGCCAGCGCTTGGCGGTTGGACAAGTGCCCTTTGCCGCCGCGGATGCGGTTCTTGAGGTGGTACGGGTACCTGCCCTGTTCCAGCAAACCCTCGTCATAGTTGGCTTCCAGAAAGGCGGCATGGCACTGCTGGAAGTAGCGGATGAGTTGGTCGCAGGGCGAGCCGATATCCGTGAACACACCCACTTTCACACCCTCGCAGGCTACTATAAAGCTATGAGGATCAGTAGCGTCATGCCGTTTAGGGAAAGCTGTGATTGAAAGCCTTCCAACAGCAACTTCCTCATGCGGAAGAAAGGAGACCACCTCCAGGTTCTCGTGCCGCAGGCCGCAACTGTACAGTGTGGTGGGCGTGATGTAAACCGGCAGGCTATACTTGCGCGCCAGCACCGCCACCCCGCGGATATGATCAGAGTGCTCATGCGAGATGAAGATCGCCCGCACCTTCGCCATGGATAAACCCAGGCGCCTCATGCGCTTTTCTGTTTCGCGGCAGGAGATGCCGGCATCCACCAGCACCGCTTCCGTCTCGTTGCCGATGTAGTAGCAGTTGCCGTTGCTTCCGGAGTTAAGCGAAGTGATGTGTAAGGGCATTCGTAAGCGGCAAAAAAAGTGGAGTAAGGAACGACTTAGTAAGGCCTGAAATGTGCAGAAGGTTCCGAATTGGTCAGGGATAAAAGGCGTTGGCTCAAAATCTGATTTTAACCTCCTGAAAACGAAAACACTAGCTACTTAAAATCCTTTCAGGTCCAGGTCGCCGGTTTCGATCAGCGGCACGCGCTTGCCCATCTTCTTCTGAATTATCTTGAAGTGGTGCATCTCGTCGGGGCTGATGAGCGAGATGGCTTCTCCCGCAGCCTCTGCCCGCCCTGTTCTGCCGATGCGGTGCACATAGTCTTTCGGTGAGCGTGGAAGATCGTAGTTGATCACGTAGGGCAGGAACTGGATATCGATGCCGCGGGAAGCGAGGTCTGTCGCCACCAGCACACGGATTTTCCCCGCCTTAAACTGCTTCAGCGACTCCGTGCGGGAGCCCTGGCTCTTCTGGCTGTGCATGGCCATGGCCTCAATACCGTTCTTTTTCAGCTTCACCACCACGTTGTCTGCCTTCTTGATGGAGGAGATGAACACCAGCACCTGCTGCATGTTCTGCTGCTTGATGAGGTAGCGCAGCAGCGGTCCTTTGCTCTCGTCGGGCACCTGGTAAGCCGTTTGTTTGATAAGTTCTGCATCCTGGTTTTCGGCCACCACCTCGATTGTAACCGGGTTTAGCAGCAGCTTCTCTTTGATGGCGGCCACATCTCCGGCCAATGTGGCGGAAAAGAGCACGTTCTGGCGCACCTGGGGCAGCAGCGCAAAGATCTGATCCATTTCCTCTTTAAAGCCCAGGTTCAGCATCTTATCGGCCTCATCCAGCACCAGTACCTCCACCTCCGACAGCCGCACCGCTTTCGACGAAATTAAATCAAGCAACCTTCCCGGTGTGGCCACTAGTATCTCGGTGCCGCTTAAGGCCATCATCTGCGGGTTTATCGAAACGCCACCGTACACCGCCAGCGTTTTCACCTTTCGCGGCAGGTGTGCCCCCAGCGCCTTGAAAACCTCCCCTACCTGCATGGCAAGTTCCCGGGTGGGCACCAGCACCAGTGCGCTGACACTTCGGCTGCGCTTGCCCTGCTGCTTGCTAAGCCGCTCCAGAATGGGCAGCGCGAAGCTGGCAGTTTTACCGGAACCTGTCTGCGCAATGCCCAACACGTCCTTACCCGCAAGTATGGGCGGGATGGCCTGCTCCTGTATGGGGTAGGGTTTAGTGTAGCCTTGCGCCGTGATGGCTTCAAGTAAATAAGCTGATAATCCGATAGCTGAAAAGGACATGTGCAAGTATAACTAGAGGTAAACGTATGGCTTCAGGAAAAGTAAAGACAGCTTAGGTAGCGCAAAGCTTAATTTTGAACGCCATATCTACAGCTAAAATAAGCTTACTATAACTGCCCGATAGCCTGTTGCTGCAAAGGTACGATTTATTCCACGGATCGGGAGCAAACCAACTTTCCGACACGTCAAGTATAAATGCTGACAGGAGGTTTATACTTGCGGTTTGCCCCGCTTCAGCTCCAGCACCGTTATCTCGGGCCAGATACCCACCCTGCCCGAGAAGCCGATAAAGCCAAAGCCGCGGTTCACGTACAGCAACCTGTCCTTTGCCTTCGCCAGCCCTGCCCAGTTCTCGTAGCGGTACTGTGCCGGGCTCCACCGCACCAGCGGCGTCTCCACCCCTACCTGCATGCCGTGCGTGTGGCCCGACAGCGTGAGGTGCACGTGCGCCGGGTGATTCTTCACCACATTGTCCCAATGCGAGGGGTCATGCGACAGCAGCACTTTGAACGCATCATCAGGCACCCCCAGCAGTGCTTTATCCAGATCACCTAATTTGATGAAGCCCTCGCCCCAGTTCTCCACTCCCACCAGCGAAAGCTGCTGGCCATCCTTCTCAATGGAAACGCTTTCATCCAGCAGCAGCCTGTACCCTAGCTGCGCATGATACTGCTTTAGCTGCGCGATATTTTCGAGCCTTGCCTCCTCGCTTGGCCAGTCGTGGTACATGCCGTAGTCGTGGTTTCCCAAGATGGAGAACTGCCCGTAGGGCGCCTTTATCTGGCTGAACATGCCCATGTACGGTACAATCTCCGTGGCCTGGTCGTTCACCAGGTCGCCTGTGAAAACAAAAAGATCAGACTTTTGGGCTTTGATCATGTCGATCCCGCGCTGCACGGCCTCCGCATCGTCAAAACTCCCCGCATGCACATCCGACACCTGTGTGATGGTGAAGCCGTCAAAGGCCTCGGGCAGGTCCTCAAAGTACAGCGTATGGCGGTATACCGTGTAGTCATACTTGCCCTTGACAATGCCGTACAAAAAAGAAACAAAGGGAACAGCGGCCAGCGCGAGGGCCACTTGGCTCACAAATTTCCTGCGCGCGGGCATCAGCGGCTTCTCCCTTGCCGCCTCTCTGCCGAGGCCTGCGAAGAAGCGAAAAGCGGCGATGACCAGGCGAACAATATCCTCTGCAAACAGCACCAGCACAAACACCAGCTTAGTGACTAGCAAGGTGAGAAAGCCGGCAATCCCCCAGACCGATAATTGGGTAGATCTGTCCGTTTCAAAGCGTGTGTAGATGCCGTAGGCAAAAAAGATAAGGAAGCCCAGCAAAAAGGTCCAATACCCCCAGTTAAAGGTTTTGCGCAGCCGCGCGGATTTCCATCCGGCTGTTATGCGTTGCAAGCCCTTGAAAACATACCAATCTAGGAGAAGGGATATTACCCCCAGAATCAAAATAATCCGAGTCATACGGTACTAGCTATAGAAGTATAAGTGGTGCAGGCTTGCCAGGTTTTAGGTAAAGGTACGGGAACCATGCCCCGGGAACGAAAATGTATCCCCGTTAACGCCGGTAAAGGTAACATGGATGGTAGATACGGTACAAGCAAAAGGTTAGCTGTCGGAATTTCATATGCGTGGCTGATGCCCCTATCATTGTAACTTAGGCGATGGCAGTTTAGGCTTAACAAACAGGCTGTGTGTTCAAACATATTTTTCAAAAGTATGTTTAAGGTAACTTTACGCTTGCACTTCCATTAAAATGAGTAGTACCAATACACCGGATACCGCACCACATTTAACGCGCCAAACACTCTGGCTCATGACCATCGCTTCCGGTATGGTGGTGGCCAACATTTACTACAGCCAGCCCCTACTCGGCGAAATTGCGCGTGAATACCGGGTGCCGGAGGCGAAAGCGGGTCATATTGCCATGCTCACGCAGGTGGGTTATGCCATCGGGCTGTTGTTCATCATTCCGCTGGGAGATATGCTGCGCCGCAAGCGCCTGATCATGGTTGATTTTGCCCTGATCATCCTGTCGCTTTTGCTCGCGGCCTTCTCCCCCAGCCTCTATACGTTAATGGCAGCCAGCTTGCTGATTGGCGCCACCAGCGTGGTGCCCCAGCTGTTTGTGCCGATGGCTGCGCAGCTTGCCCGCCCCGAGGCGCGTGGCAAAGCCATCGGCACGGTAATGAGCGGCCTGCTGATCGGCATACTTTGCTCCCGCACTTTAAGCGGTTTTGTGGGTGCGCATCTGGGTTGGCGGGCCATGTTTTTAATTGCGGCAGGCATCATGGTTTTGCTCTGGCTAGCCCTTTACATGCTGCTGCCCGAGGTCCATCCCGATTTTAAGGGCAACTACAAAAGTTTGATGAAATCGCTGGTGCACCTGGTGAAGAAAGAGCCGGGACTGAGGCTCGCCGCGGCCAGGGGCGCCCTTTGCTTTGCCTGCTTCGGCGGCTTCTGGACAACGCTCGTGTTCCTGCTGGAGGGCCCGCCCTTTGACGCCGGCAGCGATGTGGCCGGTGCTTTTGGACTGATTGGGGCAGGTGGAGCCGTGATGGCATCGGTGATGGGAAGGCTCAGCGATAAGTTTGATACCAAAGCCATTCTTGTCGCCACCATCGCCATGATCATTCTTTCGTATGTCCTTTTCGGCGCCTTCAGCTCAAGTATGATTGGATTGATTGTGGGGGTGATTTTCCTGGATTTGGGTCTTCAGGCATCGCACATTGCCAACCAGACCCTGATCTTCTCTTTAAACCCGCAGGCCCGTAACCGCCTGAACACCGTGTATATGTTCACCTACTTTATGGGTGGCGCTACAGGCACGCTGCTGGCAAGCCAGGCATGGGCCATCTGGCAGTGGAATGGTGTGGTGGCCGTGGGGCTTGTCTTCTCTTCGCTGGCGCTGTTGGTGCACCTGCTTTTCGCAAAGCGGAACAGCCCTTCCAGAATAGCCGTACCGGAAGGCCCGGTGCCTGTGGAGTAAGAATGCAACAGGAAAAGCGCAGCCTATTGCACCTAAACTACGTAAGCAATTTATATATACCCATAAGACTATACATCTATGACTTTTACTTCTTCTAACGAGGACCACCTACTGATTGACGCAGCCCGAAAGGGGGATGCAGCCTACATCAAAGAGCGAATTGCCGCCGGCGCGGACCTAAACATCACGGATGGCCGGGGCTTCACGCCACTCATTATTGCTGCCTACGATGGACACGAGGAAGTGACGCGACTGCTGCTGGACGCTGGGGCAGATGTAAATGCACAAGATGCCGGTGGCAACACGGCGCTGATGGGCGTGTGTTTTAAGGGATACCCCGAGATTGCCTTGCTACTGATCGAGAAAGGTGCCGAGCTGAACACCCAGAATGGCAACGGCGGCACCGCCCTGATGTTTGCCACTTTGTTCGGACGCAACCAGCTTGTGAAGCTTATGCTGGAGCAAGGAGCCGACACTACTATCCGCGACGTCCGCGGCCTCACCGCACTTGACCTGGCACACCAGCAGGGCAATGAGGAGGCACTGGTTTTGTTCGAGCAACATCAAAAATAAGCTAGATCATAAGCCAAACAGCTTTCGGTTTATGTGGATAATCACATCAAGCTATGCTTTAATATCACGCTATTATACGGCTGGCTTTTAAACCAAAGCCATAAGCAGATTTGTAGAACCACCTGTCGAAGACGCTATACTTCAAATTAGAGCAGCGATACTTTCACCTGAAATCAGAAACAGCAAGAGGACCTTGGCCATCTGGGGTTCTCTTGCTGTTCAGGGTGCTTCAGTCAGGAGGTGCGGCTACTGGCATTTGGCTGCCTGCTGAAGAAATGGTAGAGCACAGACGCGAGCACAAACGACCACGAGCCCGCGCTAATTAGCACGATGATGTAAAAACCCGCACTGTCTTCTTCCCAATCTAGCCAAAGTTTGAGGGCGGTAATGAGCAGGGTGCCCAGCAAAACAGCACCCCAAAAAGTGAATTTCTGCCTGGTGGTGCGGCTTGCCACGGCCGGGGCAATTGGCTCCTTTTTCTGAAACACGAGCCAGCCCAGGAATATTAACCCAAGTACGGAGCCTATTCTTTCTATCAGGTCATTTACTTCCATCTCCACCGGCCCAAGTTGCAGGGTCTGCTCAAAGAAAGCGGGCGCAAAGTAATACACAATTCCTTCGGGCCGCCCAAAGAAGTCCCAGAACATGTGTGACAGCGCCCCCACGAAAGCTGAAGCGGCAAACACAAACCAGGAACGCCTGAGGTAGGCATTGAAGTCGAAAGTCAGGAAATCGCTGTAGCGGGTATCTAGCGGCGAAGGCAGGTGCCGGATAAGGCTATTCCGTACCCAGCGGTGAAAGGCAATAGCCACCAGAAAAGAGAGTGGCAGGTCGATAGCAAACACGCCGATGGCGGTATGGCCGAAATCGGAGGCGCCGCTCATTTTGAGAAAATACTGCAGGTCAGGGGCCATACTTCCCAGCACCAGCCCATTCACCGAAAACCAATTCGGTTTCAGCTTTTTCAGCGGCAGAACAATGGCAGGATGCGAAAAGGTAAAAGGCATGTAGCGTAGATTTATTTTACATAGGCCGCAGCAAAGCATACCGGCCCATACTTCAAAACTGTTGCTCCCCTTTTACGGAACAGCGGGCGGTACAGCCTATTCGCAGCCGTTAACGCGCAACAATCTATCCACTAAAGTATAACTCGCCGCAAACAGCAGTAGCAGCCGTTACATGGAAGGCCCATCTCGGGGGCAAAGCCACAAAAAAAAAGAGGCTGCCTCTAAAAGCAGCCTCTCCCTTCATGCAATATAGTGGTTAACCCTGCTTCACCAGTTGGATCTCCGCCTGAAGCTTAATTTCATCGCTTACAACTACACTTCCGGCCTCTGTCACGGCACTCCATGTCAAGCCAAAGTCCTTGCGGTTTATCTTGCCTGTTACGGTGAAACCTGCTTTAGTCTGTCCATAAGGATCTACAACCACACCACCGAACTCAACATTAACCGTAACCGGCTTGGTAATGCCACGAATGGTCAGGTCACCGGTCAGTTTGTACTCATCCTCAGAGCTCTTTTCGTAGTCTCTGCCCTCAAACCTTACCTGCCCGTGGTTCTCAGCATCAAAGAAATCCGCTGACTTCAGGTGCGTATCACGCTGCTCGTTATTGGTGCTGATAGAGTCTACATCCGCTGTAAAAATGGTACGTGTAGCTTTTGTAAAGTCTTCGTCCTCTGTCTCCACCTCCACGTTAAAGCTAGAGAAATAGCCTGTTACAGTGGTGATCATCAGGTGCTTTACCTTAAACTGTACTTCGCTGTGGGTTGGGTCTACTGCCCATTTTGTTGTAGCCATAATATTTTTTATGTTTATACGATTAATCAACTTAGTATACCGCCATATAAGCGCTTATGGTTATGCCATACTTGGTGAAGCACATCCAGGGTGCACAAAATGCCTTTTTTATTGGTGACACTCCCGCGGCAGGCACTTCACAAATATAATAAATATATCTACATTTAATGTACATACATATATTTTCACATAAAGGTTTCTTTCTTTTTATCTGACCTTGTTTGATGATGCAAAAGCAAGGGTACGGTTAGCCAGCGCACAGCTAGAGGATTCCATGCAGCGGCTCAAAAAAAGGGCGGCCTCTCTATAAGAGAAGCCGCCCTTTTTTTTGACCATACGTGGTACCTATACTTTTGAAAGAACAGGTTGATGCGCCTTAGCCGGCGATGGGGCTTGGCTCGGTTACCTCGTGCTTAAAGTATACTTTAAAGGTAGTGCCTACGCCTTCTTCACTTGCTACATTCACTTTGCCTCCAGCGTTGTTCATTATCCGCTTCACAATGTAAAGACCCATGCCGGTTCCTTCTACGTGAGAGTGAAAGCGCTTGAATAGGGTAAACATCTTCGACAGGTTGTCGCTGCTCATGCCCAGGCCATTGTCCTGCACCGACAATACCAGGTAATGGTCCTGCTGCTCCAGCTTCAGGCGCACCTCGGGGTTCCTGTCCGGCGATTTATACTTCACAGCGTTGTTGATCAGGTTGTAAAGAACGCTATGCATGTTTTTAGTGGAAAACTTAATTTTCGGGCGACATTTGAAGTCGACTACAATCTGTGCCTTCTCAGTATCCAGCCAGTCCTTCATGCTGCCTTTCACGTTCTCCAGTATCTCCAGCAGGTCCACCTGCTCGGCGGCGCCGTCCACGTCGCGCTGCACCTTGGCAATATCGGTGAGGTCCTTAATCACGTTTTTAAAGCGGCTGATAGAGTCCTTCACCATGTCGAACACCGGTTTGGTCGGTTCGCCCGGCAGCGGCCCGGCAGCCTCTATCTGGTCTTCCAACAGCAGTAGCAGCCCCTCAATATTGGCGATCGGCGCCTTCAGGTCGTGCGAGGCCGTGTACACAAATGTGTCCAGGTCGGCGTTTACTTTCAGCAAGTGCGCGTTGGAGCTCTGAAGCTTCTCCTGCGTCTCCTTCAGGTTTGAAAGGTCGATGAAAGAACCCAGAATGCGGTAGGGCACCTTGTACTCGTTATGCATGATGTAGGCCCTGTTCGAGACATAGGCATACGTATCGTCCGCCCGGCGTATCCTGTAGTCTGCAGACCACTGCTCCTTGCCATAATTGATGGCCTGGTTCAGGCCGGCTACCATCGCCTCGCGGTCTTCGGGGTGCACCCGCTCAAACCACCCGTTCACGCCATAGGCAAGTTCCTCTCTGGCAAAGCCCAAAGTCTTCTCCAGGCTATCGCTCCACCACATCGAGTTGCTGACCAGGTCCCAGTCCCACACCACGTCATTGGTGGCCATCGACACCAGCCTGAACCGCTCCTCGCTGGCAGCCAACTCCTGCGTTCGCTCCAAAACCCGTGCTTCCAACTGGCCGTTCAGGCTGATCAGGTTTTCCTCGGCCTTCTTCAGCTCCTCGTACGCCAGCAGTATTTTCTCCTCTGTGTTTTTCTTCTCGGTAATGTTGGCCATGGTCACCGCCACGCCATCGCCCATCTTCACGGCGGCAATCTCATACCAGGCGCGCGTGCCCCTGATCTCCAGCTGCTGCTCAATGTGCAACGGCTGCCCTGACTCCACCACGTGTACAAATTTCTTAAATAAGCCGCTCTTGCGAATAAAAGGCATGTCGGGCAGGATATTCTCCCCCGACAGGTGCACAAAGGATTTACCGATCAGCTCCTCCCCTTTATGGTTAAGCAGACTCCAAATAAAATCGGTGATTTCCTGTTTAGCGTCGCGCAGCACCTTAAAAGCCATAATGCTATTGAGCGAACTGTTTAGCACGCCCTGCACCACGTTGCTTAGCGCCTTCAGGGTTGTAACCTCCACAAAGCTAAGCACCACACCGTCTTTGTTGCCGTCGTGCTTCAGGTACGGGATAACCCGCATCAGGAAGTACTTGCCCTCTGTGGTTTCTACCTCCTGCTCCACCTCTACCGAGGTATGGTTTACTTTCCGGATATCCTCCGTGAGCTGGGTATACTTCAGGTTATGGGACAGGTGATGGATCGGGCGCCCCAAATCGCCTTCCATGATATTTATGAGCTCACGTGCCGAAGGCGTAAACTTGCGTATTTCCAGGTTGTGGTCCAGGAAAACCTGTCCAATGTTGGAGCTTCGGATGTAGTTGTCCAGGTCCTCGTTCAGCTCCTGCAGTTCCTTTATCTTCAGCTGGTGCTCAGTATTTACCGTGTGCAGCTCCTCGTTCAGCGACTGCATCTCTTCGTTTGAACTTTGCAGCTCCTCGTTCGAGGACATCAGTTCCTCGTTGCTCGACTGCAGCTCCTCGTTCGAGGTGCTCAGGTCCTGCACCGTCAAGTGCAGGCTGTCACGCGCCTCCTTCAGCTCCATCTCCAGCGCGGCCAGCTGCTGGTAATAATCCGAGTCGGCCACCGGCGGCAGTTCTGCTGCTTTTGGCGAAGCAACAGCCGGCCCCACCTCCTGCAGCAGCACCAGTATTACCTTAGCCAGGTTCTTCTCGGCCGCAATCAGCTTGATGGATACCTGCACCAGCCGGCTCTTATTGCCCTCTTTGATAGCTACTTGCCGCGCCGGGACGTTCTGGTTATTCTTCAGCGCCTTACGGATGCCCACGCTGATGGACACGGCCAGTTCATCAGGAACCATTTTGAGCAGGTTGAACTGCAGGCGCTTTTTAGGGAACTTCAGGAAGCGGTTGATGTCGCCGATGCCATGCAGCAACTGGTAACTTTCATCCACATACAGGCCCGTCACCCTAAAGTCATCGGCCACGGCATCCATAAAGGACTCACTGTACTGCAGCAACTGGTTATTTTTAATGTTAGGCTGGGTTCCCGCCGAGAAAGCTGGGGTATAGTCAGAGATACCGTAGTTCTGCCGAACGCCCATGCTGTCCTTCACCTTCTGGTAAAGCTTCCATTTGCGGTTTTCTTCCACAAAAAACGACTTCAGATCCCCGATGTGCTCACTTGGCCCCAGCATCAGGTAGCCGCCCATGTTCAGCGCATACGGAAACAGGGAAAGCACCTTGTTCTGCAGGTTCGGGTTCAGGTAAATGAGCATGTTGCGGCATGTTACCAAGTCGATCTTGCTGAACGGCGGGTCTTTCTGCAAATCATGCTGGGCAAATACCACCAGTTTCCGAAGATCCTCATTGATCACATACTTGTTGCCCTTCTGGTAAAAGTACCGCTTCAGAAAATCAGGTGACACTTCTTTAGCAATTGAGGCAGGGTAAATCCCCTTAGAGGCGAAGCTGATGGCACGTGAGTCTATATCCGTCGCGAAAATTTTCACCTTTGCCTCAGCTCCGGTTTTGCGGCAGTGTTCCTGAAACAGCATGGCTAGGGAATAGGCCTCCTCTCCTGTGCTACAGGCTGCCACCCATACTTTTATACTTTCCTCCGGGTCTTTTTTCGCCAAGATAGCAGGGATTACCTCCTTCTCCAGCACCTCAAAAGCTTCGTTGTCACGGAAAAAGCGCGTAACGCCAATCAGGAATTCCTGGGAGAGAATCTTCACTTCCGTCGGGTTTTCCCGAAGGTAGGAAAGGTAGCCGGCCAGGTTCTTAACCTGCACCACCTCCATGCGCTTACTGAGCCTGCGTTCAATGGTAGGGCGCTTGTAGTTTGTAAAATCCGTCTTGGTCTGGGAGCAGATCAGGTCCAGAATTTCATTCAATATAGCCTCATCTCCTTTGTTGCCTGCTTCTGTATTTTCGATGGATGCCTGCAGCACGTTTTGGGTGTAGTCGAGTATCTGCTCCGGCATCTGCTCTGGGGGCAACACAAAGTCCACCGCCCCTGTATCGATGGCGCTGCGAGGCATTCCATCAAACTTGGCAGTCTTTGGGTCCTGCACCACCACCATGCCTCCGGCCGCCTTTATGGCGATGGCTCCTTTTGTGCCATCAGTGCCCGTACCTGACAGCACCACGCCCACTGCCAGACGGCCACGCTCTTTGGCCATGGACTCAAAAAAAAGGTCAATGGCGAAGTTAGGTTCCCTGCTACGCGCCTTATCGGCCAGGCGCAGGCGCCCGTGCTCAATGGTCAGTTGCTTGCCGCTCGGCAACACGTACACGCAGTTGGGCCTGGTCAGCATCTTGTCTTCGGCCTCCTGCACTTGCATGCGCGTGTGCTTGGTCAGGAGCTCGGCCATCAGGCTTTTGTGGTCCGGCGAAAGGTGCTGAATAATGATAAATGAAAAGCTTGAGTTGTTGGGTAGGTGATCAAAAAGCTTATGTATGGCCTCTAACCCGCCCGCAGAAGCACCAATACCTACCAGGTAATGGTCTGTTAACTGTTTTCTTTCCTTCTTTTGGGGTGCATTTTCATTCATATTCTTGGGGCAAGCTGCTGTTCTTTTTCTAGATGGCACTTACAACTGATAACGCAAAATGTGAATCTTCTATTTTGCCTGAAAGGCACATCAAAAAGGAAGTTGCACTGGTGGTTTCTGACATGTCTTTGCGGCTGCGTACTTAATAGTTTTCTCTGATGATTTTCTCGAGCACCGCGCTTCGTAGAACCTCCGCCGCCTCCAGTTCCTCTTCCTTCCACGGCAGGGAAGTATGCTTTACTGTTTCCTGGTAGGTAGCGAAAGAATTACGGGGGTGGTATGTTTTCCCGTCGGCCTCCATTTGTATGGCATTGTTCGGGTCCCCACCCCAACTGATGGTCTGCAGCACCTCTGAGCGAAAGCCCAGTATATACTCCCCCTGCTCCGCGTTAATCGGCAACGCGACAACGCCGCTGGCTACATCCTTGTAGGCAACGCTGCGGCTGTAGTCTTTGCCCAGGTTGGCCGTGGCGAAAAGTGAGGTTCCTTTGTTACGCCTGATCCACGATACCAGTTCTTTCATTTCCTGGTGATGCGGGGTTTCTCCGCTTGTCCAGATGCCGCCTTCATACAATACTGCCGCTCCCGAAAGCGAGAGCAAATCCTGTATATTCGTACTGCCGGAGAGCACGCCATCGGCAAAATTCTGATTGCTGTATAGCTGCTCCAGCAGGCGCGCATGAATGCTTCGCAATTGCACCCGCAACAGGATTGCCTGTTCGTTTTCCTGGCTCGCCAGCTGGGCAGAAAGTATACCCGAAAGCAACTCCAGTGCTGAGCGCATCTCATAGCTGGGATTTTTGGCGGCAATGTTATGGCAGGAGATTAAACCCCACAGCTGGTTGTTAATAATGAGCGGCAGCGACATGGATGCCTGTATGCCCAGGTTCTTCAGGTATTCCAGGTGCACGGTGGCCACACTGCGCAGGTTACAGTCCGAAAGATCCGTGAAGCGCTGAGTAAGCGGGTTTACAATGGGAATAAGTCTGACAGGAGCATAATCGCGGGTGGGAATGAGCCGGTATGGATTTCGGAAGTATAAATCGCGGGATTGCTTGGGCACGTCAGAGGCTGGAAAGCGCAGCCCCATGTAATCGTCCATGCCCGCCTCTTTTGCCTGCGCTATTACAATGCCATTCCACTGTGGATCGAACTGATAAACAAGTACCCGGTCAAAGCCGGTGAGCTTCTTCAGCTCGTTAGCCGCCAGTTGTGCTGTCGCCTCAGAGGATTCCGCCTGCTTAAAAAGCGAAGTAAGGTACTTGATGTGCTGATAAAGTCCGATAAACGGCACCTCATCCACCGCTTTTTCCGCCTCCTCCAACTCTACCAACACATATTCCTCCTTGGGGTGCACTAGTGCCGTAAACGCCACATTCTCCCCATTCACCTGAAAGGTAAGACTAAGTGGAATTTTATCGTGGTTGCTGTTGGCTTTGATTTTTAGCTTTATCTCCTCCACATTCTTTTGTGGCACGAAGGCAGCAAGTTCGTGCTCCAGCAACTCCTCCAGGCCAATGCCCAGGTACTGCTCCACATTTTCACTCGCCTGCCTGATACTTAAAGTTTCACTATCCAACACCAGGAGCACACCATGTGGCTGTATCAGGTTTACCAGGTGTAGGGGGATGCTACCGCAAAATTCCGAATCGTAATTCTTGGGAACGGTAACATTAATCGCTGCTTTATTTTCCATATAAAATCAAAGTGCCAGGAAAGCAGAAAGCCTCTCTGCCTGCTAGTGATGCGGTGAAGCCACATGCCTGACCGCTGTTGTTAAATTGAACCTTGTGTTGCACTCCCCGGCTGTCCTATCGCCCCTGTCTCTTCACCTTATTAAAAAGATCCTGTGTTGCTCCACCAGGTATAAATATCCTAGCCGCTGCCAGGGTGCCCGGACAGCGCATGACATGCAAACACTCTCCTAATTTCGACAACTAAAGCACGTGGTAATTGTCCTTTCAAGACAACAGCAGGCGCTAATTTCAAATTTACACGGAAAAAAGAAGGCATCAAACAGCCAGAACGGCATAACACGTTTTTTTTACTTCCTGCCGCTACGCCACCAACTGTACGCCTGCCGCTATACTTAACACCCGTAAGGAGGATTGGTTTGCGCAACGTACTGCACTTACAATGGCTCCTTCCATCCACCTTGTCCAGGTAAAAAGGCAGCTGCCAATTGTCCGATAGCTGCTGCAGCAGGGTGTATGTTTCCCGCGGCTCCGTAAGCACCTTAAGCAGTGCCTGTTGCACCGGCAGGTGCAATTTATTCCTTCCCCCGCTGTTTGCTGCGGTACATCCATTTCAGAACTCGCGGCTACTTCCGTATCTTTGCGGCTGCATACCCCTAGAAACAATGACAAACCTATCGCTATACGAGCCGTTCGGGAAAATGCAGTTTACCGACACGAATTGCTTTTTGTGTGGAACCGCTATCACAACTGAACACCGTGCCCCTGTTTTCGCTGAATGGCTGCAACGCAAGTATAACCTCAAAGACAAGGAGCTGCTGCTGCTCGATAAAAGTGTGACCAGCTTCGGCCAGTTGACTATTCCCTGCTGCGACCATTGCCACACCCATTACCTGCTGCCCCTGGAGGAGGAAGTAGAAAGCGCTTTTTCCCAGGGAATTGAGGGCGTGCGGCAGTTACCGCAGCAGCGTCTTTTCCAGTGGATCGGCAAAATGTATTACGGCACCCTGGTAACCGAACTGATAAAGGAGGCGAACCCGCTGATTATGCCTGAGTATGCCGTAAGCGAGGACCCCAAAATGCTCGGTAAGTTCAGGATGTTCTTTATGGTGCTGCAGTCGCTGCGGGTACCCATGGTGTTTTCTGATTTTCTGCCTTGCTCCCTGTTCCTGTTGGAAGTGGACCCGACAGAGGACAACCTGCCTTTCGAGTACCAGGACGAGCTGACCACCATGTGCTTTAGCATCAAGCTTGGTCCAGTGGCCGTGGTGTGTACGCTGCTGGACAATGGTATTATTGGCCGCGCCCTGGGCAGGCTTTACGGCGTTACGCAGGGGCAGCAGCTACACCCTGTACAAGTGGCGGAATTTAAGGCAAGAGCCTTTTACGCCGCCTACATCTTTGCGGTGGTACCGGAGTATTTCGTGCGCCCCACAAAGCCAGACGATACGAAACTGGTACTCGATACCCTAATAGACGATGTGACAAACGAGATCTTCAACCCCTGGGAAATGACTGCTTACGCGCACATGCTCGAGGAAATGCTGAAGCCGTGGAGCATTCGGGAAGATAAAATACTCCAGAACCCCGGGCAGCCACTAAGCTTTCTGCTCGACGCCCAGAATAACTTCAAGCCCATCCAGCATTTTGTAAAGCCTGTGTAAGGCCGGGTTAAGTATAACGCGAAAGCGGCACCAACCTGGAAAAGTTGGTGCCGCTTTCGCATTCTTAGACTGTGAATCAATATATAAGGCTACTCAATCACGAAACTTACATCGACGTTAGCAGAGATAACAACTTCACCACCGGCTATCGAAGGTCCCCCTGCACCATCCATAGCTACTTCCTGCAAGGCTACTTTATACATGGGCTGTGGGCCCCGGTACCCTTCGCTCTCACTGATGGCATAGACGCGGCCGATTTTGGCACCGAGTTCTGAGGTGAGGGTGGAAGCTTTTTGTTTGGCGTTGGCCACTGCCTTCTTCCGTGCCTCTGCCTTATACTTCTCCACGTCGGACACCTGGAACTGCACCCCGTGTACATGGTTTGCCCCCACTCCATACAGCCCCGACAGGAGTTCATCAAAGCGGTTGAGCTTCTTAATCACCACCGTCATGTTCTTTTGGGCCACATAAAAATCAGGACTTGTACGGCCAAACTCCCCGCTGTTGTACACGGGGTTTAGGGTAACAAAAGAGGTTTGCATGTCTTTTGCGTCCACCCCCTGCTTTTTGAGGTAGCTGATAATCGCTGCCGCTTTCTTGTCTGTTTCCTTACGGGCAGCATCAAGGGTTTTCTCCCTTGACTCCACGCCCAGGTTTACCACCACTTCGTTGGGCTGCACCCGCACCTCCCCTGTGCCGTTAACGCTTACCAGTGGTGGCAGCACCGCGCTTTGCTGTGCATTTGCTGTAAAAGCCGTTAGCACAAAGGTTACAAGGAGCAAAATTCGATTTCTGTTTTTCATAATTTTAGGTTGGTTTTATCTTAACACAAGTATAGGTAATTTGTATATAGTAGCGTTTGTCAAACCTTGTGCCACAAGTTCATTTTGCATAAAAAAAGCCCTCTCCAATGGGAGAGGGCTTTTTTTATGCTTCTCATACTACTAGGCGGCCTCTTCGTAATCATCTACCTGCGGGCTGTAGCGCGAGGCAAGTATGGCGCCTATTGTAAGCGCTCCTGCCGCCAGGATCAGCTGTGTGGTTGTAAGTTTACGGGAGGCTTTTAGTATGATGTGCCCCATATCCTGCATCAAATCAGGCAATTTATCAGAACGTCCCTGGAATACGTGCATGGCAGATTCCACCGTGCGCGACATATCATGCGGCTGTAACATAGACAAAACACCGCTTCCGCTTCCGCTGCCTTGCTTCTGCTGGTCGCCTTTGCCCTGATTTCCTTTATTCTGATTTTCGTTGTTCTGGTTATTATTATTTTCCATAGTTATATGTGCTAAATAATTAATTGTGATAGTTCTTACTGTTTAGGTCTGCCACCGTACTGCACTACGATTTCCGTCATGCGTTGCTGCAGCGAATCAAGACTTAACATCATACTTGCGGGAAAACCCACACTAAGCTCGTCCAGCACCAGGCTTTCGTTTTCGGGGCTGTAGTTGTACTTGCCCGAAACGCCTTTTTCACTGAAGCCACCGCTGTTCTCCCGTAGGTCCAGCCCAAAAGACTTTAACTTGCTCTTCATCTGGTCGAAGGCCTCCGGTTTTATACCTTCGTATTGCAGCGTTTTTGCCATGTAGTAGTGTTAATTTATACTTGTAAAACGATTGGTTTAATTTAACGCAAGAAGCACGTATTGGTTAGGATTAAGTCGAGATGCCGGATTGACACTTTTTTTAGATTTGATAATCAACCACATGCCTGTACCCTTGCAAAGTTTAAAGCAGGGCACTTGCACAAGTAAAATGTGCCCTCTATATTTGCACCACAATCAGACAGAACGGCCCGTTCGTCTAGGGGTTAGGACGCTAGATTTTCATTCTAGTAACAGGGGTTCGATTCCCCTACGGGCTACTACAGTAAAAAAGCCGCTCCACTTTAAATGGAGCGGCTTTTTTGGTTCGCTAACCTATCCCTTTCGCTCAAGGATAGCTTTACTATCCACCAGAAGTGCATATGGCTTGCGGGTGGGATTCCCAACTAAAGGGTAGCATGTTTCACCGCAGTATTTTAAAGTGACTTAGTCAGCAGACAGCGGCACCACTTGCCAGTCCTTCACCTGATAGGCATCTACATGCTACCTGCTTACGCTTTCATGTTCAAAATCGTACGGAATATAGCTTTCCCACTGCCAAGGAGTGTAGGTGTCGCCTATGGTTCTTTCCAGTAGTTCCTTTAATATGCTGTCGCCGTTATCGCTGTTCGTCATGATCAGGACACCAGTGTCGGTCTCTGGAAAAATAATAGAATAGTGTTGGTAGCCTTCTGATCCTCCCTCTTTGAAAGCACCCTTACCATAGGGTGTGTCAAATACGCCCCATCCTAGTCCGTAGCCCAAACCTATGTCCTCATTTTCATTAGTCTCAACCAATGCGTTAGGGCCGAACTGTTGCTTGCTTCTAATGGTAACATGTTGTTTAAACAGCTCCTTATACGAGTCCTGCAGCAGCAGTTGTTGGTTCAGCACAGCTGCTAAAAATTTGGAGTAGTCTGCCAGCGTGGTGCCCATACTGCCTGCTGCCCCGGCATCATCTACCTCGTCTTTTGGAATTGCGTTCTGTTTGCTGTCATGCCCATAGACATACTGGCTTTCCTGCCCTGGCTGCCATACATAGATATAGCTGGTCCTGCTCATGCCTAGTGGAACGAATATGCGTTCCTGCGCGAGCTCCTCTAGCCCCTTTCCCGTTACCTGCTCTATCACGAATTGAAGTAGAGCAAACCCTTCTCCAGAATAGCTATAACGGACACCTGGATCAAACTCAAAGTATAACTTGCCATCCTTCTTATACCCAGAGCTGGTTAAGAAGCGCCAATTCGGAAAGCCAGTGGTATGGGTCAGGCACATGCGTGCCGTGATTTTTTCATAGCGTCTATCGCCTTTCAGGTCGATATACCCATTCCAGCTTTTAGTATTCTTTTTTGTGTACCCGTACTCCGAGAGAGGCTTTTCCAGGTAGCTTTGTAGCGGGGTGTCGAGGTCAATCACTCCTTCCTCCACCAGTTGCATCACCAGCACCGAGAAAACAGCTTTGCTAAGGGAGGCGCCGTAAAAAATTGTATTTGCGCTTAAGGGAGTTTTAGTGGCTGCGTTACCATAGCCAAAAGCCTTCTGGTAAACGACCCTGTTTTTGTTGAAGATAGTGATGGCCACCCCGGTGACTTTGGCGGTGTCCATCAGATGGATAATGGTTTTGTCTAGCTCGCTTGCGGTTATTTTGCTGCCGTTTATTCTGTGGATATACCTGCTTTGACCAAGCGAAATATTGTTGAGAAGAAGTGCTAGGGCAAGTATAAGTGTGGTGGGTTTTAACATGCTGTATTTTGCTTTGAATGTTCAACAATGTGAAAGTTCCAAAGCTATACTTTACAGGTATACGCTCTACCGACACCTACCCGACGCGTAGGTGACACCTAGGCCTGAAGTATGTTTTAGAGGCGCTTTTTAGTGTTTTGTCTGCTTCCTTTCTTTAAAGGGCAGGTGCTGTTGCTTACCGAAGGATTTAGAGAAACCTGATGGACAAAGGGTAGTTATAGCCTTGGTTTTTAATGATTTTTTTGGCGTTCCAGAAGCTAAGAGTAAGTGCGTAGGCGGCTGTAAGTATGAGAAGCAGCAGGCCAATCGGGAAGAGCAGCACCAGCAGCACGATGCCCAGCATGGAAGCCAATGTTACCGTAAGCTGAAAGTTAACCACAGCTCTACCATGCTCATCAAATAGCGGATGCTCGTCCCGCTTGTAAGCCCAAAGTATAAACGGCAGTATCAGGTTGGCAAAAGGTAAGATCACACCAACTAAAGGCAACAGGTGAAACAGTGAGAGCCATTTTCTTAGGGCGGTTTCACTGGGGGCTGTTTCATCAGCAGACCCAGCATACGACAGTTCCTCCACCTTAACTTCCAAACACTGGGCTAACAGCGAAAGCGTTTGTAGGTGAGGCTCAACTTTGGCATTCTCAATACGCTGGATAGTTCTTACGGTCACACCAGAATACTCAGAAAGCTGCTCCTGAGTAAGGCCCTTTTTCTTTCTGCACCGGAGAAGGTTTTGGGCAATGGTGCTTTTCATGGCTGCTTAGGCTGCTGTTGTCTCCCAATAGTAGCCAAAAAGCATGCATTTTGCAAGTATTAGGGTTTGGGAAGAGCGAATAGCGGAAACGCGTGTACATGCTGTGTTGGCCACCAGGCGCAAAGGTGGTTGAGCCTGGTGTCAGGCAGATTATACTCTCCACCACATCTTTCTCACACGCTTCCGTTCTTGATAATGACCTTAAGGTAGTACAGGTGTCGATTACAGCTTGTTAGTCCGTTCAGGAAGCCTCTTCCTCTAAATGACCGTTTTATGGGAAAAGGTAGTGTATAACTTCATGTCAATTCCTGGCAAAGCATTGTCGTAGTTACAAACATCTAAATTAGATACGATAAAAATCGTATCTAATATTTGCTTCGTTACGATTTTAATCGTACACTTGCTACGAGTCTAATCGTAGCCCTAATGAGTACTGATAAAAACATGAACCAGCAGCCGACCAGTTCTGAGTTGGCTATCCTTCAAATTCTGTGGCAAAGAGGGCCTTCCACTGTCCGGAAGGTCCATGATTTGTTGGCGCAGGAAAAGGATATCCGCTATACCACCACTTTAAAAACAATGCAGGTAATGCATGCACGTGGGTTTGTGCAGCGAGAGATAGAGGGCCAGAATCATATTTACGAAGCAGCCGTCGCGCAGGAAGCTACCCAGACGGCATTACTGGACACTTTCCTGCAGCGGGCATTTGGTGGGTCCGCTCTGCGCCTGGTCATGAAGGCCCTCGGCAACTATGAAGCCAGCCCCGAAGAGCTGGAACAGCTGAAAAAGGTGATCGCCCAAAAGGAAAATAAAAACCAAAAAGACCATGATTGATGCTTTCTTCTCCTTGCAACTGGTAGAGGCCATTGGCTGGTCTCTGCTGCACAGCCTCTGGCAAGGCACCTTTCTGGCCGTTGTATTAGGTATCCTGCTGGTATTCCTGCGCAGGTTCAGCTCCCAGACCAGGTACCTCATTGTAGCCCTTTTTATGGCCTTGTTTGCCGCAACTATTCCCCTGAACATCATCCGCGAGTATGAGCCTGTAGCACCACAGGTACAGGTTGCTGCTTTGGATAAAACGTATGCCGCACCCAACATAGCGGCTCCATCATCTGTGAGGAATGAAATACAGGTTTCAGAGAAGAACATAGTAAAGGACATACGGAACAGGTTTGTCCTCTATTTCGAGCGGCACTTGCCCTTGCTGGTGACGATTTGGCTGATGGGCATCGTTGTCCTGCTCCTGCGCTACCTGGGCCAGCTGGTTTACGTGCAGCGACTAAAAAGCCATGGCGTTGCGCCCTTTCCAGCCAAATGGAAAGACATGATTACCAAACTGGAAAAGCAATTAAAGATTTCTGAAAAAGTAAAGTACCTGGAGTCATGGCGCATCTCCTCCCCCATGACCATCGGCTGGCTGAAGCCTGTGGTGCTTTTCCCCATCGGTCTGGCCACCAGGCTGGGCCAGGCGGAGGTGGAAGCCATCCTGCTCCACGAGCTCGCCCACATCAAGCGCAACGATTACTTCTTCAATGTCATACAGTCGCTGACCACCATTCTGCTTTTCTACCACCCGGCTACTTATTGGATGTCCAGGCTGCTGGATGAGGAGCGGGAAAATTGCTGCGACGATTTAGTAGTCGGGTTAACCGGCCAGCAGGAAAGCTATGCAAGCACTTTAATTCATCTTCAGGAACAAAAATTCAAAACTATGAAAACAGTCCTTTCTTTTACCGGAACCCCCTCTTCTTTTAGCGGGCGCATTTTACGATTAGTAAACAAATCGTTCCCAACGGCCAACCGCTTTCGCGAAGGCTTTGTAACGGCCCTGGTACTCATGGGCGGGCTAAGTTTCCTGGCAGCTGCCGGCGTCAATTCGTCTCCTGCGCCTCATTCCATTTCAGCCATTGTGCTGGCAAGTCAGGGCAATGATGAAAAAGAAAAAGTAGATCTGTTCATCAAGGCCATTGATGACGAAGATGAGCAACTGTTTTCTTACCTGCTCAGGCAGGGGGTAAATATCAATGGAACAAGCAGTGAAGGATGGACGCCGCTTGGCTTTGCAGCAGCAGAAGGCCGGCTTATCTATGTAAACCGGTTGCTGGATAAAGGAGCAAAAGTGGAGCTGGCAACAAGTGAACGACGTACTCCCCTACTGGCTGCTGCGGCAGAAGGCCACCTGGAAGTAGTAAAAGTACTCCTGGAAAGAGGAGCGTTTGTGAATGCAAAAGCAGATGATAACACAGCACTTTCTTTAGCAGCCAGGGAAGGACATGCAAACGTCGTTCGCTTCCTGATGCCTCTAAGCCCAAAGCTTACCAGTGAGGAGAAGGTGGAATTCCTCATCACGGCAATAGATGAAGACAAGGAAGAAATGTTCGAGTATTTTATAAGCCAGGGCGCAGACATCAATGGTATCAGCAAGGGAGGTTGGACGCCCTTAGGCTTTGCCGCGGAAGAGGGCCGCTCGAAATTCATAAAACTCCTTATAGACCGTGGCGCGAAAATCAATTACCCATCGAATGGTGCCCGGATGCCTTTGCTGGCTGCCGCTGGCGAAGGACAACTGAATGCCGTGAAGACCCTGCTGGAAGCCGGAGCAGAGGTTGAAGCAGCTTCAGAACAGGGCGCCACAGCTTTATCGGCTGCTGCACGGGAAGGGCATACGCAGGTGGTGGATTTCTTACTGACCAAAGGGGCCAAGCCCAACAAGGCGAACAGGGAAGGATGGACCGCTCTTCATTTTGCTGCTGGCGAGGGACACACAACCGTCATGAATCAGTTGCTAAAGGCAGGCTCAAACATAGAGTCACCAGTCACGGCAGAGTGGTATAACTGGAACAATGAATTGGGCACCAGAGTGACAATGGGCAACTGGACCCCGCTGATGCTGGCCGTGGAAGAAGAATATGTGGAGGCTGCCAAAGTACTTCTCGATGCCGGCGCAAATGCAAATGTGCGGGTTGCCAAAACAGTGTATGCTGTAAAAGGGGATTACAAAGATATGAAAACCGCACCCGGGAAACTGCTCTATGAAGCCACCGGTTGGACACCCTTGATGGAAGCCGTAGAAAAAAAGAACCTGCCGCTCGTCAAGCTGCTCATCTCAAAAGGGTCCGAAATAAACGCTGAAACCAAAGAAGGAAAGTCTGCCAGAAGTATCGCCAGTGAAGCAGAAAGCCAGGAGATGATACAACTGCTCAGATGAAAATAGTTATAGGCCACTTTGTTGGTTTTATTTCTCTCCATCAGCTTTCATCTCTCAAGAACAGAATCAATAAACTGCAAATAGGATAGCTCCAACAGTAATCATGACCAATAAAGTTTGGCAATTAATCGGAATCTCTATAGTAGTGCAGCTTTGTATGGGCAGCTGCACCCGGCAAACTAAAGTAGCTGAACGTAGTCCTCAACCAGCATATGAGCTTGCAATCGTAAACATCAACCTGTTTGACAGCAAGAATAAGAATGTGCTGGAAAATAAAACAATCCTGATCAATGCGGATACAATTGCTGCGATTGTAGATAACTCAAAGGATGTTAGAGCCTTGAACACTATTGAAGGTAAAGGACGATTAGTTGTCCCTGGTTTTATAGATACGCATACACACCTATATCATACTTTTGGAGATGCCGAACATGCTCCTGATTCGCTTGATGATTCTCACCGCCAAAGATTGAGTGAAGCTTATCTTAAATACGGTACAACTACCATCGTAGAAATGGGCCAAACAGAAAAATGGATAAGCGCCTCCATTGAGTGGCAAAAAAATCCTTTGCCCGATTTCCCCAATCTATATATTTCGGGAGGAGCGTTGATTTCTGCTTTGGATAGACCATTGGCGTTTACTCATGCAGAAATAGCCAGCCCGGAAGCCGCCCGCAAAAAAGTCAAGGAATATGCGAAGATGGGGATAAAACATATAAAACTGTATTCATTCCTGGATGAGCCCGAATTCAGTGCCGCTGTTGAAGAAGCGAAGAATCAAAAATTAACGATAAGCGGGCATGTTGACAGAGGTGGAGTATCTATGTTTGATGCAATGGAGTCAGGAGTCAGCAATTTTGAACACATGCTCTCCTTGCCTTCAAATGTCATAGATTTCGATAATCATTGGAATTTGCTTAATGATAAATACGATTTAGTAGATATTGAGACCATTGATGAATGGGTAGCCGTCATGATATTATCCTTCGAATATATCGAGGAAAACCCAGGGTATAAATCAAGAATGAATGAGTTGCTGGACGAAATGGCTAAGAACAATGCAACGCTAAGCACTACCATTCATCAAATGGGGGCAGTAGCTGAAGAAACATACTTTTTCACCTCATTCGGGAAGGATAGTCAACAGAATCTCAGTTTGCCAAACTATTCAGAAAAACATAAACTGAAGCTAAAAAAAGCCTTCGGTGTTTTGATGAGAACGTTGAAGCAAGCTTTTGATAAAGGAATTAAAATAAGGATTGGAACGGATAGTAGAAGAGGAGGGGAAGCGCTCCTTTCCGAACTGTTGTTGCTTTCTGAAGCTGGTATTCCAGTTGAAGACATTTTACAGATTGCGACATGGAACGGTGCAGAAGCAATGAAAATAGAGAGCAAATACGGATCAATAGAAACAGGTAAAAAAGCGGATTTACTCATTTTTGAACAAAGCCCATTTGATAACTACAAAAATTTCCTCTCTGAAAAGACTGTAATAAAAGGCGGAAAAGTATTTAAAGCTAACTAAAGGCGCGACACCCTTCTGAGAGAGGCTGCTATTTAACCGACATGGTGAATGTAAAAGCAGACTATAACAATTAATACTCATGTTGGTAAGGAGCCATAGTTTTTTGTGGATGATAACATTTATTATGATGAACAAGCACACAATGCTGCTGATGGAAAGAGATTTACCCCTCCTCTCCCACCTCAATATACATACTTACGGCCATCAAATCCCTGTGGAAAAGGTTCGATAATTCATTCCTACGGTCTACACGAAAGGCCCTCAGCAGCAGCTGAGGGCCTTTTTTCTTTAGCTTCGGACACTATTCGGACGCTAAAGCTGCGCATGATTATCGTACGCTCCCCATAAGTTGGCTGACTTGACCCTCAACTGGAGCTTACGCATCTTTATTCTTCCTTTCATCTTCTAGCACGACCTGCTCCTACTTTCTTTACCTCTTCCCTCCTTCTGATGCCTGGAGATAGGTGTTAGAAGATAAGCTGCTCTACTGTATCACCAACTCATCTCAAAATCAAAATATTGATTTGTGAGACGGCAATTCGGGACGCACTAAACATAAATTTTGTATACCGCTTACAAGTATCGCTAAAACGGCCGTTTCATGATACAAGGAAAAGCGGTGGCGGTGGTTTCGACCCTGTTATAATTTGGCTGGCTCTTCAGGCGGCAGCAAGCATGCTACAGCCGCTTATAGTCTGAGACAGCTCCTGCTGGGACAAGAGCAACCTTGAGCAACGCAGGGCACCGATAAGGAAAGTTTTTAAAGCTTTTGTTTTCCGCTTCAAAGTTCCAGCGTTTCCGGAGACAGTATGCAAAGAGCATTTATTCAGAGAGAGTCCCATCAATGAAAAACCGAATAGCAAGCAAGGCATAAATTGGCAGACTCCTTGTGAGGAAAAATATGGCGGTATCTCAAATCATTATGCAAAGGTGAGGATATGGCAGAAGCGATCCAAAACTCGGATGTTCTTCATTTCTTTTGGGAAATTTATTAACTTGGTCCTTGATGGCACACACTTTTTCGGCGTCCCCGGGTGGGGAAGCGTTCCCCTTCCAGAAGGTATTTGAGGCCTTGCCTGAACTGTACCTGATCCTGTCCACTAAGCTGTTCATACTGGCAGTGAGTGACGCTTACCTGGAGGCAACTCTGACGACAAGAGGCAATATCGTGGGGAAGCATGTATTCCAGGCTTTCCCCGATAACCCTGATGTGCCGGACGCCAATGCCGTAGCCAACCTAAACTCCTCTCTGCAGCAGGTGCTCTCCACCGGCCGGCCGCATGAAATGCCCGTGCAGCACTATGACGTGCCCCGTCCCAATGAACTGGGAGGCGGGTTTGAGACACGCTACTGGCTGCCCCTGAACACGCCGGTGCTCGACCAGGAAGGCCATGTGCTCTACATCGTCCACCGGGTAACCAACGTCACCCAGCAGGTAACGGAACGTCAGAAAGGGGACCAGAACGAGGTGCTGCTGCAGGGGCTCGCGCACACCTCCCCTGTGGCGCTGTGGATGACGTCCACAGTCGGCGCCGTCACCTATGTCAACCAAACGTGGATTGACTGGACGGGCAGAAAGTTTGAGGATCACCTGGGGCAGGGCTGGGCTCTTTTTGTTCTGGAGGAGGACAGGGAGCGGGTTTTGAGCGAGCTCCACCAGAGTGCGCGAAACCGCGCCAACTACCAGGCGGATTTCCGGATACTCCATGCTGACGGAACCGTCCACTGGTGCTCGGCAGAGGGCGTGCCCCGTTACAGCGGTAACGGCACCTTCGTTGGGTACGTAGGGTCTTGCAGCGATATCACCCGGCGCAAGCAGTTCGAGGAGCAGTTGCAGCATGTGACAGCAGAGCTGGCCGCCGCCAACCGTAGTCTGCTCTTGGCTAACCAGCAGCTCGCCCACTCCAACGCGGACCTGGATAATTTCATCTATACGGCATCCCACGACTTAAAGGCTCCCATCGCCAACATTGAAGGGCTCCTTCACCTGCTTGTCGACGATCTGGGCAACGGCAACCTTAACTTGAGCAGCACCCAACAGATTCTGTCCCTGATGCAGGGTGCAGTAAACCGCTTTAGGAAAACAATCACCCACCTGACGGATGTAAGCAAGCTGCAGAATGAGCATACCGGTGAAATCTCCCAAGTGGATATCGCCAAAGTAGTGCATGAGGTGCTTCTGGATATGGAGCAGCCGATTCGAACCTCGGGAGCTAAAGTAGAGACAGACCTGGACGGCTGTGGGACCATAGCCTTCTCCAGCAAGAACCTGCGGAGCATCGTCTACAACCTGATTTCTAACGCCGTCAAGTACCGCCATCCGGAACGGCCTCCCATGGTCCGGGTAAGCTGCCGCGAAGAGGGTGCTCACACCGTGTTTGCTGGGCAGGATAACGGTCTTGGGATAAGTGCCGAGCAACAGGGGCAGCTGTTTGGCATGTTCAGGCGCCTCCATGATCATGTGGAGGGATCCGGCATCGGCCTTTTCATGGTTAAGCGAATAGTGGAGAACGCCGGGGGCAGTATTGCTGTGCAGAGCGTCTTGGGCAAGGGAACAACCTTTACCGTTTACCTGAGGCGGCAGGAGGCTTGAAGCGATTCCTGTGAAGGCAGCTTGCGGTATGAAAAGTCTTTAATAAGCCCTTTCCCAATTCGTCTCATTATTCCCTCTATTTCCGGGACAAAGGCAAGCAGGAACAAGCAGAGGCAATGGACCACATTCGGGAGCAATCTAAAGCAATGACTATGTCCTTAATAACTCTCTGCTGAACATAAAAGAGATGTGTAACCAGTAAGGCTACTCTTCAACAGGAGCCTTACTGATTTGTGGCCGATAACATCAGAGATGATTAGTTAGGCACTTAATTCTACTGTTGAACAGGATTTTACCGCTCCTCTCCCACTTCCAAATACATACCCAGGGTGCCCAAATCACTGTGGATAAGGCACGATATTTCACCCCTTCGGTCTACTACAGCAAAAAAGCCACTCCATATCAAATGGAGCGGCTTTTTTGGTTCAATAAATTTCCCCTTCTGTTGGTTTCCTTGCCTACCTATACAGGCTAAGTAGTCGCAAGCATCTTACAAGGTTTGGTAACTGAACATCTACTTTAAATAGAGCTTTCCAGAGTCTCTATTTGTCCCATACTTTAGTGCTTTCGTCACTTTATTTTGTGTTACAGCCCCAGTGAATTTACCTTCAATTCTCACTTTTAACGGGCAATGCGAAAGCCATTTCCTTAACATAAACCATTCTAACAGCCACTCATATGCTCAAGAGTTTTGTCAAAATCGCCTGCCGGATTTTATATAAAAACAAACTATTCACGATACTGAACGTGGTAGGTATGGCCCTGGGGATGTACCTGAGTTTGCTGTTTATAGCCCTGTTAGCTTTCCTGTTCAGGTTCGATAACTTCCATCCGCATAACGAACGCATCTATAGGGTAACCACACAGGTAAATGACAAAAAAGACAATCCCCGGTATGCCTCAGCCCCTATGGCACTTGCGCAACAGTTAGAGAATAGCTTTACGGGGATAGAGAAAGTAGCTCGTATTCATCGATCACTTAACGGAGAAGCAATCTATCGAGAAAAGAAGATTGAACTGGCAGGTTATTTTGCTGATCCTGGATTCTTTGAGATCTTCAACTTTCCATTAGTACAAGGTAGCAAGACAACAGCGCTTTCCAGACCAAATACGATCGTTTTAACGGAGACGGAAGCTGAAAAGCTATTCGGTAGCAAAGACGCTATGGGAGAAATGATCAAAATGGATGGATATGGTAATTTTTTGGTTACCGGTATCTTAAAAGACCTCCCCGATAATTCCCATATGCAGTTTGAAGCTGTTGCTTCTTTTGCCACCTTATTGTCTAATAAAGGCACCGCTTTTTTGCAGGATGAAAAAGACTGGAGCTCTTTTAGTGGCTCCTATGTATATATGCGTATTTCTGAAGACGCTAAGGTACCTACCATACAACACAACCTGGATGAAGTAGCAAAAAGGCAGTATACCAACCAGGAAATAAAAGCTTCTTTTCATCTCCAGCAATTAAACGATATTGTACCAGGCCCTCAACTGTACGATTCATTGGGGCTTACATGGGATAAGCTCCTGCTTTTTGTAACCGGCCTTATCACCTTGATCGTGCTGGTTCCTGCCTGTTCAAACTTTATCAACTTATCCATTGCACAATCGCTGGAGCGTATGAAAGAAGTAGGCGTGAGAAAGGTGTTGGGGGGACAAGTGCATCACATCTTTTCCCAATTCATTATAGAATCAACTATAGTGGTGCTGGTGGCGCTGCTTATAGCGTATGTGATATTTGAAGTTATTCCTACTGACTATATTTATCAGATGGTAGAAATTCCTCCAATTGATCTATCACCTAGTAGGGTTACTTTTACCGGCTTCATAGTTTTTGCATTGCTTGTAGGTGTTGTTACGGGTATCATACCAGCGCTATACTTCATAAACATACCGCCTATAGATGCCATGAAAGGGAAAGAAGTGAAAGCCAGTGGTCGTTCGTACTTCCGAAATGCTGTTCTGATCACTCAATTCATGTTTTCTATTGGCTTTACAATGGCTGTTGTTATCATGCTACGACAGCAGCATTATTCTGTAAACTATGACTTCGGATTTGAATCAGAAAATGTACTAGATGTAGAATTACAAAATGTCAATCAGCAGATATTTAAACACGAATATGGCAATCTGCTCTCTGTACAGAGCGTCTCTATGTCATCACATATTTTGGGAGTAGGCTCAGCTCCAGAACATAAGATCAACATCTCATTTCAGGCAGATTCACTGGAGGCCTCTTCTATGGCAGTGGACGAAGCTTTTATTCAAAATATGAAATTAGAGTTGCTGGCAGGTAGTAGTTTCAGCGACGATAAGTTAAAGAATGCGCACCTTATAGTTGTAAATGAAGAGTTTGCCAAAAAACTGAGCACGAAAGACCCACTTGCCGCAATAGGCAAATCATTTGCTTTAACTGATGGAAGAGAAGTGCAGGTTGCTGGCATCTTGAAGAACTTTCACTATGCTGGCCTCAAAGAAGCTATCAAGCCCTTTTACTTTGAATATGACCCAACCAAATTCAGCTATGCCAATTTAAAATTAGAAACAAATGATGTTGCAGGTAGCTTAAAAACGATGGAAACGCTTTGGAAAAACATCGGCGGAGACGGAGATTTTACCGCGCAGCTTTTCTCTGAAGAAATCAAGCAAGCCTACAGTTTCTATAATTTGCTTATCAGGTTGTGGGGCTTCTTAGGATTATTGGCCATTACAGTAACCTGCCTTGGTTTATTAGGTATGGTGTCCTTTTCAACCAGAAAGCGCTACAAAGAGATAAGCATAAGAAAGATTATGGGAGCATCTACAGAAAGCCTGGTACTTCTTCTTTCAAAAAATTTCATGATTATGATGGCAATAGCTAGTATCATTACTGTTCCGGCCATGTATTATCTTTTTTCACACCTATTAGCAGATATGCAGCATTATAGCATACAGGTTAGTTTTATAGATGTAAGCATCAGTTTAGGAATTGTACTTGTACTAGGGCTCACGACCATACTGTCACAGACATGGAAAGCTGCCAATACCAACCCAATTGACAATTTAAAATCTGAGTAGGCAACAGAGTAGCGATAACATGCTTCACTTCTATTGAAGACACATTAAAAATCTATGGATTATCGGCACACAAAATGCCAAAATATTAACTGCTTTTAAGATGAAAAAGGTCTAAATGACCGTGTAGATAACAGGATCTATCTGTCCTTTCATTACCATTCTATGTGAAGATAAGTTACCAGAATAGCCAAGCCCCTTTGGAAAAGGTTCGATAATTCACCCCTTCGGCCTACTTGAAAAGGCCTTCAACAGCAGCTGAAGGCCTTTTCTATGTACTTCGGACACTATTCGGACACGCCCCATAAGTAGGCAGAGTTGACCCTCAACAGGCACCATGCATCTTACTTTCTAGCGCTACCTGCTCCTACCCTCTTGGCCTCCCCTCTCTAATCAATGCCTGTAGCTATGCTCTAGAAGTAAAGCTGCTATACTATATCACCAACTCGTCTCATTAATCAAAACGTCGGTTTGATTAATGAGACGGCAGTTCGGTACTCACCAAGCACAAATTTTAAATACCCCTCACAAATATCGTTAAAACGGCCTTTTCTTGGGACACCTAAAAGCGGCGGCGGTCTGGTACCTGTTTGATTCTGGGTTGCTCTTCGGGTGCCGGGAATATGCAACTGACCAGCAACGCAGGGCAACCTAGAGCAACCGACAGTAATTGCACCGAATACTGAGGCAAATGCCTGCTGGAAGGTACATCTGCTCATGCTCCCTTTGCATTGAGTTACCCAAACAAGCTGCATTTAAGCCCTTAGCCGTGTATACCCGCTTATAAACGCTTATATACGGCTATGGGAATTGCACTGCCTGGCCGTGCTTTTACCCTTGCAACAACCTTTTATAGATCAGTTTCTACTCCAAAAGAGAAAGGTGGCGCATGTGTTGGTGCTTAGAAAGACCCTTTAACCAATAGCACACTCCCTATTCCCGAGCTTTTGGGTCACCCTTGCCTTAACTGAAGTCTAGAAAGCAGGGAGTGTCGCGAAAATGCTTATATTGAAGAAGAATGATCTGAGAACGGAAACAAATAACACAGCCGCTAAAAGGACAAATGCTGCCACAAGAATGGAACAAACCACCTTCGTACATAGTGCAGATAAGCGTATGTTGTCGTTTAGCAGGTAGTTAGGTGGTATAAGAAATTATGAAAAAAAAGGTCTACTTCTTGCTCGCTTTCTTACTTGCACATATATCTGTAAGTTATGCTCAAGGACCTGATAATTATAGAACAGGTTTGACTACTGGATATTCATATGCCAACAGTCACTTCTTACAGTTAGGAATTATCTATGGTAAAAACTATGGCAATGTTCACATTCCAGCATTGGGATATGGGATAGGTGCAGATGTAGGGCTTGTTGAAGAAAAGTTGGCTGTGGGTGCCAAAGGATTCATTGAGTACAACCCATTTATTTTAACAGTTACAAGGCTTGGAGTAATCCATTATACCAGCCAAGGACAAAATGATTTTAGGATTCTGCCAGAAGCAGGCATTTCTATTTTTGGGCTTATACATTTTACCTATGGATATAGTATTCCACTATCAAGAAGAGAAATAGTTGACATCGGGAAAAATAGGCTTTCATTGTCAGTAAATATATTTAGAGAAGATTAAATCACCTAACAAAGCACATGAGCAAAGCTTCGGCTGACGCCTTGCTCACCTCATGTACGAGTACGTTAGCGGGAATGCAAAAGAAGAAAAATGGAAGAATATCTACTCAATTTGATTGAAAGAATGGGCAATGACAGTGACCATAATATGGAAGCTGGCTATGACAGTAGTAAAACCATTTCTTGGCAAGCATTTAGAGAAGCTGAAAAACAGGAAAATGAAAGTTACATTCCTCAATTGATAGATTTTATTGAGAAAGAGAAGAATAAGAAGAAAAGAGATAGAGTCTATTTCATCTTAGGACACATTGCAAAAAATACAGGAGATATAACCGCTATTAACTTTTTGATACAGCGGATTGAAAAGGAAACGGATAAATATGTAATTTCTGCACTACTTGACAGAGTTGCAGATTTGAAGAAGCCAAAAGGCACGGATTTGCGGCCTATCATCAAAGCAATGAAAAGCGAGAAGTGGTTAATCAGACACAGTGCTATTTCCGCTTTAAAACAATCATCAGATGAAGAAGCAGAGAATGCCTTGATTGAAGTTCTTAATAATTCAACTGACCCAGATGATTTAACTTATGCCAACGCAGCACTTAATAAAGTTGGTACTCTTAGAGCTATACCCTACATCCAAAATCTCTTGAGTAGTAGAAAAAGAGATGTTAAGTTATCAGCGAAACTTGCAATAGAAGAAATCGAAAAACGATACACGTTTACTAAAAGCACAGACCGCTAACCACGTGTATACCTCATGCTTCGGCTGAAAGCCTCGCAAGTCGTCTACACAAGTCCGTTGGCCATCATTTAAATTATTAATAAGAATGGGATTTTTTGACAAACTGTTTGGGAAACCGCAAACCCAGCAAGAAGAGAAATCAAAAAATAATGAGCCAGAACATGCTGTCATTGTCAGATTCGATTATGGTATTGAAAAGCTTGAACCACTTCACGCTCTAGAAGATAAGCTTGAAGAAGTAATAGGAGAAGAGGGAGTAGGAGAATATGACGGTCATGAAATCGCAGTGGACTACAGCGATGGATTTCTCTATATGTATGGTCCAAACGCTGAAATTCTCTTCAAAACAGTAAAACCAGTTCTAACTGAAGCTGATTTTATGAAAGGTGCAAAAGCAACGTTAAGGTTTGGGCCGCCAGAAGACGGAGTAAAAGAAGTTGAAGTAGAAATATAAAAAAATCGTTGGCCAACAAGGCATATAAGCCATACTTCGGCAACGCCTCGCTCGCAGCCTGTACTAATCCGTTAGCATCAATTTGTAAGTATGAAAAGACTGTTATTGCTATTGGTGCTAATCTCATGTAATCCTAAGCAACCAGTAATCAAGGAACAAGCCATAGCAGAAAATACTTTGGGAAAGATAAGAGAAGATATAGCTAGAATAATAGAATATCAGAAGGCAATGGGCTACCACATGCCCAACATAGTTCAACCACCTGCTACTGAATCTAAGATAACAGAAACGGAAGAAAAGCTTGGAATGAAATTTAATCCAGAGCTAAGGGAGCTATACCTTACAATCAACGGAATTCATTTAGACGGCGAGACACCATCAGGGAAAACAGGTATTATCCCAATTCATGACTTAATGGATTTGGATTGGTCTGTGAATTACTACCGAGACATGAACTGGAAAGAGTATAAGGAAATGTATCAGATTAATTACCAACTGGGAGAAAAGCTTTTTCCGTTCTTCAACGATGGAGCTGGGAACTGTTATTGGGTAGACTTAAATGAAGGCACAGAGAACTACGGTAGAATATACTGGACAAATACTTTTGGTGAAGAGCCAGGTTACCTCTTCAATTCACTAAATGACTTCTTTGACGCAATCTTAATAGGATATGAATCTAAGGTTTTCTCACTGGATGATGAAGGCTACTTGGATTGTGACTATAAAAAGTGGGGGCAGATTTGCCATGAAATTGCCCCTTCAGTTGAATACTGGAAAATGTATGTAAATTGAAGAAAAACTTATGCTAACCAAGCACATGCTTTAGTTTCGGCTACGCCTCACCATAGCATGTACAAGTCCGTTGTGGTGCATTTTATAACATAAAATTTTCAGTAGCCAATTCATTAATCCCTTCAAGTAAAACCTAATTTGGCCTTATGAAAAGAATTAAATATTTTTTTATCATAGTTTTTTTGCCAATTATACTCTTTTCCTGTGGCAGCAAAAAAAGTATGAGTGAAAGCTTAAAAGCCAAATTGGATAATCTGGAATTAGCCTCAACCAATGATTTATTAAAACTTGGAACAATTAAGTGGAACGCTGATACAACACCAGTTTATGATTTAGAAGGAAATAGACTTACTCAAGCTTCTCTTACTAACGCTATAAAGAGTAATCGTTTCAAACAAGAATTTTACTTTGATGCTAAGAGAGCACTTAAAGCTGTTGTGATGATACCACTAGATGAAAAGGAACTTGGTTGGAACATCAAAAAGAAAGAAGGAGAAATTCTGATAGGCCAGAAGAGTCCTCAATTTCATGTTACAGACATTAATGGGAAATCCTATACAAGGGACAGCCTTGCAGGTAAAGTTGTAGTTATAAATACATGGTTTGCCGAGTGTAAGCCATGTATCGAAGAGATTCCTGATTTAAACCGTCTTGTCCAAGACTTTAAAGGTGAAGACGTAGTGTTTCTTGGATTTGCAAGAAATGACCAAAAGGATATTCTTAAGTTTTTAGGCAAAAGAGAATTTAATTACCAACACATCGCTGCTGACTCAGAGCTCTTTTCAAGTTTTTACATCAATGTTTATCCTACAAACATTCTAGTAGACAGAAATTCACGCATAACTTTTTACGAAACCTCCCTAAACCCGGACATATATATAATAATGAAGAATCAGATTGAGCGAGCTTTGGCAGAGGGGTAACATATAGAAATTTGAAATGGGAAGCAAACGCATCAGCTTAAGGGAACAAAACCACAACCCAGTGCAGCCTTAACATATGTCGTATTACCAAATAATTAAAAGCTAAGAAAGTACGCGCAGAAATTGAGAACTATAAAATTCGATAAAACCAAATGTGGCGTAGAGGTCCTGCTAAGGGTGGGTTCAGGAGATGAAATAAAAGAAGCTTATACCGACACAGAGGCTTACAATACTGACTATTTTGAAATCCTGATTTTCAGAAAAGCGAAAGGTTACCTCATACTAAACCAGCAAAAGACCAACTTGCAAGACAACACCATTGCCTTTATTTCTCCTTTTCAGAAGCGAGAATGGAAGCTGGACCCAAACCACCTGGATTTTACTTTTCTTATCTTCCAGGAAGATTTCCTCAATAATTTCTTTGCCGACAAGCTGTTCACGTACCGGCTGCTCTATTTTTACCAGCTCGATTACCCGCTGAACATAAACGTTACAGCGGAATATATCCAAAAAGCCTGCAGCATACTTACCGAAATTCACACCGAACTTAAAGAAACTAAACCAGACAGCGAACATCTTATCCGCTCGCTTCTCTACTATTTGCTGTTGAAACTAAACAGGGATTACGCGCAGCACAACCACCTGCCACTTGAAAAGCCTGAAAACAACTATGCTTATCAGTTTAAGCGGCTACTGGAGCTACATATCAAGGAAAAGCAACGGATCTTAGATTATACTGAGCTTCTGGGCATTAGCAGAATCACGCTGAACAAAGCAGTACAATCACAGTTTAACGTAACCGCCACCCATCTACTCAAACAAAGACTACTTTTTGAGATTAAAAACTACCTGATCCACTCTGGTTTAACGGTAGCCGAGATAGCGCATGAGCTCCACTTTTCGGAGCCAAACCATTTGATGCGGTTCTTCAAAGCGCAAACCGGCCAGACGACTACCATCTTTCTTGCCGATTATCAAAATGGTAGCATTATATAGGGCTTTGGTAGGCGGTAAACATGCCGTTATTCCGACCTTTGCAACGAGTTCATTCCTTCACAAATCTTGGAAAGGGTGAAACACGGAAACTAAAACAATAGAATAATCATGAAAAGAGTATTTTTGCTGGTAGCGTTAACTTTAGCTGCTACCTTTTCTTTTGCACAAGGCAAAGCAGACACAAAGGCAAGTCTTCAGCTAGTCAGAAACGCTACTTTGATTCTAGATTACGCCGGGCAGAAAATCCTGGTTGATCCCATGATTTCTCCTAAGGGAGCCTTTCAGTCTTTCGCTGGAATTGAGCGAAACCCAACGGTCGATCTGAAAATGCCGGTAAATGAAATTACCAAAGGCTTGGATCTGGTTATGGTGACCCATAGCCATCCTGATCACTTTGACGAGGCCGCCAGCACGATCCTGGATAAATCTGTACAGCTCATAAACCAGCCTGCTGACAGTGAATTTTTCAAAAAGGAAGGATTCATCAACGCAGAAACCCTGGATTATAGTAGGAAATGGAATAATGTGCGTATTCACCGAATAGACGCACAGCATGGCACCGGCGAGGTACTGAAGATGATGGGTAAGACCTCAGGGTTTGTGCTGAAGGCCAAGAACCAACCTACTATCTACATTGTCGGGGATGCTATCTGGACGGACGAGATCAAAAAGACAATCAAAAAGTATAAGCCCGACTACATCATCGTCAATTCCGGGGGTGCCGTTGTCCCAGGCTATGAGAATACCCCTATCCTGATGGATGAGGACCAAACAATGGCTTTAATTGGTGAGAGCGGCAAGGCAAAGGTTATCGCTGTGCATATGAATGCGCTCGACCATTGTCGCACCACAAGAGACTCACTACGTCAAAAAGCTGAAAGTCTGAATATCGGAGTAGATAAACTGATTATCCCACAGGATGGCGAGGTAGTGAAGTTATAAATATAAAACTTTGACTATTGCTCCAAAACTCCTTTTTATTCCCCCGATCACTGTAGAAAAGATCGTAATAGAATCTTTTGGTCTAGAAAAAAGGCCTTCAGCTAACGCCGGAGGCTTTTTTCATTTGCTTCGGACACTAAAGTCGCTCTGCTCTAGTTTTATGAAGCTGTGTTTCCATATAAGGCGTCCTTCCTAAGAGGACAAAGCCCCTTCCATCTAATACAATCTTCGGGACTTACCTGCCCCTATTCTCATGGCTATCTAACTTCAATTCATGCTGAGGCTAGCGCTTCTAATAAAGCAAAACTTACCCTTCTACCATCTTTCAATTCTTCAACAGAATCAGTGCTATCTTATGAGCCTTCCTTTTTTATAATGATTACAAGGTGCTTTACAAGATTCCGTTCATGTTCTTTCAACTCACTTGTTTCTATTTCTATAACAGTTAAGAGCTGTATGTATTAAAACGGCAATTTTTGAACATCCACATTGCCACCTGAAAGTATAACTCCCACCTTTTGGTTTTTCAATGTTCCTTTTTCCTTTAATAATCCAGCGAACGCAACAGCACTTGAGGGTTCAATTATAATCTTCATTCTCTCCCAGATCAAACGCATTGCTTCTATAATCTCTTCTTCCTCTACAAGCACAATATGGTCGATTCCCTTTTTGATAATTGGAAAATTAACGTCTCCTAAATTCGTTCTAAGTCCATCTGCAATAGTGGATTTATTATCGTGCGTTTCAATTCTATTAGAAACCAATGAACGGAAAGCATCATCTACAAGAACGGGTTCTGCTCCTATAACTTTTATTTTCTTCGAAAAATTTTCTGCTGCCAGAATTGTTCCTGCAACCAACCCCCCTCCTCCTACAGGAGTATAGATACAGTTTAGATCAGGATAATCCTCAAGCAGTTCCATGGCTGCAGTTCCCTGTCCTAAAATCACATTCAAATCATTGGATGGATGAAGAAAAGTCAGACCTTTTTCTGCTACCAGACGATTGGAAGATTCTTCTCTTGCTTCAATTGTTGGGTGGCACTCCACTACAATGCCTCCATATCCTTTTACTGCATTCTTTTTTACGGTGGGTGCGTTGGAAGGCATAACTACATAGGCGGCTATTCCTAAGCTTTTAGCGGCAAGTGCCAATGCCTGGGCAAAGTTTCCTGATGAATGCGTCACCACACCTTTCTGTTTTTGCTCATCGGTTAATTGCATTATGGCATTTACTGCTCCGCGCATTTTAAATGCACCCATACGCTGGAAGTTCTCACATTTAAAGAACAGCTCACAGCCTGCTATATCATTTAACAAGTTGGAGGTTAGAACTGGTGTTCTGTGGATGTGTGGGTTTATCCTTTCCTGTACTTCAACCAATTGATTTTTCATTCCTTAATTTCTGCTATTATTTCTACTTCCAATTGGTAGCCATAATGTAACTCCGGCACGGGTACCACAGTCCTTACCGGCTTATGTTCTCCCATAAAAGAAGCATAAAGTTTATTAAACTCCGGCCATAACTTGACATCGGAAATGTAGGCTGTCACTTTAACTATCTTCTCCTTAGCCGTACCTGAAGCGTGCAGTATTTGAATTATATTTTCAAATACTACTTTAAATTGCTTTTCAAAAGGGTCGTTATGATGATGTGTTCCATCTATTGAAACAGGTAGTTGGCCAGAAACAAACAATAGATTACTGGAGATTATTGCAGTGCTGTAATGTCCATTTGCGGCAGGTAATTGTTCATTTAAAATTATTTTCATTGGCCTGCGATTTAATTTAAATAGTGTTGATGTCAATATTGCTGCAAACGGATTAGTCCATGCTGTGAATGAGGGGTAGGCGAAATTGTAACCTGTGCCGTGTTAGCAGGACTAGTTCTTTGTTTTTGCGCCTACCTCTACCTGCTTTAGATAAGCCATGGCTTCTTTTGAGAAAACGAAAGGCTTTGCCTTGTCTTTTTTTGCTGCTTTGTTGTAGAGGTAAACAAATTGGAAAGGATCATCGATGTTCGCGATCAGCTTTTTCTTCAGGCCATTACGCTCTATGATATCGGCCATGTAAAAGCCGGGAATATGGCCGCTCATGCCCACTACCTGCTGCTTTATTTCCTGGCTTGTGTAGGTTTTAGTACCTGCGGCCATCTCCAGTAGCGCCTCGTCCAGCTTTGGCATCTGCTTCTCGCCGAGTTGCAGCAGGTAGGCTCCCCAACGCATGTCTTCGGGCATATCTTCAGACATGGTGAAGCGCTTGTCGATCAGGTCAGGTGCACCTTCGTTCAGCAGCAGTCCCAGCATCAGGAAGAGGCTTTTATCTTTTTCGGCAATAGTATACTTTTTCTCGGCGCGCACCAGGTGGTGCAACTCATGGCCGCCCAAGATGCCATACTTGGATTTGTCGTAAATGTAGGTTCCCGACAGCGTTAACACCAGGTTGCCCCTGTTCGCCACCGCATCGTTGCCCAGTGCATTAAAGTATAAAGTGGCTTCCGGTTTGGTGAGGTGCATCCGCTTAGGAAGCATGGTATAGGTTACTTTGTAAAGTGAGGCCAGGTAAGCTTCCTCATCGGCCAGTATATTTTGCAGAAACTCCCGAAGCTGAGGTTCGTTGGCTTTGTAATAGTGTATCAGGTAGGTATTGTAATTTTGCTGAGGGTCTTTCAGACGTTCACGTAGCAGGCTGTCGTGCTGCGGCATGTATACCACTTCCATGTCTTTCCGGAAACGGTTCAGGTACTTTTCTGTATACGCCTGGTTCTGTATGTATTGTGCATTGCCTTCCAAGGTAAGAAAGCTTTTCCAGAGGGCATCGCTAAAAGGCTTGTCCTGGCGAAGGCTGTCGGTCAGTTCGAAGTACCGGACTGCGGCAGTGGCATCTATGCTTTGTGCCTGTAGTAAATGGCTGAATGTCAGTGCAACAAAAAGAGTAAATAGTGTTTTCATATATAATTATAGTAAGTTTAAGTTAATTCTGATAATGGCTTTTACTTCTGTTTTATTTCTTTAGAGCTTGATGAATATACTTTTCTATTGCCTGCTCATCCATTCCACCCGTGTATAAAACTTTGCCCTGCTTGTCTATGAGAACTACCATTGGATAAGCACCTATACCATACGCTTCGGCTACTTTACCTCCTTTGAATTCACTCTTGAAGATGGGCCTGTTTTTTATAGAAACTTACCATATCCTCCTTTCTGTCAAACTGCAAAGTCCTTGTGCTGGAATTTCTCCGACAATGCATTTCTCCTTTATGATACACTTTGCCATAAGGATTGTGTTTTCTGCAGTGGTGCGCTTACGAAGCCGCGTCCTGTCCCTCGAAACCAAGCGTAACAGGAAGATAAAAAAATTATAGCTTACACCTCACAGCACCATTGCAGAAACATTTTTTTAGCAACATGTGCCCTTCTTCTCGCAACTTGTAGTCGGTCGTTGCATTGTCGTCATGGTGTCGCGTAATAGAATTATTTGTCTCGCCATAGTCATAACCTGCCAATGCATGGTTTACCTTTTTTACTCTGCCTTTAAAACTTTTACAGGTTCAATATGCGCCGCTCGAATGGTTTGGGAAAGGACAGTCAGTAGCCCGACTATGGCAACCAAACCAAAGCCTATACTTACATTTGTAAAACTTAAATCAACAAGCCTGCTGCCTAAATCTTGTCTAATTAAATCACCGCCAAACAAGCCAGCCGGAACACCAATAAGTCCGGCAATTAGTATAAG
This sequence comes from Pontibacter akesuensis, assembly GCF_001611675.1. Lineage (NCBI taxonomy): Bacteria > Pseudomonadati > Bacteroidota > Cytophagia > Cytophagales > Hymenobacteraceae > Pontibacter > Pontibacter akesuensis. The sequence continues at coordinate 3,882,097 of NZ_CP014766.1, read as the reverse complement.
CATGCCAAAATTTTTGGTAACTATCCACACCAATTCTTTGTTGCTTGCGCCCATTACTTTTCTGATACCGAGTTCTTTTGTGCGTGTTTCTACGGAGTAACTTGCTATGCCTAAAATGCCCAAACCAGCTATCATCATAACGATAAGGGCTAAGCCTCCAAAAGAACCTAATCTATCTCCAATTCTTAAATAACCATCTTTTAAATTCTGAAGATTTGCTGTTTTTTCAGGAAAATGGTTTTCCCATATGGATTGAATAGCTTTGGTAGCTTCCAATTCTGTATTTGGATTTATTTTTATGGTCAAGGTGGCTATTTCATTTGGCAAATACCTATATAGTAAAGGAGCTGTTTCGCCAATAATCTCATTGGGCATGATGCCAATGACCTGTACATAGGCTGAATCCAGTAATAGCGTTTGCCCCACTAAAGTCTCCGATTCAGATTCCAATAATTTTGCGGCAGCTTCATTCACCAACACATATTGCTCAGCACTTTGGGGCATATTTTCAGGAAAATTATGTCCGGATTTTAAGCTGATACCTTCTGCTTCAATTGTTTTTGGGTCGATACTTACGTAATACATTTCCAAAATTTTATCATTTAATGTTACAGAAGATTTGCCCTTTTTCATCGGTTTAAAGTACCAGTTAGTTGCTAAAGTTGTCTCTACCTGGCTTAACTGGCTTATTTCGTTTTGCAGGTTTTCATATTTTTCACCTCTTAAATCTAGTGTCAAAACATTAGGTGACACGGTTGAGTTGATGATTGCATAATTTTTTATTTCATAATCGGCTACTATCACAACCACTATCATCAGCATAATGGTCACTGAAAATTGTACTACAATCAAAGCTTTGTAAACAGCAATACTCCGGAACAGCTTTATATTCTTCATTTTACGCAAAACCTGAATAGGCTGAAACGCTGACAACAGCCATGACGGAAGTGCCCCAGCGACTAAGCCTGTGATAACTGCGTAGGTCAACAAGCCTAAAATTAAGGTTGTGTCATAGGAAAACGCCGTATCCATTTCGGGTATATAGTGCGTTAAAATTTCAACACATGGCAGTGTAACCAACAAAGCAAGCAAGGCAATAAGGGTCGATTCCATTAAAAACTGACCAATAATTTGTCTTCTTGTTGCGCCTATCGTTTTGCGAATACCGACTTCTCGCGCCCGGGAAAAGGCTCGCGCCAATGTCAAACTGATATAGTTAAAAGCAGATAAAAGAGTTAAGGCCAGGATTAAAAATAGCTGCGTTTTTATGCCCGTCCAATCGGTGCCCGCATTGTGGTCATTTTTAATGTCATCGTTTCGAGGGGTAATAGCCTCTATGGGTTGTGCCAAAAACTGAAGGTTGCTCTTCTCCAGTTTCCGAGTATAGTTTTGGAGCGTTGTATTGAGCTGCTTTAAATCATCTTCTGATTTTAAACGTGCGTAAATTGCTGCACTCTTGAAGTCCCCCCAATTTTGTGAACTATTACTGAAAGCTCCTTTCTTTTCAAGCATTTCACCAGCATGAATAGAAAGCATTGCCTCAATGGGTAGATGTGTTTCTAAAGGCGGATCCTGGATAATTCCCGCAACGGTATAAGAACCTAAGTTTTCAAATCGAACCGTGTGCCCTAAAGCATTGGCGTTGCCAAATATCTTTTCTGCTGTTTTTTCAGTTAAAAAAAGTGTGTTGGGATTATTAGCAAGGCTTTGTGCATTACCTGACAACAGTTTAAAGCCAAAAACATCAAAAAAAGAAGGCTCTGAAAATTTAATGTCAATAGGTATATTACCTCCGTCGGTTTGCAAATTATGTTTTCCTGCCAAACGTACTTTTACCGTTTCTTCAACAAAGGAGACGCTTTCCATATAAGTCGCCAACGGCAATGGAACTGTTGCCCATTTGGTTTGTACTCCCTCAATTGTTTCCTGCGTGAGTATCCGTACGACTTGATTTAATTTTGGGTGAAAATGGTCTGTATCGTGAGTGGCTTTCAGGCCTGTAAAAAGAATAACACCAACCGCCATACTCAATGACAAGCTCAATATATTGACTAATGAAAAAAGTTTGTTTTTCCAGAGTATCCGTATAGCGATTTTTAGATTGTTCTTTATCATGACTTAAAGCATTGATTTTTAATGAAAAGCAGACCAAATATTCAGGAAATTCCCGCTCAATTCTAGTCGCAAATTTTGTGTTGATTCTAAGAGCTTACCTCGCTGATATTATACTTTATTCCCTTAATGCTTAGTAATTGGTTCTTAGGTGTAAGAATAGGGATGAATTAGATTAACAACAATTTAATGTGATTAAATACCTTAAAGATGTGATGAAACTGATGAATGTCCAGGATCCGAGAAGTACATGTTGCAAAAAAGATTAGTACATACAGCTGAGACTGCGGTACTTTCTTTTATCTCAGTGAGTGTTTGCCGTGGTGAAGCTTATAGGTAGGATTGTCAAACTTTTCTTTATTGTCTGAGAACATTATGTCGGGATACCCAGAAGGGCATGCTTGTTAATGTACTTGGCTTTGCGGTGGCGCAGCTACCGTATAGGTGTGGTTATAGGCAGTTGTTTCCATTTCTTTCTGCTTGGCTACCATATTTGAATCTGCACTGGTTCAATATCCAGCGATGCATATTGGCTCCTGTCTCTATGTATTGGCCGTTGTTCAAAAGCACTGTCTGAAAATTCCCACTGTTCCAGTCGATTCGCCTTTTACTGGTGAACCTCATCTTCCCGTTTTGTGAAACTCTGCCGTAGACCCTGTGGCAGACATCTATTTCATAGTCCTCCCTGCCCAAGTACTTTATTTCCCCATAGACTAAGGCGGAGTTCCTGTTTACAGCTGGGTGCAGCTCTTTTTTTAGTATTTCACCTGTCTCCACATCGAACTGGTAGCGCACCAGTTCAAAGGTGGTGATGGCAAGCTTCTGCATGTCATAGTTGAACTTCGGGTCAGGAGCGTAGGTAAGCTCTGAGTCAGCAAACCAATCGAAATGATAAACGGATTCGGATATGTTACGGCAGGAGCAAAGCAACTCACCTAAGATGTAAGCGTTTAGGAGTTTCCCCCCTGCATAGAACTCCAAAACCTTAAGTTCTGGGGAAGGGATTTCCTCACTATAATCATCGATCACAACCAGATTCTTTCCGTCATTTGAGACATGAACAGTCTTGGAGCTAAAGTCTCCCTTGACAGTATACAGTTGGCGGCTGCTGATTACATCATACAGGCCCCAAGTGGTCTCAATAACGGCTTTATACTCTTTGCCATTAGGAAACATCACCATACCATACTTGTGGGTGAGCATCCGCAGTTCATACGCGTAGTTCTCGCTTTTAAAGCTTCTCCTGTACCTGCCTTCATCAGCAAGGCCCTGAAGGGTTAGGAGGGCAAACAAAAGGAAGAGGTACAGCTTCTTCATTATTCATTATTTCCTAACGTGCTGGTATAGCAGATTGCAAGGCGTCGCCGCAGCAGTACTGCTATACTTTGTTGTATGGTTGTTATTCTTCTGTTTCTGCTGAATCGTATCTATAAATATCTACATCAGTAACAGTCTGCGTCTGATAAAGAAATTCTATAGTTTTTAAGTTATGTCCTAAAGCTGGCGTTGACTCTTCTGTATTGACATCGATGTACATTACAATTTCAAGTACAGAAGTCAGCTGGTAATCATATTTTAACTTATTGATGACTTCAACCTTGTCTCCAAACTTATCAATAACTTCTTCCACAAGTTTCTCAAGAAATATTGATTCTTTTCCTTTTCCAGTTGACCACATCCAAGAAGCAAATTTCTGATTTGGAATATACCGACCTTTATCCCCTTTCTTCCAAGAGTCTGTTGGCTCTATTCCAAGTGCGATTGTGACTTCGTTAGGGTCAAAATCATCTCCTTGAAGAGCAAAGTAGACGTAGGAATGTGAAAGAGTTTTATTCATGCTTTTAATATCATACAACGTCTTGTGTAGAAGGCGGACGAGGCGCAGCCGAAGTATGGCTTATATGCCTTGTTGCCAGAAGTTATTCTTTTTATTCGTGTATAAAGTAGCGATCAGTTTCTTCGCCTTCATCTACCATATTTACAGATACAGCGAATAGTTTATCAAAAGCTTTCCCCTTTGTACCTTCATCCATGTTTGCAACTTCTATCTCTGCTATTGGAACTGCAAGTTTATCTCCATTCAGGAGGCCATTTTCTTTTATATGTTTCAATAGAGTAGTTACATCTTCATAAGGTGCTTCCTTCTCATCCATATGCCAGATAAAGTCTTGCCTTTCTTCGGGGTCATTTGGGTCATATATTACTGTACCTGCTATTGAGTCATGGGTGATTTGTCCCCACACTACTTGCCTTGCACCTAATGCACCAAGAAATAACTCCAAAAACTGTTTCCTTTTATTCGCTTTCAATCTACTTACTTCATGATTAATATACCTTACAACGTGCTCGTATATAACCTGTGCGAGGCTGTCAGCCGAAGCATAAGGTATAAACTTTGTTGTGTGCTGTAGTTCTTGTTTAGTGCTGCCAGCCTTCTATGATATAGTTTTTCTCCATTATCTTTCGTTCTGGTCCACCATTTTTAGGTCTAAGCCATACTTCGAACCTTGCTGCATAAGGTTTGCCCCAATCCCCTTCATAAATTGTGAAGTCATTGGTTGTCATAAACTTTTTTAATTCTCCTCCTGAACTTGAAACTTCCACTGAGCTTGCCCTTGGTAACCTGCCCGTTGACAATGGCGTGTTCTTCGTTATTTCAAACGCTTTGAGATAAACTGTTCCATCTTCAATATATTCAACCCATAGGTCATATTCATAAATCCCTGGTTGAAAGGAGTTATAAAGAACAAAATCAGGGTAGCTTCTTTCCACTACAGAATCAGCTCTTGCATTGTTGAAACCAGAGCCTATAGGCTTATTCAATTCAATTCCTTCTGGTATTGTCAAGTCATCAGTAAAAGGGTCAGGCATTGCCATTGATACAAAGAAAGATATTGCTGAAAGAATAACTAAACTTAAGGCTCCTGCACAGAATGCTGCTCCCGTTAGTATTCCTTTTATCCAACGCTTTTTTATGAATTGATAAATTGTAGAAATAAAAAGTATAAAGAAGGCTAAACCAACCAACACCAAGCCAATAAGCTGTAGTGCAAATGAGGATGTAAACATGCTTACTGCCCAAAGCCCAGCAGCTACAGCAAAAAAGATAAATGGCCTGTGCCATTTATCAAAGGTTGTTATAAAGAAGCTATAAAATGACATTTCTTTTTATTCTGTACTTCCTATTGCACACAACGCCTTGTGCAGCCAAAGCCCGCAGCGTAGCAAGGGTTAAAGCTGCACCTTGTTAGGTGAGTTTGTTTTTCTGTTCTTCGTAACTATAGATTCAATAATGAACTTCAATTTTCTCGCTACATACTCCGATGTATATTCATTCGAGGCATAACCTTTATTGTTCTTAGTTTTTATAATTAGTCTTGAAGATGAAGTAACGAAGCTTATATATTTAACACTCTTTATTTGAATACTTTCTATCGCATTAAAGTCTATAGTTTTTCTCTGGAAGAGGTGCTTTGTTAGCACATTCAAATTTTGAATCTCAACAGTCCTTGTTGTTAAGTCAAATTCAACTCTATTATCTGCTCCGATGGCTTTATAAAGAGTATATCCAATAGATACCATCCACACAAGGCTTAAGATGATGCTTTCAACACTAAAGTCACAGTACATTAGTCCTATAGCTGGAAGCACAATAAAAATAAACAGGAAAAGTATGCTTATCCAATCAGGATTTTTCTGTTCAAGGATAAAACCAGTAGGTGTTTTTGAAGCATTTTTTATTAATTCATTATACTTAAATAAGCTAATGATATCATCGACAAACTTTTCTGGATTCTTCATTTGTATTTCCAATAACACCTAACGTGGTGGTGCAGCCGATGAGTGAGGCGAAGCCGAGCATAAGGGCTGAACTTTGTTGGGTAAAGTAGTATTAATTTAGCATAAGCCTTTTTGTCCATTTCGCCTGTTGAAGGGTATCTAAACAGTGGTTTGTTTGAGCATCATAGATACTGTCTTCTTTGAACCTTTGCATCGAAAAATATTTAAATACCGAATCTATCTCTGCTTCTTTTTTTCCCCACAGTTTAGATATACTATCTGTAGCCATTCTTACATTTTTCTCTGTTATGTTAAAATGCCCTTGTTCATGTTCAAGTAGTATATCACTGTCCATCGCATCTTCTTTTACATAAGATTTTGATTTTATCATATATACAACTGCAATTGCAGGCGGGTAATTAAACATTTTATTTTTTTTGTAGATATAGTTGCTAAATACAGACGCATCAAAGTTCGAACTATCAGGAACATCACCCCTCTCACCTTCCTCTATTACATTGAAGTCATTCCAATTCAATTGGGGAGTCCAAGCTATCGAATCGTTATCCAGATAAATAAGAGATAGAAGGGACTTGTCGGGAGTTAGCATTAATATACTATTGAGTGCAGCAAGCGCTACTAAAGAATGACTGGTCTTTCCAAGTCTGGCTCTGTTGGAGCTTTTTCTAAGAAGTAATACAACTGCCACAAGCACACCAATCGATTGAAGTGGATTATAAAAAATATAAGACACTTTCAGCATAATTAGTAGACAAAGAACGGCAACTAAAAATGCAGCAACGGATTCAGTAAATGCATTAACAGATTCTGTAAATTTCGCCTCTAAGATTTTTACTACTGAATTTAATAAATATAATAGTGCATAAATAACAGGAAAAAGAAATACGATTGCTCTTTGCCAGTATGTAGTGGCAAAAGAAAAAGAAGCTAAGGTTACACAGATAATTAGAATGAAAATGTATATATTCTTCAACACTCAACTTTTTAATAATTCCTATTTTACCCAACGTACTAAGCTAAACGGCGGCGGAGGCCGTCGGCCGATGCTGGCGTTTAGGTGTTGTTGAGTTAAGTTATTTTTTCCTCCGCACCTCTTATTGAAGTCCAATATTCTACTTTCACATCGTCGTCTATTGCAACGGGCACTTTATTTGACCAATGGTAATCGCTTCCTTTTTTCTTGCAACCTGATATCCAATACTCTTCTCTTGTTTCAGCATCGAAGAAGTTTCCCTGAATTTTTTCGCTACCTGCTCTGTGAAAGGTTTTATCTCTATAGTAAATGGTCTGAAAGGTTCTTGAAAATGTCACTCTTCCTATTCGGGCTTCTCCAGTTTCCTTATTTTCCAAGTACATAATTCTGCTTTTCATTGGGCTTCTTTTTAAGGAGAGGGAATTAATTCTTCTTTATAATTTAACTCAACGTGCTTGGCTATGAGGTGGCGCAGCTACCTTATAGGGTTTGTTGTAGTGTGTTCTTATTCTCAATTTTGATGTCTTTCACTTCAAAATAGTCTTCAAGGCTGTCACCTATCCCTGGGTTAATCGGCATGCAAAAACCGTGTATTCTGACCATAGTAGTGTTGTCAAATTCAGAAGCGGGAAAACTTGCCTTATAATTCATTTCAGGTATAACCAGATGTATTTTATTTTCTGAACTTTCAATCTTCACCTTGTATTTTTTAACAAATGGCTTTCCCTTTGCTACTTCAAACTTTAAAATATCAGATTCTTCAAGAACATCACCTGTTGAGCGTGACCAACTACCATTATGCTCATTGTTTGGTCCGTTCATTAAAGCGAAAGAAATTTCTAGGTTTTTGAAGTTGTCATAAAACCTTACCTCCTTTTCTTTTTCAGACTTAATTACTGCTGTCAGTTCTATTTCATCTCCAATCTGGTAAGTTTCTTTATCTGTAAGAAAGTATCTCTCTGTTCCATAAAAATCGTCAGTTTGACAACCCGATAGAATTAAAAAGCTAACTACAATTAGAAAGATTTTTTTCATAATGTGAATACTCTACAACGGCTCGTACAGGCAATGGGTGAGGCATTTGCCGAGCATAATGCCTGTGCTTTGTTAGGTGATATATTTTTACTTAATTCTTCTCCACAAGAGTTCTTATTCCTTGCTTTTTAACAAGTTTATAAGTCCCATTAAATTCGTAAGGCTCCCAATGACTGATAGTACTTTCTTTATACCTTGGCATTTCTAAATTTATACTTATTGTGGAATCACCAAAGACTTCGATATAGCCTTTCAATGCACTTTGTTTTTGGGGAAACTTTGAATTTAAATGTCTGTAAGTAAACACCAAGCTGTCAGCTTCAATTTTTCCTTCAAGCCTGTTAGTATAAATCCAGTTAAATTGGTCATACTCGTATTTTGCTAGGCTATAAGTATGTATGTTCCCGCGTCCCTTAGTGTGATACTTTAGTTGTAGTTCGTGTTGGTATACATCATAGTCATATGCTAAAATCTCCCCATATGGTTTTTGAACTTGGCAGGAAGCAATGGCCATGCTAATGACAATTAAAAATAAGAGAGACAAGCTTTTATTCATTTCATAATTCATATACCACCTAACGTGCTTGTGCTATAATGTGGGAAGGCGTAGCCGCACCTAAATTATGCACTTTGTTGGATGGAGGTATTTTTTTCTTTTTTTCAATAAACAACTCCGCCTTTACACCATTTAGTGACTTCACCATCTTTGCTGACTTCAATAAAGTAATTGTCAAGCCCATGTGGTTTATGAACCATGACAGTAACAATATAGTCTTCTTCTTTTAATATTACTGGTTCTGACACATTCACTTTTCTTGCTTGCTTCCATATGCCTGTCATCGTCTTAAAATTAGGTTTAGGAAACTTATTGTTATCAACAGAGGAATAAAGCGGTTTATAATGCTTATTTATACTTTCTATAGTTTTGATTCCTGATGAATCTTTAGAAAACAAGTCCTTCCAGTCTTGTCTGAAGACGTCATTCTGATGGCAGACTGGTCGGTAAATTGGGCTGTATTCAACTATTTCAGGTTCTACTTTAAACAGAGTTTTATTACCGTAAACTGAATCTGAAATTACTTCCTTGAAATAATCAAAGGCTATTTGTTCATAGAAGACCTGTCCATTTACTGTTGATGGAATTACAAGCAAGAACAATATGTAAAGGATAGGTTTCATTTATAGTTTTACTTACATCCAACGTCTAGTATAAACGACGGCGATGGCCGTCGGCCGAGGTGACGTTTATACCTTGTTAGCCGTAGATTTTCTTTTTAATTACAGGTTGAATATGCATTTGCACATTGCATGTCTGGAGCAAGCCAGCCTTGCTTTATTTTACCCTGGTGCTCAACTTTAACATATACCCAGCCTTTATTGATGGAAGTTACCTGATACAATCTGTTGTCGTAATTCTGTATCGTAAAGGTTGTCTTTGAGGATTTTCTTGGTTCTGCATAAAGGCTCAATGTCTTTCCTGCGTCATAGTTTCTTGCATAGATACCGATAAACTTGCCTTTCTTAATCCAGCCCTTTCCCTGTTTTCCAGAAATCGAGTATTCTAACGTGCCGTAAAAGAAGTCGGTGGTTTGCTTTGTGGCGGTTAGAAACAGAAAATCCTCTTCATCAAAGTTCTGCTTAACCGCTGCAATTACCTTTCCACTTGGTTGGTCATATATGGTAATATTCCCTTTGTATTCTGGGTCAATCAGTAGTTCACTCGTTGTTTCTGAAGTCCGAAAATGGACAACAGAAGCTATAAGTAGTACAAAGGCAAAAAGCTGATTCATGTTTATAATTTACGGCTAACGGTTGGGCTATGGTGCGTTTATGCACTATAGCTGGTGTTTGCGGAAGCAGTTTTAGAAATCTTTACAGCCTATATTCTCTCCATTCCTGTTGAAATAGCACTCTCTGACCTTGATGCCATTATCATGGTATATCTCGAGGGTATCAACTACTTTTCCATTCATATACTGCCCTTCCATAAACACCACATCTGTTCTGGGAAAGTATCTCACAAATGGTCCATGCATTACTCCATCTTTGTGATTCATGATGGTGCGTATCTTTCCGTCTTCAGTGTAATATGTAGATGTACTATCTGCCATGCCTTCGACATACTTCCCTTCAAATTCCTTCCTCCCATTTAGGTAATAAGCTATAGTGTCACCATGTGGTAACCCCTGCTTATACATTGCATAAGTCTTCATATTACCGTTTTCATAATAGACACTTGTTCCTCCATGTCTTTGCCCCATGTAAGTTTCAGACACTGTTTTTAGTGACCCGTTCTCATAGTACTCTGTATCAAGATTGGAGCAGGATGTAAAAACGGATGTACAAAAGCAGAGGGTAATGAACCTGCCTTTGTGTTTTAATAATTTTTTATACAATTTTTATCTTCTAAAAGTATACATGATTTCTTGTTACCGCCAACGGGTTGTACATAAGGTGAGCGAGGCGTAGCCAAAGCTTGACTTATGTGCTGGGTTATGTAGTGCTTTTCTTTATATAATTACTCTTGGTTCCGATATGTGAGTTACTTCTGCTTTGTTCAAAAACTCCGACAAAGGAATTTGACCTGTTGCTTCACTGTTTGTAAGCTCGATATAATATTCCAACGGGTTACCCATTCCTTCTTCAAATACCCAAAATCTAAACCGTCTGCGGGTGCCATTCTCATTTAGATTAATCAGTTTATAGCAACATATTTGCATTGATTGACTGTAATATAAATTTTTAGGACTTAGTATACCTTCTGTAAAAACACGTCGGTATACTGTGTCTTCAATATCTAATATGACTCTTAAACTATCGAAGTAGACGATGTTGTATTCGCTAAGAGAATCTTTTAGAATGTTTCCCTTGAACTTCTGGTACTTCGTAGTCTCATAGTCCTGACTGAAATATTGCTCAGCTAAGTGACTCTCAAATTCGCCTTGATTAGCATAAGTTCTTTCCTTTCCAACTACTCCACTTCCTTCTATTGTTTTGCAGCCACAAATAGCAATAATGATTAGAATAAGATATGCTACTTTCATTAATCTTTTATGATTGAAGTGCTACATAACGTACTGGTGTAGACGATGTGCAAGGCGTAGCCGAAGCATGAAGTATACACGTGGTTGGGCATTGCATTTTTTAAGTTCTTAAGTTAGAATGCGCTATTATGTTGCCTCTACTGAAATACTATTTATGATCTCCTGTATGCTACTTTTATGCTCTGCCATTTTAGAGGCTGGCACAAAGAAGTAGACGTTGATTAAAGCGTCATTTACTTTAAAAAAGAACAGGTTCAGGTACTCATTTGAAGCATTGTCTAACAGCACAACAGACTGTGCCTTCACGCCATCGATCACCATTTCTTCCGTGGTAACTTCTTTTAGATTGTTTGCTGCTGTTGACTCTTTTACCTGCTTTTTCACTTCATCATGCAGCGGCTGCGAACTTACATTTGCCCCTACCATCAAACTTATACCTTCCTTCTTGTTCTTGAATGAAGCAAAGGTACTAGAGCTAATTGAGTCAAGCTTAAAGCTTAAAGGAATGGTTATTTCGAAGCCTGCTGGGAAACTGATATACTCTTGCTGTCCGTTGGTGTACCTTATCAATGCGTATCGAGCGCCTGAGTCATAGAATCCCCTTGCCGCTACTTGCCCCCTGTTGCTGTAGGAGATAACCTCTCCCTCCAACTGGTCATTTAAGTAAGAACCCTCTTCTTTTTTCTTCCCGTTCCCGAAGTAATAGGCATAGCTGCCGTGCTTGCTCCCATCTTTGATGGAGAAAGCTGATTCCACGTCACCGTCACTATAGAAAGTCAGAAGCGTGTCCTGCTGGACTCCATTTTCGAAATAGGTTTTCTTGCGCATTGATCCATTCTTGCGGAAGAACTGTGACCATCCGTGTTGCTTTCCATCCTTGAAATCAACAAGGGATGAAATGCTCCCATCTTCGAAGTACTCTGTCAGCCTACCATCTGCCTCCTCCTTACTATTGACATAGTACTCCTGTTTTATACTTCCTGACGAGTAGTATTCAACCCTTTTGTCCTTCTCATATATCTTACTAAGCAAGAAGACGCCCCCTGCTGCAATAAATATTATAGGAATGTATCTTCTGTAGCTCCTTTCTTTCCTCATTAACTTAAATGCTCATTAACAGCACCTTCTATGACTTCTGAACGTTGCAGAATGGTTACGCATCTATTTATTTTCTGTACTTAATGTGTTGCCCAACTACTGGACATACGATAACATACGCTTATCTGCACTATGTACGTAGCTTCTGCATACTGCTTTGGCGCTTTTTTGCTGGCTGAATCCGGTATAGGCGACTGGTGTATGCATTGATGTATATGTTTAAGCTAATGTAGCGGATTGCTAGAGGTTATCCAACGGGCTGACGATTTTATCCAAGGCATGGGTGGTGATGTGGGTGTAGATCTCGGTTGTTTTGCTGCTCCGGTGCCCCAGCAGCACCTGGATGTAGCGCAAATCTGTTCCCTGCTCCAGCAGGTGGGTGGCAAACGAATGGCGAAGCGTGTGCGGCGTTGCCGGTGCTTTGATCCCGGCCTTCTCCTTACTTGCCCTGAACACATTGCGGATGCTCTCCACCGTGTACTGGCCGCCCGTCTGCCCCTCGAAGAGCCATACTTTGGGTTTATAAGCCCTGTAATAGACACGAAGACTTTCCAGTAGCTTCTGGGCAAGCAAGGTGGTGCGGTCCTTCTTGCCCTTGCCCCCGCGGATGAGGAGCAGGTTCCGCTCTGATTGCACGTCCGTTAGCCTCAGGTTGATCACCTCCCCGATCCTTAGGCCGCCGGCATACAGCAGCTGCAGCATGCAGCGGTGCTTCAGGTTCTCAGTCACGGAGAGTATTTTCAACACGTCCTGCTTACTTAGCACCTGCGGCAAGCGTTCCGGCTTCTCAGGGCGCTCCACCTGGTTTAGCTGCACCTCATGGCGCATCAATACGCGCTGGTAATAGAATTTGATCGCGTTTATGCTCTGGTTCACAAACGAGACAGAATAAGTACCCGCCTGCACCATGCTGCGATGGTAATGGTTGATCTCCTCTTCCGAGAAAATATTAATGTGCTCCAGCCCCTTATCCTTGTAAGCATTCAGAAAGCGCAGCAAAAGGCTGTGGTAGGTGCGGATGGTGCTGAGGCTGTAATTCAGAAGAAACAGCTTTTCCAGAAAGGGTATCGGGCAAGGCACATACCCGCCCCCTTTCCGGTAGTTTTGCTCCCAGAGCCTGGCCTGCAAAGCTATATCCTTTATCCGCATCGTCTGTGCCAGCCACAACTGGGCTACGGGTTCCAGTTCCATTAAGAGCGCGTGCAGGCTGTTACTGTCTGCAGTAACCACAAAGCACTGCATCTGGGAAAGCCAGTTAGCTACCCTGCTTTGCTTCAAACAGGTATAGATGTCCTTGTGGTACTGGTAGCTTAGCTGCACATACAGCTTGCCCTGGAATTCCAAAGGTTGCAGCCGCACCACGGGCCTTACAGGCACTTTCTCCATTGGTTCTGCAATAGTGGCGATCACATGCTGCAGAATCACGGCCCCCTCTGCAGGCCGCAGGCGCCTGGGCCTGTACAGGTAGCGTGTGTCCACTCTGGCCAGCCCCTGGAAGTGCTGGTGCGTCATCTCGATAGCCTGAGCGGTGTGGTGCATGACAAAGCACCTGTAGGTCTTGCTGTAGCGGATCCAGCTGGCTTCTTTCAGGCTCCTGGAGATAAAAGGGCTGGGCTTGTGCCAGACGCGGATAAAGGCCTTGCCTGCATGCTCGAGCAAATTGAGGTACAGGACAGGCAATTGAGAAGGGTAAGTCATGGCTAATGGGGTAGTTACTGCGCCTAAGGTAAAACCTTTCAAAATCGTAGCCGTGTTAATACGCGAGTATACACGGCTATAAGCGGGTAAAAACGCGGGTAAGTTATGAGCCATTCCAGAACATGCATCCAGTGCGGTACCGCCATCGTGGGCAGAAGCGACAAGCGCTACTGCTCCGATCCCTGCCGCCACCTTGCAAACAACGTGATCAAGCAGCGGAACCAGCACGAACGCAGGATTCTCCAAATCAATACAGCGCTGCGCAGAAACCGCAGCATTTTAAAGCGGCTCAGCCCGCAGGGCAAGACCACCCTTCCCCGCCAGTACCTGGAGTTGGCAGGCTTCGACTTTCGCTACCTCACTCAGGTTTACCGCACCCGGAAAGGAAATACGTACCACCTGTGCTATGACTATGGTTACCTGCTTTTGCCTGAAGAAAAGGTATTGATTGTTAACTGGCAGCCCTACATGGACGAGCACAGCTAAGGATGGCTTTATCAAATTAATTTTTCTTCACTATAAACTGTATTCTTCTGGAACAGCCAGATGTTCGGGGATAAGGTTCTATATTCCATCCCTGGGGCTTCTTTGCGACACATTTCCTGCAGTTAAACGCTTCGTGCGCTACTGCTTACCCTTTGCTTCAGAAAATGTAGCGGATGGCGCACCATGGCACTACTTCCTGCTGTAGGGCTCTAAACTGGCTAATCCACTGCGCCTTTAGCTGATGCTGGTACCTTACGTTGATGCCGCCGAACTGGCTTTGCTTTGTCTCCTGAATGGCTGGCGTCCAAATCAATTCCTCCGCTTTCGGGTTGATAGAAAGGTTTAACTCATGCTGCCACTGGTTGTGCGTCAGAAAGATCACTTCACAACTCATCTGCTCTTTTAGCTTCGGGTGCACCGCCTGGTTTAGCTGCTCAAATAATTCTCTGTAATCTTCCAGCCAGCCTTCATACACGATTACTGGTGAAAAATTAACGTGTACCTCATAGCCCGCGTGATAAAAATCGTTGATGGCCGCCAATCGCTTCGCTAAACTGTCTGTGCGCACGTCCACCAGCTTGCTTACCTGCTGTGGTAAGAGACTAAAGCGAACACGCGTTTTACCCTGCGGATCATAGGAAAGCATCTCCTGGTTCACGAATTTGGTTGCGAAGGTGGCAAAAGCCTTCGGATGCTCCCTGAAGAAATCAACTGCCGTCTGCACACCGTCTGAAAGGGCAGCATCCACCGAAACGTCAGAATTGCAGCCAATGTCGTAGGTATAGTACTGTGCATGCGTCTGGTTAGGCACTTTTGGCCATGCCTGCTTTTGCACATGCTTATCCACGGCTAGCAGTATTTCCTCTGTGTTAGTGAAAAGGGTAATGGGATTCACTGCCTTGTTCCGGTCCACATAGCAGTAAGCGCAGGCCCCCATGCAGCCGTTGGCAAGGCTAGGCGCTATAAAATCAGAGCTTCGGCCACTCTCCCTGCACACCAGCGTCTTCAAGCGTCCGAGCACCAGCACATCTGATTTTACCTGAAAGTGATTGCCTTCGAGCGCTGGAAGCCTGTTGTGCTGCACGATCTCTTTGTAGTCCGCAGCAGGGTAAGCCAGTAAAACATTTTTCCCGCGCTCATTTAAGGCATCCGGGGTGTAAAAGATGGTGGAGGGATTGAATTGTTGCATACCCTTTTACAACAGTTTTAGCACCTGCATGGTTCATGCAAACAAATAACCAAAACATTGATAGTCAATACGTTATTAACTATATTAAAAGCTACGTTCTGAATTCTAAAGCCCGGTATTGTGTTTACTTTATAGCACCTGCTGTACTTTAAAGCAAGTGTGTGCAAGTGAGTAACCTTATTTAAAAAACAGCACACGTAACCCATGCAAATAGCCTTGAAAGAAGAGTCGAGCACGATCACAACTAAGCCTCAATCAAAACTGTGGATGCCTAAACAGGTCCTGTTCACGCCCGCTGCGTTGGAGGAACCCTGGGGCCAGCAGATGTATGAGCGCGTGCGGGCGTTGGGCTTGCCGGTGCAGGAACAGAAGAGCAACCGCATCACGGGCTTGCGCGGAGAGGACGAGCGGGAAACATACCGCAAAGCGAAAAGTACCCTGGCCATCGTCACAGCGCCACCGGGTGCCCTGAAGCTGCAGCCTATTCCCCCGTCGGCTGACTGGCAGTTTCACCTGGCTGAAGGCTGCCCTGCCCATTGCCAGTACTGCTACCTGGCCGGAAGCTTGCAAGGCCCGCCTGTTGTCCGTGCCTTTGCGAACCTTCCTGCCATACTTCAAAATCTGGTGAAGTATAAAAAACCTGGTGGACTGACCACGTTTGAAGCAAGCTGTTATACCGACCCCTTGGGCATAGAGCACCTGACTGGCAGCCTGGCCGAGACGATCCGCTTCTTTGGAGAACAGGAAGGGATGCACCTGCGTTGGGTGTCAAAGTTCGACCAGGTGGATGGCCTGCTTGACCTCCGGCACCATGGCAACACCCAGCCTCGGATTAGCCTGAACACTGAGTTTATCTCCAGGCGTATTGAGGGTGGCACCGCTCCGATGGAAGCACGACTGGCAGCTATCCGCAAATTGGCGTTGCCTAAAGCAGACGGCGGAGGAGGATACAACGTGGGATTGGTTATTGCCCCTATCATGCCCGTTCCAGATTGGGAAGCGCAGTATACGCAATTGCTGGACAGGCTTGAGCAGACCCTTGACTTCCCGTGTGAAATAACATTTGAGCTGATCAGCCACCGCTTTACGCCTGGCTCTAAGGCGATCCTGCAGGAGTGGTATCCAAACACCCAGATAGATTTTGATGAAGCGAACCGTTCGCTGAAGTATAACAAGTTTGGCGGCAAGAAATACGTTTACTCTCCGGCTACCATGCACCAGCTGCGCAGCTTTTTCTACGCCGAGTTGAAGCGCCGTTTTCCTGCAGCCCCTGTTTTGTACTGGACCTGATACTGTTTTCTGGAAAACGAAAAGAGCAGCTGTACTTCATTCTTCAGATTTTAAAGTTTTTACTTCTACAGGTCTACAGCAAAAAAGCCGCTCCTTTCAGGTGGAGCGGCTTTTTCTTTAAGTCCTATAAGCTATGGTTAGCTACAGCGTGTGATAGCTTTCCATGATCAGCAAAAGTATGCTTCTAAACAAAAGGCGCTACCAGGCTTTTTAACCGGGTAGCGCCTCTGATTTTATACTTAACGCTTATTTCTTCAGAATCAGTTTAACGGTTTTAGCACCAGATGGGCTTTGGATGCGCGCCACATACACGCCATTGTGCAGGCCACGCCCATCAAACTCTACCCGTACCAGCTTACCGGCTTTTGCGTTGCCTGCGCCTAGTTGTTGCACCAGATTGCCCTTCAGGTCGTAGAGGTTAACCACATAGGCTTCTGAATTACTGAGCCTGAACGCTATGCTGGCTTTGTCCAGAACCGGGTTCGGGTAAGACTGCACCTGGCTGATGCTCTCGGTGCTGGCTACCGCCTGCTCCTCTACGGTTACGGTGGTGCTGGCAGTACAGCCATTTGTCATGGAAGTTACCGTTAAAGTGTAATCGCCTGCTGTATCCACTATTGGGTTCTGCTCTGTGGAAGTATAGCCATCCGATCCTGCCCAGCTGTAGTTTACTCCTTCTGTAGTGGATGCCCCCATCAGTTGCACGGTACCTGTAGCGCTGCTTAGCATACCGCCCTGAGCCGTGATGTTCGGTGCTGCCATGTCCATGGTAACTTCTACCGTGTCTCTGAAAACACAGCCTGTTTCAGTTTCTGGAACCCACATTACGTATGTCCCTGGCTGATCCACTACGAGTTCAGGACCATACTTGATGTGCTCTCCCGCTAGTGTATACCAATGGATAAACGGAACTGTGCCAACAACCGAACCTACCAGGGTCACCGTTCTTTTTTCGCATGTCAGCACCTGATCCGGTCCGGCGCTCACGGTGGCATCTATGTAAAAATCTCCAATCGCGACAGATTTCGTCACCTGGCAACCGGTCATGATATCCGTTACTGTCACTTTGTATTCCCCCACTACGGAAGCATAGATAACAGCCTTGTCAGAGGTAAACCCTTCAGGGCCCGTCCAGGCATAGGTAACTCCTTCCAGCAGGTCCCTTGTCAGTGGGTCCATTGTGTATACGCGCACTTCCGGGTTATTACAGGTAATCCACTTTCGGCTTCCGTTATCCTGTCCAACCATAAACTCGAAATCCGGGGCGCGGCTGCCGCTCACGGTTACGGTATCGGTGGCCGCGCAACCTGTCGCCTCATCCGTCACTTTAAACACATAAGCTCCTGGCTCATTTACATCGACAGACGCTGAATTGGAAAGTAGTCTTCCACCCGCCATTGACCACCACTCCACTTTGGTACCGCCGCTTGCCGTTCCTTTTAGCGTCACGATACTGTTGTCGCATGAAACTTTCCGATCCATCCCTGCATCGGCTGTCAAGGTCGTGTAGTTCGCTTTTACCACTGTAGAAGCGAATGCCTGGCACCCTGTCTCAAGACTGGTGACAGTTAATGCATAAGTACCCGGCACACTTACATGGATAGCTGAGTACCTTGCATTTTCGTCTAACTGTTTGAATCCGTCAGGTCCTGTCCATTCGAAGTTGGCAGCCATGTCAGAAACAGTCCGAAGTTCTGTTTGGCTGCTTTTACAGGTTAGAACCGGTTCCGAAGGGGATATAAATGCCTTGTCGCTGATGCTAACAACTGTCTGGTCAGACGCTGTTGCACCCGATACCGGATCAGTTACTGTTAAAGTATACGTTCCGGCTTCAGTTACTGTAGGCGTGGCAATGGTGGAAGTAAAGCCATTCGGGCCTGACCAACTGAAGATAGCTCCTTCTCTATTGGAAGCACCATAAAGTTTTGTTTCCCCATTAGAAGCGCAATAAAGGAACATATCTGATCCTGCGTTTGCATCGATGTAGTTTTCATCCTCCACACAGAACCTGATGTTGTCGATGGCCCCGGAGCCTGCCAGCATGCCTGCTGAATTACGCCCGTCGAACACAACTTTCATCCTCATCACATTACGGGTGTTATTCAGGAATACTTCCTGCTTTCCGTTGTTGCCCGTGTTATGAATCCGCGCTTTCCACAGTTCTTTTCCTTCGCCATCATACAGGTAAACCCATGAGTTGTCTTCGTACACATCAAAATCAAGTGCTTTCATAGAATAAACCACTACCGGCCCGAAAGCCGAAAAATCGAGGGTTATTTCGCCGCCCCATGGGTTATCGTTAGGCTCGTCTTTCAGATCCTGGTTGATGACCAGCGCATTTCCCCAGTCAGCTGTGTACAAATCCGCGTCGTCGCCCGTGGGTGACTGGGTATTGAAGACGGAGGCATGGTTTTCCGGAGCATAGGTGCCATCTACATTTCGCTTTCGTGCATGAATAGCAACTGTCCCTTTTGAAGTAGCTGTAGCGGTGATGAAACCGGGTCTCTCCTCCTCAAAGTCTATCACCTGGCAAGAAGCGGTTTGGGTTTGCTGAGCATAGCCTTGAAAGCTGAAAAGTAACATAAACAGGAATAAACCCAATAGGCAATAAGGGTTTAAACATTGATTATTGAATACAAACGGGAAGAAGTAAAATTTTTTCATAGGTTCTGTAAAATAGTTTAGGAGAGGATTCTAGGTCCGCAGACCACGTAGTCCAATTATATATATGAATCCTATATACTATTCCAGCAGATTATGAGTTATCCTATATCAAAAATACAACCCCCTATTTGGGTCAGTATACTTTTTAAATGGGCGAATAGTAGCAGCAGCAATGCGAATGGAACTGATTTGCTCTCGAAAAGGAAATGTAAAAATTAACAGCTATCTCTGCCATAAGGCTAAAGCTCAAAAAAATAGTCCTACTGCTTGCTATACTATTCAAAGCGGTTCAAGTATAACGCAGCGTCTTTCAGAAAACCTACAGCGGCACCACAACCGTCGGGTGCTAGAACCGACTGACACTCTACCTTCTCCGGATAAAGCACAGCAGCTGGAGGCGCGATTTGTCAGATGCTGTGTTGGGTGTACCTCACCGCCGTATCCTGCACCTGTTGAAGCACATTCCTAAGAACAGGGCTTTTATCGTCCCTGCGCCAGGTTACGTAAAGGTTCACGTTGTAAGGCAGCGTAATAAAACGCACATTTGGCAGCGCGCTGAATGAGTAGGAAAACGGAAGTATAGAAATACCAAGTCCTTTCGAAACCAGGCCCAGCACCATGCCACCAAAGTCAGTTTCGATATGGACGTTGGGTGTAAAGTTGTGGTCCTCGAAAATCTGCCGAAGGCTTGCCGTATAAAAGGTAGTTTGTGCCAGGTTCGATAAAATAAATTTTTCATCCTTCAGATCCTGCATTCCTGTGAAATTCTGCTCGTTTAAGTAGTGGTTTGAAGGTACGGCAAGTGCAAAAGGCTCAGAATACAGACACGTTGACTGCAGCGAAGGATTTACAGCCGGATCGCGCCGGAAGGCAAGGTCCATCTGGTAGTTGAGTAACAGCTGCTCAAAGCTGATATCGGTTGGCTCCACCAACTCTACCTTTAGTTCTGGCAGCGTGCGGGCAATGCCTGTAATAAGTTCGGGCATAAAGCTGTAGGCAATGGAGCCTGGGTAGCCTATTCTGATTGAGCCAAAGGCGCCATCGTGGATCTTCTTTGCCTGCAGGTGGATGCGGTTTATCTCATCGAGCAGGGGCAGCCACTGGCCTCTCAGAAATACGCCAGCCTCTGTCAACTTCACGCTCCGCTTGCTTCGCTCGAACAACTGGATGCCAAGCTCGTCCTCCAGCGCCTTAATCTGCCTGCTGAGCGCCGACTGCGTAATGTACATGCGCTCAGCCGTATTCCAAAAGTGCAGCTCCTCTGCCAGCGCCAGAAAGTACCTTATCTGCTGTAGCTCCATATATACTGATTCAGTTTTCGCATTAGTCAAGCCAATATTAGCATTTTTAGGCGCATTGGCATGTACTTACTTTGCCTGAACACTAAAAAGAGCAAAGCAATGGTATTACTACGCAAGTATGCATGGGAAGGAATTGGATGGGTGGGTGCCTTCTTCTCCCTCATGGCCTTCAGCATGAACAGCCTGGGAGTTATCAGCAGCCAATCAGTAGAGTACCTGGGAGGCAACATCATTGGTTGTTTTTTTATGATTCTGTACGCTGTATCGAAAAAGGCTTACGCCAGCTGGGTGCTGAACGCCATCTTCCTGCTAGTGGCTGTTATCGCCTTAGTAAAGGTTAGCCTAATTAACTGAGTGCCAGCAACACACTCATGTTGTTCTGCTTATACTTGTCAAACAAACGTTGCTACAAGGGAGCTAAAGCCTAATCCTAAAGCAAATTGCTCAAAAACCATAGCAGGCTACTCCCTTGTTTATACTTACACATGTATAGATTAGTAGAAGTATAGCTTCAGCCTTCTCCGCCCACTTTTCAGTCTTGCTTATCTTATCCACTGTTTCAGCTATATTTGTCCTCTCCTCGCATTTTGCTCTCCTGCTCTTTCTCCCGCTGTTCCCCTCCTGTTAATGTCATAAAACGGGCAATTACTACATGCGTAGCGCTCATAGGGTCAGCTGGCAAAACACCCGCGCCAGCAGCCCTGCGGCATCATAAAGGGCAGCATCCCAAACAATGCCTGTTGCGCTGCAAAGCAGAAAGAAGTAAGTCAAATAGTATACGCCCAATCAGTTTGCCATTGGCGTTACCTGCTCTATTGTTTTAAAAGCAGCAGTAGGAAGTAGGGTAAAAAGCTTGGCGCTGGTTGGGAGCACCATCAGTATACGAATAGCTCACTTCAGTTATAAACAAGATTGCACCCTTTCAGGTTGATTAGAGTATAATCAATCACAACTGGAAGAAGAAGCTGACCGAAAAGGCAACACCAGAAATCAGCGAGATAGGCTATGCTCAATAGAGAAAAGCTTTTTCTTTAGCTACTTTTTGCCTGCCCCTGCCCTTTTCGCCGCTACTACTGGCTTGCTAAATGGTACCATCTCTGGTAATTCAGCGGTCCATCCGGATTTACTTTTAACGCATTATGAGCACCCAAAAACAAAAAACATACTTCACCACTGAAGAGTTGGAGACGATTGACGACGAACGATTACAAGACCTCTTCAACAGTATTTCCGAAAAAATAAGCGATACCGAGTATCCCTGTGTAGGAGCCAAAGCTGCTCTTAACTCAAAGCAAATTCGCATAGGCGTGTACAAGGGCATGGCAACAGACGAAACGACAAGTAAACTGGGCTATGACCTGAAGCAATACATTGCCGAAACGCTGGCAGCCGACAGTGAGTACATGACAATGGTTGCCTGCTTCACGGAGGAGGCGCCAACATCAGAAGACGACTTTGAGAAGAAACTGTGGGCACAGCTACAGCGGCTCCACGACAGTGATAGCAGTGCCAACCCCTGGGACCCTGAAGTGAGCAGCAACCCGGAAGACACCAACTTCAGCTTCAGTTACAACGGCACGGCCTTTTTTGTAGTGGGCCTGCACCCTAACGCCAGCAGAAAAGCCAGGCAAACGGGTTATACTGCCATGGCCTTTAACCTGCACCGGCAATTTGAGCAGTTGCGTGAGAAAGGGGTTTATGAAAACATGAAGAAGGTTATCCGCGAGCGGGATGAGGCCTATGATGGAAGTATAAACCCGATGCTGCAGGATTTTGACGAGGGGCTGGAAGCGCCGCAGTACAGTGGCCGCAAGGTAGACGAAAGCTGGAAATGCCCTTTCCTGGCAGGCAACCTCAAATCACATTAAGAAGCTACGCAAGTATAAATATGATAGAAACGATAGCCAAGCAAACCGGCGCCGCGTTTGAACTGAAAAAAGGAGACAGACTTAAAGTGATTGACCCGCAGGGCGAGCAGGTGAGTGACATGGTGCTCTTCAACGCCGGGGATAAGCGCGAGAAGCTTTCATCCGGTAAAACGCTGGACTTTGAGGAGACAATTCTGATTACCAAAGGGCACCACCTGTGGAGCAACCGCAGCCATAAAATGATGGAGATTCTGGAGGACACAAACGGGCGCAACGATTTCCTGCTGGCTCCCTGCAGTCCCGAGACGTTTCAGATCATGTACCAGAACCCGGAGTACCACCCCAGCTGTTTCGAGAACCTCTACACGAACCTGGCCAAGTATGGCATTGAACCCGATGATGTTCCGACTGCTTTCAACATTTTTATGAACGTGCAGTTCGCCCCGGATGGCAAACTCTCCGTTGACCCGCCTTCCAGCAAGGCCGGTGATTATGTGCTATTCGAAGCTAAAATAGATTTAATCGTGGCCCTCACGGCCTGCTCAGCTGAGCAATCGAACAACTACAGCTTTAAACCGATACAATATGAGGTGATACCAGCGCAGTAGTGAAAGCAGCGCTTATACCTGGTTAGTACAACTAAATCAAAATACCACCCCGATACTGGAAAACTTGCGGCAGAACAGACGGACTGCCCTGTCTCTTAAAATTAACTCATCCTTATAAAGCCAGAACCGCTCCCTCTTGTGGGGCGGTTTTTTTATGCTAAAAATGATTCCCCATACTGATGGCTGTGCTTCTCAACTTTAGTGAACGCCTGAAGGGCAATTAGCGCTTTGAACCGGAAGTTCTGCTTTGCTTCATCCAGCTATCTGCCCACTGAATAAAGTACTTTATGTTAGGTGCATCGGTGTGGCCTCCGTCATGCTGTCGCCAGGCAAGGGCGCCATCCAGCAAACTCACGTTCACACCAGGCATTTTAGCTGTTTTGTAATCATGCCCCACCCCCAGGTCTTTCGCTCCTAATAGGTTAAAAACTGGTCCGGCCGCGACGGTGGCCATGTAGCTCCCCTGCTGGTCAAGCCATTTGGCGTCTCCTTTTTCAGGAATCCCATAGCTTATAAATGTTAAACGGGGAGCGCATAAGGCGATTAACTGGTGCGCGTCAACCGGCAGGTCGCCTGCGTTTTTACTTCCAAAAGTAGCGTCTGAGGCTCCATACTTCAGAAAGTTACCCGCCATCCAATGGTATTCGGCGCTGCTGGTCAGGCTTTCCACAGCTTCCCCGAAATTGCGCCGGTGCAGTTTTGCGCCACCCTCTCCCGAAGAACCAATCAGCGCCATGTAAAAGCGCTGGTCAAAGGCCATGGCAACCAGGGCCGCTTTTCCAAAACGGGAAACACCTTCTATGCCCACACGCGAGGCATCTACGGCCGGATCGGTTTCCAGGTAGTCCAGCCCGCGGGAGGCACCCCAGGCCCATGCGCGTAAAGCACCCCAATCTTCCGGACTACGCGGCTGCCCTTTGTTTACCAGCCCAATGATTCCCTTCGTCAGGCCAGCCCCATTGTCAGCCTGTATACTTCCTGGCTCGATCAGGGCATAGCCCCAGCCTGCCCGAAGCAGCTGGTGGGTGGTAGGCGGATCTCCTGCGGGTGGCGGACCAAAAGCCGGCACCTGTGAGGCTATGGGATTGTAGGCCGGATACTGCTCAAACACCTCCTTAAGCGAAGGGTCCTGCAGAATCAGCAACTTCTTTAGCGCGGCGTTTATCTGTTCCAGGCTCTCTTTCGGGGGCTGTGCCGGAGCGGGCAAGGCGCTGGGGCCAAACATCATCAGCACCGGCACTGGTCCTTTGGCATTGGCAGGCGTCACCACCGTCATGGCTATTTTCACATCCAGCAACGGATAGGCGGAATTGTCCACGTGCCCTACCAGTTGCTTGGCGTTTACAGGAACCCATCCGACATACTCTTTTTCTGCTATCACTGTCTTCCAGGTAACTTTAGGAGCATTTTTTGGTACCCGGCCATAGATTTCCCGCTCAAAAGCCTCCACTAACTCCGGCCGCCGCTTGTTCCACCACACGGCTGGCGTCTTTACCTTTTTCCCGTTGCTGAGGGTCAGCACCTCAGGCAGGTTCGGGTAAGGATTCGCAAGTGCCTCGTCGTAGTTCGCAGCGTTTGGGGCCGACTCGTCGCCACTGGGTCCGGGCCGTAAGGCTTTGATGCCAAGTTGCTGCATCATATGCTGATGATCCTGCTGAGCGGTAAAATTAACCACCTGCGGAAGCTGTTTTGTTGTACTGTTGGTAGGCTGTTGTGCCGAAGCAGACGAAACAGCAAGCGCAAACAAAAGATAAAATGCCTTTTTCATGAGCAGGTTTAGTTATTTCTATTCTGATTGATCAGTGCGGAAAGGAGATGCCGGCAAACCTTCTTTGTTGTATAAGTTAGCGCCAGCCGGATTGTCGGCCCAGGCGTAGCGAACATACCTGGGCTCCGGCACCTCCTCGCTCCACACCACTACTTTGTCTCCCTCAATTTTGGCCTTCGCCCACACAAACTTTTTATCGGCTCCGGCAATGGCAAACCAGCTTAGTTCCTCCCCGTCGATGGAGGTCAGGCCACTGCCGGTATTCGTAAAGCTAAGTATGATCTTTTCCCCTTCAATTTTAGCTGATTGAAAGAGCGGGCCAGACGAAACAACGTCTTTCTCACCGTAAATAAGCCTTTGGGCAGCCAGGGCCAGCCGCTCCCCCACATCCTTTTTGTTATCCGGATGAATGTCGTTCCACTCCCCCAGTTCAATGGTGACGGCCATGGCGGTATTCGGCACAGCTAAGGTCTGCAGGGCTGCTTCCCGCATCAGTGCCCAATTGCTTTCGGAAGGCAGGTAGTTCACGTCCATAAAATTGGGGAGCTGCACATACAGGAACGGCAGCTTCTCCTGTTGCCATTTGCTACGCCAGTCGCTGATTAAGGCGGGCAGCAGTTTTTTATACTCCGAAGGATTTCCCGCGTTGCTTTCGCCCTGGTACCAGAGTATGCCTTTCAGGGTGTAGTCCGTTACCGGTGCCACCATGGCATTGTATAGAGCTGCCGGTTGGTTTTGCGCATTCAAGCCGCCACCGTATCCGCTGCCGCTAGCAGGACGAAAAACGTCGCCTACCTTGTAATCCCAGTAGCCCTTTAGATCCAGCGTTTGTTCGTTTGCCTCTATGAAGTATGGCTTGTCCGGCACAAAGCCGCCTTTGCCTCCCTGATTTGTCACCCGGATCACAAACACATTTTTACCAGGTTTCAGCACGCCTGCAGGCAGGCTGTACCTGCGCTGTGGGTACTGGTAAGTGGTGTTGCCGACCTGCTGCCCGTTGATGTACAGCACATCCGCATCAACAATCCGACCCAGGTGCACCTTTGCCGGCACGCCCGTCATCGAAACCGGCACGTCTATCTCGCGGCGGTACCATACTACACCGTTCAGGTCTTTAATTCCCTGGTCCTCCCAGTAGCCGGGAATATTGATGGTGCGCCAGCCTTTCGGCTTGTAAGTGGTTTCGTACCATTTTACTTCCCCCGTTAGTCCTTTGTCCTGCTCTGTTTTTTGCTTGTTGGCCTGGGCAGCTGCCAACGCGCGGCGATTCAAGCTGTTCACGTAGCTGGTATCGCTGTTTTTGTTGATAGTGGCAACAGCGGCTGGAAAATCCTGAAGTCCCTCTTCGCTCATCCAGGCCTCAATGGGTGTGCCGCCTACACTGGCATTGATCAAGCCGATCGGAATTTTATACTTGGTGTGCAGTTTCCGGGCAAAGAAATAAGCAACGGCCGAAAAGTTTGCCACGTCTTGTGGGTTGGCTGACTTCCAGGAGCTTTCGGGCAGCTTTTCTGCCGGCCCCTGCAAATTGGTAGCGGTCGGAATCCAGAAATGGCGGATATGCGGGTAGTTGGCAGTAGCGATATCCCCGGCGTACGTAATATTATGCAGCGACATCTGGTGCACCATGTTCGACTGCCCTGAAACTAAGTATACATCCCCTAGCAGAATATCTTTAACCGTGATCTGGTTGCTGGCTTTGATGTCCATGGTATAAGGGCCACCGGCCTTCATAGGCGCAAGCGTTATTTCCCATTCTCCATTTTTGCCTGTTGTGGCTTTATAGGATTTGCCCTTGAACTTTACGGTAACTTTTTCGCTGGGAGACGCCCAACCCCAAATCTTGGTTTTAGCATCCCGCTGCAGCACCATGCCATCGCTTACCAACTGCGGCAGCTTTACCTGAGAGGTGGCTTTGTAAGCGAAAAGGAAGAAGAAAAGTAGTAAGGGTAAGTAAGCGTTTCGTAGCGTAGGCATTCGAAAATGTATTGAAGGTGAAGAAACAGAATTATGGATTAGCATACGGATTTGCAGCGGTTTTATGTTTGTCAGGCCTTCCCCATACTTGCGCCCTATACCAGCCAGGAACATAGGAGAAGGTGTTATAAAAGCCATCAGGGTGATGTATTATACTTTGTAGCCTGTCATTATACTTTGAAATCTGCATTAAATAAGACAGTACGCGACTGGCAAGATGACATAAGTCTTCTGTAGCGGTTGTATACCATCCACACCTTGCCTTGTGCAGCGATTTTCAGTTCTGGACTTTCTGCTTGCTAAAAATGTACGTACAGTAAAATAAACTAAAAAATCCATAAAAATGAAAATAGGAATAACAGGAGCTACAGGCCACCTCGGGCGCCTGGTAGTAAACAAGTCCAAACAAAAAGTATCCACCGACAACCTTATTGCCCTTGTGCGTTCGCCGGAGAAGGCGGCAGACCTTGGTGTGGAGGCCAGAGAGGCGGACTATGACAAGCCCGAAACACTCAACCGTGCGTTGGCAGGAATAGACACCTTGCTGCTGATTTCCGGAAGTGAGGTAGGGCAGCGTGCCAGGCAGCACCAAAACGTATTAGAGGCGGCAAAAAAAGCGGGAGTAAAACGCATTGTGTATACCAGCCTGCTTCATGCGGACACCTCAACGCTAAGCCTGGCAGATGAGCACTTGGCAACCGAAGCTGCCCTGAAGGACACGGGCATTCCGTACACGCTCCTGCGTAACGGGTGGTACACCGAAAACTATACCGGTTCCATCCCGGGCGCACTTGCCGGAGGCGCATTTATCGGCAGCGCGGGCGAGGGCAGGATTTCCTCCGCTGCACGCGCTGACTATGCCGACGCGGCAGTTGTAGTTTTAACAGAAGAGGGGCACGAGGGGAAAACCTATGAGCTTGCCGGGGACGACGCATACACGCTCAGCGATCTTGCGGCGGAAATCTCCAGACAGACAGGGAAAGACATTCCTTACAAAAACTTGTCGCAGGCTGATTATGCCGCCGCACTTCAAAGCTTTGGCCTGCCTGAAGGACTTGCACAGGCAATCTCAGGGTGGGACGTAGCAGCATCGCAGGGTGATTTATTTGATGATAAGCACCAACTTTCAGAGCTGATCGGCCATCCTACTACGCCGATGGCTGATACCGTGGCTGAGGCACTGAATTCAAATTCTAAAGAAGGTTAGCAGCAGAAATGCTGGTATGCAAGCCAGCACTTCTCCTACCAAATAACAAAGCCGCTCCATACTATAGGAGCGGCTTTATTTATACTTGTGGTAGTTGCAATAAGGGTGCAGTATCTGTAAAGGCACTTACAAATTCGCTTTACTTCAACTCGCTTTTCCAAAACAAAACCGTTCCGGCCATTTCCCGCCCGAGCAGCTTCTCGCAGACCGTGGTACCGGCTATGTTGTCCTGCTGAAGCAGTACCTGCTGCTCTTTGTCCAGCAGTGCATGAAAGAGCCATGTAACTACCTGCAGTGCCGCATCAGAAAAAGCTTTCGGGATGGGAACAACTTTCTTACAGGTGGGCACGAGTGCCAACAGCTGCTGCAACGAAAAGGTATCTTTCCCTGCTACTTCTACTGTTCCTTCATACGGATTTTGCAGGCAGAGGCGCGAAATGAGCTCGGTTAGATCCTCCACCAGCACAGGCTGCAGCTTTGTCTGTAGTAAATGCGCGGGGAAAGGAAGTGCTCCAAATGTTAGCCGACACAGTTTTTTCAGCAGCTGCAGCTTCCTGCTCAGCATGGTATTTGGGGTGCAGACAATAGATGGGCGCACCACGACCACGTTCGGGTGCGCCAATAGCGCTTCATCCGCCTCTGCCTTGGTGCGAAGGAACCTGGAAGGGCTGTGGACTGCTGCCCCTAACGCGGAAAGCTGCAGGAGCCTCGGGTTTCCGAGCCGCTTCCGGTGCTGGAGCATGAGGCTTGTTAGCCCCGCATGAGCCTGGGCAAAGTCAAGCGCAGCAGTTTCCCTGATAATGCCGATGCAGTTGACCAGCACATCCACCTTACCCAGCTTTGCCCAGTTATCCGTGAAAGGGTTGAAAGAAAGCACGTGCTGTGACATAACAGCATCTGCTTTAACAGCAGCCATACTTCTTTCCCTGACACAACCCACCACCTGCGCCTGAGGGTAATCCTGCAGCAGGCGTTTCAGCAAAGGTGTTCCAAGCTGGCCGTTGGCACCAAGCACTACAATACGCATGTGGCAACGGGTTTTGGTGGCAACCACTGGTACGGAATCATCCCCCGTACCTGAAAAGCCCCTTCGAACCTGGCCGTCTGGAAAAAGTTTGTTTCGAAGCCGGTACAGGTCACCCACTCAATGGGCCAGCGCTCCCGCATAATCCGCACCCTGACCAGCTCCTTATCTATATAAGAGTAAGCCCTGTCCAACGCTCCAACCATTTCCTTCAGCTCCGGATTTGCCTTTGGCTGAGCTTCATCTCCCAGTTTATAATTCAGGTAACTGCTTCCCTGCCTCAGTTCAAATGTATCACCGGCGTTGGTTATACTTGCCTTCTCCAGCTTATAATTCGTAAACCAGCTGCCTCCCTGCACCATTAGTTCTTTCTCGGTAAAAGAGCGCAGAAAGAAGATGCCCTTTGCAGCACCGTCACTATAAAGCGCGTCATCAATCAAAAGCCTGAAACCGATGTGCTGGTAGTCAAAATGAAGCGCTTTGGGCATAAAATCAGGCCGCATGTTACGGAGCTTTACGTTCACCATAGAAATCAAGGCCCGGCCGTTGTAGTCGCGCACCTCCAGCCCTTCCGGCAAGTAGGGCAACACCTCCTCCTTGTCAACCGAAAAGTTAATCAGGCGCACCTGGTGCAGTTCGCCTACATACTTGATCGGAAGTTTCTTTAGCATTTCCATGAGATCAGGATTAAAGTTGAAAGTATAAAAGCCATAAAGCTGCCGTAACCTGAAGCAGCAGGAACCACTGCAGCGTCCAGCGTTGTGGCAGACCCAGATACTGAATCCGTTGGTAGTGCAGGTAAGCCATCAGGCCGCTGCTGCAGGCCACACTAAGTATAGGCAAAGGATAAAAGAGGATGCCACTCAACGAGTAAAACACTATAGAAGGAACAAGCACCAGCAGGCCTGCCACCATGATGGTACCCAGGTGGCCCACGTAATCCAGTACTTGTTGCCGCTGCAGCGTAAGTGCGGCCAGAATTATCTGAATAACCCATCCGGTGCCGGCAATGAGCAGCAGTTGCACCGCGCCAGCCAGTGGCGCGACACCGAGTGCCTTATGTACAGAAGCACCAAACAGCGCTGTCAGGATAACAGCAGTCAGCACCGTAATAGAGATAAAGCTGATCCTGTAGGCCGTGGCCGCCTCGGGATAGCAGTCGCAGGCAATGGCCTGCTGCTTTGGCGGCGCAACTATATAGCGGTTATAAGCCAATGTTTTGTAGAGAAACCGAAACAGTAGAAAAAAGGGCTTGAAACGGAACAATGGCCCAAGGAGTCGAACCTTATCAGCGAAAACATACGATACGCCGTCTGCGCCGTAGAGTGTCTCCCCTCCCCTGGTGTCAATCAATGCCATTTCGTTCCGGAAGCGCTCTGCACTTACTTTCTGCTTTAGCTGCGCGTCCATCGCCGTGTAGGCCAGGCACTCGTTTTGCTCCACCAGACCAAGTATAAGCATCATGTCGCGGAGACCAACGCAAACGTTGCAGTTGCTGTCGTAGATAATCAACTTGTTTTCCATTGTATAACCCGTTTAACTTATTGAACTTTCAATAATTATTGAAACATATAGATCAAAAAAAATCAGCGCATCAGCTTCATAAAGGAGCTCAGGAACCAGTGCTCATCTGCCCGCAGCATCGTATCCAAGGTTTTATCTGCCTTAGCCGACAAGTCATACAGGTTGCTGATGGCTTGGGTAAACGCTTCTGCATCGCGGTCCCCTTTACTGCCTTCCACCTGCTTAAGTTCCTCTAATATGCGCAGCATCGGCTCCAGTTCACGCTTGCGGCGCTCCCGGATAACCTGTTTGGCCACCTTCCACATATCTTTTTCGGCAACGAAATATTCTTTCCGCTCCCCCGGTCTTAGCTCCTTGCTGATCAAGCCCCAGTCCATCAGGGCGCGCAGGTTCATGTTGGCATTTCCGCGTGATACATTTAGCTCCTGCATCACATCCTCCGTGCTCAGGGAATCGGGTGAGATCAGCAAAAGGGCGTGAACCTGAGCCATGGTGCGGTTAATGCCCCAACTCGACCCCAATGTTCCCCAGGCTTGTATGAATTTCTCTTTTCCTTCTTCCAGTTCCATGCTCAAATGTAGTATATTTCCATATACTTTCAATAGTTACTGAAAGTTTTATAATCAAAAATTATTATACTTCTTGTAACCACTATTCGGGTCTATTAAATTCTTCCTTAATCAGAATTGCAAGGAGGTGCTCCTACTCAAAACTATACCGCTGCACATGCCGAAATAGCCTTTATTTAGCTTTCCACATCATAATATAACTGTATAACATTTTTTTTATAAAAGTTAGGCTTATTTTAATTTATTTCGTATAATTACCTGAAGATTAAAATATTAGCTCATTTTAAGGGAAAGGGAGGCCGTATGGGTAAAGTCAGGCACATTCTACAGAAAAAAGGCAACCAAGCGTTTTCTATAGATCCTAACGCAACTGTTTACCGCGCGCTCGAATTGATGGTAGAAAAGGACGTGGGTTCTCTTTTGGTGATGGATAATGGGAAATTCGCGGGCATCTTCACTGAACGGGACTATGCCCGGAAAGTGATGCTGAAGGGGAAGTCATCCAAAGACACCTTCATCCGCGATATTATGAGCGAACACCCGGTCACCGTAACACCGGATGTATCAGTGGAGGAATGCATGTCGATCATGACAAAGCGCTATATCCGCCATTTACCGGTACTGGAAGACAACAGGCTGGTCGGGCTGATTTCCATAGGAGACATTGTGAAGTACATAATTGAGGAACAGAAGTATATCATCGAGAACCTCGAACACTACATCACAGGCCATTAAAGCTGAAGGCAGCAACACCGAATATCATATTACAGCTTAACCTTTTATCAACCAGCTATTCGCAGGGAGGCGAGAAGGCATATGTACGCTTCAGAGGAAAACGCGACCATACTATGGCCCATGGTAGTCTATGGCGCCATTGTGCTAAGCCTGGTGGGCATCATACTTGGTCTGTCCTACGTGTTGGGCCAGCGCCATAACCAGCGCGCCACCGGCGAGCCGTACGAAGGAGGAATCCTAAGCGCGGGGTCAGCCCGCATGCGCTTCTCCTCGCAGTTTTACTTGGTGGCCATGCTCTTTGTGATATTTGATGTGGAGACGGTATTTATACTTGCCTGGGCCATTGCTTTCCGGGAACTGGGCTGGTACGGCTACGCTGGCGTCGCCGTGTTTATGCTGATGCTGGTGGTGGTGCTCATCTATGAGTGGCGCAACGGTGCCCTGGATTTTGGCCCTGACGGCAACAAGATACTGAAGGCTTACAAACGCCTGACACAGCAGCCACCCGCTTAATTTTGGACAAGAGACATTGAAATAAAGGCGTAAGGATTTTCGCTGGCATCTTACCCGAACACGATAAACGAACAACGACTAACGAAAAAAGCCTATGAAGTGGTGGCTAAGTAAACCCGATGATCCTGCGCGTGCAACCAGTGGCACCAGTTCCTATGAGGAGACAGTGCAGCAGAGCATGGTCCTCAGTACCATGCAGGATCTGCTGGCCTGGGGCCGGAAAAATTCCATGTGGCCCTTCCACTTCGGCCTCTCCTGCTGCTTCGTGGAAATGGCCACCAGCATGACGCCCAAGTATGATCTGGCCCGCTTCGGGGCAGAGGTAATACGCGGAACGCCGCGCGAGGCCGATGTGATGATCATTGCCGGCACCGTTTTCATCAAAATGGCCCCCATCATCAAGCGGCTGCATGAGCAGATGATGGAACCGCGCTGGGTAATTTCGATGGGTTCCTGTGCCAATTCCGGTGGTATGTTCGATATCTATAGTGTGGTGCAGGGCGTGGATAAATTTCTTCCGGTTGATGTGTACGTACCCGGCTGCCCTCCCCGTCCCGATGCCTTCATGGAAGGCCTGTTGCTGCTGTCAGAGTCAGTGGGAAAAGAAAGGCGGCCGTTGAGTTGGACAATCGGTGAGCAGGGCGTTATCAGGCCAGACAAAATAGATGTGCGGGAAAGACGGCAGGAAGCACGAGCTAACATGACGGAGTTCCGCACGCCCGATGAAATATAGAAAGTTAAAGAGTCAGAGAGTGGAGAGTTAAAAAATGTATGCCTCTTTTCTCTCTGGTTTGCAATACGCACAGCAAAAGTATAGAGAAGTAAGTAACATTTGATTTTTAAAACTATGCCGAAGTATGTAATTGAGCGGGAAATTCCCGGCGCTGGCAAACTTTCTGCCGAAGAACTAAAAGGCGTTGCACAGACTTCCTGTGGCGTGTTAAATAACCTAGGCCCGCAGATTCAGTGGGTGCATAGCTATGTGACAGGAGATAAGGTCTATTGCATTTATAATGCTCCAAACGAGGAGATGGTACGGGAGCACGCCAGGCAAGGCGGTTTTCCCGCAAACAGCGTCAGTGAAGTAAAAGCCATCATTGATCCGGTTACAGCAGAGCACTAACTTAAGAAACAGCATACCCCAGGTATTAAGAGTAAAAGCATTGACCACAACACAAACAGAGCGTAGCATCACATGAGGTAGCAATTTTCGGGCATTTATAATTCCTGACATGGAAAACGTAAGCGGCACATTGGAGCAGTTACAGTCGCGGTTTGGGGCCGACACCTTCACCCCGCAAACGACTAAGGATGAGATTCTCACCCTCTGGATGCCGCACGGCAAAATCGTGGAGGTGCTGACGTACCTGAAAAAGGAAATCTCCCAGCCTTACCTCCTGCTCTACGATCTGACGGCCACCGACGAGCGGACACGCAAACCTGACAACGGCCATATTCCCTACGCTTTCACCATCATCTACCACCTCTTCTCCTTCCACCGCAACAGCTTTATCCGGCTGAAGGTGGGCTATCGTGATGAATTTCCGGTGGTACCGAGCATAAACACACTTTGGGCCAACGCCAACTGGTACGAGCGCGAGGTATATGATATGTTCGGCATCCGCTTTGAAGGCCACCCGCACCTGTACCGCATCCTGATGCCCCGCACCTGGGTCGGCCACCCGCTGCGCAAGGAGCACCCAGCCCGCGCCACCGAAATGGGACCTTTTGCCCTGTATGATGATAAAATTGATTTGGAGCAGTCAGCGCTGCAGTTTAAGCCGGAAGAGTGGGGCCTGAAGCGGGAAAGCGACAACAGTGATTTTATGTTCCTCAACATCGGTCCGCAGCACCCGGGCACGCACGGGGTGCTGCGCATTGTGCTGCAGCTGGATGGGGAGGATATTGTGGATGCCATCCCGGATATTGGTTTCCACCACCGGGGGCAGGAGAAAATGGCCGAGCGCCAGTCGTGGCACACCTACCTTCCCTACACCGACCGCGTGGATTACCTGGGTGGGGTGATGAACAACCTTGCCTACTTGCTGGCGGTTGAAAAACTGGCCGGAATCCAGGTGCCGGAGCGGGTGAAGGTGATTCGGGTGATGCTGTGCGAACTTTTCCGCATTGCCAGCCACCTGGTGTGGTACGGCACATTTGCGCAGGACGTGGGCCAGCTCTCGCCCGTGTTTTACATGTTCACCGACAGAGAGAAAATCTTCGACATCGTGGAAGCGGTGACGGGCGGCCGCATGCACCCGAACTGGTTCCGCATTGGCGGAGTAGCGCAGGACCTGCCTAAAGGCTGGGAATTACTGGTGCAGAACTTCCTCGACTACTTCCCAAAAAGGCTGAAGGAGTATGACAACATGGTGATGAAGAACAGCCTGTTCAAGGCCCGCACTAAAGGTATTGGCATTTTCACGACAGCCGAAGCCATTGAGTGGGGCGTGACCGGGCCAAACCTGCGTGCCTGCGGCTTCGACTGGGATTTCCGTAAAAAGCAGCCTTACTCTGGCTACGAATTGTTTGATTTTGAAGTGCCCACCGCTGCAAACGGCGATTGCTACGACCGCGCTGTGGTGCGCGTGGCCGAGATGCGCCAGAGCCTGCGCATCATAGACCAGTGTCTGAAAAACATGCCGGGAGGGCCGTATAAAGCGGATCATCCGCTCACCACGCCGCCCATCAAGAAGCACACAATGCACGATATTGAAACGCTGATCACCCACTTTTTAGGAGTGAGTTGGGGTCCTGTGATGCCCCCTGGGGAAGCCATGAGTTGCATTGAGGCGACCAAAGGCGCCAACGGCTACTATGTCATGAGCGACGGCAACACATCACCCTACCGCCTGCGCATCCGCACCCCCTCGTTTCCGCACATGCAGATGCTGCCCTATATAACGAAGGGCTATACAGTCGCGGATTTGCTGTCCATACTTGGGGCGATGGATTATGTGCTGGCAGACATTGACAGGTAATGAGGAAGTATGAAGGCATAGACACAAGTAGAAGCAAATGCTAAAAAAAGTTACGATACTGATGCTTTCTTTCTTCTTTCTCCTCTGTGGAGTAAAGGCACAGCAGGCTGCAGATCAGCATGGGGTGGCCTCTGGCACCACGCCCAAGTTTCACATTGCGCTTTATACAGGCATAGGAGTAGCCGGGCCCACAAAAGACCTGATGGAGCATATGAAAGACTCCGGCTTTGGTGACAGCAGTTATGGGGGGTGGTTTTCGGATGGCCAGGAGTACCCGGAAAAAATGCGAATCCCAGTTTTAAGGTTGGAAGCCGCCTATTTTATAAATGAAAAGAGAAGTTTCTCGCTGAACCTCGGATTCGCCGATGTGACGGAAGTGAGCGGATTCGATAGCCGTGGCATTGGTAACTACCTGACACTAAGGAGTCGGCTGCACCAGGTAGCGGCCAACTACATCATCAGCCTGAAAGAAAGAAGACATAATCTAAGCCTTGGACCAGTCTTTTTCTTACATGAAGTAGAAGATACGCACCCTTACTCAAACCATGAGAAGTACAGGAATATTATACCGGGCTTGAATGCGGGTTACTCTCTGCAACTGGTACAGAGAAAATCATGGTTCCTGGCCCTGAACACAACGGCTAGGTGGGCGCCTAAGTCCAGGATCGGACCTTTTGTAGTGGAGCATGAGGGAGGCACACCACTACCGGATATGCAACGATCAGAATTTAGCGCTACCAAGGTCACGCTCTCCGGCTTAGATGTTGGAGTGGCAGCCGGCTTAAACTTCAACAGGAAAGAAAAGAATAGCAGCAACTAAACCAACACCTATGCTGACTGCAGAAGAAAAACATCAGATAGACCATGAAATCGGGCTGGTGCCTTCGCCCAAGAACGCCTGTATTGAGGCGCTGAAAATCGTGCAGCAGCGCCATGGCTGGGTGTCGGACGAGAGCCTGCAGGATGTGGCCGAGTATGTGGGCATGTCCACGGCGGAACTTGACAGCGTGGCGACTTTTTACAACCTGATTTTCCGGAGACCTGTCGGCCGGCATGTTATACTTGTCTGCGACAGCATCAGCTGCTATGTGATGGGCTACGAAGGCATCCGCGACCAGCTTTTCGATACACTCAACATACAATACGGCCAGACTACAGCAGATGGCCGTTTTACCCTGCTCCCCAACTGCTGCCTCGGCACCTGCGACTGTGCCCCCGCCCTGATGATCGACAACGATTTGTACCGTAACCTGACGGTGGAACAACTGGATGAGATACTGAGCAAGTATACCTAAAGCCAAAGCGGGCCTATGGAGAAGCCGCTTACCCAACACATTGTACCTGGCCGCAAGCCGCTCAACCTGAAGGAATACGAGAAGGTAGGTGGCTACCAGTCTGTGCGCAAAGCCCTGAAGATGACGCCTGCCGAGGTGCAGACCCTGGTGAAAGACTCAAACCTGAAAGGGCGCGGCGGCGCTGGTTTCAACACCGGCCTGAAGTGGAGCTTTGTGCCTATGGGACCCGAAGCCGCCACGCCTAAATACCTCGTGGCCAACGCCGATGAGATGGAGCCCGGCACTTTCAAGGACCGCGTACTGCTGGAGGGCAACCCACACCAGCTCATCGAAGGGATGATTGTAGCCGCCTATGCCATTCAGGCTAGTATAAGCTACGTCTTCCTGCGCTGGGCCTATAGACTTGCCGCCAGAGAAATCACCCAGGCCATACAGGAGGCACACGCAGCTGGCTACCTGGGCAAAAACATACTTGGCTCCGGCTTTGATTTGGAGATGCACCTGCATACCGGCGTCGGGCGCTACATGTGCGGCGAGGAAACCGCTTTGCTCAATGCCTTGGAAGGCAAGCGCGCCAACCCCAGAGCCAAACCTCCCTTCCCGCAGGTCAGTGGCCTGTTCGGAAAACCAACTATCGTTAACAACGTGGAGACGCTCTGTAATCTGCCGCACATCCTCAACAACGGTGTGGAATGGTTCAAAAGCTTAAGCAAAAGCCCGGATGCGGGCACCAAACTATATGGCGTAAGCGGCCGTGTGAAAACGCCGGGCTGCTGGGAATTGCCGATGGGCGTGACTATTCGGGAACTGCTGGAAGTGTATGCCGGTGGCATGCAGGACGGTTACCTGTTCAGGGGCCTTCTACCTGGTGGCGCCTCTACTGATTTCCTGGTGGAAGAGCACCTGGATGTGCCCATGGACTTCGGTTCCATTCAGGCAGCTGGCAGCAGGATGGGAACGGGAACCATGATTATTCTGGATGACCAGACCTGCCCCGTTGGTTTCGTGCACAACCTGCAGCATTTCTTTGCGCAGGAATCGTGTGGTTTCTGCACGCCATGCCGCGAGGGCCTGCCCTGGGTAGAGAAGATTTTACTGGCTATTGACAAGGGAGAAGGCAAACCTGAACACCTGCTCACCCTTGATTTTCATACCAAATACCTTGGCCCCGGCAACACCTTCTGTGCACTGGCACCCGGCGCCATGGAACCCCTGCAGAGCGCTCTGAAATACTTCAGAGAGGATTTTGAACGGCACATCTACGAACACCACTGTCCCTTGAGCAAGAGCAAAGCATGGCAACCATCTATATAGATAACAAACCCTACGAAGTGAAAGCAGGGAAAAACCTGCTCGAAGCCTGCCTCACCCTCGGCAAGGATTTGCCTTATTTCTGCTGGCACCCGGCTATGGGATCCATTGGTGCCTGCCGCCAGTGCGCTGTGAAAGTATATAAAGACGAAAACGACACCAAAGGCAAGCTCTTCATGTCGTGCATGGAGCAGGTGCGGGAGGGCATGCGGATTTCTATCGCGGATATGGAAGCCAAGGAATTTAGGGCGCACGTCATTGGC
The DNA here is from genome assembly GCF_001611675.1 of Pontibacter akesuensis. Classification (NCBI taxonomy): domain Bacteria; kingdom Pseudomonadati; phylum Bacteroidota; class Cytophagia; order Cytophagales; family Hymenobacteraceae; genus Pontibacter; species Pontibacter akesuensis. The sequence goes on along the minus strand of NZ_CP014766.1, from coordinate 3,843,763 downwards.
TGGCTCATGACCAACCACCCGCACGACTGTGCCGTCTGCGACGAAGGCGGTGCCTGTCATTTGCAGGACATGACGGTGATGTCGGGCCACAACTACCGGGAGTACCGCTTCGATAAACGCACTTATGTCAACCAATACCTCGGTCCGTTTCTCAACCATGAGATGAACCGCTGCATCCAGTGCTACCGCTGCGTGCGCTACTATAAAGACTATGCCGGTGGCAAAGACCTGGATGTGTTTGCCGCCCACAACCATCTATACTTTGGCCGCGCGGAAGACGGTGTACTGGAGAGTGAGTTTAGTGGAAACCTCGCTGAAGTATGTCCAACGGGTGTATTCACAGATAAAACACTGAAGCAGCACTATACCCGCAAATGGGATTTAACGATGGCTCCCTCCGTATGCCACCACTGCAGCCTCGGTTGCAACATTTCTGCCGGTGAGCGCTACGGCACCATCCGAAGCATAACTAACCGCTACAACGGCGAGCTAAACGGCTACTTCCTCTGCGACCGTGGCCGCTTTGGCTATGAATTCGTGAACAGCGCAGGCCGTGTCAGAAAGCCACTGGTGCGGAGCCACCTGCCTGAAGCTACCGACAAGTATACTGCCCTGAAAGCAACCGCCTCTGCTGTAAAAGCCGGGCGTGTCATTGGCATCGGCTCCCCAAGGGCTTCGCTCGAATCTAACTATGTGCTGAAGACACTGGTGGGGGAAGATAATTTCCATCACGGCGTATCAGACACCGAACATCTACTGGTGGACCTGGCACTGCACATCCTGCGAAGTGGCGCGGCGCGAACACCGTCCTTAAGAGAAGTTGAGAAAGCCGACGCAGTATTTATCTTGGGTGAGGACTTGACAAATACCGCACCCATGCTGGCGCTGGCTGTTCGGCAGGCGGTAAGGCAGGAGCCCATGCTGGAGGCCGTCTCCACCGCCAATATCCCGGTGTGGCAGGACGCAGCGATACGCGAATTGGTGCAAACGGATAAAGGACCGCTTTTCATCGCCCATTATACCCACACCAAATTGGATGAGCTGGCTACCCGGACATACTTAGATTCGCCGGATGCGATTAGCCGCTTGGGTTTCGCTATCGCCAACATGATTCATGCCGCTTCTCCGGAGGTAAAGGATTTAAGTATCGAGGAAAAGGCGCTGGCGCAACAAATAGCAGACAGTTTGCTGGCAGCTAAAAACCCGCTAATTATTTCAGGCACTTCCGCTGGCAGCGACCATGTGCTAAAAGCCGCCGCCAACATTGCCAATGCCCTATGCGCCCGGGAGAAAGCTGCAGGTATCAACCTGGTGGTGCCTGAGTGCAATAGCATGGGGCTCGCCATGCTCGGTGGCCACAAACTGGAGTCCGCTTTTGAGGCGGTGCTGAACGGCTATGCCGACACTGTCATCATTCTGGAAAGTGACTTGTATCGTTTGGCAGGTTCCTCGGAAGTATCACAATTCCTGGATAGCTGCAGCCGGATTATTGTGCTGGACCACCTCCACAACGCGACTACCGAGCGGGCCCATATCCTTTTACCAGCCGCCCCCTTCTCCGAAGCAGACGGCACGCTCGTCAACAACGAGGGACGGGCGCAGCGCTTTTTCCAGGTGCACCCCACCCCGGAGGAGATACAGGAAAGCTGGCATTGGCTCGCCGAACTGGGCACCATCATGGCGGACGAGCAAATCAGTAACTGGCACGGCTACGATGATATCGTGAAAGCAGTTGCCAGGGACATTCCAGAACTAAAGGGCGTGGAGAAAGCTGCGCCAGCTTCCGAATTCAGGGTTGCCGGACAGAAAATAGCGCGCGCACCGCACCGTTTCAGCGGCCGTACTTCTATGCTGGCGAATATCAACGTGAGCGAGCCAAAGCCCGCCGAAGACCTGGATTCAGCCCTCTCCTATACCATGGAGGGCTACCGCGGACAGCCGCCGTCATCCATGATTCCATTCTTCTGGGCACCTGGCTGGAACTCGGTGCAGTCCACGAACAAATACCAGCAGGAAGTAGGCGGGCCTCTGAAAGGCGGCGATCCGGGCGTGCGATTAATTAAGCCAAAAGGCACTGCAACGCTATCGGCTATTGTACCACAGCATTTTGTACCAATTGAAGGGCACCTGTACGTGCTGCCGCTGCACCATACCTTCGGGTCTGAAGAGTTGAGCAACCAGTCGCCTTCCATCATGCAGCGCATTCCGGAGCCGTATATAGCCGTCAACGCAGCGGATGCCCTCCGGATGATGCTTGCCGAGGGCCAGGCTTTGAGTTTCGCGCTCGAAGGCCAGGTGTATCAACTACCCGTGAAAATAACCCCCACCATACCGAGTGGAACTGCCGGCTTGCCGGTGGGACTGCCTGGTGTTCGATTTGCCGATTTACCTGCCTGGGCCAACCTAAACAGAGACATAAAATGGAAGCAGCAGCCCCAAACTACTTTCTGATTATCGGCGGCGTGCTGCTGGTCATGCTCAACGTGGCAGCCCTGCTCATTTGGGTGGAGCGTCGCTTGCTGGCACTGTTCCAGGACAGGTATGGCCCAAACCGTGCGGGTCCTTTTGGCCTCCTCATCGTGGCCGCCGACTCCATTAAGCTGTTTTTTAAGCAGGACTGGATCCCGCCTTTTGCGGATAAGCCCGTGTTCGTGCTGGCCCCGGCCATTGTGGTGGTCACGGTGCTCATGAGCTTTGTCGTGATTCCGTTTGCGCCGGGCATTATTGTGGCTGATTTAAACATTGGCCTGCTGTTTTTTCTCGCTATGTCGTCAATGGGTGCCTACAGTGTGATATTAGGCGGCTGGGCCTCCAATAACAAGTACAGCTTACTGGGAGCCATGCGCGGCGCGGCGCAGATGATTTCCTACGAAGTATTTATGGGGCTGTCGCTGATGGGCGTGGTGCTGTTAAGCGGTTCCTTCAGCCTGCGGGAGATTGTGGAGGCGCAGCGGGGGCTGTGGTTTTTCATTCCGCAATTCCTTGGCTTCATCATCTTTTTTATCGCCGGCATTGCCGAAACGCACCGCCTGCCATTCGACGTGCCGGAAGCGGAAAGCGAACTGGTGGCCGGTTTTCACTCGGAGTATTCGGGCATGAAGTTCGGCATGTTCTTCATCGGCGAGTATATGGGCATCACCCTTATCTCCTGTATGCTGGTCACGCTATACTTCGGCGGGTGGCTCGGGCCTGATTTCCTGCCACCCATCTTGTGGTTTATCCTGAAGACACTCTTTTTCCTGTGTGTGTTTATCCTGTTGCGCGCTTCCATGCCGCGCCCAAGGTATGACCAGTTAATGGAGTATGGCTGGAAGGTGCTGTTGCCCCTCACACTGCTGAACCTGATGGTAACGGCAGCGGTGGTGCTATGGCTGAATGAGTGAAAAGTAAGGCTGGTGCGGGTCTCACATTAGCCGAAGTGATCTGTAAGAGTTGAAAAAGGAAGCTGTCCCCTTGAGGGGACTAAAGGGGTGCTAACCGTGCAAGAACTACATTAACAGACATTGAACCAACGTGTAAACCAGCAGTTGATCACACCCCTGTGGTCCCCTCAAGGGGACAATTGAAATGAAACTATAAAACGAAAGGAGCAGCTATGTTTAGTTTGTTGCGCAGTATGTGGCTCACGTTTCTGCATGCGTTTCATAAGCGCGAAACGATACAATACCCCGAGGAGAAGGTGAAACTGGCGGCGCGGTGGCGTGGCCGGATTGTGCTGACGCGGGACCCGGACGGCGGCGAACGCTGTGTGGCCTGCAACCTCTGCGCCGCCGCATGCCCCGTCGATTGCATCTCGCTGCAGGCCACCGAAGACGAGACCGGCCGCCGCTATCCCGATTTTTTCCGCATCAACTTCTCGCGCTGCATTTTCTGCGGCTACTGCGAGGAAGCCTGCCCCACTTACGCCATCCAACTTATCCCCGACTTTGAAATGGGCGAGTACAACCGCCAGAACCTGGTGTATGAGAAAAAGGATTTGCTCATCAACAGCGAGGGCAAGTACCCCGGCTATAACTATTACAAAGTGGCAGGTATGGCCATCGGTGGAAAAGGAAAAGGCGAGGCCGAAAACGAAGCTCCGCCGGTAGACATCAAAAGCTTAATGCCTTAAACTATGGAACTGACATTTTACATTGCTGCGGCCGTCGCCATCCTCTCCACCATCATGGTGATCACGCGCTTCAACCTGATTCATGCCCTGCTCTACCTGGTGGTGTCATTTATGGCGGTGGCTGTCGTTTTCTTCACACTGGGCGCTCCCTTTATGGCGGCGCTGGAGGTGATTATATATGCGGGAGCCATCGTGGTACTCATCATTTTCGTGATTATGATGCTTAACCTGACTCAGGAGGATGTGCAGCGGGAAAAGGAATGGCTGCGGCCGTCCGTGTGGGTCGGCCCGGCGATTCTGTCGGCGGTGCTGCTGGCCGAGTTGGTGTATGTTTTCATGGCAGGTGACACTGTTCAGGCCGGAGCCGTGGTGGCTGTGGATGCGAAAGTGGTGGGGCTGGCGCTGTTTGGGCCTTATGTGCTGGGGGTGCAATTAAGCGGCATTCTGCTGATGGCGGGAATTGTGGGGGCTTACCATTTGGGCAGGCAGAAGAAGAAAGTTATTCACCGGTTTCTACAGGAAAGGAGCGCCGCCTCATGAACACCTCTTATATGGAAGCCGCCCTGCTGCTGGCAGGAATCCTCTTTATGCTTGGCCTCATCAGCGTGCTGATTCGCCGCAACATCATCTTCATGCTCATTTCGGTGGAGATTATGCTGAACGCGGCTGGTCTTGCCTTTATCGTGGCGGGCACACGGTGGGTACAGCCCGACGGACAGATTATGTTCATTTTCATACTTACCATGGCCGCCGCCGAGGTTTCTGTTGGCCTGGCGCTGATTCTCCAGATATACCACCAGCTCAAGACCCTCAACAGCGACGCTGCCAATTTCATGAAAGGATAGAACTATGGAAAACTTGCTCTGGTTAATTCCCGCTTTGCCTTTTCTCGGCGCACTGCTCCTGATACTCTTTGGTAGCCGATTGTCGCGGATGCTGGTGGCTATACTCGGTGTGGGCAGTGTGGGCATTTCTGCGCTCATCACCATACTTTTGGGTGTAGAGTTTCTTTCTGAAAGACCTGCTTTTTACCACCAGGAAGTATGGCAGTGGTTCAGCGTGGCGGGATTTACTCCTTCTATTGCCTTTCACCTCGATGCGCTGTCGATGGTGTTCATCTTCGTCATCACCTTCGTTGGCTTTCTCATCCATATATATTCCACTGCTTACATGGCCGAGGACGCCGATTTCTCCCGCTTCTTTGCCTGTATGAATCTGTTTGTGGGCTCCATGCTGATGCTGGTGATGGCCGATAACCTGCTGCTTTTATACCTCGGCTGGGAAGGTGTAGGCTTGTGCAGCTACCTGCTCATCGGCTTCTGGTACAAGGAGCCTGCAAAAGGTTACGCTGCCCGGAAAGCCTTTATCATCACCCGCGTCGGAGATACGGCCATGGCCATCGGACTCTTCATGCTATTCCAGGCGTTCGGCACGCTCCATATCCAAACCATACTTGCCGAAGCGCCCGAAGCCTGGGCCGTTGGTTCACAGATGGCGCTCATCGTGGCACTGCTGCTGTTGGGCGGAGCCGTGGGCAAATCAGGGCAGTTGCCGTTGCAGACTTGGCTACCGGATGCCATGGCCGGCCCTACGCCTGTTTCCGCGCTTATTCACGCCGCTACCATGGTGACGGCTGGTGTTTACCTCATCGCTCGCATGTTCGTTATTTTTGAGCTTTCTCCGCTCGCGCAGTTCCTGGTGGCTGTTATCGGAGCTGTCACCTTGCTCATTGCTGGTTTCTCCGCCCTCACCCAGTATGATTTGAAGCGGGTACTCGCCTACTCCACCATCAGCCAGATTGGTTATATGTTCCTTGCCTTGGGTGTGGGTGCCTGGTCGGCGGGTATTTTCCATTTTATGATTCATGCTTTCTTTAAGGCGCTGCTTTTCCTTTGTGCTGGCGCTATTATCCTGGCGCTGCATCACGAGCAGGACATGCGCAAAATGGGCGGCCTGCGCGACAAGATGCCTGTCGTGTTCTGGACCTTCCTGATTGGCGCAGCCTCGCTGGCGGCCCTGCCCATCATCACCGCTGGTTTCTACAGCAAAGACCAGATTCTGTGGTATGCGCTTGCTGGTGAGAACGGCAACATCTGGCTCTATATAGCCGGCTTGGCGGGCGCGTTCATCACCTCTATTTATACTTTCCGGATGGTGTTCCTCACCTTTTACGGCGAGAGCAAAACACATGTGGGGCACCTGCCCGGCAAGCCTATCACCATCCCCTTAATCATACTTGCTATACTTTCTGTTGTTGGGGGATTTATTGAGTTGCCGCACAACTTCGGACACGTGGTACTGTTCTCCGAATTGCTGGCGCCCGTGCTGCCCGGGATTACAGCCAATGAAATGCTCGCGGCGAATGAGTGGGTGTTCCAGGTGCTGGCAGCCCTGGTATCGCTGGGAGGCATATTTATCGCTTACCTCTTCTACCTGAAGAGCCCGTCGCTGCTACAAAGTATAAAACGTTCGGACACAGCCATGGCCTTGCACCGTTTCTGGCACTCCGGCTGGGGCTTCGATGCGCTGTATGATGCCCTGCTTGTGCGGCCTTACGTGTTCCTCTCCACCCTCAACAAGCGCGATATTATCGACAGCTTTTATACCGGCCTTGCCCGTATGGCCGAGGGCTTCCATGTGATGCTGTCGGCCACGCAAAACGGAGTTTTGCGCAATTACGTGATGGGCATTGTGGTCGGTGCTATTATGATACTAACCCTAAGCCTGCTGCTATGATACTCCTCTGGCTAATCGTAATCCTGATGGCTGGTGGACTGCTGGCCTGGCTCTCCAAGAAGTGGCACCCGGTGCTGCCCCGTTGGATTTCCCTCTGCACTATACTGGCTGATTTTATACTTGCCATGTATATATGGCTGACCATTCCAGCCGCTACGTTGGGGGCCTCGCCCTGGCTTATGCAGCTTCACATCCCCTGGATTCCGCAGTGGGGCGTGAATTTCATACTGGCACTCGATGGGTTAAGCCTGCTCATGCTGTTGCTCACGTTCTTTCTAGGCCTGCTGGCGGTGCTGGTGTCGTGGCGCGAGATACAAAACAAATCCGGCTTCTTTCACTTCAACCTGCTGTGGGCTTTAGCGGGTATCACCGGTGTGTTCCTCACCCTCGACCTGTTCCTGTTTTACTTTTTCTGGGAGGTGATGCTCATCCCAATGTACTTCCTGATTGGCATCTGGGGCCACGAAAACCGCAACTACGCCGCCTACAAGTTTTTTATCTTCACCCAAGCCAGCGGCTTGCTCATGCTCCTGTCCATCCTTGCATTTTACTTCATACACGGCAGCCAGACAGGCACCTATACTTTTAACTATTTCGAACTGCTCAACACGCCCCTGGCAATGGGCACAGGTCGTTTGCTGATGTTCGGTTTTCTGGCGGCTTTCCTGGTGAAACTGCCGGTGGTGCCGTTCCACTCCTGGCTCCCCGATGCCCACTCCCAGGCACCCACAGCGGGCAGCATTATTCTGGCTGGCTTGCTTTTAAAAACCGGTGCCTACGGCTTGCTGCGTTTTGTGCTGCCGCTCTTTCCGGCCGCTGCCGTGGAGATTGCACCCTGGGCAATGCTGCTTGGAGTAGTAGGTATCATATATGGAGCCATCCTCGCCTACTCCCAAACCGACTTCAAACGCCTAGTGGCTTATACCAGTGTGAGTCATATGGGCTTCGTGATTTTGGGAGTCTTTGCCTTCAACGAGCTGGCGCTGCAGGGTGTGGTGATGCAGCTGATTGCCCACGGCCTTAGCACTGGTGCCCTCTTCATCATTGCAGGTCTGCTGTACGAGCGCCTGCATACCCGCGACATACAGTTGATGGGCGGCTTTTGGTCGAAGGCGCCGAAACTGGGTGTGTTTGCAATGGTTTTCGTGATGGCTTCGCTGGGACTTCCAGGATTAGGCAATTTTATAGCCGAGTTCCTGACACTGGTGGGCTCCTGGCAGGCGAATAACTGGCTCACCGTCTTTGCGACAATCGGACTGGTGATGGCAACGGCGTATTCACTGCGCATCATGCAGAAAGTGTTTTTTGAGCCTGCCCCGGCAGAGCAGCCACTCCCCGACCTGAACCCACGCGAGATGCTGATTGCTGCCCCAATGGTCGTGATGATTCTCTGGCTTGGCCTCTACCCCCAGCCTGTCTTGGACTTGGCCCAACCAAGTATAAACGCGCAACTGCAAGCATATAAAGCACCTCCGGCAGAGGAGAAAGACGCAGCCATTGTAGCCGCCTTACAAACCGAAAAATCGGCTAATGTATACCAACAGATTTTGATGCAGTTAGACAAGTAATGGTACAAGAAGGTACAGCTTAAGGCTTGTGCTTCATGAATGAAATTAATAGCGCTAAAACTACAAAATTACAAGCCCATGAGCCAGAACGATTTTCTTCACCTGATGCCGCTGCTCATCCTGACCTTTTCTGTGCTGATCATCATGCTGGTAATTGCGGCGTGGCGCAACCACAAGATCATTTATGCTATCACGGCTGTTACTTTTGTCGCCGCCTTTCTTTCGCTTTTCGAGATACGGGCTGGAGCGCCGTACCACATCGAGCCGCTGCTGGTGGTTGATGGTTTTGGGGTATTTTATATGGGCCTGATACTGGCGACGGCGCTGCTCATCAGCATGCTGTCTTATGCCTACTTCGAGCAGCGCGAAGAGCAGAAGGAGGAGTATTACATCCTGTTGCTTCTGTCCACGCTCGGGGCCTGCACGCTGGTCATCAGTACACATTTTGCCTCCCTGTTCCTGGGGCTGGAGGTGTTGAGCGTGGCGCTCTACACCCTTATCTCCTACCTCCGTACCCGAGAGCGCTCCGACGAAGCTGGTATTAAATACCTCATTCTGGCTGCTTTCTCTTCTGCTTTCTTACTTTTTGGAATGGCGCTGGTGTACTTCAGCACCGGTAGCATGAACTTCCAGGGAATTGCTGTGGCCATGGCTGCTTCCCAGGAACTACCGCTCCTGCTGCTCACTGGCTTCGGACTTATGATTATCGGCGTCGGGTTTAAGTTGAGCCTCGTGCCGTTCCATATGTGGACGCCGGATGTGTATGAGGGGGCCCCTGCCCCGGTATCTGCTTTTATTGCCACAGTATCAAAAGGCGGTATGCTGGGCCTGCTTATTCGCTTTTTTATGGAAGTAGACGGCTTCCGGTACCCTACCCTGATGCTCATATTCACTATTGTCGCCATTGCCTCCATGTTTGCAGGCAACCTACTGGCGCTGTTCCAGAAGAACGTGAAGCGCATCCTCGCTTACTCCTCCATCTCGCATTTGGGTTATTTGCTGGTGGCTTTCCTGGCGGGAAACCAGATGGGCGTGGAAGCGGTGACATTTTATTTGGTAGCTTATTTCATCACCACTGTTGGGGCATTCGGAACCGTCGCGATGCTGTCAGGCAAGGAGCGTGATGCGGAGCTGTTGATTGACTACCGTGGCTTGCTCTGGCGCCGCCCCTGGGCCGCAACCGTGCTGACGGCTATGTTGCTCTCCTTGGCTGGTATTCCGCTCACGGCTGGGTTTGTAGGCAAGTTCTATCTTTTAGCAGCGGGCGTGAATAATCAAATGTGGCTGCTTGTGGTGATGCTGGTGATTAACAGCGTGATTGGCCTGTACTATTATATAAAAATAATTGCCGTGATGTTTCAGCAGACAGAGGAGGATATGGAGCCACGGCAGCGGTTGCGCCCCTCTATCTACCTGGCCAGTGTGGGCACACTGGCAGTATTAGTATTCCTGCTCATCGGCATCGGCATCTACCCCACCTACCTGTTGAACATAATTAGCGCTATGCTTCAACCTCTGGAAGTTCTAGGTATCCGTTAGATGTGAATGAATAGCTTGATAATCACTCTATAAAAGAGAAAGCCCCCGCTTTAGTAGCGGGGGCTTCTTTGTGACCTGTATATGGCAAGGCGTGAGCACGGCACCCGTAGATAAGGCACAGCCGGTAGGCACGGCGGCTGTGCCCAAGCGGTCCACATGCAGGATTAGAGCGAATCCTCCTGGGCCACACTTCCCCTCACCACTTCCCCAAAGTATCTTTGAAAGCAGAACGCCCCCCTCGCTTGCGCAAGGGGGGGCGTCTGATGTATGGGGTTGGCGGCCACCTACTCTCCCGGGTGTGACCCCAGTACCATCGGCGCGCCCGGGCTTAACTTCTCTGTTCGGGATGGGAAGAGGTGCTCACCGGGGCCATAGCCACCATTATCGTCGCACGGCTGTTATGCGTGCTAATGCTTGTTAACATGATTTGGGAAAGAGAGGGGAGGCGAAAAGCGGCGGGCCTTTTCGTGGCCGGACGCGCTCGGGCAATTAGTATGGCTCGGCTTTGGTGTTTCCACCTTTACACCTGCCACCTATCGACGTCATCGTCTTTGACGGCCCTTAAGGGAGATCTCATCTTGGGGCGGGTTTCGCACTTAGATGCTTTCAGCGCTTATCCCGTCCGAGCGTAGCTACCCTGCGCTGCGGCTGGCGCCACAACAGGTCCACCAGAGGCTCGTCCAGCCCGGTCCTCTCGTACTAAGGCCAGAACCCCTCAAATCTCCGACGCCCACAACAGATAGGGACCGAACTGTCTCACGACGTTCTGAACCCAGCTCGCGTGCCACTTTAATCGGCGAACAGCCGAACCCTTGGGACCTTCTCCAGCCCCAGGACGTGACGAGCCGACATCGAGGTGCCAAACCTCCCCGTCGATATGAGCTCTTGGGGGAGATCAGCCTGTTATCCCCAGAGTACCTTTTATCCTTTGAGCGATGGCCCTTCCATGCGGAACCACCGGATCACTATATCCGCCTTTCGGCCCTGCTCGGCTTGTGGGCCTCACAGTCAAGCTCCCTTCTGCTATTGCGCTCTGCGCACGGTTACCAAGCGTGCTGAGGGAACCTTTGAAAGCCTCCGTTACTGTTTTGGAGGCGACCACCCCAGTCAAACTACCCACCAAGCACGGTCCCCCACTCTGTGAGGTTAGGCGCCAAGCAACTCAAGGGTGGTATTTCAAGGACGGATCCACGACGCCTGGCGACGCCGCTTCATCTCCTCCCACCTATCCTACACATGAGTTACCCAGCGTCAATGCTAAGCTATAGTAAAGGTTCATGGGGTCTTTCCGTCCCGTTGCGGGTACTCGGCATCTTCACCGAGACTACAATTTCACCGAGCTCACGGCTGAGACAGCGCCCAGATCGTTACACCATTCGTGCAGGTCGGAACTTACCCGACAAGGAATTTCGCTACCTTAGGACCGTTATAGTTACGGCCGCCGTTTACCGGGGCTTCGATTCAATGCTTCGCCTTGCGGCTGACATCCCCTCTTAACCTTCCGGCACCGGGCAGGTGTCAGGCCTTATACTTCATCTCTCGATTTCGCAAAGCCATGTGTTTTTGTTAAACAGTCGCCTGGGCCTTTTCACTGCGGCTTCTTGCATTGCTGCAAGGAAGCGCCCCTTCTCCCGAAGTTACAGGGCCATTTTGCCGAGTTCCTTGGCCGTGATTCACTCGAGCACCTTAGGATTCTCTCCTCGACCACCTGTGTCGGTTTGCGGTACGGGCGGCAAGCCATTTAAACGCTTAGCGGGTTTTCTAGGGAGCCTGATTAGGGACGATCTCCGCCCCCGAGGGGTTGGAGTACTTTCAGCTTTCAGCTAGTCCGGCGTACTTCACGACCGGTCCAATACCTACGGCTTTAAACGCGCTATTCCGTCAGCGCGCCGTCCTTTCACTTCTCCGTCACCGCATCGCTATGGCGTGCCGGTACTGGAATATTAACCAGTTGTCCATCGAACTGCGCTTTCGCCTCGCCCTTAGGACCCGACTAACCCTGATCCGATTAGCGTTGATCAGGAAACCTTGGTCTTTCGGTGTGCGGGTTTCTCGCCCGCATTATCGTTACTTATGCCTACATTTGCTTTTCCCTACGCTCCAGCGCCCCTTGCCGGGACGCCTTCACCGCAGAAGGGAATGCTCCCCTACCAGTGCACATAGTGCAATCCGCAGCTTCGGTATCAGACTTGATGCCCGATTATTATCGATGCCCTCTCGCTCGACCAGTGAGCTGTTACGCACTCTTTAAAGGAATGGCTGCTTCCAAGCCAACCTCCTGGCTGTCTAAGCAAGTGGACCTCCTTTGTTCAACTTAGTCTGAATTTAGGGACCTTAGCTGGCGGTCTGGGTTCTTTCCCTCTCGGCCCGGGACCTTAGCACCCCAGGCCTCACTGCCGCGTATGTCAAGTGGCATTCGGAGTTCGTCAGGATTCGGTAGGATGTGACTCCCCCTAGTCCTATCGGTAGCTCTACCTCCACATGACTCCACCGCGACGCTGCCCCTAAAGGCATTTCGGGGAGTACGAGCTATTTCTCAGTTTGATTGGCCTTTCACCCCTACCCACAGGTCATCCAAATACTTTTCAACGTAAACTGGTTCGGACCTCCAACTGGTTTTACCCAGCCTTCATCCTGCCCATGGGTAGATCACAAAGTTTCGCGTCTGCCCCCCCTGACTGCGCGCCCTGTTCAGACTCGCTTTCGCTGCGGCTCCGTGCCTCGAAGACACTTAACCTTGCCAGGGAGGAGCAACTCGTAGGCTCATTATGCAAAAGGCACGCCGTCACCCAACTAATGGGCTCCGACCGCTTGTAAGCGCACGGTTTCAGGATCTGTTTCACCCCGTTATTCACGGTGCTTTTCACCTTTCCCTCACGGTACTGGTTCACTATCGGTCTCTCAGGAGTATTTAGCCTTACCGGATGGTGCCGGTGGATTCAGGCGGGATTTCTCCGGTCCCGCCCTACTCAGGGTACCGCTAGGGCCAAAGAGCTTACGCACACGGGACTATCACCCCCTATGGTCGTTCTTCCCAGAACGTTATGCTTCAATCTTTGGTCCCACATCGCGGCCCTACAACCCCAGACTTGCCGTGACAAGCCTGGTTTGGGCTGTTCCGCGTTCGCTCGCCACTACTTGCGGAATCACTCTTGTTTTCTCTTCCTCCGGGTACTTAGATGTTTCAGTTCCCCGGGTTCGCTCACCCTAAGGTGTACTGTGTCTTCAACACAGTGGGTTGCCCCATTCGGAAATCTGCGGATCAACTTGTATGTGCCAATCCCCGCAGCTTATCGCAGCTTGTCGCGTCCTTCATCGCCTCTGAGAGCCTAGGCATCCCCCGTGCGCCCTTCTCTGCGTCATCGGCCGGTCCCCCGAAGGCAACCGGCCCGCCTCTTTCGCACCAGGACCCTATCACTAGGGCCTAGTCAATATTTTATTACTTCTCTCTCTTTCCCATCATGTCAAAGAACTTTCTCTTTAAGACGTTAGACACTAGACACTGGACGTAAGACGTCTCGGTGCGTGTGCAAACTCTCAAGATGTGAAGTCAAAACCTGCCGTTCTGACCTTATAGTATTTGAGGTAATTGATTGAAACAGTTATTTAAAGTGTGCCGCGCAGGTTTCCTGCGTCTTCGAAAGCCGGTGGTCTTCCCTAGAAAGGAGGTGATCCAGCCGCACCTTCCGGTACGGCTACCTTGTTACGACTTAGCCCCAGTTACCAGTTTTACCCTAGACGGCTCCTTTGACGGTCACCGGCTTCAGGTCTCCCTGACTTCCATGGCTTGACGGGCGGTGTGTACAAGGCCCGGGAACGTATTCACCGCGTCGTTGCTGATACGCGATTACTAGCGATTCCGGCTTCACGGAGTCGAGTTGCAGACTCCGATCCGAACTGAGACGCACTTTCTGGGATTGGCTCACCATCGCTGGCTGGCTACCCTCTGTATGCGCCATTGTAGCACGTGTGTAGCCCTAGGCGTAAGGGCCATGATGACCTGACGTCGTCCCCGCCTTCCTCGCTCCTTGCGGAGGCAGTCTCTCCAGAGTCCCCACCATCACGTGCTGGCAACTGAAGATAGGGGTTGCGCTCGTTGCGGGACTTAACCCAACACCTCACGGCACGAGCTGACGACGGCCATGCAGCACCTTGCTTTGTGCCCCGAAGGGAAGTACCATCTCTGGTACCGTCACGCGCATTCTAGCCTAGGTAAGGTTCCTCGCGTATCATCGAATTAAACCACATGCTCCACCGCTTGTGCGGGCCCCCGTCAATTCCTTTGAGTTTCACCCTTGCGGGCGTACTCCCCAGGTGGATTACTTAACGCTTTCGCTTGGACGCTGACAGTGTATCGCCAACATCGAGTAATCATCGTTTACGGCGTGGACTACCAGGGTATCTAATCCTGTTCGCTCCCCACGCTTTCGTGCCTCAGCGTCAGTTTCGGCACAGCGAGCTGCCTACGCAATCGGGGTTCTTGGCGGTATCTAAGCATTTCACCGCTACACCGCCAGTTCCGCCCGCCTTCACCGAACTCAAGCCCGCCAGTATCAACGGCAGTTCCAGGGTTGAGCCCTGGGATTTCACCGCTGACTTAACGGGCCGCCTACGCACCCTTTAAACCCAATAAATCCGGACAACGCTTGCACCCTCCGTATTACCGCGGCTGCTGGCACGGAGTTAGCCGGTGCTTATTCATCAGGTACCGTCAGTTACCCCCGCAGGGGCGTTTTCTTCCCTGATAAAAGCAGTTTACAACCCAGAAGGCCTTCTTCCTGCACGCGGCATGGCTGGGTCAGCCTCTCGGCCATTGCCCAATATTCCCTACTGCTGCCTCCCGTAGGAGTCTGGTCCGTGTCTCAGTACCAGTGTGGGGGACCATCCTCTCAGAACCCCTAGCCATCGTAGCCTTGGTGGGCCTCTACCCCGCCAACTAGCTAATGGCACGCATGCCCATCTTCCACCGCCGAAACTTTGACCATAAACCGATGCCGATTCATGGTGTCATGCGGTATTAATCCCGGTTTCCCGGGGCTATCCCCCTGTGGAAGGTAGGTTGCATACGCGTTACGCACCCGTGCGCCACTAACCAGGTTCCCGAAAGAACCTGATCCGTTCGACTTGCATGTATTAGGCCTGCCGCTAGCGTTCATCCTGAGCCAGGATCAAACTCTCCATTGTAAAGTTTTTATCTATCCCTAAGAATAGAAATGTGTCTGTCAGACCCCGGCTTTCTTTTTACTCTATTACTAGAATCGACGCAGTTAGTATGTTTCAACCACCTGCGCGGATTACCTTAAATTTCTGTCTCAATCAATCTCTCAAAGAACTTGTAGAAGAACATCTTTCTTCTCTTGCCACCTTCCGATGCACGACTCATTTTTTAGAGTCGATCTTTTGTGTGATACAAAGTTAGTAGCTTATTTTTAAACTTCAAAACTTTATTTCAACTTTTTTTTCTTACTCTTTTCTTTTTGCCCCTTCCTGCTGAACGGGATGCAAAGGTAAGAATTTATTTTCTGAATGCAAGGAGTTTGAATAATTTATTTTTCCCTGATCCTGCTTCAAACCTGCTGTCTGAATGGGGATGCAAAGGTAGTAATATTTTCTCTTTTCGCAATAGCGGACTTCATAATTTTCTCTTTTTCTGCTTCCGCTTTCTTTAGCAATATCTGAAGCTGGTCTTACAGAACACTTTATGTTGTATTCCTCTGCCCACTTTCTCTTCGATTATTTGCAAACAGAATTAAGGTGCTACATTAAAGTACTGTCAGCAGCAATTCAATAAATGTCCCCTCTCCCTTTGTTTCCTCCATCAATAAAATCTGTGTGGTAAAAAAGCGCCTATGAATGCTCGATCTAAAGCTGCAGCCCACATCCTGAAAGCTATGTCTTTTTGATATAGTATAGTTTCATTTGTTAATGTGAGCTTACACCACTGCTCGACATGTAAGCCTAAACCGCTCCAACATCTGAGATGCTACTACCATTGTGGATCTACACGGCGTGCGGTACAAAATTCAGAAGCTCACTATCCATTTTATCTTACCAATGATGCAGTACACGAGTACGTTCTTTGTAGACTTGTTTAAGGAGAATCGAAACATGTATAGTGCTTCACTTTGCGTCTGGCTTTATGTGCAATTGTCCCCCTTCGATTTCCCTGTTATGTATGCTGCTTTTATAATAAAGTGTGCACATCCTCTCTATCTATAAATAATTAAAATAATTCAAACAAAAATTTAATATTTACTTATATATACTTATTACCTGTAAAGAAAGCCTCGAACTCCTCACCCTCTACGCGTTCTTATGGAGCAAAACGCAGCAACGACGTTATTTTATTCGTCTCTTCTTCAGCATAGCCCGGCCCTCCTGTGTGTGTTGAGCGAAAGCGGCAAATTGCTCTTCATAAGTCAGTCTCTGGAGCGGCTCACAGGCTATGCAACAGCGGAACTCACTGCCCTACGCGCCATCAGGCACATTTGTCCTGCCGACTTGCCTTTAGTCAGGCAGACGCTTCAGGAGTTGCAAACAGCGCAGGAAGTAAAATCGCCACCGCTCCGCCTTAAGACCACTTATGGCTCCTGGATATGGGTAGTTGTTACGATTAAGGATGCGGTGGAGAATGAGGCGCTAAGGGGTTACATTGTACACCTGCAGGATATAACACAGGAGAAAGAGGCCAAACGCATTGATGAGATTAATCTGAGTTATTACAACTCGCTCTTTCAGAACCACCCCGGCATTGTTTTCGCCTTGTCGTCGGACGGCATATTCGAGCGGGTGAACGCGAACGTGGAAAAAATGCTGCAGTACGGGGAGCAGGAAATAATAGGCGAGCACTTCTCAAAGTTTACGGCCCCCTCCTTCACCTTCGAAGCCATAAAAGCCCTTAGCAAAGCAAGCCACCACGAGCCAAGCGTGCTGGAGGGGAAAGTTATCAGCAAGAACGGGAAGTCCCGTACACTGCACCTCACCATGATACCGCTTTATTATTTAGAGGAATCCATCGGTATACTTGGTATTGCACGCGACATCACGGCGGAAAAGGAAGCACAGAAGGAACTGGAAAAACTTTCGCTGGTGGCAAGTAAGGCTGTCAGTTGCGTGGTGATAACCGACCCCACCGGCAAAATCGAATGGGTGAACTCGGAGTTCAGCAACGTGACCGGCTACACCATGCGCGAGTTGCGTGGCAAAAAGCCAGGCCATTTGCTGCAGGGACCAGAAACAGACCCAACCACTGTGCGCCTTATGCACGACAAAGTAAATAAGCGGGAGCCGTTTTATATAGAAGTGGTCAACTACCGGAAAAATGGGGAGAAGTTCTGGTTTGGAATGAACATCACCCCAATGTTTGATGATGAGGGAAACCTGACGCAGTACTTCGCCATACAGAACGACATTACCGAAAGGAAAAATGCCGAATTTAAAATGCAGCTTCTGGCAGAGGACCTTACCCGCCACAACAAAGACCTGCAGCAGTTTAACTACATTGTTTCGCATAATTTAAGAACACCTGTGGCCAACATGCTGGGCCTTACCTCCATTCTGGAGCGGCAACAGACAAGCCCCAATGACTTTGCCAAGGCGCTGCAAAACCTAAAGCAGACCTCCATGAGCCTATACAATGTGCTCAAAGACCTGAACGAACTGCTCTCCTTCAGGGATGGAGGGGCTAGCCTCCGGCAAGAGGAGGTATCCATTGCAAAGGTTTTGGGGGAAGTATGCAAAAGCCTGCAAGACAAAATAGAAAGCACCGAAGCGCAGATTGATGTTGCTGTTCCGGAGGAGGCATGCCTGCAGGCAAACAAGGCATACGTGTACAGCATCTTTCACAACTTGCTTTCAAACGCCATCAAGTACCGCGACCCTATGAGGCCCTTGCGCATCCAGGTGAAGTACATCCCGGCACCACAGCAGCACATGATTACATTTGCAGACAATGGCATGGGAATGGACATGGCCATAGCGCAAAAATCGCTCTTTAAGCTGTATGGCAAGATGGACAAGAGAGCCGAAGGCAGAGGCATTGGTTTATACATGGTGAAGGAGCAGGTGGAGTCGATTGGCGGCACGATTGCCGCGGACAGCACCCCAGGTGCAGGAACCACCTTTACCATCCGCATCAACAAAGATGCAACCCCTGGGCAGCAGGAAACGCTGCACGCTTAAATAACATTCTGGTTCGTAGTTGCATCATAGAAAAGGCCTCCCAAGTATGGCTCACCCGATAACCTCCCGGTACGCCTGCGTCCGTGCTTTAGTATACTGAGGTAAGCATGCATTACTGTACTTGCGGTTACCATTCCTACCTTGTTCCGCTTTCTCATACAGATTACAGCGGCGGCGGCAGCCAGCCAGCTTAGGCTGATAGCATCAATTTCTTTTCTTTTTATAGCAGTCGCGTCGGCACTTCTTCGCCTGCTATAGCTGATTTTTTATAGAAATTCCATACTTTCGGCTTAAGAAGCCTTTACTGGATCTTCTTTATAATAATGTAAGCAAGTAAAGTTTTTAATATTTCCCGCCAAAAAAACACCCAATGGAAAGCATCATCAGCGCGATCAACGACATTGTCTGGAGCAATGCCCTTATCATACTTTGTCTCGGGGCAGGTATTTACTTTTCAATTGCCACCCGGTTCCTGCAAGTCCGCTACATCCGCGAAATGATTCGTTTGCTCTTCAACGGGCAGTCCTCTAAGAAAGGGGTAAGCTCCTTTCAAGCCTTTTCCATCGCTATTGCCGGTCGGGTTGGAACAGGCAATATTGCCGGGGTGGCCACGGCTATTGCCATGGGCGGTCCCGGCGCCGTGTTCTGGATGTGGGTGATCGCATTCCTTGGGAGTTCTTCGGCCTTTATAGAAGCCACACTTGGCCAGATTTACAAACAGGTGAAAGACGGGGAATACCGAGGAGGCCCTGCCTATTATATAGAGAAGGGCCTGGGCATGAAATGGTATGCCGTGGTATTTGCCGTGGCCACTATTGTAAGTATGGCGCTCTTTTTACCGGGTGTGCAAAGTAACAGCATCGCCTCCAGCATGTACACGGCGTTCGAGGTGCCCACGGCTGCTACGGGCGCCGGGGTAACCGTACTGCTGGCACTTATTATTTTTGGTGGCGTGAAGCGCATTGGCAAGGTCGCCGAGGTGGCCGTTCCTTTTATGGCGGGTGCCTACATCCTGATGACTCTTATTATTATAGTAGCAAACATAGCAGAGGTGCCAGCCGTGATCAGCCTGATCGTCTCATCAGCGTTTGATGCCGAGCCTGCCTTTGCAGGTATGTTCGGAATGGCAATTTCGTGGGGAGTAAAGCGCGGCATTTATTCAAACGAGGCAGGCCAGGGAACTGCACCACACGCGGCAGCGGCGGCAGAGGTAAGCCACCCGGCCAAGCAGGGGCTGGTACAGGCGTTCTCGGTTTACGTGGATACGCTGTTTGTATGTACCGCCACAGCTTTCATGATCCTGTTTACGGGCCAATACAATGTGGTGAATCCGGAAGGCGGCTTTGTAGTGGAGAATCTTCCGGGCATAGCCTATGGCCCGGAGTACACGCAGCAGGCAGTCAATACTTTCTTCCCTTCGCTGGGCAGTGGCTTTGTGGCTGTGTCGCTGCTTTTGTTTGCCTTCACCACCATCATGGCTTATTATTATATAGCCGAAACAAACCTGAGCTACCTGAATGCAAAGGGCAATAAGTGGCTGCTGTGGGTGCTGCGCGCGCTGATTCTGGCCGCAACATTCTACGGTTCCATCAAAACGGCTGAGTCGGCATGGATGCTGGGGGATATCGGCGTGGGCATTATGGCCTGGCTGAACGTGGTGGCTATCCTGCTGCTACGCAAACCTGCGCTTCAGGCTCTAAAAGACTACCAGGCCCAGCGCAAAGCCGGCCTCGACCCGGTGTATAATGCGCAGCGCCTGGGAATACCAAACGCAGGCGAATGGGACGGAAAGGAGCTGGAGGAGAAAAAGCTGCAGCAGGCATAAGCAAAGTCGTATTCGCTATAAAAGGTAAAGCAGGATCTTTCAATCCTGCTTTACCTTTTATAGCGTAAACCTAAATTTTGATGGTGCAATGCTGCAACTGTACGCAACGCCGCTGGTTAGCTAACAGAGGGAACCTGTACCCGCCGATGCTGTGGATAAAGCCTTGTTCGCACTGGCTGTTGCCCTGCCAACGCATACCCAATTTCTCGTTCACACGCTCCTACCTTTTTAAAACCAGGAGCGGTAAGGTGTAGTGAGGCTAAACTACTCTCCTCTCTCACACCTGTTACTGAAATCTCTTCCATTAAAATCAGCAGGAAGTGCGCTTTGGCGCGTAAACATCCCCTTTAAGTATTGCATATTTGCCCCTTTGGTACGCTATGATATTTTCGATGAACAAGCAGCGGCTTTCGCTTAGTGTTTTTTTCTTTCTGGCCGGTTTCAACTTTGCGAGTTGGGCCTCCCGAATTCCTACCATTGCAGGGGCTTTACAGCTGAACGAGGCTGAACTGGGTTCTATTCTGCTTACCATGCCGATCAGCTCCCTTATCGGTCTACCCATATCAGGATGGCTGGTGACCAGGTTCGACAGCAGAATACCGTTAACAACAGCCTTTATGGTAAACGGAGTGGCACTTTCCCTCATAGGATTGGCCTTTTCCTCCTTTTACCTGGTTGGGGCGCTGTTTCTGTTTTCCTTAACCATGCGCATCTTCAACATTGCAATCAACACACAGGCTATCGCCCTGCAGAAGAAGCTGAACCGAAAGATAAACGGCTCCTTTCATGGTTTGTGGAGCCTGGGGGGGATTGTGGGTGTGGGGCTAACGACGTTGCTGGTGTCGCTTCGAATCCCCATTATTCCGCACCTGCTTTCCGTTTCAATTTTATCCCTGCTGGCTACAGTGGTTGCCTCGCGTTTCCTGCTCAGGAACGACCGTGCTACCGCCGGAAACAAGCTGACGTTGGGGAAACCAGATCCGGCCATTTTATACCTGGGCTTGCTCGTTTTCTTTGCTGCCCTGTGCGAAGGAGGCATGTTCGATTGGAGCGGCATTTATTTTCAGCAGGTGGTAAAAGAAGACGTATTCACTGCCGGCTATCTCATCTTCATGTCGTTCATGGCACTATCCCGGTTTGTGTCTGATCGTATTGTGGAGAAGATCGGGATGCCAAAAACCTACGTGCTAAGTTCAATCCTGATTTTTACCGGTGTCAGCCTTTCTATACTTCTTCCCAGCTTCTGGCCCGCCATGATTGGTTTTTCGCTGGTTGGTTTTGGAACGGCCTCGGTTATACCGATGACGTACACCTTGGCCGGTGCTTCCACCAAGTACTCCCCTGGCGTCACCTTGTCTATTATCGTGACCTATGGCATTATCGGCATGTTGATAGGACCTCCACTGATCGGTTACCTGGCGCACGCTTTTAGCCTGCGGCTTTCCTTTATTTTGTTTGCCCTGGCCGGGGTCATGCTCATACCTATCTCAAAGCTATTCTTTAAGCTCAAAACACAGCCTGTACCTGGAGAATAATATATAATTTTGAGCTATTTCAGTAGGTATGGGAAATCAGATTCGAAAAAACATTCACAGTATCACGTTATTCATATATTATAAAGCACATATTTACCCCTCCTCCATCTCACGTTAAGTAAAAAAATTTAACAATATATAATTCAGCAATTTACAGCCATCAGCAGGATTTACAAAATAATAACACAAACACACCTTGTAAATATAATACAATTTAAAATTCACTTATTAATAGCATCGACCTCTACTGGCATCTATTGTACTATTTAAATCTTAGATTTAAATTTAATCATCAATTAATTTTCATCATAAGGTTCAGATCAGGAGCTTATTATTCAGATTTTTTAGCTTAACTTTTTGAATCTTAAACACATTTATCAGGTTCTAAGCCGGTAAACTAATCTAACTTTTATTACATGAAAAAAAATTACTTCGTTAAAGGTGTGCTTGGGCTTATGCTGGCCGGGCAGGTCTTCAGTGCTAATGCTCAGGAGCTTTCGTCGGCACAGCTTGTGCCAGCCAACACGCCGCACCAGAGCCCGGACGAAAAGCCTTACCACGACGATAAGATCTTCGTAAAGTTTCGCCAGCTCGAAACAGGCACTGCCATCGAATTCAATGGCAAGAGTGAAAGAGCAAAAAAGCTTAAGGATGACAAAATAAGCAAGGCGCTACTAAAGGCAGACGCCCGCCTGATGCGCCAGGCAGCAGGCAAAGGCTCCGGCAATGGAGTAGCCCGCATCTTTCAGGTAGAACTGGACGGTTCCGTTTCTTCTGTGAAACAACTGATCAGTGAGTTGAAGGCGATGCCTGAGGTGGAATATGCCGAATTGGTGCCTATTTACCAGATTCATGCAGCCCCTTCTGATCCGAGTTATACCGGCGGAAGCCAGTATTCACTGAACATCACGAAAGCAGTACAGTCTTACTCCTCTTTCAATGCCACAGGTGCTCCAATCAAAGTCGCCATCGTGGATGACGCTGTATTAACCTCACACACCGACCTGAAAGCCAACATCTGGTCAAATCCCGGCGAAACTGGCGTGGATGCCAGCGGTAAAGACAAAGCCTCTAACGGTATTGACGACGACAACAACGGTTACATTGATGATGTGAATGGTTGGGACTCTGCTGACAACGACAATAACCCCAATCCTCCCCTAGTAGCAACTGCACTAGGTAACATAGCTGGCCCTAACACTTTTTCGCATGGTACGCACTGTGCTGGTATAGCTGGTGCTGTAACTAACAATGGTGTGGGTATAGCCTCTATAAGCAATAACAAAGTACAGATTGTTGCGGTAAAATGTACTCCTGACAATGCGGCTAATACCAGAAGCATTTATACTTCTTTTGCAGGTTTGGCCTACGCCATCAGAGGTGCTAAAGCCGATGTGGTATCCATGTCCTTTGGTGGCTCCGGCTACTCTCAGGCATTTCAGGATCTGATAAACGAAGGTGCTGCCCAAGGTATGATTTTCATCGCATCTGCAGGTAACAACAACAACAACCTCGAGCAATTCCCAGCTACGTATCAGCACGTAATCTCTGTTTCGAATACAGACGAAGTCGATAAAAAGAGTAGCTCCTCTACCTTTGGCAATTGGGTTACCATTGCCGCGCCAGGTACTAACATCTATAGTACAGTTGCCGGAACAGGCACGGGTATCGCTGCTGGTGGCTATACCAACTACACCGGTACTTCTATGTCTGGCCCTATGGTTGCTGGCCTTGCTGGCTACATCAAAGCGCAGAAACCTTCTTTGACTCCTACCCAGGTAAGAGATATCATCGTTTCTACTTCTGACAACGTGGATATCCTGAACCCTGGTTACGAAGGTTTACTGGGTGCAGGCCGAATTAATGTGTACCAGGCCATTGTGGCAGCTGGAGGCACTGTTCTGGCACCTACTGTAGATTTCATTCCCAGCAAGGTGAGCGCTGTGATTGGTGAGGAAGTAGCGTTTGCAAACCGTTCTACGGGTAGCAACCTGACGTATGCCTGGACCTTCCAGAATGCGAACATCGCCACTTCCACCGCTAAGAACCCGGTGGTGAAGTTCCTTGCTGCCGGCACGCACGAAGTAACGTTGTCTATCAATGGTGGTGCTTCTAAGTCGGTAAAAATTAATGTTTCCGGATTCACTGCGCTGGACGTACTTGGTTTGCCATTGGCTGGACCGGTTGGGGCATCTGGCGTAAACGGCCACAGTGCAAACAACATCCCGGCTTTCGCCAACTTCTACAAGTACTCTACCACGCACATGATTTCCGGTGTTAATATCTCTTTTAGATTGGCAACAGCCGGAAGCGCAAATTCCACCGTCCGCGTAAAGGTGTGGGAAGCAGAGAGAGGCATACCAGGACGTGTACTACACACGCAGACGGTTAAAATCTCTGACCTGAAGCCAAATGGTTTAGCAGGCACGCTTAGCCCGAACTACATCTACTTCGACAAGCCAGTACAGGTGCCTGCTAACAGCAGCTTCTACGTAGGTTTCGAGATCGATTACGGCACTGGCGATAACATTTCTATCCACCACACTACCTATACTGGCTCTGGATCAGAATCTGCTTTGTTCTTTAACAACAGCTGGCAGATAAACGCACAGGTTGGCGCTCGCTGGACGTTCGCTATCTTCCCTGTCCTGGCAAATGCATCTGAGTATCCTGCCGGACCAATTTCAGTTACTCCGGCTGAGGCATGTGTAGGCGGTCAGGTTACTTTTGACGGCGCGAGCGTAAACAAAGCAACTGCTTACCGCTGGACCTTCGGAAACGGCACTACTGCTGCAACAGCTACTGCTACTTCGGTTTACACCACAGGCGGCACCTACCTGCCAACGCTCGTAGCTACCCGTGCGGTAAATATCACCGAAGGAACCGCTGTATATCCTGTTGAACTGCGTCAGTCGTTCACAAAGCAGATTCGCGTGGCGGATTGTGCTCAGGAACCAGTTGCTGGCTTTGAGGTTTCTGCTTTATCAGCAAACGTTGGCTCTGCCATCACCTTCACGAACACCACCGCTAACGCTACAAGCTACGAGTGGTTAATTTCACAGGGGTCAACCAAAATCAGATCGACAGAAGAAAGCCCGGTGGTTACATTCAAAACCAAAGGCAAGTATGATGTAACGCTCGTAACCCGCAACCCTGAAGGAGATGTATCAACTTCTACCAAGAAGCAGTACATCGAGATCTTCACAGCTGGCCAGGATTGCGGTAACGTGGACTTCCCTTTCCCTGCCCGCCTGACTACGTTTGGCACTGGAGCTGGAGGCACTTTCTCTGGTCATAACGGATACGGCATCGGAACTTATGCGAAGTCATTTGATTTAGCAGCCGGTACGGTTGTATCTAAAGCCATGTTTAACATTGCTACTGCTGCGGCTAAAGTACCCGCAACGTCGTTCATCACAGTAAACGTATGGAATGCTGGTTTGAATGGTACGCCAGGTGAAGTGATCAGCTCAGTAAAGGTATCTTATACCAAGATGATGCAGGCAATAGCTACTAACGGTGGCAATATGGAAGTTATACTTGACCAGCCTGTTGTGCTTTCAGTTGACAGCCGCATCTATGTTGGCTTCGCGGTTAACTTTATCGCCGGCGATAACATGGCGGTAGCATCAAAGTTGGCTGGCCCTAACATGGGCGAGCGCTCTTTAGCGCTTTACGGCAGCACCTGGTATACACTTAAAGACCTGGTAAGCCTTTCTACAGACTTTGCCATTGGTATCGGCACGTTCGACAACATTGACAAGCTGCCTATCGCCAACTTCACTACTTCTGCGACTACGGTAGCGGTTGGTGAGTCTATCAAACTGGATGCAAGCCAGAGCAAGAAAGCTCAGGTATACAACTGGCAGGTAAGCGGCGGCACAGTAACTGCCATGGGCGAAAGTGCTGCTTCTGCCGTGTATGACCCTACCAAAGCGGCCGTTGTGTTCTCTAAGGCTGGCAAGTATACCATTACCTTAGTAGTGATGGGTGACTGTGGTGCAAAGGTTGCAATGAAGACCATTGAGGTGGAAGTGACAGGAACAACTCCTGTAGCTACTGAAACTTCGGTTGAAGAAAGCAAGGCTGCCGGTATCACAGACCTGATCACCGATGCATCGCTTGTGTACCCTAACCCTTCAACTGGCCAGTACAACGTGGTACTGAAGGGTGTTGCACAGCAGCAGGTAGTGGTGAGTGTATGGGACCTTACAGGCAAGGAAGTATCACGCAAAAACGTGACCCTGAACAGCAACAGCGAAGTGCACCAGGTAAACCTGGGCAACCAGCCAGTTGGTATGTACCTGCTACATGTTACCGCTGGTAACAAAGTGCAGGTGCACAAGCTCATCAAAAAATAAGTAGCCGCTTTTAAAGCGCACTTACTTATACTTTAACAAAAAAGCCTGGCCCTGTGCCAGGCTTTTTTGTTTTAGGGTGATGGAGTTTGGGGAGTGGTTTAGAGTGGTTTTGTTTTGCTGGAACTTCAATTTATACTTCCTATCAGAGGAAGTAGCGTTGTAGTTTGTAAGTAGACCATGCACGATTAACACCCCTATAGTCCCCTCAAGGGACAGTTAAGTGATTACTCATATAAGCGTTTTTACTTTTACTGAAGTGCAGTCGTTAGTTTAATAATGGAGGCAATAGCACAAGTATAGCTGAAGCTCCAAAGGCTGAACTGTCCCCTCGAGGACAAGCAAGAACGGGAGTTTGCAGCTTGCGAGCGTAGCTCACAGGGGTGTGACCACAAACAGAACGTTTCATTAAAAATTTTCTGTAACTTCTTTACCTGCTATTCCACATCCAGTTCGAGAGCATCCGTTAACATAATCACTTATTGACCTGTAAATGAAACACATCATTATCCCCTACCAGCCTTACTTAAAAGACTTGGCAAGGCAGCTGAGGACAAACAGCACCCTTTCTGAAATTCTGCTTTGGCAGGAAATCAAAGAGCGTAAACTGCTGGGGTTTCAGTTTCACCGCCAGGTTCCGATGCTGGACTTCATTGTTGATTTTTATTGCCACGAATTAAGCCTTGCCATAGAAATTGATGGCAGCAGCCATACTTTTACTTACAAGGAAGATTTGGAACGACAGGCTAAACTGGAGCAACACAACGTGCGTTTTCTTCGGTTTGATGACCTAGAGGTGAAGAAGAACTTACCCAATGTGCTTCGCTCGCTGGAGCAATGGATCAGGGAGAATAGGAAAGTGTAGGCTCATGCTAAAAGGTGTTCTGTATGAGACAAACACCCCTGTAGTCCCCTCAAGGGGACAGTTCGGCAGTTAGCTATATTCATGACTTTGATTTTGCTCAAAGGCAGTTAATAATGTGATAATGGGGGCTATAACACTAAATCTTCTGAAGCCTCGAAGGCGCAACTGTCCCCTTGAGGGGACTACAGGGGTGTAATCGTGCACGAACAGCCATTCAAATCTAGCTAATCCTCCTTAGCCCCACTCCCACTCTCCAAAATAACTCAAGACCAACCAGCAAGTACAAAAGACCTCGCGGAGTCCGAAGGTCCCGCGAGCGTCTGGTGCTACGGAGCAACAGCCTGTCCATATCCAGACACTCGCAGGAGCTGCGCACGCTGCGAGGTCTTTGCCGCGCGCGCTCCCCTGTTCTTAGTGAAGGGCTGGGGAGCTTACACTCTCTCCCACGCCACTTTCGGGAACACTACTTCCAGCTGCTTCTTTACCCGCGGGTAGTCTTCCTGCCAGAAACTTTCCAGGTCCGATACGGCGGTGATCAGCTTCAGGTCCGGGGTGAGCAGGTGCAGTTCAATGGTCATGTCGCCGCCGTCTACGTGGGGGTGCTGCTGCCAATTGAGCACGTCCTGCAGGCGGATCTCCAGCTTGGGCGGGGCACCAGCGGGCTGGTACTCCAGCTCGATGTAGGAGCCGTCGGGCAGTTTTATACTTGGGGGTGCCAGCACGTCGAGTCGGGCTTGCTTGTCGGCATCTAGGTTTTTCTCCAGGAGCGGCAGCAGCTCTATTTTCAGCAGGTCGTCCGGCTCTTCCACGTCGGCCAAATAAGGCCTGAGCCACTCCCAGTTGGTCATGAGCAGAGTGGGCGTGCTGACATCGGGCCAGCCTTCCTGCGGGCGCCATTTGCGGAGACTTCCCACGCGCAGCTGCCATTGCCTTACCTCCTCACTGAAATCTAGGAGGTGCTCGCCTTCCTGTTTAATAGCTTCGGAGATGGCCGGGATACGGTACTTCTCATCGGGGGTGGGCAGCGGTTTGCTTTGCAGCACGATGCTGCCGATGCGGGTATCCAGCGTGGCGGTGAGTTCGCCGTCGTTCACATCCCAGTGGTAGGCCTCCTGCTGCTTTACGAGCGGAGCCAGATCTCTCGGGTTGAGCGGCGAAGCCAGGAAAATACGGCCGGGATTGTCGCTCCCGCCGGCGTGCAGGTGCGCAATGGCCAGCCAGGGCTCGTGCGCCAGGTCATCGCGGTGGCCGGCGGAGGCATAGGTGCCATTGGCCAGCTGGAACTGCGCGTTGTTGCCGGGGCGGGCGTAGGCGATGCGCTCGGGGTAGCAATGCGTCAGCAGCACACCCGTTTCGTAGCCGTCGAACTCCCCGTTCTCGGGCTCAATGGAAAACAGGGAGCGGTACGAGCGCGCCACCTTTTCGATCTTGCCCATACTTTTGCCCTGTCCCTTCTCGTCGCGGTAGCGCCGTAAGGCTTCTATTCTTAGGTTAATGTCGATGCCGGCGTTGCGGTCCATTGGGTCGCGCTCTTCCAGGATGGCGGCAATATCAGAGGCCAATGCAACTTGGTCGTTATCGGCGGCTTTGAGCAGCATGTGCGCGATGCGTGAGTGGCAGGGCAGCGCGTGCATTTTCTTGCCGTGCTCCGTGATGCGGCAGTTCTCCAGCGCCTGCAGCTGGTGCAGCATGTCGGTGGCCGACGCCAGGGCAGCGCGCGGCGGCGGGTTCAGCCAGGTGAGGCTGCGGATATCGATAATGCCCCACTGCGCCATGTCCAGCACCAGCGAGGCCAGGTCGGCTTCCAGAATTTCGGGGGTGCGGTGCGGGGCCATGCGCTCCTGCGTTTCCTTGCTCCACATGCGATAAGCCGTTCCCGGTCCCAAACGCCCGGCACGACCGGCACGCTGGTCCGCAGCGTCCTTGGAGATGCGCACCGTTTCGAGGCGCGACAAACCGGACTTCGGATCGAAGCGGGAGGTTTTGCCGAAGCCCGTATCCACCACCACCGACACGCCTTCAATCGTTAAGCTGGTCTCGGCTATACTTGTGGCGAGCACCACTTTGCGCTTGCCGTTGCGGTCGGGCATGATGGCGGCGTACTGCTTGCCGAAGGGCAGCATGCCAAACAGCGGGTGAATCTTAAAGTCGCGCAGCTGCCTGCGGAGTATGGCCTCTACTTTCCGGATGTCGTTCTCACCGGGCAGGAACACGAGGATATCACCTTCCCGCTCCTGCGCTGCCTGCTGCACCACGCGGGCTGTCATGTCGGGCAGCAGGCGGTCGTCGGCCTCGCCGGAATAAATAGTTTCCACGGGGTACTGCCGCCCCATACTTTGCGCCACCGGGGCTTTCAGCAGGCGCGTGAGCTGGGGCATGTCCAGCGTGGCCGACATCACCAGAATGCGCAGGTCCGGGCGAAGCGTGTGCTGCGCCTCCCGGCACAGGGCCATGGCTACATCGGCATGGATGCTGCGCTCATGAAACTCATCGAAGATCACTATGCCCACACCCGCCAGGCCTCGGTCGCTGTGGATCATGCGGGTGAGGATGCCTTCGGTGACCACCTCAATGCGTGTTTGCTCGGAGATGCGCGTCTCGAAACGGATGCGGTAGCCGACGGTCTGGCCTACCTCCTCGCCCAGTAGCTGCGCCAGTCGCTCGGCAATGGTTTTGGCCGCCAGGCGCCGGGGCTCCAGCATAATGATCTTCTGGCCTGTCAGCCATACTTCATCGAGAATAGCCAGCGGCAGCAAAGTGCTTTTACCGGCTCCGGGAGGAGCGTTTACGATCAGTGTGTTCTGCGCCGCCAGGTGCTCCCTGATAGCAGGTATAATTTCCCGAACGGGTAGGTCTATGGTAAATGGGTTGAAGGGCAAGGAAAATTATTAATAGCAATAAATTAATAAAATAAAAGCGGCGCAGGAATTCACTTTACCTGAGCCGCTTCTTAATGTAAAAAACAGTGTCTATAGCTCCTTAATCAATTCAGAAAACTTAGTGTTTTTTGAGTTACATATCTTATCTGTATAGACATTTACTTCATCAAGTGTAACAAACTCAAATACGTCTTTATACTCTTTAACAGCTAAATCAAAAAGTTTATGCTGCTCAGACTCTAATTCAGGCTCCTCATAAGCAATCTTAATCTTATCTAATTTCAAGTTTACCTTTTTTGAAAAATCATATAAAGCCTCGTATATGATCTGAGTTTCATAAATATGGTTCGCTATAGTATTAGTATTTATATCAAAATCAATAGTTTGGAGTGAACTTATCTTTCCATTTTTTGTAATGAGAGGTATTTGTGTTTCCTTAAGTATACCTTTAAAGCATAAAGGATCAAAAACAAACTTAATATCAGCCTTTTCTTTTAAATTCTCTTTCTCAAAGTAAGGTTTGAGTTTTTTGTAAAAGCTCTTCTTAGTTTCAAATGTTTCTACAGCTAAATCCTCTCCAACAAAACTCTTATAATAATTACTAAAGTAGTCGCTATTAAATTCTAAATTGATTTGCACTGGTTCAGAAAAGGCTAATACCCCATTATTATACTTATTTAAGTACTTGAAGTATTCTTCTGAAAACACTAAGTTCTTAAATTCAAGCTTTGACTGGTTGCTAGATAATTCAAGATTAGCATCTAATACTCTATTATGAATCTGGTTTAAGATTGATTTAGCAAAGCTTCCAATTTTAGCTGAACTTAGTTTATCTACCAAACTCAGCTTATTCTTTGAGTATGCGAAATGAATCTTGTTTGAACTAATAGCAATAATACCGACAACAATATTCTCATTAGAGAAACTATTAGTCTGTACACTTATTATGCTAAAAAAGGTCTTCATCTTTTTGATTGTAATATGTCATCTTTGACTTTTTGTATTCTATCTAAACTCGATAGATATTTTATAATTCTATGGTTAAGATCTAAAGACAAATCCCATACCACCTTGACTTGATCAATGACATCATTAACAATTTTACTATAATCTTTTTTCAACAAAGGTATGAAATTGTCAACAACTTCAATAAACTCTTCATTACTAATAAAGCCTATTAAACTTTTATAATACGTAGTTTTTATTAATTTGTCTTTAGTCAAAGTAGGTATATTAGGATTAAATATTCCCAATTGGTCAATCCCTCCAAATATGAAAGCATTATCAAAGGCTAAGATCTTTTGCTTCTTACCGTCGCTCTGTAGCAAGAGATTATAATTGAAGCCAGGATCAATAAATCTACCCCTATCAGTATTATTTACCCATAGATCAAATGCAGCTATTTTTATTATATCTTTTGGATTAGAGATTATGTTAAACTCCTTCTTCTTCAAAATAAGCTGCATGTCATTGACCTCGGACGCAGGGAATACGTCTTTTGACCCAAAACAAATATCATTAATCTTCAGCCTTCTATTTTTAACTATTAATTTATTATTCAGAGTTCCTTCTGATACAACTATCAGAGCAATCTCAGGTGTAGGAATCTGCAGCTCTTTAAGTAAATAATGTGCTACTACCTCATAGGCTAAGCAATTAAGTTCTTCTTTTTTAGACGTTACTAAATATTTACAATAATAAATATCACCAGTATTACATTTAAACTTTAGTGGTGAATGTCCATCTGTGTTCTTTTCTTCTATCAACAACTCTGTTTCGACACTTGGAATCGTTATCATCTTAATATATTTGCTCCTTACATCTAAAGCAAATAACCTTAATTGATGAATAGGTTTATTAGCTCTATTGATTTTGCTTGCTTTCTTAAACTATACTAAAAAACAATTAATTTGTAATTATTTACAAACAAATATATAGTTAATTAATATAATTAATAGGTAGTTATTTCTGAAGCTAATAATCTTCAAGACTGTTACCCCTGCTGTGGCAAGCTTAAACCGTAGTTTTCTTCCAAAAGATTTTATTTCTTCTTTATTCTTACCCCGCTGGCGCGAGCTTGCAGCTCGTGCCTTTTTTTCTCCACGCAGCTATATTCTCAGTACGCGTCACAGTACGAGCTACAAGCTCGCACTAGCGTAATACTTTCCTAACCCTAAACCGGGAAGCAACTGTTATAAGTATAAGCAGGAACATGAGCCAGAAGTATAAATTTCATAACAAGGAGGGGCTACACTTTGTCAGCTTTGCGGTAGTGTACTGGATAGACGTGTTCACGCGGGAGGAATACTTTGCTATACTCACCGAGAGCATGCACTACTGCCGCAAACAGAAAGGCATGGAGATCTATGCCTGGTGCATCATGCCCAGCCACGTGCACCTTATCTTTCGGGCCAAGGCCAACAACCCCAGCGTGCTGCTGAAGGAGCTGAAAACCTATACTTCCAAACAGCTACAAAAAGCCATTGCCGAGCACAACCAGGAAAGCCGGAAGGCATGGGTGCTCTGGTTGATGGAGCGGGCGGGACAGAAAAATAGCAACGTAAAGCACCGGCAGTTCTGGCAGCAACACAACAAACCCATTGAGCTGTGGAGCGCTACGGTCATAGATCAGAAAATCGACTACATCAATAACAACCCGGTAGCCGCTGGCTTTGTGTCGGAGCCGGAACATTGGAAGTATAGCAGTGCCATAGACTTTAGTGGTGGTAAGGGTGTGCTGGAGATTGATATTGCCTGAAGTATAAGGAGACACGAGCTGCAAGCTCGCGCCAGCTTTAGGTTAGCGTTAAATACTTTAAATAAGAGTAACAGCACACCCTACATGTCCGCTCTAGCAGAAGATGAAAAAGCACTATAAACTATAAAAGCGGGGCTCTAAAGTTATGCACCAGCCCCGCTTTTATGTATGCTATTGAATATAATCTCTTTTCTGCAGCTTACAGATCTTAGGCCTCCTGTTTCTGAGCAGCCAATAAGGCATCCAAGCCTTCCATGGCCATGGTCAGGCCTTCTTTAAAGCCCATCTGGATGGTGGTTTCGAGCTGTGCCAGGTCATCGAATGTGATCAGGTTCTCTACTAAGGTAAGCTCCTCTTTGGGTGTAAAGCTTACCTCCCACTTCGATTGCGGCATTTCTGTGTTTACCACGCCTTCGGCATCTGCAAAGCCATCCAGCGCAGTAAAGCGCTTTTTAGGATCAATGGTTTTGTAATTCGCCACTGCCCAATGCTCTTCGCCTTCGGGGCCAACCATGGCATAGTGCCAGTGGCCACCTTCTCTGAAATCCATTGTTTTGGTGCGGGCTTTCCAGGGTTCAGGTGCCCACCATTGGTCCAGTACCTCGCTTTTGGTGTAAGCATCCCACACAAGCGGTAGCTCTGCGGCAAACTCTCTTTTAACAGTGATCGTTTTGTTTTCCTTGTTCACAGAGAACTCGAATGCAAGGTCGTTTTTCATGGCTTATTTTGTTTTATGGTAGAAAATATAGTGTCGAGTTGGTTAAAGCGGTCTTCCCAGATCTTCCGGAACTGTTCCAGCCAGTTGTCTATTTCTTTCATTTTAGCTACTTCAAGCTGATAGTAAATCTCACGCCCCTGCTGCTCCTGTTTCACCAACTGGCACTCTACCAGTATCTGCAGGTGCTTGGATACAGCTTGCCTGCTGGTGTCAAAATGTTCGGCTAGCGCATTCGGCGTCATGGCCTGCAAGGCAATTAAACCAATAATGGCTCTTCGGGTAGGGTCTGCTATCGCCTGGAAAACGTCTCTTCTCATTTCTGTATTAATATATGCAACCGTTTGTTTGCTTATGTACGCGCAACTATTCGGTTGCGTTAGTTTATTTTCTGATTTTTTTTAAGTGAGTTGAAAAAATGGTTGCCCGGACTTTGCAGTGTGCGCAGCTCCCGCGCGTGTCTGCATGTGTAGGCTGTTGCTACGTAGCGTCAGACCTCGCGGGACCTTCCGACACCGCGAGGTCTTTTGGGTAGTTCTGGCAGCAGCAAAGGTGTGTTGGTTCTTGATTTGGCATGATGGAAGTACGAGCTACAAGCTCGCACTAGCAGTGTGAACACGAGCTACACGCTCGCACGAGTGGTTTATTTTAAGCTTTAAACGCTTAATCCAATTAATCTTCGAAGCCTTCGCGTAGTCCTTTGGTGTTGGCATAGCATACGGGGCTGCTGTTTTCCTTCCGCGCTGCTTTTTCCTGTACCAGTTCCGCGTAGTTGGCTGGGGTGGCTAAGATCCTGCACTTCGGGTAAAGCACCACACCCCGCCGGACGATCTTGCTGTTTTCTTCTATCTCGTGCGCGTTTTCTCCTTCCGCCCCATACACATGAATGGTGAAGAAATGGTAGTTCGTTTTCTTCGCATACCCTTCTGCCGTTATCCTGCCGGTTATCGTCCGCTCCCCGATAAAGGCCGATGTCTCTCCTTCCGTATAAGGCGTGTACACCGACTCCGTCCACTCTACTTTACAACCTACTGTCAGATTCATACTTCTGCTGTGTGCTTTATTAGCTATACGTTTACCGTGTCGCAAAATATGGATTTGCTGGCGCACCTTTTAAAGTATACAGCATTGCCAGCTGGAGGGTATTCTGCCGCCGAACCTAAGAAGACGCAGCAGCAGTTTACTCTACTTCTTTCTCTACGCTTTTTTGAATCACCACATCTGGCCTGTTAATCTCTTCCTTTACCCGTACTAATCTCCCCTTCTCAAAGTAAACGTACATATTGGTATAACTGTCATGGGGTATGCGGTATACCGAATAATCTTCAGTCAATTCAGATAAGATTGCACTGTAATTTTTCTTCTTGAACTCAGTCTCGGTCATGCCCAGCTCAACGGTGTTCCGGACAAGCGCGCAGCCCGTCAGGAGAAAGGCTAAAAGGATAGTAGTAATTGTTTTCATAGCGGATGTAGGGTAAAATTGTCCTGTTTCAGGTCTATCCTGAAATTTAATTGAAAGTCATCAAAGAACATGCCGATTTTCTAATATATAAATTCTGCTCCACCAGTAAACAAGAAGGCTTTCGTGCAGCATACTTTAGAAGTAGGTGGTATTGCTGTACAACTTCGCTGGTGCCATTTTGTAGCGCGTGCCAGTGCGTAGCTATAAAAGCTATACTATACATGCTGCACCTGTATCAGCACGGGCTACAGTCGGTCAGGGGTCGACATAAACTAGTGATTGTGCAGGTAGCAGTAAGCTCTAGTGCTAGCAAATCCTTACAGCACAAAGCCCACCCCGGCGGTAAAGCTCAGGAGGTGCGTGTTTTGCTCTCCTGTAAAATTGTATTGCCGCCTACCCCCATAATAATCAGAGGAGAGCATCACGCACCAACGGTTGGCTACTTTTTTGCGATAGCCTACCCCAAGCGATGCGCCAAGCGTTGTGTTCTCCGATATACTTTCAGAATCTGCTGTCGTTGCTTTGTTGTAAGTATACAAGCGCCCCAGTCTAAGCTTAAAATCCAGAGAAGCGTCCTCTGTCAGGTTCAGGGTATACATGGGCCCAATCATAAGCACACCGTAGCTAAATTCTACTTTTGCCGGTGAAGGGGTGGAACCATGTACATAAATGGTAGCTTCAGAATCAAACCGATGAGCACCTCCTGCCCATACTCCGGTTACACCAAAGCCTTTGCCTATAACATAACCCACATTTAGCAGATTCAGATTCAGTCCTGTTCCGGCTTTTACATTGTTGTTCCCAAGTATAAAACTGGGTCCTAGCCCTACTCCAATATACCCCCTATTACGCTGGTCCTGGGCTTTTAACTGAACACTGTAAGCTACTAATAGCACCAGCGCTATTCCAACAATCCGACGAATCATCTGCATTATTTCACCATTAAAATGAGTAGCATAAGTATATCATTTATTTGTGTTTTACAATTAATTATATAAATATATTTTACCTCTAATGAATTGCACTAGAAGGCATTAGCGACTTTGTAGCATGATGCTGATCCTAGCTAGATAGCCCCCGCTGGCGCAGGTTTAGGGCACCAGCGGAGAGTTATACTTTAGCACGCGTAACAGAAGATAGAACCCTACAAGCAGTTGCTTTGATTTCTACTGCACTTCAGGCTTCATGATGATAAAGGTAACCATCCCCAGCACTTTCATGCTCATGGCTTCCGTCACTTCTATCGCAGGATAAGCCGCGTTGGCCGCTTCCAGAAACAGCTTGCCCTCTTTTTTCCGGATCGTTTTCACCGTGAAAGTGTTGTCGAGGTAGCAAACAGCGATGCGGCCATCTTCCGGCTCCAGCAACAGGTCTATAATCAGTATGGCCCCGTCTTTGATGTTGGCATCTTCCATCGAGTTTCCGCGCACCTTCAGCATATAGGTAGCGGTGGGGTTCTTCACCAGGAACTCGTTCAGGTTTATCCGCTCGTCTAGGTAATCATCCGCCAGCGATGGAAAGCCAGCCGAAATCAAGGAAGCATAGTAAGGCACCTGCAGTACATCAAACTCCTCGATCCTGTACAATTCATGCCCTTCTCCCCGCAGGATGTTTATGATAGGTTTTTGTTTCATAGCTCAACTTTAACTAATATTTTTAGTATACAATAGTATAAATTACTAATTATATTAGCAAGTATAAATTTACAAAAACTCTTGCTCGTGCCAAATCAGTGCAATTCTTATCCCCTACCCCTATGCTAGACAAATTTTTAGACAAGATCCCTACCGACAAGATCTATGACGAGCTGCTGCAGCCAAGTTTCAAGAATGTGGGAGAAGCCTTGGGCACCCTGTTCAGTATGGGCAACCTGATTCTGCTGCCCCTGAAATTTCAGGAGCAGAAGGCTCGGATGAAGTTTGATGCGAACCTGAAACGCTACGCGAAGAAGTTAGAAGCCAGCCTGGCGGAAGATATCTGCGAGGTGCCGCCTTACGTGGGCTTACCCATTTTAGAGAAACTGACTTACCTGGACCAGCACGAGCTATCGGAGGCTTTCATTAACCTGCTGACGAAGGCCTCCACCAAGGCTACGATCAACCTGGCGCACCCATCGTTTATCAGCACGCTCAACAACCTGTGTGCCGACGAAGCAAAGATCCTGTTTCACTACAAGTATAAGGAGAGCATACCCCGCCTGGACCTGTACATCAAAAAACAACATGCTGCGGCGCAAAGCCCTGTACTTCCTGTCAATTCGGATATCACGCTTCTGGAAGGAGAGCAGAATTATACGCCGGCACAGGAGGTGCACACGAAAGTAGCCTGGAACCTGACAGGTATAGAAGTTTTTGTAAAACTGGACTTTCCTGATAACGTGGACGTGTACATCGAGAACCTGGAAAAGCTCGGTATCATCGCCCTTGAAACAGAGGTGCTGCTGAAAAAGGATCTGGCAACGTTTAAGCGGTTGGAGCAGGATATCTACCAGGCCAACATCCTGAAAAGCCAGCAATGGGTGGAGGAGCTTAACCAGAAGCACGAAGATGTTGATTACGCGCTGTACAACAAAAAAGGCTATTACTACTTCACCGAGTATGGCAAAATGTTCATGAAAGCCTGCATCAAAGAACTAAACGAAGCCGGTGCACCAGAGCAGGAGCCATAGCCGGATTCCCCACCTTCGAAGCCTTAAGCGGCGGTGAAACTGTGCTGGTGAGGAGGTGCGGGGGCAATGGCGGCACACGCAGCCGGCCTACGTTTGCGCGAAGGTGTAACCCTGTTTTTTAACCTTAGCAGCCTGCTGTCTGCTCTGCTAAAGGATACGTCAGGAGAAAGGCCATACCTGCGCCGATGAATTGATCGGGTTTTATACCTTGTTCATCTTAGGATTTAAGCTTCCCTTGTACCTTGTCTAGAAGTTGCGGGCATTGGTATAGTTCGTTTTACAATGGGCGCGGCAGGGTGTACTTTCATCATACAAACCAGAATTATGAAAAAAAGTATACCGCCCTCCCTGAGAATGCTGCCTGCCTTCGGTGTCGCTTGCCTGCTAAGTATAGGCATCCAATCCTGCAGCTTTATACGCGGCTTTAAGGCGCTCACAGCAGGCGAAGCCCGGGTAGTGCTAGCACCCGACACCATTCCGTTTGCATACCACCACAACAAGATTATAGTGCAAGGGCAGGTAAACGGTAAAACCTACGACTTTGTGCTCGATACGGGTGCGCCAACGGTTATTTGGGAAGAGGTGGCACAGGACCTGAAGCTGGCCAAAGCCCGTGCCGCTGTTTCCTCCACCGATGCCAACGGCACCAGGCAGCAGCTAAACTTTTACGCAGCCGAAAGCCTCAAACTAGGCAACCTGGAGGTGGAAGGCATCAACCTCTCATCGGTAAGCACCCTTGCTGATGAGATAAAGTGCTACGCCAATGGCGGAATTATCGGCGGTAACTTTATGCGGCACTACCACTGGCAGATCGACTACGAAAACCAGCGTCTGATCGTCAGCTCTGACTTTTCCAGGCTTTCCGTGCCGAAGAATGCCACCAGGGTTAACGCCACCGTAACCCTGCCGCAGGGCCTGGTGGTGATTGATGGCATCCGGGTGCTGGGCAAGGAAGAGGAATTTACCCTGGATACCGGGAACGGTGGCTCCCTGAACCTGGGCATGCAAAACTGGGACGCAGCCAAAGCCAGCGAAATGGGTAGCTATGCAGAGGCCAATGGCTACTCTAACTTAAGTACGGGTGGCCGGAAAACTATCACCACCAACACGATTAAAACAGACTTCACCTCCCCCATGGACACTATCCCAAACGCCATCATCCAGGTAGACACCAAAAACTCGCTGCTGGGCAACCATTACCTGGCGCAGTTCGGTACCATTACGATTGATTACAGCATCGGGAAGGGCGCCGTATACTTTAACCCGAAGAAAGAGACGGCCCCGGATGCCATGAGCTACGGTTTTTTGCCTGTTTTCAAAAAGGAAAGCAATGCCTTCGTGGTCGGTAAAATATACAAAGGATCAGAGGCCGAGAAAGCAGGCCTGCAGCTGGATGACAGGATTCTATCCATCAACGGCAAAGCGCTCAGCGAAATAGACTACGCCACCTACTGCGACAATATCTCTTCTGGAAAAGCTTCTTATGTGCTGGAAGGCGATACCGTTTCACTAATCGTACAAAGAAACGGGCAGCAACTGGACTTCCGGATCAGCAAATATTCCCTGTTCAACTAAGTTCGCATGCCTGGCCAGGGTTTGGATACACGTTCCAAGTCGACTCCCTTAAAACCGTAGAATGTTATAAAATAGCCTAGTCGTGGGTGCGGGCTTTTCCGGGCAATTTCTTTTTTAGCGGCTTTCCTCCTGCATGCATACTTCTGCGCCGTTGCGTGCGCTAGCTACGGTTTCGGTGTCTGCGGCTCCGGGTTTTCTTCACAGCCAACGGTAAGCGGTTTGCCATAACCCGCGCTGCTGTTCAGGAGTAAACAGAGAAAAACCCAAGCGCTTATTTACTATGAAAACGCCCTATTCTCCGGAACTAATCAACACCTTATTTATTGAGCAGATAAAGGACTACGCCATTTTCGCGATGGACACCGAGGGAATGATCACGACCTGGAACCAGGGGGTGGAGCAGCTGAAAGGGTACAAAGAAGATGAATTTGTCGGGGAGTTTTATGGCATGCTGTTTCCGGAGGAGTACCAGCAGGCCGGGAAGCCCGAAGAAGAGCTGAAGTCGGCGCTGGCAGCGGGTGTGTACGAAACAAAAGACTGGCGCAGGAAAAAAGACGGCTCCCTGTTCTGGGCCACCATTAAACTGACGGCCATTTACGCGGAAGGCAAGCACATTGGCTTTACGAAGGTAACCGGCGATATAACCGAGCAGAAAAAGCTGCAGGACCAGCTAGCCGAACGGCAGCAAAGCGCCCTTGAGCATAAAAACATGCAGCTGCAACGCATCAACCTCGACCTGGATACCTTTATCTATACCGCCTCCCACGACCTGCGCTCCCCTATCCTGAACATTGAAGGGCTGATGGATATCCTGAAAGATGAACTGGCATCCGCAAACGCCTTAAACGACAATACAGAGGAGATCGTGCTGAGGGTGGAGGATTCTATCAACCGCTTTAAACGCACCATTGCCGACCTGGCCGAGATCAACAGAATGCAGAAAGGCCTCAGCGAAAATCCTTCGGACGAAGTGATAAACATGAAGGAAGTTTATGAGGACATTATGGCTGATCTAAACAAGCCCAAGAAACTGAAAGCCTGCTTTATCCATACCGACCTGCAGGTGTACCAGTTGAAGTTCTCCCGCAAAAACTTCAGGAGCATTCTGTACAACATGATCAGCAATGCCATCAAGTTCCAGTCGCCTGACCGGGACTGCATTGTGACCATCGCCTCGCGCCTGGAGGAGCCGTATGTGGTGTTAAGTATAAAAGACAACGGGCTGGGCATTAGCCCGCAGCAGCAGGAAGAACTGTTTACCATGTTCAGGCGCTTTCACGACCATGTGGAAGGTACCGGCGTGGGGCTGTACATGGTAAAACGCATACTCGAGAATGCCGGGGGCAAAATTGAGGTGGAAAGCGAAGAAGGCTCGGGCACAAAATTCAGGCTTTATTTCCCGGCAGCCGTATAACAGAGATTTTAATCCTATCCTGTTTTCGCTATACTTGCATCTTTGAAACCTACGCTTACATTGAACACCCACATGACTGCTAGCGCACCTGATCAGTTCCCACAGGTAGAATCCATTCTGGTAATAGATGACGACGATAACTGGTGTTTCGTAACGAAAAGGCTGCTGATCCGGGCAAACGCCTGTAACACCATACTGACGGCGCAGAACGGCCTGGAAGCATTACGAAAACTGGAGGAACTCACAGCACAGGGCGAAAATATGCCGGATATTATTTTCCTGGATATCAAGATGCCTGTGATGGATGGGTTTGGTTTTTTGAGTGCTTTAGAAAGCAACGCGCACCTGGACCTAAGCCAGACGAAGATTTACATCTGCAGCAGTTCGCTTCATCCTAAGGATAAAGAAACGGCGGCGCGTTACAAGGTTGCAGGTTTCATCAACAAGCCGCTCACAAAGGACACACTCCAGCACATTCTGCAGCAAAATGCTGCCTCAGATAAGGAGTAATAATTTTTTGTTTTGCCTTTCAGGCATGAATGTTCCGGCTGGCACACGTTCGTTGTTCTTATGACTATATGGCCTTACAACTGTACTTCCTGAAGGAGTATGTGCGCGTACTACAATGCTGCTTCGGCTAGTCGGCACCTGCAGCAAAAGATTACGGTCTTATCTTTTCAATCTGCTTTCGGTGGCATGAGGCTGGCAAGGTCGTAGATGGTTACCTCCAGGTTACCTTGCGCGAGCAAACGCAGCGACAGTCCCGCTGCTTTTGGAACGATATCCTGCACGGCCACCGCTTCCACAGCACCCTTTAGCTCCAGCCCTTTCAGCTCCAGCCCCTGCTCCAGTTGGCTGTTCACTTTACTCAGCTCTGCCGCAACGATACCGCTAAGGTCAATCCGGGTCTTTTGGATGATCTGGCTGTAGGCCACTTTGTTTACCAACACCTCCAGGGCCGTATTATAAAAGCTGCTTGATGTATTCGCCTCCATTGAGAACCGCTGCACGAACAGTTGCTGTGAAGCATTGTCATAGGCCAGCGCAACCGAGGCATAAAGATCTACCTTGTCGCGCTTCAGCACGGTGCGCAGGATATTCAGTTGCACCCGTAGCAGGAGGTTATAAGCTCCTTTGGCACTCCCTGCTACGCCCACATCTGAAATACGGGCATAAGGATTTGCCACCATGCCTTCTTCGGGTCTGGGAATGTACGTTCCTACCAGTTGCTGTTTCAGCAAACCTTCCAGCGCGGCATAGGAGATGGTAATTGGAATATTCAGGTGTATAGGTTTTTCCATTGAACAGGGTTTTGGCGGAACCGGCTAAGTAGCAGCTTGTTTCCTTGCCGTAAATAGGCGAGGCGCTTGTCCTAACCCTTTAGCGAAGCCTTTTCCTCCGGTGATTTGCTGCTTAAAGGTAAGCAGAGAAGGATGGCCGGGCAAATTATACTTCCACTGCAAGGCCTGGGCTGGTTAGTCTTCGGACCTGCCAATATTCTCCAGCCAAGGTGCAATAAACAACTTCCTGCTCTCGGCAAGTATAGCCCGTGCATCCACGCGACATGGAATAGACACATCCCGCACTGGCAGCCCATCGTTAATAGAAACATACTCACTTAAAAGCACATGCGTATGAAGCACGTAAGACAAGGCATGGTGTCGGTAGCCGTACTCGCCCTCCTGTGGCTGACTGGTTGCAAGGCCAGCACCCCCCCCGCTGACTCATCTGATACAGAAACTACGGCCTACAGGAGCTCGGCGCCACAGCGCGTGGACATACGGGGAACCATTGTAACGAGCCGCTACGACCAGGGGCAGGTGATGCTGGAGGTAGAGAACTATACTCCTTCGCCGGAGTCACGCTATAACCGGGCCTATGTACTTGTGTTGCCCACTGCCCAGATTGTAGACCCTGAGGGCCGCACCATCAGTTTAAGTGAGCTGCGTCAGGGGCAGAATGTGGCTATTTTGATGCGCGGCAACGGACAGGGGAATTTTGTAGGGATGGGCATTGCCCGAAAAATATGGCTTGAAGAGGCCTTTTAGGTACACGAACCTTCTTGTCCCATTGCATTGGCTGCGCCTGTCTTTTTCGCACCACTGCCTGCCAACGCTCCAAAGAAAGAAACAAGGTGCTCCGTAAAGTTGCCTATAACAGAACAGCCGTCACGCTAGCATAACGGCTGTTCTGTTATAGGCATGAGCAGGTGTTAGTAGTACCTGTCTGTCTGATATCTTCTGCGGTCATCATCGCCCCAGTTCGTGCTGCTGTTACGGTCGCTGCCGTAGTAGCCGCCACCGAAGCGGGAGCGCCTGTCATCGCCTCCTGATCCGGAATACGTATCCCGTGAATCGCCTGCCCCCCGGTAGTTGCTGCGGTTATAGGCGTTATAGCGATGCGAGGTGCCATAGTCCTGGCGTGTTTCGTTGTAGCCACGGTTGTTGTTCAGGTCACTGTTGAGCCAGTTTTCATCCCGACGGGGCGAATCCCAAAAGCTGCTGTTATCGCGGTTGCGGTTGTTGCTGTAGGTATTGGCCTGATACCTGTCGTGCTCCCGTTCATTCCAGCGCGGGCTGGATTCGTTGAGGATGCCGTGGCCCTGTCTTCTGTAGCGCTCATATGCATCTCCCATATCGCCTTCGTGGTACGAGTGCCGTGCCCGGTCGCGGTTTTCGTCCCAGTGGCCTCTGTCGCGCTGAAAATCCCGCTCAAACTCATTGGTCAGGTTTCTGGCGCTGTGATAGTGCTCGTCGTTCCGGCTGTAGCCCTCATAAGGGCCATATTCGTAATAACCTCTATCTTGTCTGTTCATAGTTTTAAGGTTTAATGATACATGTTTCCCCTTATAACGGTGAACAGGATTCCCGGTTTTTTGGGCCTTGTGCTTTAAGAGCACACAAGGCCCGGAAGCCACAAGTTTTCCTCCAGGCTTGTGAATATAAAAGCGCATCCAGCGGTTCAGCCCCTACTCCAGCCGCGACAGACAGGCATCAGCACCAGCTATTGACGCGTGCGGGTGCAATACTTATGGATCTACAGCATACACGCGGCAGACCGGAAACAATTCACTTCTTACCCTTTCTTGCCGAGGTAGATAGCGTACCCAATTAATCCGGCCGCGGCAGCAAACAGAATGTACTGCTTTTCATTCACCGGAAGCTTTTTGTAGAAGTCCAGTACCTTGGTCGGATCATCCATAAATTCCTTGATCTGGGCAGGATTCTGCACCAGGCCCATAACTGTGTTGTCGCTGCTGTTGCTACCGTTGTTGTTGTTGTTGTTTTCCATATATGGTGATTTAGAGTTATTTTAGGGAATACGGCAATTCAGCCTGATGGATGTGCTGCGGCCATATTCCATGCGCCAGTAACCAGGAGCTTAGCTTTCGGGAATCCTGTAACTGGTACGCACCTGCCAAACTATTTCCGCGCATACCTGTGTAGTTAACCTGGCTGTTGCGCTGTGTGAAAATAGCTTCTAAATGAAAAAAGCATGCTACCTGCGTAACATGCCTCTCCTGTTTTATACTTCACGCTATGCTTCCGGAGCACCTGCCACAGAGAGCTGCGCTAAGTACAGTTTACTTCACATCATAGGTTAATAACGGTATCTGGCCGACTTCCTGTAAATCAGACAGGATCAGGCCAACGCCTTTGGCAAAGTAGTAATGGCTGGTATGCGTATTGTTGAAATCC
Organism: Pontibacter akesuensis; assembly: GCF_001611675.1. Classification (NCBI taxonomy): domain Bacteria; kingdom Pseudomonadati; phylum Bacteroidota; class Cytophagia; order Cytophagales; family Hymenobacteraceae; genus Pontibacter; species Pontibacter akesuensis. The sequence continues at coordinate 3,799,876 of NZ_CP014766.1, read as the reverse complement.
ATGTCTAAATACGAATACGTGCTTACCAGCTTCACATGAATAACATCTTTAAAAGTTTTTCCCTCCACTGTTTTGGTTATATCCTTCTCTTCTATGGTAAAGGTCATTTTGGTCTCCACCGCATTGAAGGTGTATGTCTGTTCCCAGGGCTTGCCAACAGGCGTTTCCTCTTTTAGAATAGCTATTTTAATGTTACGTGAACCAGGCATGAAACCGATGGTGGTATACACTCCTTTTTCCTTGAGTAGGTACGACTTTGTCTTCTCGGTGCCTGAGGTAGTTTGGAGTTCCTTGTAGGTTTTGCCGTCGAAGTCCTTGGTGGCCCCGGTGGCGGTATACGAATAGGGACGCGCGCCGCCGTACGTCCAGGTACTTCCTTTAGTAGCAGGAAGGTAGTCCAAAGCTGCCGTGGCTTCTGTGGGAATCGGCTCAGGGTCCTCGTCTTTGTCGCCGCAGGAAACGATGGCGCCAAGAAGCAGGCACCAGAGCAGAAGTAAATTAAGCTTGTTCATAGGTATATAGTTGTTTTTGAATGCAATGTATGTAAAACAACAAGTACTTGGTTCTTCTGCTTCAAAAAATCTTAGTAGTCGCTTCTGCTGAAAAGACGAAGGCCTGAGAAACCTGAAGGAGCTTGCGAACCTGAAAGGAATGCCACGGGTTGCGTATGGAAACCTGCCGAATTATGCTTACTCTTGCAGGGGCAACCTTATGTGGTGCCTCTGGTGCTGTCTGCCGGATCTGGACGATGCCCTTACCATCCGCTACCCTATGAACAGGCTAATACCGAAAGAGAAAGCAGCCGAACTGCTGCACCACCTCCAGACCGCTGCCATACCCTATGAGTATGATGCGGAGAAGCACCGGCTCACGCTACTTGATGCTGCCGGAAACGAGCAGCTATACTTCCGGCTGCCGCTTACGTTTGCCCCTCCTACTCCCGCCCATCCCGCAGCCGAAGTGCCGCTGAACTACGTGATCCTGCTGATTCAGTCGGGCTACTGTGCGCTTGGTTATTTTGAGGATGGCGTAAACCTCGACCACAAGGTGTTTCGCTCCTACATGGTGCGCAAAAAGCAGGGCAAAAGCCAGATCAAGTACCTCAAAACCAAAGGGAAGTCCAGGTCCGGATCACGTGTACGCCTGGGCGAGACATTGGAGTTTTTCGAAAATATAAATGAGCGTCTGCAGACGTATTCTGAGGAGTATGAGGTGCAGTGCATCGCCATCAGCTGCTCTAAAACGCTGCTCCCCTACCTGTTCAGCTCCAAAGTAGCCACCCCCTTCGACAAGCATGACCCGCGCCTGTACAAGATTCCCAAGCATGTGCACACCCCTATCTACGACGTGCTCCTCGACACCAATAAGTTCCTGCTCCGCGGCGAACTGATTTACGAGGAAGCACAGCAGGCGCTGGTGAAAGAACTACTGGGCGATGCGGGAGAAACCTATGAGGATGACTTTGCGGAGGATGACGAGGACCTGGACTGGTAAGTATGGCTTGTGGATAAGGGTGTCATTTGGCACGAAAACACTTTATCCGGATCAGGATTTTCAGGATGAGAAGGACGAACAGCATGAGGTTCTAATTCTTGCCTAGAACTGACGCAAGCGTCCGCTTGTGTCTTTGTGGGCTACTGCTCCTAGACTTTTTATACTTCGTGTGCAGTATTTACTGCCGCAAGTATTCAGATTTGTGCCCTATTAAAATATAAAGATTTTAACTCGGCTGGCCTGCAAAGCCACACTTGCATAGCGGGTGTTATACTTGGTACACCCATACTTCTACAGCGGTGGTTTGAAGCCACTTTAAACAGGCTATGCTATTTAGCTGCCGATCATCCTCCAGCTCCCAAACGCCCACTGTTTCACCTCTGGCTTTAGAGCGCTCAAGGTTGGGGTAAAGGCACCATAGGAGTGAGGCTCCGGGCACCGCGCTGCTTTCGCTTTCTGCCCACGTGCCTCGGACTGGCTCGCTGTCACTCGTCACCGGAATCTTTCGAGGCATTCATTTACGAGGGCCCCTGCCCCACCCAGGGACTGGATTCAGTTCAGGGAGCCATGCCTTTGCTGTTATTTAAGTATAGGATTTGCAGGAGCAGGTTACTGTCGTTCCCTATGAGGAAGAGATCGGACGAAGGCCAGCCCCAGTCCTGCTGCAGCGGAAATTTACAACATTTATGGCTCATTTTTTGTACACATAAGTATAAGACCCGGTAAAATCACATACTGCACCTTCTGGTGTTTTCTAATGTACCGGGGACAAATGCGAACTAAAACAGCCATCCCAACATGAAGAAATCTATACACCCGCTATCAACATTACCACCCTTAATCCTGATATTTCTGCTGCTGTTCACGCCTTTACTGGCCGTTGGCAACGTGCAGCGAAGCCTTGCACAGGACAACCCCGTTGCATCTATACCTGCTGGTGATCCGGCAGCGGTAGACAGCACCTTTCTGCAAGCATACATCCAGAAAACAGAGGAGTTTCGGCACCACATGCCACTGGTAAAGCAGTTTTATAAAGACCGCAACTACGCCTTTGCCTGGTATAAGGAAGGCAAGCTGGTGCCGCAGGCAGGCAAACTGATGCAGGCCATCGATAAAGCGAATAAGCAAGGCCTAAACCCGAAAGCGTACCAGGTAAAAGACCTGAACCAGATGCAACGGGAGCTACAATCAGCCAACCTACCGGCAGACCAGCAACACCAAAAGCAGCAGGAACTGGACCTGGCCCTCACCGCCTCCTACTTTAACTATGCCTCTGATTTTTACAAGGGAGCCATAGACCCGCACAGTGCCGAAGCCATCGAATGGGAAGTAAAGGAGAACAAAATCAAGCTGAACAAAGCCCTGGAAACCATTCTGCAGGAAAGGGATGGCGCCCGCTCCTTTTACGAGTTTGAGGCAGTACACGAAGGCTACCAGAAGCTGCAGCAGGCACTGGTACAGTATCGCCAGCTACAGGAGCGGGGTGGCTGGCCAAAAGTGGAACCACAGGGAGTGGTTAAGTTGAACGACTCCGCGAAAGTGGTTCTGGATGTGCGCCGGCGCCTCTTCCCGCAACAACGGGTAAACGCCCGGGATTCCGCGCTCTATGTGTATGATAAAGACGTGCAGCAGGCTGTCACTGATTTTCAGAAACGTCATGGTTTGCTGGTCGACGGTATCCTGGGGCCGCAGACGTATAAGGCGATGAACGTGCCGGTAAGCGAACGCATCGACCAGCTGGTGCTGAACATGGAACGCTGGCGATGGTTGCCCAGGCAACTGGCTCCTGAAGGCAAAAGCGATACTTATATTATGGTGAATATTCCTGCCTTCCAGGTTTCGGTGATGGAGAAAGACAAAGAGGTGATGCAGATGAAAGCCGTGGTTGGTAAAAACCTGCACTCCACTCCTATCTTCAGCCATGAGATACAGTACCTCATTTTCTCGCCTTACTGGAACGTGCCCAACAGTATTGTGGAGCAGGATATCAAACCGCACATGCAACGCAACCCCAATTGGCTGGCCAGCAACAACATGGAAATGGTGACCACCTTTGGCCCCGATGCCAGGCGCGTGCCGGTAAAACGGGTAAACTGGAATACCATGACGCAGCATAACTTTGACTACCGCATTCGTCAGCGCCCCGGCCCGGACAATGCACTGGGGCGGGTAAAATTCATGTTTCCGAATGAGTATGCCGTGTACCTGCACGACACACCGGCTGACCACCTGTTTCGTGAGGCAGAGCGTAACCTTAGCCACGGCTGTGTGCGGGTAGAGCGCCCCGCCGACCTGGCTACTTACCTGCTTCGGAACAAGCAGGGCTGGGACAAGAACCGTGTAAGGCAGGCCATGAATGCGCGCGAGGAGCAGCGCGTAAACCTGGAAAAGAATGTGCCCGTGTACCTGGTTTATTTCACTGCCTGGGTAGCCGACGATGGTACTGTTCAGTTCCGGAACGATATTTACGGCCACGACCAGGCGCTGGCGCAGGAGCTTTTTTAAGTATAAAGCTATAATTTGAAAGATTATTCAGCTCATTTTTCATGGGTAAAAACCAGAAGGCTGGCCTGGACAGTGATCAGCAACAGCTTAATGAAGCTATTCAAGTATAAAGCAGCCCTTCCGCCCCAAGTATAAACTGGTTCGGAAGGGCTGCTTTATACTTGAATAGCCTTTGCTTTTACTGATTTGCAGCGTCTACCCCCGCCTGTGCCACGGTGTGGTCGTTCTCTACGGTGCTTCCCGAAACGCCGATAGCGCCAATCACTTCGCCATCCGCTCCCTTGATCGGAATACCGCCCGGAAACGTGATCAGGCCGCCGTTGGAATGCTCAATGTTAAATAGCGAACCTCCCGGTTGCGATAACTCCCCGATCTGACCGGTGTTCATGTCGAAGTAGCGGGCCGTTCTGGCTTTCTTCATGGCAATGTCCACGGAACCAAGCCAGGCACCGTCCATTCGGGCAAAAGCGGTTAGGTTGGCGCCCGCATCTACCAGTGCAATGTTCATTTTAAGGCCCAGTTCGTTTGATTTTTCAATTGCTGCCTGCACTGCAGCCTGAGCTTGTTTCAGAGATAGGTTCATGAGGTGTAGTTTGATTTAAAAAACAAGTATAGGTACCTAACCCGGTGCTCCATTGTTTGTTCAGTTCCCGGTAAGGCTGGTCAGGACGTATGGATTTGTTGTGAAGGCCCTGATTCCTCCTGTCAACAACCTGCCACCAGCTAATGTGCCACCCACAGGCAGCAGCCTCACCTTCTGATTTACCAGAATGTGGTATGGCGGGGTTCGTTTATACTTGAAGACATGGTTGTTTCGGCTGCCAGGGTAACCATTGCCGCTGATTGCAGTATTTATAGTCTATCACCCAACTAAACATAATGGATACCACAGAAGAGCGTGTAGAGGAGTCAGGGACTGTATTGCCAAACCCAAAGGATGCAGAGGTTACGGAGGAGAGCGGAAAAGTAATGCCAAACCCACAGGCATTGCTTCCAAATGCGCTGCAGGAGGTTAATGTGGTGTTCATGGGGCCCGTGGTGGACGGCTATTTTCAGCCGGTTCCTGACAAGCTTAACAACCCGCCCCGCTGGGAACAGGGCAGCTACAGCATCGCTTCCGGCAAGTGGCCATCCCCCAACCTCAATGCCGACCTGATGGACCTGACGCCTTATAACGGGTACGCCATTCTGGTAGTGGCCTCTGCCTGGAACAAAGAAGTCATCAGCAAGGCGCGTGTGTTTGGTGTGCTCACTACCATGGCCAGCGACGTTGTGGCCAAATTCGCCTACGAGAACCTGCAGGAAAAAGAAGATGAGATAGCGGCCTATATCTCTGGTATCAGCAACTGACGAACATCCGGGTTCTCTAAGATGACTTGAAAGCAGAAGCCCTGACCCTGCTTTAGCTGCCCGAACTGCCGCTTATACTTATCCCAAAGCACTTCCCGCTCATGCGGCTCTGTGGCGGATACACATCTGGCGGAACTGGAGTGTGTGCGCTAAGATCTGCTGCGCTGGGTAACAGGCTGCGCTGGGTAACAGGCTGCGTTGTGTTTATTGCTACGGCTGCTTTGCACGTAAGGCCAGTCCGTTCAAACCTGAACAGCCCGTTTACAGGTGGCTTCTCTTCATCTTTACAGGAAAGCGTAAAATACTGAACGGACGATAAAGCATAGTGTGCCTGATATGGAAGCCGATATACACTGAAACCTTATATTTCCTTATATTTATACCAACGGTTCACCTTATTTTAATTTTCCATTGACGCAACATGCTAGATGCCCCCAATCTTATAAAGAAAATAGTTGGAGCTACTTATGCAAAAACAGATTTAACCTGGCCTGCCTGTTAACGTTCCTACAAAAGGCGGTATTACGTACCGCTTGCCCTGGCGGGAACGCGCCTAAAAAATAGAAGACGAACAATGATAAAAGCTGCTCCGTTGCCGCCAGATACACTTAGAATTTTTGAGACTCTCCCTGATCCATACCTGATCCTTTCCCCCGATCTCACGATTCTTACGGCAAGTGAGGGATACCTGAAGAACACCCGCCATAGCCGTGCCGCGCTGCAGGGGAAAACACTACAGGATGCCTTGCCGGCCGGTATGCCACCGGATGCCCAGCTTCAGGTACATCGGTCTCTGGAGTGGGTGCTTGCGCACAAACAGCCGCAACAGCCACTACTACTAAGCCACGCCGCCCGGCAGCCGGATGCAGCCGCAGCAGAAAGCTACTGGCGCCTCTTCAACACGCCTGTGTTGGATGAAGCGGGAAACGTGCAATACCTTGTTCTGAAGCTTGCGGATGTAACGGAAGCTATACTTACAAAGCAGCAGTTAGAGCACCTAAGCCAACAGCAGGAACAGTATGACGCTGAACTGAATGCTGCCCGGGCAGAAGCGGATCTGCAGCGGCATAAAATGCACCATATCCTGGTGGAGGCGCCGGCGATGATCTGCGTTTTTGAGGGACCACACCATGTGTTCAAATTTGTCAACCCGCCTTACCAACAGTTGGTGGGCGAGCGATCCATTATAGGAAAGCCTATTGCCGAGGCTATGCCGGAGCTGGCGGGACAGCCTATTTTTGGGCTACTGGACCATGTGTACAATACCGGCGAAACCTATCATGCGCACGAGATGAAGGTGCAGCTCGACCACGAAAATTCGGGAGCCATCGGCCATAACTACTACAACTTCACGTACCAGGCGCTCCGGGATATCCATAACAACATCGACAGTATTCTGGTGTTTGCCTATGAGGTGACGGCGCAGGTGGAGGCCCGGCAGAAGGTGGAGCAGCGGGAACAAGCCCTGCAGCTATCAAACGAACAGCTTACAGCGGCTAACGAAGAAATTCAGGCTGCCAACGAACAGCTGACCGAAGTGCAACAGGCGCTCCAGGAGCTTAACAAGCGGCTTGAAAAACGTGTCGCAGACAGAATGCGCCAGTTAGAAATGGCCAAAGCCGAAATAGAGCTGCAGCGCAACCGCCTGCAGCAGTTGTTTATGGAAGCCCCTGCCCCTATCGTTATCCTGGATGGCCCGGAGCTCACATACCAACTGGTAAACCCAGCCTACCAACAGATTTTTCCGGGAAGGGATTTATTGGGCAAGCCATTGCTAAAGGCGCTTCCCGAGTTGGAAGGCACGCCTCTCCTTGATATCCTTGCTAATGTATATAATACCGGACAGACTTATCAGGCACAGGAGTTTCCCCTGATGCTGGCCCGCCACGAGGGTGCTCCGCCTGAGGAAATATTCTGGAATTTCACGTACCAGGCGCGTCGAAACGAACTAGGAGAAGTAGATGGCGCAATGGTTTTCGCCCACGACGTAACAGAGCAGGTAAAGTCACGGCAGGTGGTGGAGCAGCGCGCTGACAGCCTCCGCCTCATTACGGATGCCCTGCCTGTGCTGATCGGCTACCTGGACAAAGACGAGAAGTACCGCTTTGCAAATAAGGCTTATGAGTCATGGTTTAACATGGACCCAAAACAGCTGCTGGGGCGTCCTGTTCGCGAGGTGGTCGGCGAGGCGGCATACCAGGGTGTTAAAACCTATATTGACCGCGCACTTGCCGGGGAGCGGCTTGATTTTGAAAGCAGGATGCCGTACCGCGAAGATTTTGTAAAGCACATCCGCACCAGTTATGTGCCCGACATCCAGCAGGGCAAGGTAGAAGGATTTTTCACGCTCGTAAACGACGTGACGGAACAAAAGCTGGTACTGCAGAAAATAGAGAAAAGCGAAAGAGAGGCCAAAGCGCTAGCCGACAAACTCCTTGCCGCCAATGCAGAACTTTCCCGCTCCAACAAAGCATTCCAGAAACTTACCAAGCAGCAGCAGCAACAGGTAGAACTGGTGGAAAACAGCAATGACTTCATAAGCTTGGCTTCTCCCTCAGGACGCGGGGTATACCTGAACCAGGCCGGGCTTGAGTTGGTAGGGCTCACTGCCGCACAGGTGAAGCAGGTAAAAATTACGGACTACTTTCATGAGGATGACAAAGCGGCTGCAGAAGCGTCTTTGTTACCCGCGCTAAAGGAAAATGGCCGCTGGACCGGTGAAAGAAATCTGAGGCATTTCCAGACAGGTGCAGACATTCCGGTGCATTACAACAGCTTTTCCATCAAGGACCCTGAAACCGGGGAGATACTTGGTTTGGCAGCTATCGCAATCGATATTTCCGAACGGAAAAAACAGGAGACGGAACTGCAGCAACTGTCGGATCAACTCGCGGCCACCAACATGGAGCTAAGTGCAACCAATGAGCAGCTCACGCGCACCAATATTGACTTAGATAACTTTATCTATACGGCTTCACATGACCTGAAGGCTCCTATTTTCAACATTGAAGGCCTGGTGCGGGTGCTCCTAAACTCACTTCCAGCCGAGGCATTGGCTGGTGAGGGGTTGGAGAGTGTACCGGCCATGATTGAAGAATCCATCCAGCGGTTTAAAAGCACTATCGAGCACCTGACGGAGGTAACGAAACTGCAGAAGGAAAATAACCAGGGCACCGAATTGGTTGACCTGGAGGAGGTGATTGGCAACATAAAACTTGACCTAAAGCCACAACTCGAAGCTGCCAATGCCACGCTGCACGTTGATGTAGCGGACTGCCCAAACATCCGCTTCTCTAAGAAGAACCTGCGCTCGGTGGTTTACAACCTTATTTCAAATGCCATCAAGTACCACGCTCCCGACCGAGCTCTTCAGATTGAAATCTCCTGTAGGCAGGAAACCAATTACGCCGTACTTGCCGTGAAAGACAATGGCTTAGGGATAGACCTGACGAACAGCCGCAAATTATTCACCATGTTTGGGCGCCTCCACGACCATGTAGAAGGATCTGGTGTGGGGCTATACATGGTAAAGCGCATCATTGAGAATGCCGACGGAAAAATAAACGTGGAAAGCAAATTGGGAGAAGGCTCTACCTTTACTGTTAGCTTAAAGAATTAGTCTCCAAACAACTAAAAAATGCTGTTTCGAAGGAACGGCATCCGGCGCTTTTTAAATAAATTCCATAATGCATTGGCCGCAGGAAACAGGATATTCTTGCGGCCAATGCGTTATGGAATTCTTTAGTCCTTGTTACCTGCCCGACCTGTCCAGGTTTTTCCCCAGGTCCTGCACCTGCTTCATAAAGCTCTCGATAGTTTCGTCCGAATAAAGGCCATAAGCATCGGATATCGTGCCCTTCAGGCCCGTGTTTGTTTCCACTACGTAAAGTATGGCCATGTCGTCCGGGTTAGTCTCTCCTTCGAAGCGGTAGAAATTAACAATTTGCAGCTGCTCAGGTTTAAAGGTCTCATTCGTTGCCAGGGCACACAAACCATCTTCCGTAACCCTGAAATCTGTTGTAAAGCCATCTTTCCGTACTCTGTTGAGGACGGTAACCATGGACGTGAGTTCTACTTTATTTTGCATTGTTTTATCTTTTAACTGCAACAGTATATTTTAGAGAGCAGCAGGCATACGTATAGCAGCCAAACTCCCGAATTGTTTATTACCCGGCTATACTTGTATGTACGGCCCAAAAGGGAAACACAGCGAAAAACCAGGCGCGATGCTCCCGTACTTCGCTGTGCTTCTTTTTTTCAGTAACAGGACTAGGCAAGGCCAACTGTGGCTAAACATGCTACAAGCCTGCTGCCTTACAACAAGGTTAGTCCCTGCTCTTATTTTTGATCAGCATGACGGCAGCGGTCGTGATAGCCGCACCAATGGCCAGGCTCTTTAACAGGCCTGCTTTGTCATACTTCCACTGGGCATTCATGCCGCGTTCCTTCCAGATATTTGGAAAGCTGCCGCTTTTGATATCATCTATTATGCCCTCTACCACATCCACGCGGTCTGCCACAATGAGGGGAATCCAATGCGCGAAACTGCCTTCTCCATACTTAAAGGCATGGCGGCGAAGCTTTCCGCTAAGGCCACTCGGTGGCTTGGAAGTACCAAATACAGCCGTAACGTTTGGGCGCTCAATGGAGTGCAGTACTTCAACGTCTATCGGTTGCTGCTGCGGCCTGTTCCAGCTATAGCCTTCATGGTCATCGGCTGACCGTTTCCGCATGGGGTATGTGGGGTCATTCTTCGGATCTGCATCAATGCCCCAGCCATTGATGAGATTATAGTCTACTGGTCTGTTTTCCATAATATGTCTGTTTTACATTCTTGCTGAAGGTGGAATAAGCACTGGCTTGATGCAATTATCCAGCTTGTCTGAGAAAATACGGTAGGCGTCTGCCACCTCTTCGAGCGGGAAATGATGGGTTATCAGCGCCTTAGGGTTAAGCACGCCGCTTTGCACGTGCTCTATCATTTTCGGCAGCAAACGCTTTACCGAGGCCTGATTACCACGTATGGTCAAACCTTTGTTCAGAGCGTTTCCAATAGGAATCATGTTGCCTGTTGGTCCATAAACCCCTACCACCGATACAATACCACCCTTTTTAGCCGAGTTGATGGCCCACTGCAGCGCGGTGGCAGAACCTGCCTGCATCAGGGTTTTCCTACCCGTAATAGTTTGAAACTTACTGCCGGCTGCCTCGGCACCCACTGCATCAATACACACATCGGCACCCAGCGAGTCGGTTTGCTTTTTCATGAACACCACCGGGTCTTCGATCGAGCGGAAATTATAAGCTTCGCACTGCGCATAGTTTCGAACGAAATCCAGGCGGTACTCTTCCTGGTCAAAAACAATAACACGGCCAGCGCCGAATAACCAGGCGCACTTGGCAGCCATAATTCCTACGGGGCCGGCACCGAATACCGCTACGGTATCACCTTTTTGAATACCACCCATTTCAGCCGCCTGGTACCCGGTAGGCACCACGTCTGTCAGCATCACGGCATCATCCGGGTGCATGCCGCTCGGAATCACCATCGGGCCTACATTGGCATAAGGCACCCGTACATATTCTGCCTGCCCGCCATTGTAACCACCAGCCATGTGTGAATAGCCAAAAATGCCTCCAACGGCTGTCGCCTGTGGGTTAGCTTCGTGGCAGTTGCCATACAGCTCCTGCTTACAGAAAGTACACTCGCCGCAGGCAATGTTGAAAGGTACAATCACCTGGTCGCCTACTTTTAATTTATGTACATCAGAGCCGATTTCTTCCACCACCCCGATAAATTCATGTCCGAACGTTTCCCCTACGCGGGTATCGGGTACGTTGCCGTTATATAGGTGCAGGTCAGAGCCACAGATACACGCACGCGTTACCCGCACAATGGCGTCTTGCGGGTGCAGTATTTCAGGCATGGGTTTATTTCGATCGAGGCGGATTCTTTGAGGCCCCCGGTAATTCATTGCCAGCATAAGCTTGTTTTCAGTTAATGTGAGACAAAATGAGAATCAATTATCTTCCCTATCGCCACGCCTCCTGTACAGGACGAGGTTTAGCACAGCTTACAGGTAAGTACCTGTTTTACAAAATCAAGGTTGCATAATTCTAACATTCCCGGAGAAGCGTTATATTTAAATAGTACTATAAACCAAAGTTGAGTAGCTTCTATAATGAGTAGCTTCTAAATAAGTATGTGGCTTTGCAGGATTAGCTACACCCCTCCAACAAGTATAGATTCAGTACCAGGCATTGAAAATATACTGGCGCACCTTTAAGTGCAGTGCCTGCCACCCTATGTAGCATCCGTATCAGGTTGGGTATAAGTGTCCTTTTTCATGAATACTGTTGTGGTGATGCAGGGAAAGATACCGGCTTCAATTAGCTGCAGAATTACTTACACGTGCAGTGTAACCTGCCCAACACCTCAACCCCTTTGCCTGTCCTTCGTTTTATTTGAGTGAATAAATAGCCGTAAACCCATGGAAGACGCAAAAGGAAGAAACGCAGAAGCCCCGAAAGAAATACCGGCCGCCGGTTGGAAACAGGTAATGCTCCGTGTAAAAGAGCAGCTGGCCACGGATAACATCAGCATTGTGGCGGCCGGCGTTGCCTTTTACTTTTTCCTGGCGCTGTTTCCTACCCTTGCCGCCATCATCTCGATTTATGGCCTGGTTACTTCGCCCGCCGAGGTGGAGCAACAGATGGAGCAGCTTACATCCGTGTTACCGCCCGAAGCGCATGATATGCTTACCGAACGGCTCCGTAACATTGCCCAGCAGTCTAGCAGCTCCCTGGGCTGGGGAGCGCTTTTGGGTATCGTTTTGAGTTTATGGAGTGCCAACAGCGGCACCAAATCCCTGTTTGAGGGAATCAACATCGCTTACGACGAGGAGAATGACAGGAGCTTTCTTAAACTCAACGCAATCACACTGCTCTTTACGCTCGGCGGCATTATTCTTGGCTCACTCTGTGTAGCGCTTGTAGTTGCCTTCCCGGCCATTATAGAACACCTGGGTTTGCCGGACTGGCTCGAAACAGTGTTGCAGCTAGGGCGGTGGGTATTGCTCATCGTGTTTATAATGGGTGCCCTGGCGCTTATTTACAAAGTGGCGCCGAAACGCAACAACCCAAAATTCAGGTGGGTAAGTTGGGGATCTGCCATGGCAACGGGGCTTTGGCTGTTGGGCTCGCTGTTGTTTTCGTACTACGTGAACAACTTCGGCAACTACAGCGAAACCTATGGTTCTGTTGCCGCCGTTATCATCCTAATGCTCTGGTTTAATTTAACCAGTTTCATCATACTTCTAGGGGCTGAAATCAATTCCGAGTTGGAGCATCAAACGGCTAAGGACACCACCGTTGGAAAAGAAAAACCACTGGGTGAGCGCAATGCCTACCATGCCGATCATGTGGCAGGCGATCCGGGAGATGAGCAGAAGAGTGAAAAATAAAAAAGCCGGAGTTTTACCGGGAAGTATAGGTATGATTAGCAGTTCGTACAAGTAAGCAGGGTTCGCTTCTGCCGGTGTCTATACTTATACGCTTTCAGCGTACTTTCTCTATGCGCCGAAAACATCGCGGCCCTAATGTGGCTGCTAAACCAAAATAAAAGAGAATGATTTGTGGGTTAGGGGATGCTATTCCACAGCACGGAAATAAATCTTCTCCGGAAATTTCCCGAGGGCAAAGAGGGTAACATCGCAGAGCCACACCGATTGTATCGAGTGGTTCCTGGGCTTATAGTAAGCACCACCGCCCGGCTCTCCCAGCCTGGTTTGTTCCATGGCCAATGCTCCTGAAAACGGCTGCTCGCTCATTTCCACCGTCACCCTGTTTCCTCCCTTTGCCAGGTAATCAAGCATGTCATCTGCTCCGGCCACCATAGCCAAGTTTCCTTTCGGGCCAGGGTAATCCGGGAGATCTATATACCAGGTGCCGTGCGACTCCTTGTAAAAAGTAAATATCGTAGTATCAGCGGATGCCTTGTTCCAGACCATCAGAACAGCGCATAGTAAGGCTATTTGTAACAAAACCAACATCCTTTAAAACAGCAGGGTATGCGGCAAAGTTTCCAATAAGGCAGCGATTTAGTTAACGCTCAGGCGTTGCAGAATGGCCTTGCAGGGGTAATCAGACGTTACAATAAACATGTGCGGGGTATGCAGCGGCACGGCAAAATAATCACCAGCCTGCAGGCTGTGCGTTTGCTCGCCGGCTATAATGTTGCAGGTGCCCTCTACAATCAGGAAACGCTCCAGTTCATCCTCGTGCACTTCCTGGTCAGACCTGTCCTTGATCCAGACAATGGCTGTGGTGGCCGCTGGTGTATAGCCAATAATCCTGGCGTGGATATTTTCGGCGTCCGGTGGCAGCATCATGTCTTCACGATTTAACCAGGTGGCAAAATCCTCAGGGCGCGAATTTTCCGTTACAACGGGTGGTGTTGCAGGAAGTTCCCCCTGCTTCATGCGCTCCATATAATCAATGGTGGCCATGAGCAGCGGTTTTACAGTATTTCTGGGCTTCACTGCATGTGCCAGTGCATACGCCTCCATCGCCTGACTGATAGCATCAATCTCCTGGCGGATTTCGGGATACGCCGCTGCCATTTCCTCTACGCGCTGGGTCTGCTGAGGCGTGGTGGCACCCATCACATAAAGCTCCAAAACCCCGGATTCTAAAAATTCACTAAGCATAGGGTTCATGCTGATTTTTCTGCCTTTAAATGTATGAATGCCTTTTTCAGGATTGTTCTTAACGTTTCTTCAGTGATATTAAGTTCAGCGGTTACTTCAGAGCAGCTGTACCCTTTCAGGTAAATCAGCTCCAGTATGGCGCGTTCCTGGGGTTCCAGATCACAAAACGGCTTTGGCTTCGGCTCCCGCGCCTGCTGTGGCGCAGCACTGGCCGAATTTCCCGGTATATACTGCCCGTTCTTCACTGCTTCCAGTGCAATCCCCCGGGCAATAGCCAGTCCCCAGATAAGGAATCTGCCTTTGGAGGAATCGTACACATCGATGCGCGACCAGATTGCCACAAATGTTTCCTGCAATACCTCTTCCGCCTGCTCTTTATCGGGCACTATCCTGGCAATTACGCCCATCATCACAGGTGCATAAGCATCGTACAACACGCTTAGCATTTCCTGTTTGCCCTGTTGGAGCGCCTCTACCAAACTTTGCTCTGTTTCTCCCTGAAGATCAATTCCTGACATAACTCATTTATCTCCCGACACTGCCTTCCGTTGGTAACGGAGGTATAGGTTTTAAATTTAACAAAATCCGTTTGAAATACCTAGAACCGGGAAGGCAGCTGGTCTACTGCGCACCCAGGACGGGTGCAATGACAGGGGGTGCTGGTTTCCGTAGGTATTTTTCTTAAAATGTTATAACACAGTATTATACTGCTATTTTAAGCTTAATCATAGTACGGTATTGCAGGAAAGAAAGTCCGGTAATTGCTTCAAGAAATGCAAAAAGCCTTTGGTTCAGCGCAAGTCAGGTAATGCCTTACCTCTCCGCACTTCTCTCTGGAAGACTCCTGGCTGGTATCAACGGCTTATACTTGCTAAAGGCCAAGATCACCTTCCGAACAAGTATGGAAGGATGCTTTATCCCCTGTTGTCGGTTGATGCAATTGGCTTTTGTTTCACCTGTCTATCAAAGCCATATTAGCTGCTGGCATTAAACTGGTGAGCCTTAAATAGTATTCTTTTAAACAGCATAACAATGGCAACTGTAAACACTTAGCTCAACTTTAGCGGCGACTTTGAAATAGCTTTCAACTTCTAAAAGCCACTATTTTTGGGGAGGTGAATCCACCGCGATGCAACGTTCTTCTGCACGTCCAGCACAGCCTGAAGAGAAACAAGCGAGG
This sequence comes from Pontibacter akesuensis, assembly GCF_001611675.1. Classification (NCBI taxonomy): domain Bacteria; kingdom Pseudomonadati; phylum Bacteroidota; class Cytophagia; order Cytophagales; family Hymenobacteraceae; genus Pontibacter; species Pontibacter akesuensis. Next base: position 3,784,639 of record NZ_CP014766.1, on the reverse strand, counting down.
CAGACACAAGAATAAACGAGCCCTCTTGATCACCAGGCATAAAAAAAGGAGCCTGCAGCTCCTTTTTTGTTTTATACTTTGCTTTGCTAGATTCGGTCAGAAGTATCGGCCTCGCCTACGGCTTCAAAATGAGAAGCCTGTTTGATCGTTTTCTCTTTGCCGTTTGCATCCTCGTAAGAGCGCTCTTCCACTTCCACTGAAAGCGTTTTGCCTTTAAGCTCTTTCGAGTCCACCTCCTGCTTTTCAATGCCCAAGGCTTTCAGGAACGCAGCAAGTATAGGCTGGCCCGGCTCACTTAAGTAAAAACGCTGGTTCACGAATCCATCCTCATTTTCGAGGCGGCAGTTGATAAACGGAATCTCCTTGTTTTCGCTTTTGCCCTCTTCCACTTCTGTTATCTTCACCACGTGTCGGCCTTCCGGCAGAAACGGCTTTTCCTCTATCTTCAGTTTCATAATTCTCTCTGTTGATTTGCTAATAATTTACGCATTACACCACTCTTGGTTTATTATTTGTGTATAAAAACGCTTAAAAACTAATTTTATTAGCATAAATTTCACATATGTGCCCCTCCAGCTGATTCTAGAGAATTCGCTTAAGCTCTTAAACCAACACCTCTAGAAAAAGCGCCCTATCGGTTGTATCCGATAGGGCGCTTTCCCAAAAAGTATATTGTAAGCAGTAGCGCTTGCGCCCGAAACGCCTCCTCCTGCTACTTTTCCGACTGCTCCAGCTTATTCAGTTCCTGCACATCCTCCTCAGTCAATGAAATGGATGCGGCTTTATAATTCTCTTCGAGGTGCTTTACCTTAGAAGTACCCGGAATGAGCAGGATATTGTCGGCGTGGTGCAACAGCCAGCTCAGTGCGATCTGGTGCGCAGAGGCATCATACTTCTTTCCTATCTCCTGTAGCTTGTTCAGGGCTCCCACATTGCCTGCATTGATCGGGTTCCATGGAATGAAAGCCATGTCCTGTTCGCGGCAGTACTGCAGTTCGTCTTCCCACTTTCGGAAGTCCACGCTATACTTGTTCTGCACCGATACCACCTCAAAGTACTCCTGTGCCTTTTTGATCTCCTCTACCGACACCTCCGACAGGCCAATATGCTTTACCAGCCCCTCTTCCTGCACCCGCTGCAGAAACTCCAACGTTTTCTCGTAAGGCACCTCCGGATCGATGCGGTGCAACTGGTACAGGTCAATCCGATCCTGCTTCAGGCGCTTCAGGCTTCCTTCAAGTGCTTTCTGCAGGTAATCAGGGTCGGCGTTAATCGGCCATACATTAGGGCCGGTGCGCGTAAGGCCGCCTTTAGTGGCGATCACCAGGTTCTTCGGGTATGGATATAAGGCCTCTGCAATCAATTCTTCCGACACATTAGGGCCGTAGCTGTCAGCTGTGTCGATAAAGTTGATGCCCAGTTCCACGGAGCGTTGCAGCACGCGTATCGCCTCCTCTTTGTCTTTGGGCGGTCCCCAGATGCCCTCGCCCGTGATGCGCATGGCACCGAAGCCCATTCTGTTTACCTCCAGGTCTCCGCCAATGGTGTATGTTTTTTCAAATGATGTTGTCTCAGCCATAGTATTAAGTTTGTTGTCGATGTGATTCGTTTCTTTCTTAATTCTACGGCCTGCATCCCTTCGCGTTGAGAAAAGCCCTGATCCCGTTTCCTGCATACCTGTGCTGACAGCATCAATATCAGAAAACAGCGCCTCCTGCTGCGGTTAGCGGTGCACTGCCGCGTGCGTGGTGGCTCCGCTGTGCCGGGCGGCATTTACACTCCAGATGCCGGAGCCGCGCGCTGCCATGTACAGAAACAGAAAGCAGTAGAGTACGGCTGTTTCGCCCTGATTTGTTACCGGGTTCCAGCCTTGCGGAAAGTGCGCCATGAAAAAGGCTGCTGCCATCTGGCCACTCGCAATAAAGGCGGCTATGCTTGTAAACAGGCCAATCGCAATCAGAATGCCTCCCACAAACTCTATAATACCAGCCAGCCCCATCAACGAAATTAATTCTACCGGTTGGTCGCCACCCAAAATGCCAAACAGCTTTTGAGCACCGTGTATGGCAAACATCAAGCCTGCCACAATGCGAAGTATCGCGTACAGGTGCGGGCTGTAATTTCCTAAAAATCTTTCCATAGTAATTTTGGCTTTTTGTTAAAAGGTAGGGACAAAGTATGATTTAATCTAATACTTAAAGACGCTTATAACTATATAAGGTTAGGTAACAGCTATTTATAAAATAATTAATACATAGCTATCGCATGGCAAATCTCTCTCCTGGCATACTTCATACAGCGCCATTCTATCACCCAAAGCAAGAGAAGTATGAGGATTTGTCATCCTGAAAGGATCTTGGTGGCGAACGGCAGAAGCGGGCAGTCAGTGCTTTCTTAGCCTGCCCACAAGATCAATTCAGGAGGACAAAATTGTGTAAAGTATTTCTGTCCTCCTGTTTAAAAATCAAGCTTTTGCACTTGCATAAAGGTACAGGCAGGGACATCGTTTAGCGCGCTACCTAATCTTAAGCCGCCATTACCCGTAAACTATAGCATGGCGGTGCAAACCCGCATTAGTATAATTAGAATCAAACAAACCCTAAAAGAGAAAACTATGAGTACGAACAACAGAAATATTGAGAACGAAGGAGATTTTGACAAGGATAAGAATGTGAGCGGACGCCCGCAGGGAACAAATACCGGCCCGGTAGCCGGCGGTGCGGATAACACCCGCGGCGAAAACAAGCCAAGCCGCGAAGGAGATAGTGGTGGAGCCAAAGCAGGCAAAAATAGCCCCGATCATAACGACCATACCAACCTGACCACCACCAGCCGTGGCGCAGACAGCACCGACAAGGAATTCCGTACAGACCAGCCAAACGCCAGCACGTTGAAAGCACACAAGAGCAACGTGGACCTGGACGAGATCCGCAAGCAGAACGATCAGGATAAGTAGGAATCACATAACTTATTAAATATAAAAAAGCGTCGCTCCCGATCAGGAGCGACGCTTTTTATTGCCCTGGATTCCCGCGACTGCCTTTGAGAAACAGCGTGGCTATACTTGCCTTACAGCTTATGCAACTTAAAATAACCCAGGTGCAGTTCGTCTTCAGGTACAGCACCGCCTGGTTGTATCGCCAGGGTATAATGCTCCTTTTGCGCTGGGGACAAAATATCCTTTACCTGGTATAGCTCGTCCACATCCACACCAAACTTCTCGTCGATATGCGATGGCGCTCCTTTGATGCCGGTATGCCTGTAAAAAGCTGTTTGCCTGGCCTGCCGTATAGCCGCTTTTTTATCTTCGGCAACTGCCAGCATCTTGTAGTGAAATTCATCAAACTCCCCTGCTTTGTACCCGCCCAGGTTCAGGAAAAACAACCTGTTTTCTGCTGCTGCTTCATGGGACACCTCTGCACGAAGTATAACTTTTACTTCGAAACCGTCTACCTGCGTCACCTCGCGCCAGGCATCAACATGCAGGTTTCCCTTCGCCTCGGGCCAGAAGGCTTTAGTTGCCGGCACCAAATCCTTTATAGCTTCGCCAATTCCGAAGAAAATATCGTGTTGCTCTGTGTTTCGGCCTGCTGGACGGCTCCCGAGCAGGAGCATGTATAATTTGGGTTGTTGCATGCTGAAATAGAAATGGCAGGGCCTAATGGCAACGCTTTCGTTTTATACTTCTTAACTTAGCAGAAATAAAACAAAAGGGCAAATGCGGTTAAAAGGAAACTTGAGCCAGATTAAAAACAGCAGGGACAACCAGAATGTGGATGTGGAGCTGTACATTGATAAGATTGAATACATCACGAATAAAAAGGACGGCAGGTATACACAGCCATTCGAGTTTGTGGATGAGTTAGACACGCCCCTTGTGCTGACGGGGGATTGTCTGGCGCGCGTACAGGATAAGCACCTGGAGGAGGGCGAGTTCGCCTATCAGGTGTATGATAAGGTGGAGGGAGAGTATGTCCTCAACCCGGACAAGTACCTGGAATTAACGGTGGCTTATGATTTTGATGCAGACCTAACCATCCTGACAGCTGCCTACTACACCGTCACGGTTTCCAACGAGGAATTCAAGGATATCAAAGCTGAAAGAAGCAAGGAGAAAAAGCAGAAGAAAGGCAAAGGCCGAAAGGGCAGATCATAAACTGGTGCTGTGACGGCAAGTATGGCTGTTATACTTCGCTTTTCAGAAACCACGCCACCGCGCTTTCCACCACTTCTGTCGGTACCGTGTGCGGCCCGTCGAACTCCTGGTATTTAACCTCAAAGCCCTGCCGTTGCAGTTGCGGCACAATGCGCCTGCTGCAAGGGTCAATCGGCAAAATGCTGTCGTGGATGCCGTGTGAAATAAATACCGCCGGGTTGCCATGCAGTTCTGCAGTGTGGGCAAAGCCTGGGGAAAAGGCCAGGATGTGGGTGAAGAGATCGCCGTTGGTTAGGCCAAGCGTGAGGGCGTACGAAGCCCCATCCGAAAAGCCACCCACGGCAACACGGGCTGTTTCAATGGCATACCTATCGAAAACCTGCTGCAGTGCCTGGTCTATATAAAGTACATCCGGGCCGAAAGCACGGCTGGAGATAATATCCCAGCTTGGGGCACGGGAAGCCGGCGCAATAAGTATGATGTTAAGCGCATCGGCCTGCTTTCGAAGCAGCGACAGCCCCTGCTCAGCGTTGGCTCCTGCCCCATGCAGCATTACGGCCAAGGCAGCCGGCTTTTCACTGCTGTAGGAACTTGGTATGTATATTAACCCCTCCTTTTTGCCGTCCAGATTCAGGGGCTGCATGCCTGTCTTCAAATCGTTCGCCTTCGCTCCCGTTGCTGGCTTTGCTGTTAACCGGCCGGTCTTGTAGCTGTCTCTTTTTGTCATTATCTCTCCTTCCGCTTCAACAGTACACGCAGCAAGTATACCCATGCCGTAAAAGCTTACCAGCAGGAACACGATCAGGCTGCACATGGCAGCTGCCTTTGCTGTAAGATTCTGCATTTAATACTTGCTTTCAAGGCCACCCACCCGATAGCCACAGTTCATTAGTTTACGGTTACCTGGAGGTCTGGTTCCTGTTGGACTTGTATGGAGAAGAGGGTAAGGTTTGAATAACTTGGTGGTGTATGTGGAAACAATTAACCTGCCCCTGCGAGGAGGGGAATTAACTTTAGCCCCAAGTATAAATTCATGCGCTATAAAAGGGGCTATCAGTTTTGATGAAGTGCCTTACGCCACCACTATCATCACGACGACAGAAAGATCTATTTAGAATTCAGGCTTGATCTCTCACCGCGTTCGAGATGACAGTGTTAAATGAATTACTCGTACCGAAAATTCCCCTCCTCGGAGGGGCAGGGGTGGGTTAACATATACAGAAAGAAAGCAAATAAGATTGCCCACGCCAGTTACAAACTGGCCCCATGAAAGCTCCAATTTGAAAACTTGAAGCATGCTGTAATGCCGTTTACTTCAACGTATCCAGCACCTGGTACATTTTCTTCACAAGCGATGCCGAAGAGCCGTTGTAGTTGTTCACCAGGAAGGAAAAGGCATACTGCGTCCCATCTTTGGCCGTGTGGTAGCCGGTAAAGCCTTTTACGCCGCGAATGGTGCCGCTTTTCATCTTCATGCCGTTGTAAACCGGCAGCGATGTATAAAAGCCGCTGAACCAGGGCTGCTTTTGGGCATGCTGCAGCACCTGCACCTGTGCGTGCGTCGTAACCCGGTTGAGGGGCGACAGGCCGGAACCATCCACCACGTTCAGCTCACTTTCAGGAATGCCCCGTTTGCGCCAAAACGCTTGTACCGCCTCTAAGCCTTTGTCTGTAGCGCCATTTCCGGTTTGTTTAGCGGCAATAGTTTTAAGCAGCGCTTCGCCGTACAGGTTAATGCTCTTGCGGTTAAACCAGTAAATAAGGCTGTCAAGTGGCGGCGATGTGATGGTGTGAAAAGTGGTGTAACCGGCTTTCGAAAGTTTCTCTTTTTGCTGTACCTCTTCCTGCTTCGGCAACTGCACGCCTACGCCTTCCAACGTTTCAGCCAGCGTTCGCACAAACTGATGCGAAGCCGATGGCAAGGCCCCCGAAATACTGAAGCTGCTCTCGTTTACCGGTATAGTGCCCCGGATAACAGCAGAAGAGCCATTCAAAGGGAAATAAATATAGGCATTGTCGCCGGTGCCGGCTGCGGCAGAAGTAAGCTCTGAGCGCAGGGTATAGCCATGCAGGGCGGGAACCGTTTTCACAATAGTAACCGGGTCACCAATCTGCTTTCCGGACTTCAGGAGCACATCGTACTGATTCTCGCGCCAGTTGAATTTCGACGGCCCTGCCCCATAATAATTCCCGATGTCCTGCCACATCCACCCGTCCGGAACAGTTTCTTCGTTCCAGCCGCTGTTGTCGATTATTACCGCGTCAAAAAATTTGATTCTCAGGTTCCGGATGGCCAGTACGGCGTCTTGCAGCACCAGTTCCTCTTTCGTGTCTTTCCAGCGCCAGGAGCCGAAAGCTGGGTCACCGCTGGGTGATATGAGCAGTGAAGTTTTTCCGTTGTTTTTCTGATAGGCGAAGCTGGTTTTATAGCGAAAGTCCTGCCCCAGCAACTCATAGGCACTTGCACTTGTCAGCAGTTTCATGGTAGAGGCAGGCGCTAGCCCTATCCTTTCGTTCTCCCCAAAAATCACTGCACCCGTTTTGGCATCTACCACATACAAGGAAGCTATGGCATTGCGCAACTGCGGGTCGTTCTGAAAAGCCTTGAAGGCGGCTTGTAACTTAACGGGTACTGGCTGAGAAAAGGCGGTAACGTGCACCAGTACTAAAATCGTCAGAAGAAGAAGTTTGATAGAGAGTGATTTCATCCACAAAAAGTAAGCATTTTATGGGAATGATGCACAGACTTTACCACGCTGCATAAGGGCTTTGCTAATCGCACATCCTCTTTGATGAGCTAAAAACAACATATGATGTGGCAAAATTTAACTAATCTTGCCTGACTTATGTTATCTAAACTGGCATGGAAAGTACTTTTTATACCTCCTGTTATACCTCCTGCCAATTGAATTTATACTTGACAAACTATATGCAGACTTTAAGCGATAAAGAATATAAAAACGAGTTCGTAGAAAGCTTCCCCGGCGATGAGAGTGGCGACCTGCGTCCACGGCAAACTCCGGGCGTTTTGTACAGCAAAGCCAAACCTACTCCTGTCGAGAAGCCTGAACTGCTGGCTTGGTCGGATGACCTGGCAAAAGAACTGGGCATTCAGAAACCAAATGATCAGAAGGACATCGACATACTGGGTGGCAATTTTGTGACGGACACCATGCAGCCTTACGCCGCCTGCTATGCCGGGCACCAGTTTGGCAACTGGGCCGGACAGTTGGGCGACGGTCGCGCCATTACCTTGGGCGAGTGGGAAACGCCCGACGGCAAAAGCTGGGAACTGCAGCTAAAAGGCGCAGGCCCCACCCCCTACTCCCGCAGAGCCGACGGCAGAGCAGTGTTGCGATCCTCAGTGCGTGAGTACCTGATGAGCGAGGCGATGCATTACCTGGGCATTCCTACCACACGCGCCCTTAGCCTGGTCTCCACGGGTGATCCGGTGTTGCGGGATATGTTTTACAATGGAAATGCGGCCTACGAGCCGGGGGCCATTGTGATGCGCGTAGCTCCGAGCCTGCTCCGTTTCGGAAACTTTGAAATGCTGGCGGCCCGAAAAGAAAAGGAGAACCTGCAAAAGCTGGTTGACTGGACAATTTCGCGCTATTACCCGCACATCCAGGGCGAAGGAGACGAGCGCCTACTTGCCTGGTTTAAGGAAGTGGTGGAAAAGACGGCTGGCCTGATGGTGGAGTGGCTGCGCGTGGGATTCGTGCACGGCGTGATGAATACGGATAATATGTCCATACTCGGGCTCACGATTGACTACGGCCCCTACTCTTTTGTAGATAATTACGACCTGAACTTCACCCCGAATACCACCGATTTGCCGGGTAAGCGCTATGCCTTTGGAAAACAGCCCTCTATTGCCTACTGGAACCTGAGCCGCCTGGCCTCAGCCATCGCGCCACTGCTTTCCGGGACGGAGGAACTGGTAAAAACACTCGCCACATTTGATGAAGCCTTTACAAGCAGGTACATGACCATGATGGGCAATAAACTGGGACTGGACGAGGCGAAGAAAGAGGATGCGCCGCTTTTCGCGCAAGTTGAGCGCATGCTTTCAACCGTACAGCCGGACATGACTATTTTCTTTCAACTGCTTATCGACCTGCCACTTGGCCTGGAGGATAAGGTGGCTGTAGTAGCTTATTTCAGGGAAAGCTTTTATGCTGACCTGAATGCCGATGAAAAACTGCTGTTGTGCTCTTTTGCACAAGCCTACCAGGAGCGGATGAAAGTTAACACCATTACACCTGAGGCATCACAGGAAAAGATGCGTGCGGCAAACCCGCGGTTTATACTTCGCAATTACCTGCTTTCGCAGGCGATAGAGCAACTGGAGGCAGGAAACAACGAACTGTTCCTGAAGCTGCAGGAGGCAATGAAAGACCCGTATGCAAACAAGTTTGATGAGTTCTTTGCCAAAAGGCCGGAGTGGGCAACAAGCAAAGCCGGCTGCTCTATGTTGTCCTGCAGTTCTTAATTTTGAAGTATAGAGATCAACAAAGGCCAAATAACAAGAAAAAGCAACATGACATTCAACGAAATATACAGCAGGATTTTACCTTTTTGGGGAGAAACAATTGACTTTTCGGACGGGATGATTCTGGAGGCCAAGCCACAAAAGAAAGGCTTAAGTATAATGCCGCAGGCCGCATCCAACTTCTACTCGCCAACCTTTAGCAACCGGTGGAACGAGGCAGAGGAAGCAGTGGCCAAAGAAGATGTTTATGGCAAGGTGATGGTGTGGACGATGTACCAGCTCTTCCATCGCCAGGCCCGGCAGCTATTTGAGAAAGGCACCTTTACCCTGGCGCCAGCTACAATCAATAAAGTAGAATTGGAAACGCTATACTTCAAGAACCTGCAGGAAGATGCCGGGGAAGAAGAGATCGGTCACTATCAGCGGGTGGTAGAGTAATCATAACAGCTAAAAATAAAAAGCCCTTGCTACTCTCGTGGCAGGGGCTTTTTGTTTTTAGGCGGCAAATATTTCCTCCGGATTCTTAAAAGCCTTAAACTCAATGGGGTTTCCGCTGAAGTCAAGTATAAACATGGTGCGTTGCTCACCTTTCTGCCCTTCGTAGCGCGTTTGAGGCGCAACGATAAAGTTGATGTTGTGCGCCTCCAGCTGGCCCTGTACCCTTTCGAACTGCTCATAGGTCAGGATACAGCCAAAATGCGGAATGGGCACGTTCACGCCGTCTACCTTTCCGCAGTAATCAAGCGGCGGAATATTGGTGCTGATGTGGGCAGAAAGCTGGTGACCAAAGAAGTCGAAATCAATCCAACTGTCGGTGCTCCTCCCTTCCTGGCAGCCAAGTATGCTTACGTAGAACCTGCGCGTGGAAGCGATGTCTTTAATTTTGAAAGCGTAGTGAAATGCGCTCATGCTAGTATCCTTTTTCAAGTGAAATAATATTTTGCAGCGGCTCTCCTCTCTGAAGCCTGTCGTAGTTGTCGAGAATCTGCAGCACGGCCGTTTCCGGGTCTGTTTTACTCGCCATGTGCGGCGTGATGTTAATGTCCGGGTGCTTCCAAAACACATGCTCCTGCGGCAGTGGCTCCTCCCGAAAAACATCCAGACTAGCCCCGGCCAGGTGTCCGTTGTTTATCATCTCCACCAGGTCCTCGTCCACCACATGCTCCCCTCTTGCGGCATTGATTACGAAGGCACCTTTTGGCAACTGCTGAAGCGTGCCTTTATTCAGAATGTTAGCCGTTTCCTTTGTGAGTGGCAACAGGCAAACCAGAATTTCCGATGCCGCTAAAAAGCTGTTCAGCTCTTCCTCGCCCACATACACCGCCACCCCTTCTAATTCCTTCGCAGTTCTGGCCCAGCCACATACATTAAAACCCACTTTATGTAATTGGCTGGCAACATGTGCGCCCAATTCACCTACCCCCATTACACCCACGGTTACATCTGCAATGCGTTTGTAGGGCCTGGGCTGCCAAGCCTGCTGCTGTTCCTGCACCTTGTAGGCAGCGAGTCCGCGTATGTGGTTCAGGGCTAGCGCCAGGATAAACTCGCCCATGTCCTGTGTCAGGTTAGTGTCTACAATTTTTGTTACCGTTACACCTTTAGGCAGTTCTGTGTCTTTTAAGATATGGTCCACGCCAGCACCCATCGAGGAGATGCACTTCAGGTTTGGAAATGCCTTGAAAACACCCAGCGGGTGGTTCCAGGCCAAGGCAAATTCTACTTCTTCTGCCTGAGCATCATCCGGGTAAATTCTAATCTCTACGTCTGGTCTGTTTTTCTTCAAGGCTTTCACCCAGGGGCTTAGGTCTTTTCCCTGGGTGACAATCGTAATCGGCATAGGTGAGTTTAAGTATAATATTGTATGATCAGGTGTCGTTAAAGTGGCACTGTTTGATGACAACAAGATACCGGTTTTTACGCAGGGCGCGGCAACCTTTTACCTTTTTGTGCTGATGTAATAACACCTGATACGCCTCATCCTACTTCCGGGTCCGCTGCCATCCCGGCAGCTTACCCAATGCTACCGATAAACGGCTGCATGAACCTATCGTATTATGCAGGCGTTTTTACGGTGCCAATCATTCCTATACTTACCTATGCTCCGCTGGATAGATGTCCTGAAATTTGCCAAGTACAGTAACCCCGAGCCGCGGGAAAGAGAGGAAAAGACGGACGAGGAATGGCAGCAGAAACTTACGCCGGAGCAGTATAATGTGATGCGGCAAAAAGGCACAGAATCGCCTTACCGCAACGCCTACTGCCGCTCGTACGAGCCGGGTATTTATACGTGCGTTGGCTGCGGCACGCTTCTGTTTAACGCTACTGAAAAATATCATGCCATCTCCGGTTGGCCCAGCTTTACACAGCCCTCCACCAAAGGAGCCATCAAGTATATGTTCGACGACAGCCACAACATGCAGCGCATAGAGGTGCAGTGCAACACCTGCGATAGCCACCTGGGCCATGTGTTCAACGATGGGCCGGTACCGCACGGGCTGCGCTACTGCATCAATTCAGCAAGTATACAGCGGGTTGATCTGGAGAACGATCACGAATAATCTAAAAGCAGAAGGCACTCATACAAGTATGAGTGCCTTCTGCTTTTAGATTTATTATCTGAAGTATAGCCGAAAAGACCTGCACTATTTACTTCGCTACCGTTCTTTCAATTTCGCGCAGGTTCTCCATTTTCTTGTTGCGCAGGAAACCGTTGATGTCCTCGAAATGCTCCCTGATGCGCTTGTTGCCGAACTCAAACACCTTGTTTGCCAGGCCATCCAGGAAATCCCTGTCGTGCGACACCAGGATCAGCGTACCGTCGAAGCTGCGAAGGGCGTCTTTCAGAATGTCCTTTGTCTTGATGTCCAGGTGGTTGGTTGGTTCGTCGAGAATCAGCAGGTTCACGGGCTGCAGCAGCAGTTTGATCATGGCCAAACGCGTTTTCTCCCCGCCCGACAGCACCTTTACCTTTTTTTCGATCGTGTCGCCACTGAACATGAACGCTCCGAGCATGTCTTTTATCCGGGTGCGCACATCGCCTACGGCAATTTGGTCAATCGTCTGGAACACCGTCAGTTCCTCATCCAGCAAGGAGGCCTGGTTCTGGGCAAAGTAACCGATCTCACAGTTGTGGCCCAGTTGCAGCTTACCGTCAAAGTCGATCTCGTTCATGATCGCTTTTACCAGCGTGGACTTGCCCTCACCGTTTTTGCCGACAAACGCTATTTTCTCGCCGCGCTCAATCGTCAGCGACACATCCTCAAACACCGTGTGCTCACCATACTTCTTAGCCAGGTTCTCCACAATAACAGGGTAGTTGCCGGAGCGCGGGGCTGGCGGGAATTTAATGTTCAGGGCAGAAGTGTCCACCTCATCCACCTCCACTATCACCATCTTCTCCAGCATCTTCACCCGCGACTGTACCTGCAGCGTTTTGGAGTAAGTGCCTTTAAAGCGGTCGATAAAGCCCTGAATATCGGCAATCTCTTTCTGCTGGTCGTCGAACTGCCGCTGCTGCTGCTCACGCCGCTCTTTGCGCAGTTGCAGGTATTGCGAGTAGTTTACTTTATAATCATAAATGCGGCCCATCGTTACCTCAATGGTACGGTTGGTGATGTTATCTACGAAGGTCTTGTCGTGCGAAATCACGATAACCGCCTTGGCATTATTCACCAGGAAATCCTCCAGCCACTGGATAGATTCGATATCCATGTGGTTGGTCGGCTCGTCGAGCAGGATCAGGTCAGGCTTCTGCAGCAGGATTTTAGCCAGTTCAATGCGCATGCGCCAGCCACCGCTGAACTCCTTAGTCGGGCGAGTGAAATCCTTTCGCAGGAAGCCCAGGCCAAGCAGCGTTTTCTCTACCTCCGCATCAAAGTTAATATCTTCGATGGAGTAGTACTTTTCACCCAGTTCAGATACCTGCTCAATTAGTTTATAGTAGTCGTCGGAGTCGTAGTCGGTGCGGGTCTCAAGCTGGGCGTTCAGCTCATCCATCTGCTTTTTCATATCCAGCACCTGAGCAAAGGCCTTGGAAGCCTCCTCGAAAACAGTGCAATTGTCTTCGGTGAGCAGGTGCTGCGGCAGGTACGCGATCACGGCATCCTTGGGTGCAGAAATCTTTCCCTTAGTTGGCTTGTTCGCCCCGGCAATGGTCTTCAGCAAGGTTGACTTGCCTGCCCCGTTCTTACCCATGAGTGCAATGCGGTCGTTCTCGTTGATGTTGAACCCGATATTGCTAAAAAGAGCCGAACCGTTAAACTCGACTGTTACTCCGTCAACTGAAATCATAAAATCTAATTAAGGGTGCAAATATAGTATAAACCCTGCTGTGATGCAGGCGGTGCCGCCCGGGAAATTATACTTTATGCGGTGTTGCTTCTGCTAAGAGATACAAAAGCGGAAGTATAAAAAGTTCTGCCAGGCGGGATGAGATTATACTTCCGCACAGGTGTGGCTTTGGCTGCTGAATGGTATTTAACATAAAAAATGTCATCTCTAACACGGTGAAAGATCTCTCACTGCATTCGAGATGACATGGCTTTGGCAACGATTAACAGACTACACCGCCACTGCAGCCGCCTTTACTTCTATTTCCTGCAACAGCTCCTGCAGTTCGTTTTCTGTTGTCAGGGGGTTCATCAGCGACACGCGCAAGTATAAATCGCCGTTCAGGATGGTCTGCACAATGTAAAAGCGCCCTTCCTCCATTAGCTGCCTCCTGATCTGCTGGTTTAGCTTGCTTAAGTCTCCCTCCCCTTTAAAGCGGAAGCAGACGATGTTGCACTCCGGCTCGTAGGCCAACTCAAAGTTGTCGTTTGCTTTGATGAGCGCGGCAAAGTCGGCACCCATACCGTATAGCCGCTCAATGTTTTCGGCAAACACATCATCGCCGTAAGCTCTAAACATGGTGTACACGCTTAGGGCAGACATGGCTTTGGTGCACTCAAAGGTGCGCTTGCCGCCGTTGTACCACTCCTCGGTGTCCTGCTCTGACCAAAGGTACTGCGCTCGCTGCGAAAAAATCTTATAGGCATCGCCGCCGCGCTTGAAGATTACAGCCGTGGAAAGCGAGGGCGTCATCATCATCTTGTGGTAATCCACCACCACCGAGTCGGCCTGCTCGATGCCTTTTACCAGATGCCTGTACTTGGGCGAGAAAGCCGCAGGTGCGCCATGCGCCCCATCCACATGAAACCACAGCCCATACTTCTTGGTAAAGGCGGCAATGGCTTCCAGGTTGTCGTAAGAACCTGTGGAGGTAGTTCCAGCGCAGCCAACTACGGCAATTACCTGCTTTCCGGCTGCCACAGCTTGCTGGTAATACTCCTCCAGCAGGTCGGTGCGCAGCTGAAACTTATCGTTTACCGGCACTTTGATGATACCATCCGTACCAAGGCCCATGATGCGGGCAGCTCGGTCGATGCAGTAATGTGCCTCTTCCGACACCAGCACCGCCAGTTGCTGCTTACCCGTATAGCCCTCGTTCCAGATGTTGGTAGCAGCGGCTCTTGCGGCCAGTAAGCCGGTCAGGTTGCCCAGGGAGCCGCCGGAGGTGATGAAACCGGATGCTTCTCCGCTAAAGCCCAGCTTCTGCGCCAGGTGCTCTGTCAGTATCTTCTCCAGCGTGTTGCCTACCATTCCCATCTCATAGACGCCCATCCCTTGGTTCAGCGTGGCCATGACGGTTGTTGCGAGTATGGATATGGGCAAGGTAGGAGTTGTCTGGTGCCCGAGGTAGCGCTTGCGGTGCACCTGAATCGATTTCTCGAGCACATCCTGGAACAGCTCCAGCGGGTTGTCCAGACTTGGTTTGCTGAAGTCGTGCTGCCAATAGGCCAGCTGCTCTTCCGGCTCCTGCCACGGAATGGCTTTCACCTCCGCGCTGTCACTTTTTGCATCGGCCAGGTAATCGGCCAGCATGTCAATCACCTCATGGCCGCGTTTGCGGAAGTTTTCGGTTGAATAGGCTTTGTCAAGTATAGAATTCATTTTTTGATCAGTTTTAGAACATGCGAAGTAAAGCAAGTATGGGCACAGGAAAAAGTGAGCAGCTAAAAGCCATGCTGCTATTTCGGGCCATACAGCTTAAAGAACTTGTTTTCGGCCTCAACCGTTCCGATAAGTATGATTTCCGCCTGTGCGGGTAACACCATATTGGGCTCCGGGTTAATATGGGTTGTCTCGCCGTTGCGGATGGCGATGATCGTACAGCCCGTTTCCTGCCGGATGGAGGAATCTGCGATCGATCGCCCCGCCAGCTGCGCCGGCACCGGCACCTTGAGCAAGTCCAGCCCCTCGGCTATCATTAGAATATCGCTGCGCTTGAGCAGGTTAAACATCGTATTGGCTCCCATCGAGGCATACGACATCACAAAATCGGCCCCGGCGCGGTGCATGGTGGCCAAATTTCTCTCCAGTGTGGTGCGGGTAATGATCTGAATATCGGGGCGCAGGCGGCGGCAATAGATCGTGAGGTACACGTTCATGTCATCATCATGGGTGGTGATGATAACGCAGGGAGAATCCTCGATGCCGGCCTGCTTGAGCACCTCCAGCTCTGCCGCGTCGCCCAATATGTAACTTTTGTCGTTTTTTACCCGCGCAATGTCCTTCTCCACAATGCGGTACTCCATGTTGCGCGCAGCCAACGCACGGCCGGTAGAACGGCCCACGCGCCCACCGCCAATGATCACCACCGGAGAAGTGAAGTTTGACTCTACCTGAAACATCTGGTTGTACTTCTCTATCTGTGCGTCGGAGCCTGCCAGCACCAATACAGTAGTAGTGGTAATCTTGGTATTGGGCTGGGCTGCCCGGAACTTACCGCGCTCCCAGATGCCTACCACACTTACCCCCACCAACTCGCGCAGCTTTGTTTCGCGCAGCGTAAGCCCCACCAGGTTCGAGCCGGCTACCGACGCCTCTGCAATCTGCAGCTCCCCGAATTTGCCGATGGGATGCGCCCGGGCGTCTCCTCCGCTGGCCCTACGTGCCAGGAACAAACCCATTATCTCACCCAGGCGCAGCACATGGTTACTGCCGGCCAGCTTCATAATATCCTCCGAGGCCTCAAAGCTGCAGGTAGAAATAATGGGCACCTCGCTGGATAGCCCCCGCACCGTAAACGCCACGTTGGTGTTTTTTACATCTGAGGAGGTGGTGGCCACCAAGGCTGCGCTCTGTACCCGCACTTTGTTGTATGTCTCCGGATCGTCCTGGTCGCCCAGCATCACGCGCACGCCTAACTCATGCAGGCGCAGCCCTTCTGCCAGATCAGGCACCAGCACCACGTAGTCGTACTGGTAGCGGTTCAGTTTTTTGATGAGCGCCTCGCTCACGGCACCATAGCTTGTCAGCACCACATGCCCCCTGGTAGTGTCTGGTAACTCACGGGGCACCTGTGCGTGCTCCTGGGCTTTCATCCAGGGGGAGTAGAAAAAGTTGATGAACGTAAACGGAAAAAGGATCAGCAGAAACACCATGCCCGAGAGCAGCACCACAATCGAGAAGAAACGGCCCGCGTCACTATGAAAGGTGATGTCGCCAAAGCCCAGGGTCGACATAACGGTGAGGGTCCAGTAAAACCCTGTAATCCAGGAGTAGGTCTCCCCTTCCCGAATCATGAGCAGGTGAAAAATAACGGTGAATGCCACCACCAGCACTAGTAACACCAGCAGAAATTTACCCAAGAGCTTCAGATTACGCCGCTCTGGCTTGTTCTTCAGAAAGACGAGGAGTTGTGTTGGAAGGAACTTCATAGATTAAAGATACGGAAGATGTGGCTTTGGAGTAGCCCTGAATTTTCAATGCACAGCAACTGTCTTAATTGTAGCAGATTAGCGTTTGCCCTGTCTCATCCTTTTGCCTCCTTTCTTATGCACAAGCATAGGCCTGTGCACTTAAAGCAAACCCATCGCGTGCTGTCTACGTTTCCAAAAGCCAGTACAGGCAGCTGAAACAGTTCATCGCGCCGCTTCAGAGCCTACTTTTTGCACCTAACTACCATGCACCCACAACCCTCTACAATAACTAGACATGGGAACTGCAAAAATTAAGTATACTTCTAAAAAAGCATACATGCAGCTAATTAACAGTATTGCTTTTTACCCCTTCCTGATCGCTTTCAGCTTACTGGCTCTTGCCTGGTTAACAGCATACCTTGATAACATAAAAGTAGGCGGAGCATTGCTTAGCAAGGCTTCATTCCTTTCAATAGACAATGCCAACACGGCCCGGAGCCTGCTTTCGTCATTGCTGTCGGGTTTGATCAGCCTCGTTACGTTTACCTTTGCAATGGTAATGATCGTCCTGACGCAGGTAACTTCCAGCTTCTCACCCAGATTGCTACCAAACTTGCTTAGCAAGCGGGGCAGTCAGGTGGTATTAGGCACCATTGTAGGCACTATCTGTTTTACCATGGTGGTGCTGAGCAATGTGCAAACGATGTCCGGTGGACCCGAAGTGCCGCGCCTTTCAATGATGATCAACTTGTTCCTGGGCTTCGCCTGCGTCTTGTCTTTCATTTACTTCATTCACAAAATATCAAATGAAATTCAGATAGGAAACATCCTTAACAGCCAGTACCGCGCCACCCGTGATTCCCTGGACAGGGAACTGAACAGCGGCAACTACCATGAAGATTGGGAGGAACAGGAAGGCCAGTACCTGGTGAAGGCATGGGACTCAGGGTATTTTGATACCATCACAGAACCCCAGTTCAAAAACGGCTCCTCTAAATTAGGGCTAACTACCACGCTGCTTAAGAACCAGGGCATGTACCTGCTAAAGGGAGAGCCTTTTCTTAAAATGAACAAGCCCATGAACAAAGAGATCCAGGAACTGGTGGAGGAAAATATTTTATTCAGGCACCAGGAGATGGTAGAGGAGAACTTTGTCTATGGGTTTAAGCTGCTGACCGAAGTGGCTGTGAAAGCCCTTAGTCCCGGCATTAACGACCCCGGAACGGCCATGCAGGCCATTGATTACCTCCTCGACCTGCTTTGCAGGCTACAGGCGCTGCGGGGGCGGAAAGTTATAAAGAAAGATGGTGTAGCCCGCTTAGTTTATCAACCTGTGCCTTTCGAAACAATATTTCGCATCTGCACAGCCAGCATCCGCGCCTACTCCTCTACCGATGTGGCCGTTCAGGCACGGCTCATAGACCTGATCAGCAAAGTAAGTGCGCGGGATGAGCGAAAGAAGCATACGGCTCTCTTTGCCAAAGAACTCAAATCCATTGAGGAGGCATCAAGTAAGGAAATGAAAAGCCAGGAGGATATTGATTTTATTAAAGCGTTGGTTCAGAATGCCCGGCAAGAGTATAAGCTTTAGCATGCGCGTTTCGGTGCAGAAGCGAACATGAACGATTGTGCAGCCTTCAGAAAACCTATGGCCATACTTATAAGCGAAAAAGCTGTACTCCTTTAAAACGAGTACAGCTTTTTCGTTTACTTGATTTTTTCGGCTTGTGCCGGTTTATACTTGCTACGCCTAAAATCCGGCGGCAGCGTCATCCCCTCTTGGGTCAGCACCCGCCTCTAGTTTTCCGTTGGGCAGCACCAGTATGGCGTCCACCCTACCAAAGGGGCCCCGCTGTTTCAGCTCATAGCCTTTGCGCTTCAATTCCGCCTCCACTGTAGGCAGTAGCGCCGCCGCCTCGTGCTGTATCTCATCCGGCAGCCACTGGTGGTGGAAGCGTGGCGCGGCAACAGCCTGCTGCATCGTCATGTCGTGCTCCAGCACGTTTAGGATGGTCTGGAAAACAGAGGTGATGATGGTGGAGCCGCCGGGTGTGCCGACTACCATGTATAGCTTTCCGTCCTTTTCAAGTATGGTCGGGGTCATGGAGCTCAGCATGCGCTTGCGCGGCTGTATGGCGTTCGCTTTGCCGCCCACAAGCCCAAACATATTTGGTACACCCGGCTTTGCGCTGAAGTCGTCCATTTCGTTGTTCAGCAGAAACCCGGCACCTTCCACTACTACTTTAGAGCCGTAGCCGCCATTTAACGTGGTGGTGATAGAAACCGCGTTACCCGCCGGGTCCACAATACTGAAGTGGGTGGTTTGGTCTGACTCGTATACCGGGAGCTGCCCTGCTTTAATATTGGCCGAAGGCGTTGCCAGCGACATGTTCACCGAGCGCATACGCTCCTTCAGATAGGCCTCATCCAGCAGCTGCTCTACCGGAACGTTCACAAAATCCGGATCTCCCAAGTAGGTGGCGCGGTCGGCGTACACCCGGCGCTCCGCTTCGGTCATTACCTGCACGGCCTCTACACTTTGCCAGCCGTAGGTGCGCAAATCGAAAGGCTCCACCATCTCCAGCAGTTGCAGCAAGGCCACCCCCCCGCTGGAGGGTGGCGCCATCGAAATAACTTTGTAGCCTTTGTAGTCGCCGGTAACGGGAGCACGCCATACGGCCTCGTAATCTTGCAGGTCCTGGTGGGTAATGATGCCACCGCCGCGCTGCATTTCCTTCACAAAAAGGTCAGCTGTCTCGCCGGCGTAAAACCCTTCACGTCCCTTGTCGCGGATGCGCTCCAGGGTGCGGGCCAGGTCTGGGTGGCGCAGCGTGTCGCCTGATTGCCATACTTTATCGCGCACCAGGTAAGGCACATGCTTGTTGTTGCTGATGAACATCTGCTTTGTATAGTTCAGTCCCTCAGCTTCTTTACTGGTGAGCACGACACCGTTCCGTGCCAGATCTATGGCCGGCTGCACCAGCTCCGCCCAAGGTAGCGAGCCTAGCTTTTCGTGTATCTTCACCATGCCGTCTATGGCGCCCGGAACACCCACAGCCAGGTGGCCATCGGTACTTAGCCCTTGTACCACATTTCCGGCACTGTCCTGGTACATGGTTTCAGAGGCGGCACCCGGGGCTGTCTCACGGTAATCCAACGCGCCTGTTTCGCCGTCGGCGCCGCGGTACACCATAAAGCCACCACCGCCAATGTTGCCTGCCACCGGAAACGCCACAGCAAGCGCTAACTGAGTAGCCACTGCCGCATCGTAGGCATTGCCGCCCTTTTTCATAATTTCCATACCGATGCGAGAGGCTTCCGGGTGCGCCGAAACCACCATCGCTCTTTCGGCGGTATAGCCACGGGAAACGGCATCAGCCTCTGGCTTAGGGCTAGTGGCACAGCTGCTTAACAACGATGGCAGCAAGGCGATAAGCAGCAGCCATACGTTGAGTGGGGCTGCTTTAGGATATTTGAGGAGCATAGATTTCAGGATTGATGTAAGGGAACAAGTTAAAAAAGAAACACCAGCTACGAAAGCGTAGCTGGTGCAAAAGTATGATGCTCTTGAAGTATAACTCAAAGCGGCTTCGCTCCAGGTATACCGTCAGTTTTAAGGCAGCGGAAACCGGTAGTGGAGCATGTCAGCCTGTCGGTGAACGCAGAAGTATAGCTTTGGCGTCGCTCGTCACAAACTGGCAGCATACTCAAAGATAGGGCTCGAGCGGAGGCTTGCGCCTCCCACACTTATAAGGACCTGCATCTAACACTTAGCATCGTGTGTCTCTAAAACGGCTGCTTGTAGAGTATAGATTTAGAGCACATTTCCAAAGCGCACTCCTGCAGCAGCAGCTGGTCCGTGGATTTCTGCGCCACCACCGGAAAGGTAATTTCGAGTATGGCCGGAATGCCCAGCGCCAGGCCCAGTTGCTCGGCCACGGCAAAGGCGCTCATGGAGTTGAGGTTGGAAATATACAGCTGTTGCAGGTCCTGCCACGGCCCTACGGCACCACCACCCAAAGCAATGATATCCGCCCAAAGCTCTCTTCCTTTTCCCAGCATTTCTCCGGCCAAGGTACGGACCGAGGAGGGCTCCCGTTCAATTGCCCGAAACAATTCCTCGGCCTTTTCTTCGTGGTGCCGGGCAAACTCCAGCATGGTGTACAGGTAGTCCTTGATGTGCGGCTCCTCGATTTTCTCCACCGTGTCCTCCAGGAGTTGCCGGAACGAAGCCTGCGTAAGTTGCACATTCTTAAACCAGGCGGCCGCCCTATTGTACTGCTCCTCCCGGCACTCCTGGTCCAGTTCTATAAGTATGGCTTGCTTATCCATTGTTCTCCTCCTTTCTGCTGATTTTCCAAAGTACACCTGTGTGGGCGAAGGCAAACATACTGCCCTGCGTAATCTTGCATACCCCGAAGTCCAGCACGTACAGGCTCTTGCCATCAGGGCTAAACTTGCACGATACGGGCCGCTCGATACCACCCGTGTTGTAGGTGGAGGCTGGCCCCATTTTGCGGTTGTGCATAAATGGCGTTCCGGTGCCTTGCTTCACATCTACCCGAATCACCCTGAACCCATGGTCCAGGTCTTCCGGCCGTGGCGAGTTTAGCGGAGCCAGGGTGCCCCATTCGCTCACAAACAATTCTCCCCGGTGGCCGAAGAAGTCTGACTTAGAGAAATCCATCCGGCACATGCAGGAGTGCGGCTGCTCCAGGAAAGCGGCTGGCCCGGCCCAGGGCGGCGGGTCCTGTATGAGCAGTTCAGCGGCTTTGCCTTTTAGCGGCAGGTGCGATTCGTGGTTTACGGGCAAGCCATCGCCGCAGATATCCGGAAAGCCATACCAATCCGGGGTACTTACTGTGCCGTAGGGCTTGCTGGCATTTTTGATGTGCCAAATGCGGTCCGGATCGTTGGCGACAGCGCGTTCTCCTTTTTCCTCAAAGTCGTTATCCGACACGTACAGTTCCCCCTGCTCGTTCAGCGCCATGCCAAACGGGTTGCGGATGCCCCAGGCCAATAGCTCCAGATCGGTTCCGTCCGGTTTGGAACGCCACACAGCCGAGTTGCAGAACACATCCCCTTTTACCACCTCTCCCTTCTCTGCAGGTGTACCGAACGGTTTGAAGGCACCTGTCTGGGTGAGGTAAGGGTACGGCATGCGCGGATCGCGGCTCCAGACGTTGTTGCCGGTCAAAGTCACATCCTGCCCCGGTACATCGTGCGCCAGCGGGTGCTTGGCCATATCCACCGTGAAACCGGCAGGCAATATCACCCCCTGCTGTGACACAGATCCGTTGCCGAAGTACATCAAGCCATCGTCCCCGAAGATAGGTCCGCCGGGTTCGTGCCAGCCGCCACTCGGCAGCTTGTCGATCAGGACTTTAAGCTCACCCGTTTCCAGGTTATACTTACACACCTGCATGTGGTACCCTCCTTTGAGGCACATGTACAGTTCTCCGTCGCGCCAGGCAATGCCCCGTGGCCCGGCCTGCACTTTCATGGTAATGGCTTCTACCCCGCCGTCTGGTTTTATCATCAGCACGCGCGCCGGCATGTAGGGGCGGGTAGGCCAGGAACTGCCGCCTTCACTCACGAAAACAGTTCCATCGTCTGCAAAGGCAATATCTGTGGGGAAAGACAGGCCTGCCATGGCCACCTCTACCTGATAGCCCTCGGGCACTACCACGTCTGCCGGGTCCACTACCGGACGGGCGGGCACTGTCATGTTTCTCAATGCGCCTACAGGAGCTCTGGTTGCCCTGATGGGTGCTTTCCCGATGGAAAAGCCGCTGTTGGATGGGTTCACTTCTTTCTTTTCTGCCATAGTTTGTTTTAGTGTATAGCTGATGCGGCAGACGCTCCTTTGTGCAGGAGGTCCGATGAAACAATATGTTCAAGCAAAGCAGACCAGGGCCGTTCGATTTTCCGGTGTGGGTGCCTGGTACCGAAGGAGAACCGATCTGCTGGCAAGCCTGGCGTCAGTTGAGGTGCTGATAACGGGACGGCTCACGTATGCGTTTGTCTACGCTTTGCCACGCTATAAGGGAGGAAGTATAAATGCAGTTTTTTCAAATTTAATTAGCGAAGGCCAGCTTTCGGTAAGGCAACACAGGCCTATGTGGTATCAATGAATACCGCTCTCCTGGGAAAAGGCACAGCGGCGACTTTGTTTTTATACTTGCAGCGAAGTTTATCCGGTCCCTTCTACCCTGTTAAAACGCATGGAGGAGCACCTGCAGGAAACTGTGCACCAAGTATAAGCAATGTGTTGTGCAGGTGTACAGCGGTACATCCCAGAGATGAAGTTTAAGCGCTGCTGGCTACAGCCAGCAGCAAGCCCTATTTTTGCTGAATGCTTGTGCCTACTATATTCAGCTTTTAAATATAATCCTACAAAATCATTAAAAGTGAGTATTGCGCACGGGGGCTGGTGCCGATATCTTCGTAGATGTAAACCATCAAAAGTGAATTGTCCTACAACTGCTCACATGCCCGAAAACCATGAACAAGCACGTAATACAACTCAGCAAGCAAGAGTGCAAGATTATCGCTTTTATAGCGGAAGGGTACACCAACGGCCAGATAAGCCAGAAGTTAAGCTGCAGTGAGCCAGTAGTGGAGAAAAGGCTGCAGCAAATGCTCCAAAAACTTAACATGGGCCACCTGTATCAACTTGTTTCGTGGGCATACCTGGAAGGCGTTCTGGTGTAAGACTGCTTTGAACCGGCTACACCAGGTTAGAGCGGTATGTCGTTTATAGTCAGATAAGATCGAAGGCGCGGGCATATTGCGCCAGATCGAAAGAAGAGTTGGCCTGTAACTTATGCTTTAGGTTGCGGCGGTGCGTTTCAACTGTCGTAATGGATATAAACAGTATGTCAGCTGTTTCAGAAGCGCTTTTCCCCAGGGCCCATTGCCGCAGCACTTCCTGCTCTCTTTTCGACAACAGCCTGAAACGGTGCAGGTTGTTCCGCAGAAAATTATTCTCTTCCAGCAACCGCGGCACCTTGGCCGTAACATGATGAAGCGGATCTATCGGGAAGGCCATGGTGATGGTTAGCAGCGGAAGCCCGGCATCATCCCGCATCAGAATTTTGATGGTGCTCACATACCACGTCCAGCCAGGATTTTCAATTGTCCGCACCTGCTGAAAAAAAGTCACCAATTCCTCGTCGCTGTTTCGCTTCACCAAACCCATGATTTTGGGAATATAATCCTTCGCATCGTCCGGGTTAAAGAACTTTGTGTAGTACTCGGTTCCAAGCCGCTTCACCTCCTCCAGTGTCACGCCCAAATACTCCACTCCCCTCCGCGACATGTACTCCACCACCATTCCGTTTTGGTGGTTGTGGATGATGACGACTCCCGGCAAATTGTCGGCTACGGCAGCAATCTCAGCGATTTTAAGCTGAATCCGGTGCTCTAGGCTAGGGCCTGTGGGAATTGGAGGTTTCGTCATAAACAACGCATGGCCTTGATGATCACCTCAATATAACAAATGAATCAACACCACACTACAGCATGCGCTATTAGATGGCAGAAAGGAATTCGGGCCAGGATGCGGCACCGAAGCCGGTGCTATAGGTGTGCATACGCATGAACTTGCGCGGAGAAAGGCGTAAAAAAAGGAGTAGCGTGCGGTGCGGAGGCTGGAGGAACAGAAAGCAACCCGTTGGCCAGGTTCAGGCTGACCAGATCGCCGGAGCCGGAGTTATCGATAGCATCTGTACGAATCTTTTGCGCTGTGCCATCCCAACTGGCGTGCACCAGGCGGTGGTACCAGAAGTCCTGCAGCCCGGTCATAGCGCCGATGTCTTTAACGGGAATAGCTGGAAGCGGTGAATTAATAGAATGACCGAGCCAGGCCCTGAAGTAGAGCAAATAGCATACATACGTAGAAATGGGATTTCCAGGGAAAGCAAAAACACACTTGTCTTCTTTGACTCCAAACCAAAACGGCTTGCCCGGCCGCTGCTTTATACCATGAAACACCTTCTCTACCCCCAGCTTTTGCAAACATTCCGGTATTAAATCATACTTGCCCTTGGACACGCCGCCTGAAAGCAGCAGCACGTCATACTGCGCCAATAACCTGCCCAGCGTTTCTACAATCTCCTCTTCCTTGTCCTGGGTATGGTAGAGGTCTCCGTTGATGCCATCTTCCTTCAAAAGGCTTTTCAGCGCGTACACATTCGATTTGCGGATCTGATGCGGCTCCGGCATTTCCTGCACCTCCACCAGTTCATCACCCGTGGAAATTATGGCTACTTTCGGCAGCCCAGCTACAGGCACTTTATACTTGCCAACTGAGGCCAGGGTATTTACATGCTTCGGAAGAAGCTTTACCGGGGCCTGCAGCAGTACATCTCCCTGCCTGGCATCCTGGCCCTGAAAGTGAACGTTCTGGCGCTCCTTCACCTTCTCAGTTTGAAGTATGGCTACTCCATTTTCGAGCTGCACCTGCTCGTACATCACCACTGTATCGGCACCTGCGGGTACCACTGCACCCGTCATTATTTCGAAGCAAGCCATCGGGTCATGCAGCTGCTTTTGCGAATCGCCGGCTGCCTGTATGCCCTCAATTTTATACTTGGTTATACCTTGCTGAATTGCGTGGAAATTGATGGCGATACCGTCTTTAGTGGCTCTGTCGAAGGGCGGGAAATCACGATCGGCGGTGACGTTTTGCATCAGAACCCGACCGACTGCATCTTCCAGCAGTACCTCTTCCAGGCCAAAATCCACCCGGTTCTGCTGCATTTGCGCAAAGGCTTCTTCTACTGTAATCATCGCTTATATTTTTATGCCGACACTGTACATCAATACCAGCCGCACCCCCACGTACAGCACCAGTACGGCCGTCAGGGATTTGATCAACTGCGGTTTCAGCATGCCCAGCGACAACCGAATACCCAACTGCCCGCCGGCAAAAACTGCGAACAGCAACAGCAGCTGGAGCGAAAAATCCGTTCCCAGCGACCCGCTTGCAACCAAACCGCCTAGCCCAGAGAGAGAATTAGCAAGTATAAAGAAGCTGGCCAGGGCAGCAATTTTCCGGGGTTCATCCCAGCGCATCAGGTTCAGCACCGGCGACAGGAAAACGCCTCCACCAATGCCTACCACCCCCGAAAGCAGGCCCACACCACCGCCCAACGCCACGGTACTGCCAGCGGGATAACTTTTTGTATTTGTATGCAGAGACTGCAGCGTTTTAACCAGCAACAGAACAGCAGACGCAATCAGTGTAAATCCCAGTAGTATAAAAAACACCTGCTGTGACAACTGGAACTGCGCCCCAATAAATGCCGCCGGAATGCTTACGGCTACAAACGGCAGAAACCGCTTCCAATCCATCAGCCCATTTTTGTAGTACAGGAGCACGCTTCCCAGCACTACCGCTATGTTGCATGCCAAAGCGGTGGTGCGGATAAATTCAAAATTGGTGTAGAAAATGCTCAGCAAGGCCAGGTAGCTGGAGCCGCCGCCAAAGCCGATGCCGGAATACAGCATGGCGATAAAAAAGAATAGCACGATGAGTAGAAGCGCCAGTGTAGTCGGGTCCATTCTAGTTGCTTTAGGTGCGGTGGTGCAGACGCTTATACTTATAAGAGGGCTTTCTTCGCCTGCTCGTAATCTTCCGGGTAGTTGGCGTTTAACAGCTCCTGCCCCTTTGCCACCGAAAGCTGCTTTATATCCTGACTTAACAGGAATTTCCGCGGACACCTGCTGCCATCAGCTGCATACTCCATTGCCTGGGCTAAGGCCGCCGGTTCCCAAATCGCAATCAGCGGTTCCAGAAATCCGCTTCCTTCGTTGTAGTATACTGTCGCCGCTTTACCTGCATCACGCTCCTGAATTAGCTTTTCAACCGTTTTTTCTGTCAGGAAAGGCAGGTCGCAGGCAAGCATGAACCAGGCAGTCGTTGGGTGTGCTTTATGGGCGGCAAGTATACTCCGGAACGGTCCCTCGTACTGCGTATCGTCCCAGATTACCGGCTGCTCCCCTGCCTCGTTCTGTTGCTCTTTTCGCAGGCCCAGGAAAGTTTTGGTGCAAAGCCTGTCCAGCAATTGGAAAAGGTAGTCGCGGTGCGGCATGCCCCGGTAGTTGAGCAGGCCCTTGTCGGTGCCCATGCGCGTGCTTTTGCCGCCAGCCAGTACCAGCCCGAACAGTTCTGCCTTATCCGCCATAGTCGCTTTTGCCTCCTTTTTTAAAGTTCAGCTTCAGGTCTGTGATTTCCAGGTCGTGCGAGAACGCTTTGCACATGTCGTAAATACAGAGTGCAGCCACAGACGCACCCGTGAGCGCTTCCATTTCCACACCGGTTTTGCCCTCACATTTCACCGTGCATTCTATTTTAATTTTGTTTTCTTCCGGCGTGATGTCCAGATCCGTTCCGGAAATCTGCAGCGGATGGCACAGCGGCAGAATATCAGAGGTTTTCTTCACGGCCATCAGACCAGCCACCACAGAGGTGTTGATGATAGAGCCTTTGTGGGTAAGGAAATCGTTCTCGCGGAGCATTTCGAACACCTGCTCCGGAAAGTGAATGTAGCAGGAAGCCTGCGCTACCCTGCGTGTCACGGCCTTTTCCCCCACATCCACCATGGAGGATACTTTTGAGATGACAATGTTTGTTTTTTCTTCCATATTTATCCTCCAAGGTAGGCCATGGAGTCTTTTACTTGTTTCTGATTTAACGTTTCGGTCTCGAAGCCGTTCGCTGCTTTTTGCTGCAAGGCCTCCTGCAGGTTTAACAGCAGCTGCCCATCCGAAAACCCTAGCCGCAACTGGTCGCGCAGGTTCAGGTCGGCCGCACCATAAAGGCAGGTGCGGAAGTCGCCGTTGGCAGAAAGGCGGATGCGGTTGCAGGTGCCGCAGAACGTGCGGCTAAAGGAAGGGATAATGCCCACTGTTCCTGTATAGCCTTTTATTTTATAGTTAAGCGAGGTAGAACTTGGCGGGTCCGGCAGCTTTTCCAACCCTCCGAAATGCGCTTCCACGTTTGCTTTGATGTGGGTGTAGTCCCACAACAAAGCCTCCTGCCCCTCCGACTGCGCATTGAATGGCATTTCCTCCAGGAAACGCACACTTACCGGATAGGCCTTGGTAAATTCGGCCAGCAGCGGAATGTCTTCTATGTTCTGGTGCTGCATCACCACGCAGTTGATTTTCACGTCAAAGCCTTCCTGCAGGAGCGTGTTCAGGTTCTGCATCACCCGCTTGTACTCGTCGCGGCGCGTGATGGAAAAAAAGCGGTTCTCGTCGAGCGTGTCAAGGCTCACATTTATACTTCGGATGCCCAACGCCTTCAGTTTCGGGATGTGCGGACCGATAAGCGTAGCGTTGGTGGTGATGCTGAGCTCTGGAGCCTTCTCGAGCTGCGTGAGCTGCTCCAGGAAGTGCATCAGGCCTTTGCGCACAAAAGGCTCACCGCCCGTAATCCTGATCTTGTTTACTCCCTGCCCTGTAAGTATGCGACAAACACGCAGCAGCTCCTCAAACGAAAGTTCCTCGTCTTTTTTACAGAACGGGATTCCCTCCTCCGGCATGCAGTAAAAGCAGCGCAGGTTGCACTTATCGGTTACTGAGAGCCTAAGGTAGTTAACTTGCCTGTTGTGTTTGTCTTTCAGCATAAGTCAGGGGTTTTCAGAAACCCATACCTGCTTGTTCTCGAAGAACTCCTTCTTCCAGATCGGCACGGTTTGTTTCAGGGTATCAATCATATGAGTGGTGGCGGCCATGGCTTCTTTACGGTGCGGCGCAGAGGCGCCTATCACCACCACCAGGTCTCCTACTTTCTTTACACCCACAGCATGGATGATCAGCGTTTTCAGCAGGCCATACTTGGCCGTTGCCGCATCTGCAATTTTCTGCATCTCGCTGATAGCCATCGCATCATAGGCCTCGTATTCCAGCTGAAACACCTCGTCTCCGCGGGTTGCGTTACGGACCGTGCCTAAAAACAACGAGGTAGCACCGGCACCGGGGTCCTGCAGGTGCTCGTAGGCCAGGTTCAAATCTATTTTCTCGACAATTCTGATCATGCCGCTCATCCTCCGCTTACGGGTGGTATCACTGCAATTTCATCTTGCTCGTGTACGGTATCCTCGTCCTGAGCAAAATTTACATTCACGGCAATGGCCATACTAGGCAGCTGGTTAAACACAGGGTACTCCCGCAGCAGCCGCTCTTTCAGGTCTTTTACTTTGGTGATGCTTTGGGTGTTGTTCAGGTAAATGGCCGGCTGCCCCACAAGCTCTTTGGCCATCCCGAAAAGGGTTACTTTCATTTCTTATTTCATTATAGCCGTGGCATTCCAACATTAGCGGGTTTGGCGAAGCAAGTGCCGCGCCTGCTCGCAAACACACCTCCGCTTACTCTGAATCCTTTTCTATCAGGATGTGCAGAAACTCTCCTTCATCCAGCGGCATCTGTTCTTCCAAAGTTTTCTGGTCTGCCTGCGCCCACTTCTCGGCCAGTTCAGTCGGCACAAAAACTTTGATGTTGTTGGCGATAAAAGTCGCAGTGACAGTGTCGCCTTCGTCGTCTTTAAGCAACGAGTAGCGAAGCGATTGCACCAGCGATGGCCCCAGTTGAGAGGTACCCACAACCTTGCCCTCGCTCATAAACTTTTCTATTTCGGGCTGCCCCAGGTGCAGCCTGATCGTGTTGTCTTTCAAGGTGATTCTCATGATTTCTAAAATTACTAGGAAAATGCCTGCTAACGTTACTTTTTAGCAGTGGGACGTCTCCCTGGCGAGGCAAGACCTTCTTTTAAGGGATGTTCCTACTACGGATACAAAATCAGCCCGGGTTATGCCTTACCAGACTTTAGCCATTTATCGTTCCGTAAGTAAATTTAAGTATAAAAACCGTAGCCCCTGCTTTACAGGCTATACTTCTGTACGGCCTGATGACGCTATTTAAAGGACTGAACGAGCTGTATGAAAAGGAGCGCTTCCTTTTTGCCGTGTCTTTTAAGGGTTTATGTTTATCTTTCGGGATGGATTTTGTGACGATAGATTTTGAGACGGCTACCCCGCAGCGCGACAGCCCGTGTGAAATTGGACTGACGGTAGTGCGCGGACACCAGATTGTGGAAACGAAGTCGTGGCTGATTAAGCCACAGTATTACCCGCACTTTAACTCCTTTAACGTAGCTGTGCATGGCATTACGCCGGCCGATGTCCGGAACCAGCCGGATTTCCGGGAGCTGTGGCCAAGTATAAAGCCGTACCTGGAGGGGCAGTTCATGATTGCGCACAACGCCAGCTTTGACTTCAGCGTGCTGCGCAAAACACTGGCCACCTACAACATTCCGCTTCCGCAGACACGCTTTGCGTGCAGCCTGAAATTCTCCAAAAGCATTTGGCAGGGATTGCCCAAGTATGATCTGAAGTCGCTGTGCAACATGCACCGTATCGACTTCCTGCACCACCGTGCCGCCTCCGATGCCCATGCCTGTGCCGCCCTTACCCTGAAAGCACTGGCACACACGGGAACTCGTGCAGAGGAGGAATTCACGCTGAAGATGCTGACCAAAATCACGCATCTAAGTTAAGCTGCTGCTATACGAGATGTTTATTAGCCAGAGTACGCCGCATCAACCATCCTTTAATTAAGCACCGTGCAACACACCCGAGACAAAGACGCCATCCTACAGCTGCTCAACAAGGTTCTGCCCAAACTTGCCGAGCGGATCCATGCGAACCTGGAGCCAGTGCTCCCCCTGTTTGATGATTACAAACTGGAGAAAGTAACCGACACCTGGACCAAAGACCCACACGCCGACGACGATACTGAAATCAGCGTCGAAAACGGAAATGTGCAGCAGGTGGGCCTGAAGCTTCGCTTGGAAGGCTTCCAACGGGCAGGCGCCGACGCCTTCGACATCGCCAAGAACCTCATCTTTAAGCTGGAGCTTTACGACTACAGCGTGGGCACGGGCAAAGGTAACGCTTGGCTCGAAAAGCAGTACTACGAGTCCTGGACGGATAGTGAAATGGACGAGGTAGCCGTGAAGTGGAGCGAGGAACTGATCGAAGAAATCACGCAGCGCGTGGCGGGGATTGGGGAATAGTCAGTTTTCCCCTAACCCTGCTATGATAATTTGCGCAGCGCCACGGCCATATCTGTAGTGTAGGGTGGCAGTTGCACCTGTAGTGCCTGCTCAGAAGTATGGTTGATTTCTTCGGATGCAAGTATCTTTCCCGCTGCCGTATCCCAGTAAGAAACGGTATACCTGCCTTTCGCCATACCCGGAATACCTACCGTTACAATCAGCGGCTCAGCTTCCTCATTTAAAGTATAAAGTTTTTTTCGCGTCTTCTTTACGCTACTGTCGGTGCGGAGCAGCCACAGCACGGCCTGCCGCGAATTGGCACAGGCAAAAGCAACAACGGCATCTGAGTTCACCTGCACTTCCTCATTCAGGTTCTTTCTGCGAAAGTTCTGCCAATCCACCAGTTCGAGGAAACCACCCATACTTTTCTGAGCGCGGCGCATGCCATGAGTCAGCACGTGAGGGTGCCGGTTTGGCCAGCGCATACCACCGCCTGCTCCTCCCGAGGCCATGTGCGCCCATTGCATGTGCCGGAAGTACTCATCGTCAAAGTACTCGGGCAACGTAATGTGCTTGTCTTTGAAGGCATGAATGGGTCCGTGCTCGCTGTCGAAGAACGGTCGGTTAGGCGGCAGATGCGACAGCGCCTCCCGCACGAGCCTGCCCGTCACAATAGCCGACCACACCGTATCCCTGGGGTTGTTGATGGTGGCCGCATCGTAGAAATGTGTCGTTGCAAAATCAAGCTTTGGGTGCCGGAAAATCACATCAGCTACGGCTGGATGCTCATTCAGAACAGGTCCGTACAATGACACGGTTTGCGGGTGGCAACGGCCGTAAAGCCGTTGTTCCGTTTCACGCAGGTGCTGGCTTAGCTCGTTGATGAACTCTGAAAACACATCGGTGCGGCCTGCCGCATGGGCAGGGTGAATCTCGTTCCAGAGGTCCCAGGCAAAGAGCAC
The DNA here is from genome assembly GCF_001611675.1 of Pontibacter akesuensis. Lineage (NCBI taxonomy): Bacteria > Pseudomonadati > Bacteroidota > Cytophagia > Cytophagales > Hymenobacteraceae > Pontibacter > Pontibacter akesuensis. The sequence continues at coordinate 3,753,216 of NZ_CP014766.1, read as the reverse complement.
CCCACTGCCTCCCCAACGCTCGGCCACAAAGCTTAGCCTGTTCTTCACCGCCTGCAGCGTGTCCGGGCAGAGCAGCCACTCCGACCGCTTTTTGCAGGGCCCGCCATTTTTGTGATTGTAGGGGTGGTGCTTCCACCGGATCCACATCCAGAATGTGTCCACCGGCGTCAGCAGAATGCGCATGTTATACTTGGCACACAACTGAAACAGGTCATCCCACAGTTTCACCATGTTCGGCGCGAACGTGCCTGCAGGCTTTTCAAAGTAACGGTGCTCCCCGTGCGCATATTCCAGCATCAGGCGCAGGCAGGTTACGCCATGCGCCGCCAGCCATGCCAGGTGCCCCTCCACCTGCTGCAGGTTTTTCCGCCGAAACAGTCCCTCAAAATCAGGCCACGTAATCGCATCGTTCTGCCCTATTGGCGTCCAGTCCTCACCCGTTTCGGTGACGAAGTAGGGTGCATCAGGGGCTACCTGAATCCAGGGCAAATCCTGCTCCAGTCTGAAATCAGGAAACTGGTTTTTTCTGGCAGCAGTATCTTTACCTATCGTTTGCCTGCTGGTTTCTTCTGTCTCAGGTCGTGCTTTTAAACTTGTGATTGTCTGCTCATTTTGCTCCATGAACTCCATTTGTGCTGATGTTTGCGATGGCGCCGTTCCATACTTTCTTTGCCCCGTTCAGCTTGATGGCGGCGCCATCAATTACTTTTTGCTGTTTCTCTTCCGAAAGTTTTTTGTAGAGCGTTAAAGCCTGAGCCACAACCTGGTCCATGTTGTAGTACTTATAGGTGGCCAGCCTGCCCACAAAATGAACACCCGGCGTCGCATCGGCCAATCGCTTGTAATGGTTGTAAATTTCGGCATTTTCAGGCCGCGGCACCGGATAGTAGGGATCGCCTTCGGCTTGCGGGTATTCATACACGATACTTGTTTTCTGGTGCTGCTGCCCCGTCAGGTACTTGAACTCGGTGACGCGAGTGTAGGCATGCTCGTTCGGGAAGTTAACAACAGCTGTTGGCAGGTGCACCTCCTTCTCCAGCGTTTCGTGCTTAAACTCCAGCGAGCGGTAAGGCAGCTTTCCATACTTGAAATTGAAGTACTCATCTACCGGACCTGTATAAATCATCTCCTTAAACGGAATGTCATCGATGATCTCGTGGTAATCGGTATTGAGCATGATTTTGATGTTGGGGTGCGCCAGCATCTGCCCGAACATGGCCGTGAACCCGTGCAAGGGCATTGCCTGGTAGGTATCGGTAAAGTAGCGGTCGTCGCGGTTAGTGCGCACCGGCACCCGCGATGTCACGGATTTATCCAGTTCCGAGGGGTCCATGCCCCACTGCTTGCGGGTATAGTTGCGGAAGAATTTCTCGTACAGTTCCCGCCCTACTTTGCTCACCACCACATCTTCCGAGGTGCGCACCGGCGACACTTCTTCAGCCACCGATTTGAAAAAATCATCCACATCAAAAGCCGTTAGTTTTAGGCCGTATAATTGGTTAATGGTGTCGAGATTGATGGGAATCGGCACCAGTTGCCCATCCACGCTTGCCAGTACACGGTGCTCGTACGGCCGCCATTTGGTGAAAGCCGACAGGTAATCGAACACATCTTTGGAGTTTGTGTGAAAGATGTGCGGCCCATACTTGTGCACGAGTATTCCATCCTCGTTATAATGGTCGTAGGCATTGCCTGCTACGTGGTTGCGCTTATCAATAATAAGCACTTTTTTATTTTGCTGTGATGCCAACCGCTCCGCCAGCACGCTTCCTGCAAAGCCCGCTCCTACTATCAGGTAATCAAACATATGTTATAGATTAAAAGCCCCTAAAGATTTCTCTGCTGCATGGCATGAAGCATCAACGCTACCATACTTTGCCATGTCTGATCCCAGGACATGTTGCCCATGAAATCCTGCACTTTCTGCTGCCATACTTTGTCGTCCTGTTGCAGCAAGGCGGCCTCAACGGCCTGCACAAATTCAGGGGCCGTAGCAGCAATATGTACCAGGACTTCTTCGCCGTACGGGCGCACCACATCCCGGATGGGCGTAGACACCACCGGTTTGCCTGCTGCCAGGTATTCGGGGGTTTTGGTGGGGCTGATAAAGGCAGTTGATTCGTTGATGGCGAAGGGCAGCAGGGCCACCTGCCAGGAGCTTAGGTATGCCGGCAGTTCCTGGTAAGATTTGCCGCCGAGGTAATGGATGTTCTCCCTTTGCGGCAACGAAGCCGGATCAATTTTAACCACCGGGCCAATCATCACGAGTTGCCATTCGGGTTTTGCATCGGCTATTTCCGCCAGCAGATCAAGATCCATGCGCTCATCAATCACTCCGAAAAAGCCCAGGCGCGGCTCCGGTATGGCCGCCTGATCGGCAGGTACGGGAAGCGCCTCTTTGGCTTTAGCAAAATGCGCTTTGTCGATGCTGCTTGGGAAAGCTTTTATAGCCGGATGCTGTTCTTTTTTTGCTTCGTACAGGCTTTGCCCACCCGTAAACACCAGGTCTGCCTTCTGGAAAAGCTGCTGCTCCAGGTCTTTCAGGCGGGCCGGTGCAAACTTAAATGCCGACAACTCATCCATGCAGTCATACACGGTGAGGGCAGGCTGCAGATGCTCTGAAAAGCTTAATGCCATCGGGGTGTAATACCAGAGAATAGGCTGCTCAATGGCATGCTCAGCGAAAAGTTGGACCAGGAGTTCGCGCTGCACCTCCTCTATACGCTGTGGCTCCAGGCCATGCGGCAGGTGTGGTACGGCAAGGGTGATATTTTCCCCGCGCGAGGCTGTGTCCAGGTAGGGCTCCTCCACATGTTCGAAAATGGGCTCCTCCACAAAAAAAACCCGGCTGTGGCGGGCAAAACGGGAAAGCAGGTGTTGTGGCCGCTGGTACACAAAATCCCAGCGTAAGTGTGACAGACATACCACATCGGGCAACTGCGACAGGAAACTTGCTAAGCTGGGAGTGGCTGCTTTTTTGGTGGGTGAAACAGGTTCACTTTTCGTATCTACCGAGATATTTTGGACGTCATTTTGAGCAAATGACTCAGCAGTGTCTTTGAACATAAGTTTGTTTTCTAAAAGTTTGGGGTGCTGGAAGGTGCTACAGCCTGAACTGGCGCATCACCTGAATCACTACTACGCTGTAAACCCAAAAAGGTCACGATAAAACAAAAAAGTGATGCCGAACGAGATACTTTAGATTACATAATGCACCTGCGCCTGATGTTATAAGACGTTTCCTCTAAAAAAAAGCGATTTTGAACAGCAAACTGTATCTTTAAAAACAACTTTTTACGCGTTGGGCGAGTGCAAAAAACAGGAGAAAACAGAGCAGCGGGAAAGGGAATCGGTATTCAGAACGAACGCTCGCTGCATGCAGCGCTAAAACAATGGTATGCGCAGCCGGGCGACCAACTGGAGGTGCCGCTGGGTGGATTTTTTATTGACCTCGTACGGGGGGAGCAGCTGGTCGAAATTCAGACCCGCAACTTTTCAGCCATCCGCCACAAGCTGCAGACGCTGGTAAAGACGCACAAGGTACACCTGCTGCACCCGGTAACGCATGAGAAATGGGTCTTGCAGGTTGATCGTACGGGCAATAAGCAGTTGTCCCGCCGCAAGTCGCCGTACCGGGGAAAACTTTCAGATATTTTCGAAGAGCTGGTGCGCATTCCGGAGCTGCTGAAGCACGAGAACTTCAGTGTGGATTTCCTGATGATCCGGGAGGAAGAAGTGCGCTGCCGCGACGGCAAGGGCAGCAAGCACAGGAAGCGCGAAAGTATAAAAGACAGACGGCTGCTGGAAGTGGTGAGCACGCACCGTTTTACCAAAGCAGCAGACTTCCTGCAGTTCATCCCTGAAACGCTGCCTCGCCCCTTCTCCAACAAATGCCTGGAAAAAGCACTGGCGCTGCCCCTGCACCGATGCCGACAGATAACCTACTGCCTGCGCAAAATGGAAGCGTTAGCCGTGGTCGGAAAAAAAGGAAACGGGTTGCTGTTTGATGTAGTAGTGACAACTTAGGAGGATAAAAGCTTCGCGTTAGATTAACAGAGAAACCTCCGGCACAAGCGGACGCTCACGCCAGCATCACTTTAAGAAAGGCTCTTCGAGATAACTGTTTAGAAGTATAGAATTTATTTCGCTGGCAGTTCGAGTACAAATTGCTTCCCGCTGGGAACCGTCAGCTCGTAATCTTTGATCCAGGGGTTGTAGAGGCGCAGCGTTTTATAATTGGTGCCCTGCTCCAGCGCATACTTGGGTAGGTTGCTGATAGTGCTGGTAACCGTTACAGAGCGCGTTGGCAGTGGGTTGTAGCCCTGCTCGGGTGTAAAGTGGAAGCCATACTTGGCCGGGTTGCCCAGCACCTCTTTCAGTGCCAGAATGCGGAACATGTAGCGGGAGGTTTCGTCGTTTAAGTAGAGGTCGTAGTAAGAGCTCACGCCCTGCTTCTCCAGTGCTCTGTCCAACCCTCCCATGCCGCGGTTATAGGAGGCCGCGGCGTTGGTCCAGGTGCCGAAGCGCTTTTTGGCCGATTTCAGGTAGCGGCAGGCGGCAATAGTGGCTTTCTCCACATGAAAGCGCTCGTCCACCTCGCTGTTCACGATCATGCCGTAGCCCCGGGCTGTGTCCGGCATTAGCTGCCAGAAACCAGAGGCTCCGGCCGGTGAGGTAACCTGCCCAAACAAGCTTTCGGCCAGCGCCAGGTAAATAAAATCCTCCGGTACGTCGTTTTCCCGAAGCAAGCGTTTAATCTCAGGCACATATCGCTGCATGCGCTTTAAGCCCAGCAATGTACCTGAGTGGTAATAGCTGTTAGAAAGGAGCTCGCGGTCGAGGCGCTCGGCTACATCCGGAATCTCTAACGGCACAACCTCACCCGCAAATGTTAAAGCCTCGGGCAAGGGAGGCGAAGTGAAGCCGGCTTTATTTGTTTCGGCAGTCGTTTCCGTGGTGGGGGCTACGTGCGGTTGCTGGCTGCAAAACTGAAGCGCCAATACCACTACCATCGTTCCCCATACATATCTCCAAATCTGCTGTGCCATACGTTCCTCCTTCTTTGTTGATTCCTGTGTGCGGAAGCCCTGCTTCGCTGCTCCCTAAATTTAGCAAAAGTTCAAGAGCTTTGCAGGCAGCATTGTGCTTAATCTGCCCCCTTAGGTAAAATTTCACCTCGCACGCGCCTTCAAAAGCCAAAGAAATACCCCCGACTTCCTTTTCAAAACGCGCCGCACAAGTGCTTCGGTATACTTGCTAACCAAAGAAAGCCACATATCATTTCATCTGTAGAGTTAAAAGACCCGAATGGTGTTACAGCAAGCACAGGCTTTTTAAGTATAAATCAGCTTTAAGAAATGCCTGCCTGCTGTTGCTCTACCCGCCCCTGCCCCTCCTTAAAAGGAGAATAGTCAACACATGTAAACCCATGCTTTGAAACGCTCTGGCTGACGCAAGTCTGCCAACACGTGCTGTCAAGTATGCTGAATAAAGCCTGATGCGCCCCGATGTCCGGCAACTGCATTAATTACACCTATCCCGCTCCCCAAGGGGCGCGGGGACTTTTTACTTGTGTTGAATTTCCCCTCCCCGAAGGGGTTAGAAGTAGACTAAGGTTACTACCAGCGCAGTTGTGGTTGATGTTCAAAAACGCAATATCGGGTTACTGCCAGCCCCTGTACTTTCCGTCCTCACCGAACACAACAGAAAATAGCCTGTGGCTTAGCTGCAACACGTAGAGCACTCGTACACTAGTAGCTCCAAACAGCAGTGAACCATGAAAAAGAACAAAAGCAAAGCCCCGGCAAAGTTAAGTGCTGACAGTCTGCTTCGGCTGGGGTTTCCGTCGGGTAAACCACTGGGCACAGCCCTGAACATTGTGCACACGTATTACAAGGACTTGCCTAAAAACCACCAGATTGAGTTACTCCAGGATGTGCTGGATGCCCCTGATCAGTACCAGTTGCACAGTACGCTCGGGCCGCTGGCTCTGGCTATTCTGGCACAGAAAGAGGCGGCTCCTATCGCACTGAAGGAACAACAGCAGGACTATACCATTTATGGTGCCTCGGGCATAGATGAGGGGGCTTTTCGGCAAATGGAGATTGCCATGCGCCTGCCGGTTGCCCGTGCGGGTGCCCTGATGCCTGACGCGCACCAAGGTTACGGCCTGCCGATTGGCGGAGTGCTGGCCACAGAGAACGCCGTGATCCCTTACGGTGTGGGCGTGGATATCGGCTGCCGCATGAGTATGAGCATCTACGACATTAACACCGGCTTCCTCTCAAAAAATACCGAAGAGCTAAAGAAAATGCTCTTAGATAACACCCGCTTCGGCCATACCTCCTTTAAAAGGCCAAAGGGCCACGACGTGATGGACCGGCCGGAGTTTTCCGAGATCCCTATTGTACGGGAGTTAAAAGACCGGGCCTTTTTGCAGCTGGGTACCTCGGGCGGCGGAAATCATTTTGTGGAGTTTGGCACAGTAGACATCAAAGACGCCGACAATGAGTTTAACCTGCCGGTTGGGAGTTACCTGGCGGTGCTCTCCCACTCCGGCTCACGCGGTTTAGGGGCTAACATTGCCGGTTACTACACCAAAGTGGCCATGGATTCGTGCCGCCTGCCGCAGGAGGCAAAGCACCTGGCCTGGCTCGACCTGGCCACCGAAGCAGGCCAGGAATACTGGCTGGCGATGAACCTGGCCGGCGACTACGCCTCTGCCTGCCACCACCAGATACACGAGCGGCTTTCGGAGGCGCTGGGAGAATCGCCCCTGGCTACCATCGAAAATCACCACAACTTCGCCTGGAAGGAAAAGGACGCCAAAGGCAGGGAATATATTGTGCACCGCAAAGGCGCTACTCCGGCGGGTAAGGGCGTGCTCGGCATTATTCCGGGCTCCATGGCAACCCCTGGTTTTCTGGTGCGGGGGAAGGGCGAGGCAAAAGCGCTTAACTCTGCCTCGCATGGTGCAGGCCGCGTAATGTCTCGGACACAGGCCAAGAACACGCTCTCTAAACCACAGGTACAAAAGCACCTGAAAAAAGCAGGCATTGAGGTGCTAGGCTCCGATTTGGACGAGGCACCGATGGTATACAAAGACATTCACCAGGTGATGGCTGCTCAGCAGGATCTGGTGGAAGTGGTGGGCGTGTTTAACCCAAAGATCGTGCGGATGAACGGCGACGAAAAATATATGGAGGTGGATTAGCTTCGTTGATCGTTGATTGGGCTATTTATTAGACTATTTTACAACTCGTAAACATGTGAAATAGAACCCACCCCTAACCCCTCCAAGGAGGGGAATTTAGTTCTCCTTGGAGGGGTTAGGGGTGGGTAAATATTCCTACTGTCACTCACTAAGGCACAATCACGATCTTACCCGTTGTGTGCTTGGTTTCAATTTGCCTCATGGCCTCTGCCGTTTCCTGCAGCTTATACGTTTCGCTGACGTGTACTTTCAGTTTTCCGGCTTCGGCTAACTCGCGCAGTCGGTCTAGTTGGCTGCTGTTTGGCTCCACAAACACATAAGCAAAGTCGATGCTTTTGTCCAGGTCCTGGCCCTGGTTCAGAATGGATACCAGCTTGCCCGAAGGCTTCAGGGCCGACAGGGCCTGCTCCAGGGTTTCGCCGCTGGCACAGTCGAAAATCAGATCTACGCCCTCTGGCAGAACTTCCTTTACCGAATCGCCAATATGGGTGTCTTTGTAGGTGATGGTGTGGTCTGCGCCAAGTTCTTTCATGTAGCTGTGGTTCTTTTCGCTGGCCACACCGATTACGGTGGCGCCCTTCTCCTTTGCCAGTTGGATGGCGATGGTGCCCACGCCGCCCGAGGCACCAAGAATCAGCACCGACTGCCCCTGCTGCAGTTTGCCGGCATCAAACAAAGACTGATACGCTGTGAGGCCAACCAGCGGAATACCCGCTGTTTCCTCAAAAGACAGGTTCTGCGGCTTGCGCGAAAGGTACGATTCCGGCAGTACAATGTATTCTGCGTAGGTGCCATACTTCACAAGCGGTCTTCTGGCATAGGCGTACACTTCATCCCCCACGGCAAACCTCCTGGCACTAAAGCCCCTTTCCTCCACCACACCGGCAACATCCCAACCAGGTATCACCGGAAACTCATAGGGCAGAAAGTCCTTCAGATACCCTTCGCGCACGGCGCTGTCTACGGGGTTAACGGCAGCGGCTTTTATGCGCACCAGCACCTCTCCTTCCTGCAGCTCAGGAACATCCAGCGTTTTTACCTGCACTTTGGCAGCCCCACCAAACGCATCATACACAGCGGCTTTCATTTGTTTTGCCATAGCTTTCTCAATTATCAGTTAACATGTATCACTTATCAACATGTTTTATACTTACCCGCTCATTTGGGGAATTGTTATAAGCAGGCATGTTCCGAAACACTGTGAAGTATGACCAACTGGTAGTGCCCATAAAGTATAATTCGTTACTCAAGCGGTTGCTTGTCTGTTTTAAAACCCGCCTAAAGCAGTTCCAGTGGGGAATTATGATAAATAATGCGGCGGATGAAGGCTGTTTGCCCTAACTTGCAGCTATGGAAATGGAAGGCAACTGGAAAAAAGACGAAGAAGGCTACATGACGTTTTACCCGTCGGAGCTGCAACGCGTATACGAGGCGGTGACAACTAAGTACCACCAGGTGTACAACGGGTATCTGGATGAGTTTGATGACGAGGACGAGGCACATTACAAGGCCCTGCACGACGGGTATGAGATGATCCTGGACTACAAGACAATCAACGGCAAGGAGGAATTCGCCACCACCTATAAAACGCCGCAGTACGTGGTGGACATGTGGTATGAGGTGGATGAGGTGACTGAGAAGAGAATCTACGACCGGGGCTTTATCCGGATCAGCAGCAAATAATATTTGAGGCGCCAGACGTTAGTAGCAAGACAAAAGGCTTTTCCTGTATAGGTCTGGTCCAGCCGGTTAAGGCTTAATCTCTATTTTCTCTCCACCCGCAAGTATAATCTTTCAATCATGTCGCTGCAGAAATACGAGCCACAGCCAGACAAGCGGCTAAACCTGCTGGAAAAGGAAATTGCCGCCCTCGAAGCCGAGCTAAGCCAGGCGGAGCGGGAGGTAAATACCTTTGTGGTGCAGATCCGCAGCAGGCTCCACGTGCAACTAAACCGCCTGCACGAGTTGGCCGACTTGTACCGGCAGCAGAAGAAAGCTAAAATGGCAAAGCGGCTGGCGCAGAAAAAGAAAGGAAAGAATTACCGGGAGCCGCAGGGAATTCAGAAAACAGAAACCGGCCTGCAGGAAAAAAGCACCCCGGCCACGGCCAGCCAGCAGGAGCTGAAACGGCTCTATAAAGATGCGATCCGCCTTGTGCACCCCGACAAATTTGTAAATGAGGAGGCTGACAAAAGTGAGCGGGCCACCGCTCTGACGGTGCAGTTGAACGATCTGTATGAAAGCGGAGATCTGGACGAGTTGAAAGGCTTTTACGAACACATCATCAGCGGCAATGCCATGTCGCATGTGGCGTATAAGCCGGGCACAGCAGCGAACCCGGCCGCTATGCTGGCCTTTCTGCAAAAGAAGAAGCAGGAGCTGGAACAGGCGCTGCAGGAAGCTAAATCATCCCAACTCTACACCGTGCTCACCACCTATCCACAGCCCGAGACCTTTATAGCCGAAGTGGCCCAGCAGTTTGAGGAGCGGATAAAGCTGCTGGAGAAACGCACCCGCAAAGCAAGGAAATAACAACAGGTTACTGGCAAGGAATATAAGTATAGTAGCTGCCCTGAAAGAGAAAATTTCAAACCCCTCCTACTTGGCTGTCCGTACACGCTGCTACAGCAACGCAAAAACATGGCAGCTATTCCTAACCTATACATTGGCACATCCGGCTGGAGTTACCGCTGGCAGGAAGTGCTGTATCCACCCGAGTTAAAATCCGCGGAACGACTCCCGTTTTATGCCACCCGCTTCGATGCCACCGAAATAAACAGCAGTTTTTACCATTTCACCATGGCCAAAACCATCGAGAAGTGGCTGGCCAGCACGCCTGAGCACTTCCGGTTTGCGCCGAAGCTACACCAGGAGGTGACGCACAAGCAGAAATTTGTGGATATAGAGGAGCCCCTGGATAAGTTCATGTCGCGCTACCTGCTGATGGGGCCGCGGCTGGGTCCGGTGCTCGTGCAGATCGCCGCCAGTTTCCGCTACAACCGGCTGGTGGCTGAGTCGTTTTACAGGACGCTTCGGGAGAAGTACCCAATGCAGGACTTTGCCCTGGAGGCACGGCACGTTTCCTGGTTTAGCGAAGAATCGCTGGAGCTGTTGCGGGAATATAAAATAACGCTGGTGATAGCGAGCGCAGGCAAGCGCTTTGCCGGCACAGAGGCTACCACCACCAATACAGCTTACCTGCGGCTACATGGCGATGAGCGGCTGTATTCCTCAGCTTACTCTGATGAGAAACTGGAGCGGTACGCCTACATGATCAAAGATTGGCTGGAGGATAAAAAAGAAGTATGGGTGTTTTTTAACAACACCATACAGGGCCATGCGGTAACGGATGCCGACAAATTACGCGGAATGGTACAGCATTTAAAATAAGGGGAACAAACGCCGCCACACCAGCCTTAGCGCTCTTTGGTTAACGCTTTCTTTCTTTCGAATTCGATTATTTGCCGCGTTAGCTCCTGCAGTTCCCTTTCCTCTTCCGAGTTTGCCTCAGCATCTTTCAAAACCTCTATACGTGCGGCAACCATGTCGTATTCCTGCTGATTTTTTATTTTCTTTTCCACTGGCTTGTATATAGTTACAACTCAACTATACGCAACCGGCGGCAATGATTTATACTTAAATAAAGAATGAATAAGAATACTTACTTATACTTACTTATACTTACTTATACTTTTACTGCTATAATTATGCTGCTTTCCCCCTTTAAGGCCAGCTGTATCAGGAGTTACTCTTTCGGAACCTCGATGTAGAAGGTCGTGCCTTTGCCCTCTTCACTTTTAAACCAGATTTCTCCACTGTGCCACTCTACAATCATTTTAATAATGCTCATGCCTAAGCCCGTGGAAGGTTCTCCATTCAGGCCGGGCCGGCGCGCATTGGTGAATTTATCGAACAGGATATCATAGAATTTTTCGGGAATGCCCACACCATTGTCCTCCACCTCCACCAGCACGCTTTGCGCACGCTCCTGCAGGCGCACGCTTATGATGCCCCCGGGGTAAGTAAACTTAATGGCGTTAGAGATCAGGTTGTTGATGGCCTGCATAAACTTGGCATCGTCCAGGGCAGCGAAGATCGTATCGGAGGAGGGTTCGAATACAAACGTTTTCCTGATCTCTCCCTCAGACTTGCGGTACTGCTCTATTACCTCCTTGAATTTCTCGACCATGTTTACCCTTCGCTTGATCAGGTCTACGCCGGTTGTCTCCAGAAACTCATGGTTGGTGAGGTCCTTGATCATGGCTACGCTGTGCGCACTGGTGCTGGCAATGAGCTCAACAAGCTTGTTCAGTTCCGTGCTTCTGTACTGCCTCGTTTCCTCAGCCAGCACCTCCGATAAAGAGCCAATCAGGCCCAGCGGACCAGCCAGATCGTGGGCCAGCAAATGGAGGATAGAGTTTTTCTTCGCGCTGTACTTCTTCAGGTAGTCGTTGTACTGCCGCGAAGCGGTAATGTCCTCCACAGACCCTACCACAAACACTTTCCCGTCAGCATCGCCTGCCATGTAGGGTGTCAGGCAAAACCACCGCACCTGCTGCCCCGGCAGTTGCGCGCGGAACTCTACTTCTTTTCCATCCTTCTCCTCCAGCAGCCTTTTATAGGCTTCGCGCACATACTCCCTGTCTTCCGGGTGCACAACTTGCTGCAGCTCCTCCGGTGATACTTCAGTGCCCGTCGTCATGTTAAAGGCCTTTTCAAACGCCTGATTGATAAAAGCCAGGCGTTTGGACGCTACTTCAAATAGGAAAGTAGGATGCTTGGTATGTTTCGCCAGGAGCGAGAGTATGGTTGTATCTGTAGGTATGTGTGGCATAGTTTTTCCAGGAGCGCATTTTTTTATGGTCGCTCCAGAGTTGAAGATAATGAATTATATAACGCGTCGGGCAGAACAATTACATGGTTCACCTGGCACAGTAGTGACAGCGGCAAATAAATACGCCCGCGTAAGCTGGAAACCGCTTTTTCCCCTTTTTTGTTACAAATGCAGCCCCACGCCCCACTCAATTACATTGGCCGTTTTCGTGTGCGCCACCAGCAGCACATTCGCCGACACATGATCCGTCAGGTTATACTTGAGCCCGTAGCGCTGGTAGAAATCCGGATACAGGTGGTTTGGCTCGTAGAGGTAGCGCCCCAGTTGAACCACAACCGACAGTTCCCCCAGGTGCAGTTCGTGCCCCAGTGTAACACCAGCCAGCCTGGGGTCTATTTTCTCAGCGGGCACCGGCGCAGCGATTTTAATGTACTCCTCCCGGAAAGAGGAGTTGTGAAACCCGTCCGCGCCCACCAGCAGCGAACTGGTTTGCGTAAGTTGCTTGCTCGCATACAGCGACACATTGTAAATCGGGTGCTTCTCATCAATATACAGCACCTCCTTCACCCCGGCCGTTACCCTCAGGTTCAGGCGAATGCGCTTTTCGAAATCTGCTTCCGAGATACCCGCCTCCGGCAGCAGCTCCACCTCTCTTGGCTGATACCGCAGCCCCACGCCCAGTAGGGGGAAATTCATGCCGTTGTTCGGCTTGTTCAAAGCGCCGTTGGAGAAGTGGCGGAACGCGAAGTTCAGGTTCAGCGTCAGCCGCTCCTGCAGCGGAATCTCATAGCGCAGCGTACCCCGCAACGCAAAGGTAAAGGCACTGCCAATGGCCATGTTCAACTCATTCTCGGCGGGCGTATAGTGGCGGGTGGCGTACACCAGCCCTGTGCCAAGGTTCAGGCGGAGGCTGCTTTTCCGGAATTTAAAAATGCTGTTGTCGAGGTAAGCAGTCAGCGATGCCGCCTCGCCCAGCTCATCGGGCACGCCGTAGTTGTAGTACGACAGCGCCAACCCGATCTGCGGAAGGTTGAACGCCCGCTCCCAGGGGCGCTTGCCCAGCGTGTGGCGGTGGGCATACACCTCTACAGCCACCGGGTGGGTAAAATTAAGCGCATCTGTGCCGCTGCGGTACCGGAACAGCGCGCCGTAATAGCCATTCGCCCCAAACGACCACGGCTCTTTTGCCGCGGGCGCCTGCGCCTTGGCTGCGGGTCCGCCCAGGGCTAGTTGCACAAGTATAAGTATGGATATCAGTAGTAAACGCCGCATCATCACGTAAGTATTCCTTGCAAAGAAAGCGGTTTAATTTTCGATTTCAGAAAAGCGGCGGCTATTGTTTCTGCTGTAGATAAATTATCTTTCGGGATGAAGAAACAGAAAACCTTCTTTCAAAACCTGGTGGCACTCGCCGCACTGGTTACACTTTCGGCAGCCTGTCAGCAACAGCAGCAAGAGGTGACGTACGATGTTTTCGTGAAGAACGCCACGGTGGTGGATGGCACCGGCGAGGCAGCTTATACGGCCCACATCCTGCTGGCCGGCGACTCCATTGCACTGATCGAACGGGACACCACCGCTACCTTCTCAGCCGCAAAAGTGATCGACGCCAGGGGCCTTACCCTGACACCCGGCTTTATCGACACCCATGCGCACGGTGACCCGATCAAGACGCCTGAGTTCCAAAACTTCATAGCCATGGGCATAACCACCATCACCCTGGGACAGGACGGTTTCAGCCCTGAGCACGAGAACCTGCAAGTATGGATTGACTCGGTAAACCAGGTACAGCCTGCTGTAAACGTTGCCCCGTTTGCCGGGCACAACACGCTGCGCCTGCTTTCCGGGGTGGGCTACGATACCGTTCCCGCCGAAGCCAATTTGGTGGCCATGGAGAAGCTGCTGGCACAGGCCATGGCCGCCGGCTGCTTCGGCCTGACAACGGGACTGGAGTACACACCCGGGCTTTATGCCAGCAGTAACGAACTAAACCGTTTGGCTAAAGTGGTTGGTGCAAATAACGGCATCATAATGAGCCACATGCGCAACGAAGATGATGCTTTTGTTGAAGCCTCTATTCGTGAGTTGCTGGCACAAGGGGAGCATTGTCCGGTCCACGTGTCGCACATAAAAGTGGTGTACGGGAAAGGCGAAGCGCGTGCGGCCGAGATCCTGCAACTGCTGGACAGCGCACGGGCGAAGGGCATAGACGTAACAGCAGACTTTTATCCGTATACCGCCAGCTATACAGGCATCTCCATCCTCTTTCCGGAGTGGGCGCAGAAGCCGAACGATTACCAGCAGGTGCTGCGAACACGCAAAAACGAGCTGCGCACCTTCCTGAAAGAAAAGATAACAAAGCGCAACGGCCCGGAGGCCACCCTCATCGGATCCGGTCCTTACAAAGGAAAGACTTTGGCCCGAATTGCGCAGGAGCTGAACAAGCCTTACCAAGATGTGCTGATGGAAGACATAGGTCCCTACGGTGCCAGCGGTGCTTATTTCATTATGGATGAGGCGCTTCAGGAAGCTTTTTTAAAGGACCCGTACATTATGGTATGCACAGACGGCAGCCCCTCCATGCACCACCCCAGGAGTTTTGGGACACATGCCAAAGTAATCCAAACCTACGTGCTAACTAAAAAGCTGATGCCGTTGGAGCAGGCCATCTGGAAAATGACAGGACTTCCCGCCCAAACCATCGGCATACCGAAGCGCGGACTCATCAGGCAGGGCTACAAAGCCGACATACTGCTGTTCAAGCCCTCTGAGATAAAGGAAGAGGCCACGTATGAGGAGCCACGCCAATTAGCCACTGGCTTCCGGTATGTGCTTGTGAATGGAAAAGTGGCCAAAGAAGGGGAAAGCTTTACTGAAGAAAGAGCCGGGAAGGTGCTGATGAAAGGAATTTAGAAATTCACTCTTTGCTATACTTTGGTTACTTCATTATCAGCTTATTAATTACATTAAGTAGAATAAATACTTGAATAGACTCCTGCGTAAGCGTCCGCTTGCAACCACGTGCAGAAACAAGCGCTGTAGCAATAAACCAGGTATAATTTGGGTTGGAGAGATCAGGCTTGGTCAAGTGTGGGAAAAGTATTTTGTTGACGCAAGGAACAGGCGGATGTATTGTATGGCACTTGTACTGTAAGGATTTTTCAGCCTCTGTCTTTCGCCGCATGCGCCGTCCACATCCCTTTACTTCCGCTCCAAAGCCACAGCAAAATGAGCAGCACCTCCCCTATGGCATCTAACAGGTACACATCCCAGATGACATCGTTGGTGGCGTAGTACACATCTATACCCGTCAGGCCAGCGGCACTGGCTATACCCAGCCACTTAATTTCCTGCGTTACATGTTTGCGGAGCCCTGCGGCTAAGAGAACTCCACCAATAACCGTAATGAGTACACTTACAGTGTACAAAAGCCAGATGTCTTCTTTGGGACCTGTTACCCACAGAAAGCTAGGCAGGTGCACAAAGGGCCAGATACCAGTTACCAGCCAGTACAGCCCCTGAAGTATGGAAACTACCTGCAGCTTCGGTTTTGGTAAGGCCACGGCAAAAGCTTAAATGTGCAACTGGTCGTATGTCTTGATGGAGTAGCGCTCTCCGCATGCCAGCAGGTGCACCTTTAGATCGCGTACCGAGAAGGGCTCCCCCGATCCTATCTCATGAATAGTGGTACTGGTAAGGCGCATGCCGTCTACGATGGTAATGAGGCCGCTGCCAATCACTTCCAGTTCCCTTCCCTCCAGCACATAAATAGCGGTGTCTTCCTCTAACCCAATACCTATACATCCCGGGTTGGTAGAAATGGCCTGTGCCATGCGCACAATGCGGCCACGTTCGATGAAGTGCGTATCGATGGCAATGTTTTTCAGGAACTCCAGCCCGGTCGTGATCCGGACATCTCCTTTCAGGAAACCGCCGTGGGTCATCACCTCGTAAATCATAGGGGTTGACATCGCCGTGGCACCGGCACTTGTACCCGCAATCAGAATGTCATCGTAGGTGTAGCGCTCTTTCATGAGTTCCAGCACGGGTGTGCCGCCAAGTATAGCCGTCAGGCGCAACTGGTCACCGCCGGTAAAGAAAATACCGCCCGCCTTCTCTATCAATTCCAGGTGCGCCGGATCCTGGGCATCAGCACGGGTGCGAATGTCCAGTACTTCTAAATTGTTAAATCCGAATCTTGAAAACCCTGCTTTATAGTCTTTCACTATTTCCTCTGGCACGGTAGATGCCGTCGGTATCAACACCACCAGCGGGTCGGTTCCGGGTAGTTTATCAATAAAGAATTTAAGGATCTGCTCACTTTCGAAATCCACATTCTTCTCTTGCGTGTCTTTCAAATCTCCTTCTCCCTTGTCTTCTTTGCCCCCAATAGCAAGGAGTCGTCCCTTTGGCACCGGGGCCTCCTGATGCTCTTTATGTCGGTCAGATACTTTTCTCTTCGCCATAAAACTTAGTCTGGTGTGGGTTAAAATTTTGAACCGGTCAACGGAAGGTGCCTCGTATGGAGTGACTCGAGAAGGTAAAAAACACCACTATCATTTCCTGTTGACTTACACCCTATACGCCCCGCTAAAAAGACAGTTAACAAAGGGTGGTAAAATAGGTATTTCCTGCAGTGTACGTATTTACCACAGTGTTTATTCGGGAAAGTGCGTGCCGCCTTATCCAATGCCATGGCAACAGGATTTAATATTTGATAGATGTATGCTTCTTTGCGCGCAAGCCTTAAAGGGTTATCCTTGCTAGCCATACTATGCCCTGCTGGTGTAGCAACCGACTGTAGCGCCTCTTCAAAGTTAATTATCAGATTTGTGAGGAATGAATGGGCTTAGGGTTGTATCGCTGCGGCACTGTGACTAAATTTATGCTTTCTAGGTTGCTTTCTGTCAAAGCACCGAACAAGACAGTAAATATCCCGTAACGCAAACATAGTATTTCGTAAATAGATATATATAAAGCTTTATCTGTATTTAATCATAATCAAAACACTAACAACAACACAACCATGACGAATTACAAATCACTTTTGCTGGCGCTTCTGTTCTTATTGCCACTACTTTACTCGTGCGAGCAGAGCACTGACGTGGTAGAATCTGGCACCTATGCGGGTACACTGCACGAGGTAGAGCCTGAAAAAACAGAGATTTACGTTAAAACCACAGACGGAAAACTGCTGGAGCTATACTTCACCGAAAGCACCACGCTTACCAGAAACGGCGAGACTGTTGCTTTTGATCAGCTGAAGGAAGGCGGACAGGTAGAGGTTGAAGTAGAGAAAGTGGGGCAGCGCCTGGAGCCCATCGCGGTACGAATAGTGGAATAACATGAGCGATCCGAACTTTTGGCGTACAGAGGTTTGGCATCCCTTAACTGTTCATTTCCCGATTGCCCTGCTGCTGTTTGCCACCATTTTCAAACTGGTATCCCTGTTTATCCGGCAAACGAAAGACACGTTCTGGCAGAGGACGGCAGCTGTTATGCTCTATTTTGGGTGCCTTGGCGCCTGGGTCAGCATATACACCGGGGATTTGGCCGACGGCATTGTATCCCGAAACCTGTGCGACCCCACCGTACTGAAGCAGCATGAGATAGCGGCCTACAACCTGGCCTACCTCTTCTCGGCGGCAACAGTGCTGGACCTGGGGCAACGGTTAAATCTGATCAGGTTCAAACCGAAGGGCATTCACCTGGTGGTAACCCTGCTGATGCTGGTTGGCATCTGGTTTCTGATCAGGGCCGGGCATTCAGGGGCCGAAGTGGTGTACGAGCAGGCCGGGGGGGTGCTTGTACCAACAGCCGACTGCGCCGGCTTCTAATACGAAAGAGCGGAATCATACTTAAGAAATCCCTGTAGCCTCCTGCTGCAGGGATTTCCTGTTTTAGCCAACTGCTTACTCCCGCTGCGCCTGCTATAACCAGTGTCTAATAATGCGTATATTGCTTTCCTTTCTGTTTTGAACCCGACCTTAAAAGCCATTTAAACGAAACGCGCATGAAAAAAATCTGCTATCTTTTCCTTTGCCTGGGCCTGCTGCTTACCCAATCCTGCAGCAGCCAGCAAGAGCCGCTCACCGCTGAGGCACTGCCCACCGCCACGGCGAATTACCTCGACAGCTCCGGCAGGGACGACGAGTTTACCGGCGGCGTTAAAATGATCACCATCAACACACCCAAGGGCGATTTTAAAGTATGGACAAAGCGTACGGGCAACAACCCGCGCATGAAGCTGCTACTCCTGCACGGTGGCCCCGGTGGAACGCACGAGGCCTTTGAGTGCTTCGACAGCTACCTGCCCGAGGAAGGCATTGAGTATTACTATTACGACCAACTGGGCTCCCATTACAGCGACCAGCCCAACGACACCAGCCTCTGGAACACCCAGCGCTTTGTGGAGGAAGTGGAGCAGGTACGGCAGGCCCTGAACCTGGATGAGAGCAACCTTTACCTGCTGGGACACTCCTGGGGCGGCATTCTGGCCATGGAATACGCGCTGCAGCACCAGGACAAAATGAAAGGCCTGATTATCTCTAACATGATGTCGAGTGTGCCGGCGTATAACAAGTATGCCGAGGAGGTGCTGGGGCCGCAAATGCCCCCTGCCGTGCTGGCCGAATTAAAGCGGATAGAGGCGAACAACGACTTCAGCAACCCGCGCTACATGGAGCTGCTGCTGCCCCACTTTTACACCAAACACGCCCTGCGCATGCCGGTGGAGGAATGGCCGGACCCGGTGAACAGAATGTTTGCCCACATGAACCAGACAGTGTACGTGCAGATGCAGGGCCACAGCGAATTCGGCATTACCGGAAACGCCTCACTGAAGAACTGGTATCGTTCCGGTGATCTGTCGAAGATAACAGTGCCTACACTCACCATTGGAGGGCAGCACGACACCATGGATCCGGAGCACATGAAGTGGATGGCTTCGCAAGTACAGAACGGCACCTACCTGCATTGCCCCAAAGGAAGCCACATGGCCTTTTACGACGACCAGAAAACATACTTCAGCGGATTGGTAAAATTCATTAAAGCAGTAGACAAAGCACAGGCAGCGGCTAAAAATTAGGATAAAGGGCACCAAAAGCTACAATCTTGTTGTTACGCTACTGAAATTTCACTGCAAAACCTTACTTTTAGCCGCTGCTTTGGGATTAAACCTTTCCATCAGCAGTTAGTCAAACCAGTCTACTACTAACACACCTTATGTCAAAAGCAAAAACTAATCGCCTGGCAACGGGCAAAAACTACCTGCGCCTGCTTCTGTTCGGAGCGGCCTCTTTTTATGGCCTGGATGCCTCGGCACAGGAAAAGAAGGAGTTTATCGACCGCGATAACATGGACCTGTCTGTGAAGCCGGGCGATGACTTTTACCAGTACGCCAGCGGTGCGTGGCTGAAGAACAACCCGGTTCCGGCGAAGGAGACCCGCTGGGGAAGCTTTAACCTGCTGCGCGACTTTAACATTAAAGCCGTACAGGACATCCTGAAAGAAGCTGCCGCGAACAAGAAAGCCCCTGCCGGATCGGTTGAGAAGCGTGTGGGCGATTTTTATGCCGCAGGTATGGATAGCGCGACGATCGAGAAGCTGGGTTACACGCCCATCAAAGCAGACCTGAAAAGAGTAGGCGCTGTAAAAGACGTGAAAGGCGTGCTGAACGAGGTGGCAACGCTTAGAACCACAGGTGCCGGATCGCCGATGTTCGGCTTCTACGTAGGCCAGGACCGCAAGAACGTGGAAGTGATGATTCCTCAGTTCAGCCAGGGCGGTACTACCCTGCCAGACCGTGACTATTATCTGAAAGACGATGCGCGCAGCCAGAAAATACAGGAAGCGCTAAAGAACTATATCACCACCTTGTTCACGTTAACAGGCGTTCCGAAGGCGAAAGCACAGCAAAACGCAGAGACTGTTTTCAACCTGGAGAAGAAAATGGCCCAGGCGCAAATGGCCCGCGTGGAGATGCGTGATCCGTACAAAACTTACAATAAGTTTGCCGTTGCCGATTTCAGCAAAACCACGCCAAACATCGATTGGAAGCCGTTGATGGCCAAGATGAAGGTAACCGGACAAGATACAGTGCTGGTAAACAACCCGGCCTTCTTTAAGGAGTTGGATGGCCTGCTAAAGAACACGCCGGTAACCGACTGGCAAACATACCTGCAGTGGAACGTGCTGAAGTCTTCGGCGCCATACTTAAGTTCTGCTTTCGTAGACGCGAACTTCGCTTACTCGCAGGCATTGTCTGGCCAGAAGGTACAGACACCGCGCTGGCAGCGTATGTCGTCTCTGACTGACGGCACTATCGGCGATTTGCTGGGGCAGCTGTACGTGAAGAAGCACTTTAAGCCAGAGGCGAAAGCCAGAATGGAAGAGATGATCAGCAACCTGGTGAAAGCATACGAGATCCGTATCAACAACCTGGATTGGATGAGCGCCACAACCAAAGAGAAAGCACTTGCCAAGCTGCACGCCTTTACACCAAAAGTTGGCTACCCGGATAAGTGGAAGCCATACGATGGTCTGGCTATCAACCGCAAAACCTTCTTCCAGAACGTGCGCAACGCCGGCCAGTGGGGCTACAACGACATGATCAGCCAGTTGGGCAAGCCCGTGGACAGAAGCAAGTGGGGCATGACGGCACCTACGGTAAATGCCTACTACAGCCCGGTGATGAACGAGATTGTGTTCCCTGCGGGTATCCTGCAATTCCCGTTCTTTGATCCGAATGCGGATGATGCGGTGAACTACGGCGGTATCGGCGCGGTGATCGGCCACGAGATCTCTCATGGCTTTGACGACTCTGGCAGCCAATACGACAAAGACGGTAACCTGCGCAACTGGTGGACAGAAGAGGATCGCGCCAGATTTGAAGAGAAAGCTGCTGCGCTGGTAAAACAGTACAATGCTTATACAGTACTGGACACGGTTCACGTGAACGGTAAGCTGACGCTGGGTGAGAACATTGGTGACCTGGGTGGCCTAAGCGCTGCGTACGAAGCCTTTAAAATGACCGAGCAGGGCAAATCAAACGAGAAGATCAACGGCTTTACGCCGGATCAGCGTTTCTTCCTGGCCTGGGCACAGGTTTGGAGAGGCAATATCCTTCCTGAGGCTGCTGCACAGCAGATCGTGACGGACTCACACTCTCCTGGGGAGTTCCGTACCATTGGTGCGCCAGTGAACATGGATGCGTGGTACGAAGCGTTTAACGTGAAGCCAGGCGACAAGCTGTATATAGCGCCGGAAGACAGAATCAGACTCTGGTAAGTATGGCCCGGTTAAAATAGAAAAGCCGCTCAGCAGAAATGCTGGGCGGCTTTTTTTATCGTGTCTACTCTGTCTCCAAAACAAGGCTGACGTAAATCGGAAAATGGTCTGAGCCAAAGCCAGACAGCCGCTCCAGCTCCATCACGCTGAACTCGCCTGAAACATAGACATGGTCCAGCGGCCAGCGGAAAATCGGGGAGTGGGCGTTAAACGAGTTGTAGAGCCCCCTCCCTACGCGCACATCGCCTAATCCGCTCCTGATCCCAAACAAACGGTTTGTCTCCGACCAGGCCACATCATTGAAATCGCCGGCTACCACCACCGGGAGGCTTCGCTGAGCGAGCATATCCCCTACTTTCAGCAGGGCCACTTCTTCTTCATTTACTTTTCCGGGCAGTTTGCTTGGCACAGGCGGCACCGGATGCATGGCGTGCAGGCTGAACAGCGCTCCGCCCGGTAGCCTGACGTTGGTATGGATTGAGGGCACATTCTCGTAGTTCAGGAACTTTATCTTTGCCTCTTCCAAAGGGTATTTGGAGTAGAGGGCCATGCCGTAGGTGTTATCCAGCGGGTAAATAACCCGGTAGGGATAGGTGCCGGACAAGGCGGCTAATTGGTCTGTCCACCACTTGTTCGTCTCCGTGGCTAATACCAGGTCTGGATCTGATGTTAGGATGATCTCCAGCAGCGCCTGGGCCTGGTCGTTCTTCATCCACACGTTGGCCAGCAGCAAGCTGACCTTTGCCTGTTTTGCGGTTGCAGGAAGTATGGCATCGGGCACCGTTTTCTGTGCAAGCGGTGTGTAGGGATAGATGTAGAGGGCCTGCAACAAAACACTTACAACCAAACCGCCCGTCAGCAGCCAAAAGGAAAAGGTTCTTTTACGCGCCACAATGAACAGCAGCAACAGGCAAATTAGCAGTGCCACAAGTACCTGCACCCTCGGAAAATCGAGCACCTTAAGGTACCACAAAGGCACATTGTACAGCAGCGAGGCCATAGTCAGGAGTATGAGCAGGACGCTTGCCAGCAGTACCAGGTAGAAGAAAAGACGTTTTACAGCGTGCACCAGCAAAGAGTTGCAAGAGGCCTCAGTGCCTCCTGTCACACTGCTTGCTTACGGAGCAGCCGGAGCAAGCGTTCCTGAAAACGCCCACCGGCTGCCTCTCCTGCTTTAGAACGCACCTGTGGGTACGGCTGCCTTTTATTTCACCTTCACTAGCCGCATCAGGTCCACCATGGCCTGGTTTGTTTCTCCGTTCATGTTCTCGTTGTGCGGCTCAAACGTGAGGGAAATGGTGTGGCGGCCTTTCTGCAGCGGTACCTCCACGGCATTCGTGTAGCCCCAGTTGCTCCACTCGTCAGTGCCGCGCTGTGGCAGCACAATGGTGCCCACAGCCTCTCCTCCTTTTTTCAGGGTACGGATGGCAGCCTTGTTTTCGGTGTTGATCGGGCCGTTGCCGTTGGCATAGCGGAAGTCGATGGCGTAAGTTCCTGCTTCCGGCACCACCACGTCAACTTTTATACTTGAGTTTCGTTTTTTGCTGATCTCCACAAAGCTACTGCCGGAGTAATCGCGGTAGGGCAGACTGGCTTTAGGCGCCGATTTCTCCAGCTCATACACCAGTTTATACTTGTCCGGCACCACCACCACCGGCTCACTGCCAAAGGAGGTAACGCCCTTTTCGTCCACGGCCAGCACCATGTACTCGGCATAGCCCGCAGGCTTTACGGCCAGGCTTGTATTTTGCGTCTTCTCCAGTTCCTGCCCGTTCTGGAATACCTGGTAAGCCACGGCTCCGTCAACCGCTGGCCAACGTAACGTGCCTGCACTGTAGGTTACCTTCGGCGTTTCCGGCGAAGTATAATCAACCGTATGGTTCACCTCTCCTCCTACCGTGTTGTTCGCCAGTTCAATTACGATAGTATGGCTGCCCGTTAGGGTAGCGGGAATCTCCGGGTTTTGCAGCGGTTTACCATCCATGGTGATGGATTTGATCTGGTTGCCGTAGCCGTTCATTTCGATGTTCAGCACAGCATCCCTATACTTGTAATTTGTGAGTTTGCGGTTGCCGGCGAAGGCCTCCGGCACGAAGGGTTGCAGCACCAGTTTGTCTGCCCTAAAATCCATCCCGAATAAAGCCTTGTACACCATACTTAAACTGCCGGCCAGGCTCCAAAGCATGTTGCTGGAGTTAATCTGTGTTCCGGCATAATCGCCGTTAGCGGCAACAAAGTTCTCCTTGTTTGTCAGGAACAGGGCGGCGGGGCGGTAGATGGCGCTGATGCTCTCGGTCAGGGCTTTCTCGTTACCGGCTTTGGCCGCGGCCAAACTCCAGTACGACTGCACAAAGGGCCAGATGCCGTTGTTGTGGTAAGGCGGAATGCCTGGAATCTGGGGGTAAATGCTTGGAATGCCAAAATCAGTAACAGGCGTGTTGGCTACGATGGTTTTGCTTCGCTCAGCGTCAGCTACGCCAAACAGCACACTTAGCGCCTCCCCCAGCGCCTCTGCCCGTGGCGAAAGAATCATATAGTTTCGGCCGTACAGGTACTGCCCGTAATAACCCTTTTCTTCCTGCCACAGGTGCTCGTTCATACCTGCTTTAATGCGCTGAGCCACCTGCGTGAACATCGCTGCACTGGCTTTATCGTTCAGCAACTCGGCCATACTTGCCGCCACCATGTTGGCTTGGTAATGGACCGCGTTTGTGCCCAGGTTTTGGGAGGTGTAGATATCGGCGGGTTGCATCCAGCGCGGGTACGTCTGCTCGCGCCAGTCCAGGAAAGAGGATTCACCCCGCACTAAGCCCGTTTCCGGATCATACGCGTTCTTGTAATCATCTTCCAGGGAGTTCTTGATGATCTGGTAAGTGTTTCGTAGCCACTCCTGATCGCCGGTGGCCTTGTATACTTCCCAGGCCGCCACGGCCCAGATCATGCGGTCCGTGGAAACAGGGTACGCGCCACCTGTGCCGGTATCCTGCACGATGCGCCCGTTTTTCACTTTACGCAGCAGGCTATACTTCGACACCTGCGGCTGCAGCTGCGCCATGGATAGAATAATACTGTAGCTAATATCACGCGTCCACACGCCCGCCCACTCCTTGCCTGTCCGGAACGTGCTGTCCGGCTCCACGGCATTAATCATTTCTTCGATAGCCAGGTTATAAAGCGCATCGGCCACCGGGTAGTCAGACTGATACTGCGGGAAAGCCGACACATCGCGCGACATTTTCCATTGCTGGGCAATCAGATTCTCCTCGCGGCTGGCATTCATCGGCAAGGTTATATCATAGATGCCATCGCCGTCGGCATCGGTCAGCTGCATCTCCTTCTTGCCGCCGAGGTTATCGAAGTCCCAACTCAATGGGTCGTTGCTACCGGCAATGAACACGCCCTTGAAATCCTCCTTATAAATTTTGTCTCCCGTAGGCGAAGTATAAAAACCCTGCTTCTCAAACGCCTGCAGTACCGGGCGCATGTCCAGCCGTACCTTCATGGCGGCATCAGGCGCCAGGTACACATTGTTCGGTATGGCGGTGGTGTCGCTATACTGCTTTCCGAAAGTAATCACCGGTGTTTCGCAGTTTTTGCTGAGGCAGTTAAAGTGGTGATCCACGCCAGCTTTCATCTCGTTATCGCGCCCGTTGATGGCGAACTTAAAGGTGATACGCGGGTTCTGAAATTCATTTGCCGGACTCTGGTAGTTGGAATTCAGCTCCGTGGGCGAAAGCACCCGTGCCACATGCTCCCCCTGCACCACGCTGTCAGGGTAAATAGTGTAGGCCTCAGACTGCCAGATGGGGTTTGCCGAACGCGCTGCCCCTGAATGTTGAACACTGCCTGTTGCCGCGGGCTTCT
Source organism: Pontibacter akesuensis (assembly GCF_001611675.1). Taxonomy (NCBI): domain Bacteria; kingdom Pseudomonadati; phylum Bacteroidota; class Cytophagia; order Cytophagales; family Hymenobacteraceae; genus Pontibacter; species Pontibacter akesuensis. The sequence continues at coordinate 3,728,017 of NZ_CP014766.1, read as the reverse complement.
GTGTTTGGCAGCTGCTAATGGCCAGCAACGAGAACAGTATACTTGATTTTATAGGAAGTGATTTCATTCAAGCTTCATTTTAGAGCCCCAAGATAACCATCTAACCGCTGCTATACTAGCTTCAGCACGTTTCCTTCCTACACGGCAAATGTCCGGATGATGCACCAATCGAACGAAGCCTGCGTATGAATTCCTACTATGGCAGAGCACTCAGCAGACAGCAAAGACTACTACACCCTCACGATTGCAGAAATAAAGGCAGAGGCCCCCGATTTCAAAACGTTCCTGCTTGCGCCGGACAAACCACTGAACTACAGTGCCGGGCAATACCTGACGCTGGTACACACCGATGGCTTTAGGGAGGAGCGGCGTTCCTATTCCATCACTTCCTCCCCGGCATTGCAGGAGCCGCTGGGCATTGGGGTAAAGCGCATCCCAAACGGGTTTTTCTCCCGAAAGCTGGTGGATGAGGCACAGGTGGGCGATGTGCTGTACGCCGCCGGAGCCGCGGGCCTCTTCGTGCTGCCGGAGGACATGCAGCTGTACCGGCACGTTTTTTTGATTGCCGCCGGCAGCGGCATCACCCCTGTTTATTCGCTGCTGAAAACGATTTTGCACACACAGCCCCACCTGAGGGTCACGCTTATTTACAGCAACCGCACACCCGCCCACGCCATCTTCCGAAAAGAGTTACAACAGTTGGCTGATGCCTTTCCGGACCGGTTTACCACTGAATTCCTGTACAGCAACTCTCCAGACCTGGTGCGGGCCAGGCTCTACCGCGACCTGCTGCTTCAGTTCCTGCGCCAGCATGCCACCGCGGCACCCGAGCAAATCCTGTGCTATCTCTGCGGCCCCTTTAACTACATGCGCATGTGTTATTACGCCCTGCGCCAGGCGAACGTGCCGCAACAGAACATCCGTCGCGAAAACTTCAACACCAGCAAAGTAGCCGTGGCGCAACAGCCACCGGACACGAGGCCGCATCGGGTTACGCTTTACTCAAAAGGCAAAGCGCATGCGTTAACCGTGCAGTATCCGGACACCATTCTTCGGGCCGCCCGAAAAGCAGGTTTGCCCATGCCCTATAGTTGCGAGGCTGGCAAATGTGGCAACTGCACGGCACGTTGCACCAGCGGTAAAGTATGGATGTCGTACAACGAGGTGCTCACCGAGAAGGACCTGGCAAAAGGGCTCGTACTGACCTGTGTGGGGTATCCGGTGGGTGGTGATGTGCAGCTGGAAACTCCCTGACAGCCCCTGCCTACCCATTGAGCTTACGTTAAGTATGAGGGAGCCTCTCCGGGTTTATACTTGGGCAAACCTTTTTATACTTTGAAGATTACATTGCTCCACCACTCAGCCTAAAGCTGAAAACCTGCGGCAGGCGCTTTTCTCCAGCTTGAATTTTGTACCTTTAAGCCTGCAGCAGCGCCTGCTACCATCTGGAACATAAAACAAAAAACTATGAGTTCTGAAGTACGCAACTTAGCGCCCAAAGCACTTTGGGAGAATTTCGCCGATTTAAACGCTGTCCCGCGCCCCTCTAAAAAAGAAGAACGGGTGATCCGGTTCATGAAAGAATTTGGCCGGAAACTAGGGCTGGAGACACTGGAGGATGAGACGGGCAACGTCATCATTAAAAAGCCTGCCACGCCGGGCATGGAAAACCGCCAGACCGTCGCCATGCAAAGCCACCTGGACATGGTACACCAGAAAAATAACGATACCGCGTTTGACTTCGACACGCAGGGCATCGACATGTACGTGGATGAGGACTGGGTAAGAGCCCGCGGCACGACCCTCGGCGCGGACAACGGCATTGGCGTCGCTACCATCATGGCTATACTTGCATCCAAAGATATTCCGCACCCTGCCATCGAAGCGCTGTTCACCATCGATGAGGAAACAGGCATGACGGGTGCCCTTGGCTTGAAAGGCGGCCTGCTGGATGCCAGCATCCTCCTGAACCTGGATACTGAGGACGACCGTGAACTGACCATTGGCTGCGCAGGCGGCGTGGACGTGACGGCAACAGGCACCTATACACAGGAGGCAACACCGGCAGGTATGGCGGGCTACAAACTAATCGTCAAAGGCCTGACCGGCGGCCACTCAGGTATGGACATCATACTTGGCCGCGGCAACGCAAATAAGCTGGTGAATCGCCTGCTGCACAACGCGGTGAAGCAGTTCGGCCTGAGGGTTAGTTCGATTGATGGCGGCGGACTTCGCAATGCGATCCCAAGGGAATCCTCGGCAATTGTTGCGGTGGCTGTAGGCGACAAGGATGCGTTCGAGAAGTATGTGGCCACACAAAAAGCCATACTTGTAGCCGAGTACAAAGCCACCGATCCGAACCTGCAGATCGTGTTAGAAACGGCAGACGCCCCGGATCAGGTAGCGAACGAAGCCTTTACGCTTACCCTGCTGCGCGTCATTTATGCTACGCCCAACGGTATCTACCGCATGAGCCCAGAAATTGCAGGCCTGGTGCAGACATCCAACAACGTGGCGCGCGTGGAAGTGAAGGATGGCAGCTACAAAATCCTCTGCCTTACCCGCAGCTCTGTAGACTCAGAGAAAGAAGACCTGGCCACTGCCATACAGGCCACGCTAGAGTTGGCTGGAGCCGAAGTAACTTTAAATGGCTCCTACCCTGGCTGGGCGCCTAACCCAGACGCGTCTATCATACAGTTAATGAGCGATTTGTACCGCAGCAAGTTTAACAGCGAACCGGAAGTAAGCGCCTGCCATGCCGGATTGGAGTGCGGTATACTTGGTGCTAATTATCCGGGCATGGAAATGATCTCCTTCGGACCAAACATCCGCGGCGCTCACTCCCCTGACGAGAAAGTACAGATCAGCTCAGTGCAGAAGTACTGGGATTTCCTGCTCGACACCCTGCAGCGTATTCCGGAGAAGGTGTAATGCGTAGCACGATGCATGTATCACGAACTTAAGTATAGAATCATTATTCATTTAAAAGAAGAGGGCCGTTCAAGTTTGAACGGCCCTCTTCTTTAGGTCTGTTTTTACTAAACCCTTTGTCTTAAATCGTGTGTCGTGCTACTTGCTACCAAAAAACTAGCTATTAAACAGCTGCTCGTAATACTCATGTGCCATGCGGTTCGACTCAAACTGCGGTACCACGTTGCGCATACTCTGCTTCATGATGTACAGCCAGCGTTCGCGGTCGCGGTAGTAAGTTGGCACTATCTCGTTCTCCAACAGGTTCATCAGGTTGTTATAGTCCTGCTCGTCCTGCCGCTCGTCAGGCATGGTGGTATCCACAACAGGCAGCACGTAGCTGTTTTCCCCGTTTCGGGCATACTCTGGCAACCAGCCGTCCTGCACCGACACGTTCACGGCTCCGTTCATAGAGGCCGTCATGCCGCTTGTTCCGGAGGCCTCGCGTGGGCGACGCGGCGTGTTGAGCCAGATATCACATCCCTGCTTCAGTTTGCGCGACAGCTCGATCTCGTAGCCCGTCAGCACCGCCACGTTGTCCAGTACCTGCGACATTTTAACCAGCTTGTTGAAAATATTGATGGCGCCGTAATCGAATGGGTAAGGCTTTCCGGCCCAGATCACCTGCACCGGCATCTCCTTATTCGAGATCAGCTTCATGAAGCGCTCCATGTCGCGCACCAGCAAATCAGCGCGCTTGTAAGCGGCAAAGCGGCGCGCCCACACAATTGTCAGCACATCCGGCCTGAAAAGCTTTCCTGCCTGGTCGGCCACCTCTTTAAACATCACGCGTTTCAGCTCTTCCTTTCGCCTGGTCATGGCTGCGTTATCATCCCGCTCCTGTGCATGCCACAGCTCCATATCCGTCCAGAAGTTAAAGTTCTGCGCGTTCGTAATGGCCTTAATTTCGCAAACGCCCTCGTTTTCGTACCACATATCACGCGATACCTCGCCATGCAGCTGCGAAACGCCGTTGGCCACCTTCGCCAGGCGCAGGGCTGCCAGGGTATGGCTGAACATCTGCCCGTGCATGCCCGTCAGTTCGCGCACCTCCTCAATAGAAGCGCCGTTAAAGAAGCTCATGTCATCGAGCAGGTGGATGTCGTGTTCCTCGTTGCCGGCTTTCTCCGGCGTGTGCGTGGTAAACACCAATCGCTTGCGGATCTCGCTTAGCTTGCCGTATACTTCAAACAGGCGGAAAGCCAGCGGCAGGGCGTGCCCCTCGTTCATGTGGTAAATATCGGAGCCGCCCAGGGCCTCCACTACTTTCGCGCCGCCTATCCCCAGCACAATGCTCTGCGCAATGCGCGCACGCTGCTCCGGATCGTAGAGGTGATGCGTGATGGTGCGGGCCAGGTGGTCGTTTTCTGGAATGTCGGTGGTGAGGAAGTACATTGGGATGGTGCCGAACACCTCCGGCTTCAGCACCATGGCCTTTACCAGCACCGGGTGCTCATCCACCAGCACACGCACCGTAATTCCAGAGTCCTCCAGAAAAGAGTAGTTCTTCTCCTGGAAATGCGGGCGCATGGTCAGGTCCTCGTTGCGCTGCTGGTCGTAATAGCCATACTTCCAGAGCATGCCGATACCGATCATGTTCTGCCTGAGCTCGTAGGCGCTGCGCATGTGCGAACCTGCCAGAAAGCCGAGGCCGCCGGAATAAATCTTCAGCGCCTGGTCAATACCGAACTCCATGCTGAAGTAAGCTACTCTCTTTTTATACTTGTCGTTAATCTCGTACGGGTGATACCACCTGCTATACTCGGATGCCATATATATTCTGTTTAATTGTAAAATGACTGAAACCACGCATGATTCTCTCCTTCAGCGGGATTCAGGAACGCGCCAAACTTAGGCACGCAAGTAAAACGTACGCAAGTATGGCTAATTAGGATCGTAAAGTTAACAACAACTGGCTATCAGGCACCATGACTTGCAATAACAAAATCCGGTAGTACCTTTGCAGGGCACAGAGGGCGAATGGAGGGAAAAAAATATTAGTTCTCAAAATTAGGAACCAAAAGAACCTATTTGTACCTTTGCCTTGTTCTTACTAGAGAACAAGATAAGTAGCATGATAAACCTAACCGAAAAGCAACAGGCGCTGATAGAGCAGATTGGTGTATTCCAGGAGAAAAGTGGAATGCAACCAGCGGCAGGTCGCATCATTGGCCTGCTTTACGTATCGGACAAGCCCGAGCTCACTTTCGACGAGATCCGCGAAACCCTGTGCATCAGCAAAAGTGCCACGAGCAATGCCTTAAACCTCCTGCAACAGCTAAACCGCTTAGACTATATCACCTTTAACGGAGACCGCAAGCGTTACTTCCGGTTGAACTTGGGCAGGTGGCGTGAGCTGGTGACAAAGGAAATCGACAACATCACTGCCTTCTCAGAGACACTAAACGAGGTAGTGGCCCAGCGATCCTCAAACACACCAGAGTATAACAAAGACATACAGGAGCTGGCAGATTTTCTTAAGTACTTGAAAACGGAACTACCGGGCCTGCTGCAGCGGTGGGAACAGCAGAAATAAAAAAATTTACCCTTTTTAGTTCTCTAATTTCAGAACTAACTAATAATAAATAAACAATTCAAAACAAAATATACCGTGATAAAAAAGTTTTTTATAGTAGGAGCGCTATCGCTGTTTCTGCATCCTGCTTTTGCACAGGGGCCTGTACAAAGCAGCCGGGGACAGGAGCTTACACTACAGGAAAGTATAAAGTATGCGCTTGAGCACAATGAGGACATTCAGAAGGCATCCTATGATGAGCTTGGTGCGAAGTACCAAATCAACGAAGCCAGAAGCGCCGGGTTACCGCAGGTGGATATAAAAGGAACAGCGGTAAGAACCCTTGAAAAAACAATGATTGCGTTACCAGCTGACTTCAACCCAGAAGGTACAGGTCCACTTATTAAGCCAATGGGCACAGACAACACTGTACAGGGTGGTATATCAGTTTCTCAGCTGCTGTTCAGCAAATCATACTTTGTGGGGCTGAAAGCCGCTAAAAGCGCCGGAGACCTGTACCGTATTCGCAAAGAAATGGCTACCGAAGATGTGATTTACAATGTAGGCAGCGCTTTTTACCAAGTGCTGCAAACCGAGGAGCAGTTTAACAGCATCAACGCCAACTTAGATAAGCTGAACCAGCTTGAAAAGATACTAACACTGCAGTACAAAAACGACCTGGTTAAAAAGGTGGATGTAAACCGCATAAAGGTGAACAAGATCAACCTGGAGAACCAGAAGGCAAACCTGGAGGCGGCCTATGTGCAGCAGCTGAATGTACTGAAGTTCTTCATGGGCATGCCGCTCGATGAGCAAATAGCCTTGCAAGGCACTGCTGAAGAGGTATTGCTGGAGCAGCTGCCAACACTGGGCACGGCTGGCGAAGCAGCCACAGCGCGTACTGAGCTTAGGGTTCTAAACAAGCAAAAAGAACTGAAGGCGTATGAGATTGAAAACATCAGAGCAGGTTATTACCCCTCTCTGAGCGCCTTTGGCAACTACAACTATCAGTCGCAGTACGATGGCCAGATGATTGGAAACTCTGATGCCATGTGGTCTCCGAACTCACAGGTAGGTTTACAGCTTAACATACCTGTATTCGACGGCCTGCGCAAGAAGGCTCAGGTACAGCAGCGCCAGGTGGAGCTAAAAAAGATGGATTTGGATATCCAGCAATACAACAAGAACACACAGGTAGAGCTAAGCAATGCCCTGAGCCAGTTGAGTACCAGCCAGAACAACATTAACGCACAGGAAGAAAATGTGCAGCTAGCTCAGGAAGTGTACGACATGACCAACCAACTCTATAAGGAGGCGCTGGCACCGCTTAGTGACCTGCTTGATGCAGAAGTAAGCTTGCGTGTGGCCAAAACAAATCTGAATAACGAGAGACTAAAGTATAAAATCGCCCAGCTGGATTACCTGCAGGCAGCAGGAGAATTAGAAATATTAGTTAAATAAGATATACATCAAAATCCAAAATGAAAAAGATAATCTATATAGTAGTTGTAATCCTGATTCTGGGTGCCGTTGGTTTCAAACTGATGGATAATAAGGAGCAAATGGCGGCCAATGCAGCAGTAGCAGAAATTAAAAGTGATGCTATTCCGGTAACTGTTACAGAGGTGGAGAATACCAAGCTGGATAAATCTTTCACGGCTCAGGGTAACTTTGCCCCTATCCAGAGCCTGACACTTTTATCAGAGACACAAGGCCAGATACAGCGTGTGCTGAAGCGCAAGGGCGACAAGGTGAAAGCCGGCGAATTGCTGCTGCAGGTAGAAAGCAACACCATGGCCGCCGACCTGGCCACGGCACAGACCAATGCTGAGAAAGCGAAGAAAGACCTGGAGCGCTTCGAGAACCTGGCTGCCGGCGACGCCATCACCCAGCGACAGTTGGAGGACGCCCGTTTGGCTGCAAAGTCTACGCAGGCTCAGTTGGTTGCTGCCCGTCAGCGCCTGAACAAGACACGCATCACTGCGCCAATCAGCGGCGAGATCAACGAGATTTATGTGGAAATTGGCTCTTACCTGAACCCGGGCACGAAGCTGTACGACATTGTGAACGTGGACAAGCTGAAGCTGAAAGTAAAGGTGAACGAAAGCGAAGTGCTGCTGATCAACAAAGGTGATAAGGTAACCGTGAAAGCCGATGCCGGTTCAGGCCAGGAGTATGAAGGAACGGTGACAGCCATCGCGGCACAGGCCGACCCTACCCTGAAGTTTGACGTGGAAGTGGAAGTGAAAAACGCCGCTAACAACAACCTGCGTGCCGGCATGTATGGCACCGCCTTCTTTGATGTAGCCGCCGAGCGCGATGCGCAGCTGTTACCGCGCGAGGCCATTGTGGGTAGTATACAGAACCCAAGCGTGTACGTGGTGAAAGATGGCAAAGCCACACTGCGCCAGGTAAAAGTGGGAACAGTAACACAAGACAAAGTAGAGCTGCTGGAAGGCGTGCAGCCAGGTGAGCAGATTGTGCAGAGCGGCCAGATTAACCTGCGCGAAGGCATCAAAGTAACAGTGCTTTAACAAAGAAACACTTCTTTTAAGATAATCCTGAAATGAACATAACTAAATTATCCATACAGCGGTCGTCCCTGGTGGTGGTGGTTTTTACCGTCCTCACGCTGCTCGGGGTGGTCAGCTACCAGGCGCTTAACTACGAGCTGCTACCGAAGTTTAACCCTCCGGTACTCACTGTAACCACTATTTATCCCGGTGCTTCGCCTAACGAGGTGGAAAACTCTGTGACGAAGGAGATCGAGGATGCCCTTGCCTCACTGGAAAACGTGAAGGAGATGAAGAGTACCTCTCTGGAGAGCTTTTCCATGATTGTGATCAACCTGAACCAGGGCACTAACGTGGACCTGGCCCTGCAGGATGCGCAGCGAAAGGTAAACACCATTCTGGCGAAATTGCCGGAAGATGCGGATGCGCCTACGATGAACAAATTCGACTTGGACGACCTGCCCATCATCAAGATGGGTGCTACGGCCAACTTGTCGCCTACAGAATTCTATGACCTGATCGACAAGAAGATCAAGCCGGAGCTGTCGCGTATTCAAGGCATGGCCGCCATAAAAATACTTGGTGGCCAGGAGCGCGAGATTAAGGTGAACATCAACGCCGATAAACTGGCAGCCTATGACTTGTCTATCCTGCAGGTGCAGCAGAAAATCCGCAACTCCAACCTGGACTTCCCTACAGGTAAGATCAAGCAGGAAAGCGGGCAGACGCAGATCCGTCTGGCTGGTAAATTCAACTCGCTGGACCAACTGCGCAACCTGATCATCCGCGAAGACCAGAACGGCATTGTACGCCTGGCTGACGTAGCGGAAGTACAGGATACGCAGAAAGATGTGGAGGTACTGACACGTGTAAATGCGAACCCTTCTGTGGGTATCACCATTCAGAAGCAGTCGGATGCCAACGCCGTGGAAGTAAGCCGCCTGACAAAAGAGGCGCTTGCCGAACTGGAGCAAACGTATGCAGATCAGGGTCTGAAGTTTAACCTGGCCAGCGACTCCTCTGACTTTACTTTGGAGGCTGCCGACTCAGTAATACACGACTTGGTTATTGCCGTAATACTTGTGGCTATTGTGATGTTGCTGTTCCTGCACTCGCTGCGAAACGCCGTGATTGTAATGGTCTCTATTCCGGCATCACTGGTGGCTACGTTTATTGCCATGTATCTGCTGGGATATTCCCTTAACCTGATGTCTTTGCTGGCACTCTCGCTGGTGGTAGGTATACTTGTGGACGACGCCATTGTGGTGATTGAGAACATTCACCGCCACATGGAGATGGGCAAAAAGCCCGCACAGGCCGCTTATGACGGCATCCGCGAGATCATGGCAACGGTAACGTCCATCACCTTGGTAATTGTGGTGGTATTTATCCCAATTGCGCTGTCTACTGGTCTGGTTTCCGATATCCTGCGCCAGTTTGCAGTGGTGGTAGCGATAGCAACGATGATCTCTTTGTTCGTTGCCTTTACGTTGATTCCGCTGCTTGCCAGCCGTTTCTCGCGCCTGGAGCATATCTCTGACAAGAACTTCTTCGGACGCTTTATACTTTCGTTCGAGCGTTTACTTGATAGAATTATTGATAGCTTTACAGCTGCGCTGAAGTGGGCGTTTAACCACAAGTTCATCACGTTGGCAGTAACTATGCTGATGCTTTTTGCCTCATTCGCCTTGGTGCCGTTCGGCTTTATCGGTTCGGAGTTTATCCCAGCCGGCGACCGTGGTGAGGTAAGCTTACAGCTGGAGTTGCCTAAAAACGCGACGGTGGAGCAAACAAACTTTGCCACGCGCCAGGTAGAAGAATACTTGCAGGCCATACCTGAAGTGGAGAAGGTTTTTACCACGGTAGGTACCACTTCTTCGGCGCAGGCAGGCCAGAACACAGCCTACAAAGCGGACGTTTCGGTAACGCTGGTAGACGTGAAGCAGCGTGATTTCAGCACCAATCAGTTCAGCCGTCAGGCCAAAGCCGACATCGAAAGCAAGTTGCCTGATGTGGAAGTAACACCGGTTCCGGTAGGCTTGGTAGGAAACTCGCAGGCTCCCATCCAGATCATCATCTCCGGCTCTAACCTGGATAGCGTGATGGCTTTCTCACAGCAGGTAATGCAGATTGTAGAAGGAGTGGAAGGTACTGTGGACACAGAAACATCGGTAGAAGGTGGTAACCCTGAGATTGAAGTGGTGGTGGAACGTGACAAGATGGCGAATGTAGGTCTGTCGCTGGAAAATGTGGGTGCAAGTATGCAGCTGGCCTTTAGCGGTAACTCTGATGTTACTTTCCGTTCCGGCACTGAAGACTACGACATCAACATCCGTCTCGACGAGTTTGACCGCCGCAGCGTGAATGACATCGTTAACCTGTCTTTCGTGAACAACAAGGGACAACTGGTGCGCCTGGCGCAGTTTGCTGATATTCGTCAATCTACTGGACCATCTCAGTTGGAGCGTTACAACCGTGTAACTTCGGTAAACGTGAACTCACAGGTAATCGGCCGTCCGGCTGGTTCCATTGGTGCAGATATCCAGGCTAAGTTAGCAGAAATTGATATGCCAGCAGGTGTGAGTGTTGAAATGGGCGGTGACCTCAAAAACCAGAGCGAAGGTTTTGGCACGCTGGGTATTGCCCTGCTTGCCTCCATCATCTTCGTGTACCTGATCATGGTGGCCCTTTACGACTCCTATGTGTACCCGCTGGTGGTATTGTTCTCTATTCCTTTAGCGATCATCGGTGCCTTGCTGGCCCTTGCGCTTGCTGGCCAGTCATTGAGTATCTTCTCTATACTTGGTATTATTATGATGATTGGTCTGGTAGCCAAGAACGCCATCATGGTGGTGGACTTTACAAACAAGCTGAAGGATGAAGGCGTGGAAGTGAAAGAGGCTCTGACAGAAGCGGTGAGAATACGTTTCCGTCCGATCTTGATGACAACGCTGGCGATGGTAATTGGTATGTTGCCGATTGCCCTGGCAGGTGGCTCGGTGGCTGCAACCAAGAACGGTCTGGCCTGGGCCTTGATCGGTGGTCTAAGCTCCTCCATGTTCCTGACGCTGATCGTGGTGCCGATTATCTACTACGGCTTTGACCGTATACTTGCCAAGTTCGGCCTGGATAAGAAGACTGTGATTGAGCTGGAAGACAAGACAATGGAAGAGTTGGAGCATGAAACAGCGATGCTCGAAGAGTCCAAGATGAGCCACTCTCATACTTACTAAAATGAACCTGTTTTCTTATACATACTGATGGTAGCAAGATTGCGGAGGCTCCTGGCTTCCGCAATCTTTATGTCTGCCTACAACAACACAAGTAAAGCTGCTGTCTCGCAGCACCCTTATAGCCAACTGGCTTCCCTCAACTTACCCTTAATGCCATGAAAAATGTAACGAACACGACACAGGCAATTCAAGATGAACTGGTGAACATCATCAGCTCCATCAAAAAAGTAAACCCCAGCCGGCTTCTGAAGGTTAGAGATTTCACTAAACTTGACTTCGACATAGTGGATGTGGTGGATATTATACTGGCCGTAGAAAAAACTTACCAGCTGACAATCCCGGATGAAGTGCCGGTCTACTCCATCGACGACTTTGTTAACTATGTGTACAACCAAAGTATAAAGCAGGCGGGGTAGCACTTCTACTAAGCCACAACACAAAAGGGGCCGCTGTATCAACAGCGGCCCCTTTTGTGTTGAGATGCATATTTTGATGTATCCATACTTTACAGCTCCCAGCGTCCGCTTGTGCCATCGACTGCTTCGGCTATACTTCCATAGCCACAGCTTCCGCATCTGCGAATAAGCTATCCTTTCAGGCTGCTGCTGACCCTCCAACTCCAGCTCCCTAATACCTATTGCTTCACTTCTACCTTTGGAGCGTTCACGGCTGGGGTAGGGGCCCTATATGAGCGGGGCCCCGTCCTGGGGGAAGGGGCCCCGCTCATATAGGGCATCGCGCGGTGCAATTGAAGCTGCCACCGCTGCGCTGCAGGCTGCCCTTCGGGCACCGCATCAATTACAAGGCGCTCTTTTTCGAGGGCCCCTACCCCCACCCAAGGACTGAACACAGTTCCACTAGCCACTGTCTTCCCTATGCAACAAGTATAACTGTCCCCTTGAGGGGACTACAGGGGTGTTCTACTTCTGCGGATTATTCCTACTCAAGAGAGGCTAGGGGGTAACTCAAGCGAATCAAAGTATAGAGAAGTATTAATAATCCGTAGCATCCACACAAAAAAAGGCTGCCCCGAAAGGGGCAGCCTTTTCTATACTTTATACTTGGTGTCAGGAGCCTTATGCCCTTGAAAGTTGCTTTAAGTGCATGACATGCGACATAACTGCACGGCGCATGTTAGGAATGTTGTGGTAAGGCACATTGAACTCGGCACATGCCTGAGCCACTATTTTGCTTAACGCCGGGTAATGGATGTGTGAGATCTTCGGGAACAGGTGATGCTCTACCTGGAAGTTTAGCCCACCGGCAAACCAGGTCACCAGTTTATTGTTAGTGGCAAAGTTAGCTGTGGTTTTCAGTTGATGCACCGCCCACTCATCTTCCAGTTTGTTAGCAGGCTGCACGGCAACCGGAAAGTGTGTTTCCCGAACCGTATGCGCCAACTGGAACACAATGCTCATCACAAACCCCGTAACAACGCCGTAAGTCAGGAAGCCGAGTAGCCATGGCAGGAAGCCAACGGTATAAATGGGAAGCACCGCGAAGAACACGATGTGCAGTACTTTAAAGCCCCAAAACGTGATGTGGTCAGATGTCTTCATCTTGCGAAGCGGCATTGCCCCTACTTTTTTGGTGAAGTATTTCTGGTAATCAGAGAAAAACACCCAGAAAAAGAAAAGCATGGAATAAGCTGCCCAGAAGTATAAATGCTGGTAGCGGTGAATCTTGCGCAGTTTCTGCGTCTCGCAGAGTCTTAGAAACGGGCCTGCATCCAGGTCATCGTCCACACCATCAATATTTGTATAGGCATGGTGAATAACATTGTGCTTGGTGTTCCACATAAACTCATTCGCCCCCAGCACGTTCAGGCACAAACCCGCCATCTCGTTCAAGCGCTTTTTCTTACTGAAACTGCCATGGGAGCCATCGTGCATCACGTTAAAGCCAATGGCGGCCGTTAAACCTCCCAGCAGCGCGCACTCCACCAGCCCAAGCAAGGCAGAGGCCGGTGTAAAGAAAACCAGGTGCGTGTAGATCAGCAGCAAACTAACAGTCAGGATGATAGCTTTGGTGTAGAGCTTGTAATTGCCAGTGGTGGCGATGCCTTCCTCCTGAAAATAGTCGTTTATTCTTCTCTTTAATTCCGCGTGAAAAGAGTCTTTTTGTGCTTGAAATTTGGGTGCTGCCATAAATTGATATTACTTGTACTAAGTGGCTTAGCTGAAAAAAAATGAGGATGTGCTAAAACCGGGTATAAAGGTAAACTTAATTTTTCAACAATAGTTTAGCGGCAATCGGTCCAATCCAGAAATTATTGTTCGGCACAGCGAAGCCTATACGCGGCAGAAGCAGCAGGAGCAGCTATTTATACTTGAAAAATATAAAAGGGTGGCTCAAAACCTTCGCGCTGCAGGATGGGTTTGGACACGTTGAACACCTTCACTCCTTTGGTCGTTTCGCCCTCCAGTGTGCCAATGTGGGCATGCCCATGAAAAGCAGCCTGCACACCCCGCCGGTTTAGCGGCTCAGCTAATCTGGAGGAGCCGAGGAAAGGAAAAATCTGCTCCGGCTCCCCTACAACAGTCGCGCGGATAGGCGAGTAATGCAGCACGGCTATCATTTTGATATCCACGTATTCCCCCTCCAAGCGCGACAAGGCACTATCCAGTTTCAGGGATTCATCCACAGCCTCCTGTACAAAGCTTTTGATCATCGGTTCGCCAAACATACCAAGCATACCCCGGTCAAAACCGCCGCCGAAGCCCTTCACGCCGGCAAACCCAACATCCCCGATCACAATGCTATCGCCATCGAGCAAGTGCACCTTGGCTTTGGTTAGCACCTTGCGGATGCTTTTCTGGTTGTCCCGCTCATAGTCGTGGTTGCCTAGCACAGCCACCACGGGTATGGAGCATGCCTTCAACTCATCGGCCAGGATCTCGGCTTCGGCCGTCCGGCCCGTGTCCGTCAGGTCGCCGCACAGCAGCAACACGTCCGCCTGCTTCGAGACTTCCGCAAAATACTTTTCCCACTCTCCGCTGTCTGTCTCCCGCACATGTATATCCCCTACTGCAGCAATTCTTGTAATCTTCTTTTCTGTGTTGTCCATAAATTAAACAGATCTGATGGTAACTACCTTATAGTCCCATTCTGTGATGTCGGTTGCATATTGGGTTTGATCGATGAGCGGGCCGCGGCATATTTTCTCCTTCGGCGGCGGCATATCGAACTGTTCCTGCGCCCGTACCATCAGCTCATCAAAAAGCCACCTCGGCACAAGATCGCGCTCTGAGGGATACACAAACTGAAACGACAGCACCTGCGACAAAAGCAGTTGCCAATGCACGTCCATGTGGTGCCAGAGCCACTTCCAGTCCAGTTTATCGCCGTAGCGCAAAATAATGTGGTTGATATCAGCGCCATCAAAGCGCTCGCGGTTCTGCACGTACAACTTCGACCAGATCAGCGTTTCGGCAGGTATCACCTTCACCTTAATGCCCAGCAGCTCACTTGAGGTGGAGCGGGCAAACCACTCATCGTCCACAGCGCAGTGGTTGCCAGGGTTATTAAAGATGATATCCATGAAATTGTCGCCGTTGATGGCCTTTGCCAGCCAGCGGGCGTCAGTCAGTTCTGTTTCGTACCCTGCCTCTTTAAAAGCCTTGAGGATGCGCGGCGTGTCGCCCGATTTACAAAAGATGTCCAGGTCCTTGGTATCGCGCATAATATCGGTGTAGAGGCGCAGGGCAAATCCCCCTCCCACCATAAAATCGGCATCACTGTTCGAAAGAATACCAAGCGCCTCCCGGTAAAAATCGTGGGCGGCCTGGCGGTGAATGCCTTCTTGCAATTCTATTACTTTAGCCATATTGCTTTATCTCCATAAGTTATTGAAAGCCGCCGTCAGGCGACAGCCCACCGATGCCGGGAGCAGCTTCTTAAGTATAAGAGGACACTAGTTCACAGGATCATTGTGGTGCGTAGGGTTCTTTTACTAAAATACACCACTGTTTGTTGCCTGTTTGTAGTTAGAGAGGTCTATATCTTCCATAAAAGTCAGCCAAGCACCTTCTTGCTATCACAAAATTGAACTTTATTTATATTATTCTTTAAGCGGATTGTTCGACACGAAGAAAGGAATGTTGGCTGTGGCTATGTTCTGGTGCCCGTCCCGCACATAAACAAAAAGCCGGTAAGCACCTTCTTTTTGAGGTGTGTGCAACCAGAGGCTGTTGCCTTGCTGTTTTCCCAGCATTTGAGGCACTGCCGCCGGGGTTTCCTGCTTGTCGGCGTTGCCATCGCTGGTCTCCGCCTCAGGCAGCACCTCCCACTGCAGGTCCAACATATCGCCATCAGGGTCGAAAGTGAAGGTCAGCGCCTCAAATTTTTTGCCCGGCCGCAGGTAAATCTGATCGTTGGCAAATTTTCCGTCCAGCTGCAGGTAAGCGATGTAGGGTGCCTTGTTGAAGTTGGTTGTATCGCCCCAGAGCGCACGCATTTCCTGCACCAGTGCTGTTTCCTCCCCCTGCTTGTTGATAAGTGAAAACCAGGTGGGCGTTGTTTCCTGCTTGCTCCCCCACATAAACACATAGGAGCCCAGGCAGCGCTTCGTGTCGGTCAGCACGGTTTGCTCATACTGGTTACGGGCGAATTCTGCCTTTTCGGAACTGGTCTGTTCAATAGGCGCCATCCACCAGGTGTAGTACGCTTCCCAATAACCCCTGGCGCCGAACTCTGACACGATATAGGGCCCTTTCCAGTCTGTTTCACTTAATGCGGCCGGTACCTCCTGCAAGGCTGCAAAGGAGTTGATGGAAAGCACGTCCAGGGCGGGGCAGCGATCGGCAATAAGGTTAATCACCTTGTCGGGCACGTTCATAACCGTGGTGGTGGTTGGGTGTTCCGGGTCTTCCCTCTTGATCATCTCCGCCACCTGGTTCACCGCATCCCATACTTTCAGGTTAGATCCCTCGGCGTACAGTTCGTTGCCCACGCCCCACATCAGTAGGGCCGGGTGGTCTTTATACTTGAGCACCTCCTGCCGTAACCGCTCGGTCTGCTGTGCCACCAGTTCTTTGTCATAATAGTTGAAGCCTTCGCGCTCCCGGGCCATCCAAAGACCCAGTGTTACCGTCAGGCCATACTTGTGTGCCGAGTCCAGCACCGCCTGTGCATTCTCGGTATGCCATACCCGCACGGAGTTACCGCCATACTTGCTCAGGCGTCCGTAAAAATCATAACCGGCTGCGCCTTTGATGAAGTATGGCTCCCCATTGCGCAGCAGCACAAAGGCATCTCCTTTTTGCACCACTTCCACCTTGCGCCCCTGTTGTTTATACTTGTTAGCTAGGTCTGGATCGGCTTTACAGGCAGCAAGGGTTAAGATGATGAAAGAAATGCAAACAAGTTTTGGCAGGAGCTTCCCGAACAAGGGTTGAAGCATGTAAAAAGTGTAAATTTAGTGCAACTCAATTAGTGAAATCAGTTTCTTTACGTATAACCTTTCTACATGTTCTAAGTACACAATTGACGGTAGAGGCGGTATGATCAGCTAAAATATTGCACCTGTAGTACCCTGTCTCTTTCAGCTCCATAATCCTATTAGTTAAACACCCTTTAAAATGTCTGCCTAGCAGTACAAAGCATGTTAGACTTTGCGACCGAGAATAAGCTATCTTCTCCCCTTATAAAGGCAGCGCCGGACACTTTCAGAAAGGATGTGCAGGCGATACGGTTCATGATCTGGCTGGGCCTGCTAACCATGGTACTGTTTCTGTACTGGTTTCTGGATGAGGACCACATTGGCTACGAGCCGCTTTACTGGCTGCTGACCACGGCCCTGGGGTTTAAACTGCTGCGCACGCTGCACGAGTGGTACCACTACTATGCCGTTAGCGTTCCTGTTAAGCCGAATTTGCGCACCGCCTTTACCGTGGATGTGCTCACCACTGCGTGCCCCGGGGAGCCGCACAGCATGATCATCAATACACTGGAGGCCATACAGCGCATCAGGTACCCGCATACCACCTACCTCTGCGACGAAGGCGACGACCCGGTGCTGAAGGCTGCTTGTGAGCGCCTGGGTGTGCGCCATGTAACACGAACAGTGAAGGTAAACGCCAAGGCGGGCAACATCAACAATGCTTTGAAGCAAGCCACAGGCGATATCTGCCTTATACTTGACCCCGACCACGTACCACAGCCGGAGTTTCTCGATGAGGTGCTCCCTTACTTCGAAGACCCGGAGATTGGCTTTGTGCAGGTGGTGCAGGCGTACAGCAATCAAAAGGAGAGCCTGGTAGCCTATGGCGCCGCCGAGCAGACCTACAGCTTTTATGGCCCCATGATGATGGGCATGAACAGCTACGGCACCGTGCAAGCCATCGGCGCCAACTGCACCTTCCGCCGAAAAGCGCTCGACAGCATCGGAGGCCATGCGGCAGGCTTGTCGGAAGACATGCATACGGCCATGCAACTGCACGCCAAAGGCTGGAAATCAACCTACGTACCTAAGATACTGACCCGCGGACTCGTGCCGGCAACGCTATCCTCATACTACAAGCAACAGGTAAAATGGGCCCGTGGCACTTTTGAGCTGCTGTTTGCTGTCTACCCGAAGCTTTTCCGCCACTTTACCTTCCGCCAGAAGATTCACTATTTTTCCCTGCCGCTCTACTACCTGTTCGGCTTGTTTAACCTCATTGACTTCCTGATTCCGGTGCTGGCGCTGCTATTGGCTGAATTTCCGTGGTATGTGTCGCTGGGTGAGTTCCTGATCATGTTTACACCTTTTCTGTGCATTTCCCTCTGCATCCGCCATTTTGCGCAGCGTTGGTACCACGAGAAGAACGAAAACGGATTTCACCTGTTTGGGGGTATTCTGCGCACCGGCACCTGGTGGGTGTTTTTGCTGGGCTTGATTTATTCTATTCTGCGGGTAAAGGTGCCCTACATCCCCACGCCAAAAGACGACAAGCCGAAGAACAACTTCCTGCTGAGCATGCCCAACACCATGATTTGCGCGCTAAGTATAGGTGCCATCATGTACAGCCAGAAAGTATACGGACACCTGTACGATAACCCTTACGTGCAGATGATGGCGGGCTTTGCTTTGATTAACGTGGCGATTGTGGGTAGCATTGTGATTATTGGCCAGGAGCGGTTTATGGAATGGGTGCGGCAAAATGTGCTGCATGCCTCCCTGCTGGAGCCGGTGTTCAGCCCGCTGCGGTTTGGTGTGTGGCGCACCCGCCATGGCTTTTATTACGGCATCCGCAGCACTGCCCTAGTGCTGGTGGTGGTATCGGCGATGGTGTCTGTGTCCTTTGTGCTTTTTAAGCAGGATTGGGTGGATTACTGGGCCAAGCCAGCATCGAAGGTTGAACAGCAGGTAAAGCAGGAGCCGGTGTATAAGCGCAACCTAACCTTGCGCATCGGGTAACATTCCTTAACCCCGTGCAGCCCCTCCCCGTTTAGTAGGGTATTGAACGCTTGTTTAACCTATATATCCTAAAGCTATGATCAGTGACTATTCAAACCGCGACAACAACCGAAATTTCAATACGCGCCGCTCTGACCGGTACCGCCACCCGGAGCGAGATTCAGATTACCGTTTCGATGACTATGGCTCCTCTGCGCGGGGCGGCTACGGCAACGAAGGCCACACCGGCACCTGGGGCAACCAGGGCAACGAAATGGCCGGCTCCCGCAATACCAGCAACCAGGATACGTACGGCACCTACAGCACATCGCGCAACTATGGCAACATGGGCAGCTATGGCGGGGCGCAGGGCTTCGGGACAGCGAGAGGTGGCCAGCACCAGCAAGGCAGCGGCTACAACTACTACAGCGGCAAGGGCTCTCCGGACGAAAACAGGCAGAGCAACCTGAGCAGCCCGGGCACCAGCATCAACTACAGTCCAAACTATGGCAGCCAGGGCCACGAGCGCAGCCACGGCTACCAGAGCGATTTCGATAGCCACGGTTCCGCGTTCCGCAACGACGACCAGCCGGACCTGTACGGTTCTGACGTATCCAGAAGATTCCAGGGCCGCGACCAGGGAAACTATGACTTCAATTCCGACAACTACAACCGGGGCAGCGGCAGTTACCGTTTCGACCGTGAATCAGATCGTGGTGGTTACGGTAACCAACGCATGGGCTACGGGTCCCAGGGATCAGGAAGTTCCTCTAACTACGGTGGCTCGCAGGGCAGCTACATGGGCAGTGGTTACAGCCGCAACTCCAACAGCGACTACGGCAGCGGCAATTACGGTTCTATGGGCAGCTACGACCGCGGCGGAAACAACTCGAACTACGGTAGCTCGGTAGGCCGAAGCAGCAACTACAGCAGAAATGTTGGAGATGAATACCCGAACGACACGTATGCGCGCGATCAGTACAACAACCGCATCCAGCACCGCGACAGCGACTACGATTATGACCCGAACAAAAGCTTCAGTGGCTCATCGGGCAGGTCTGGCAGGTCCAGCAACTACGTGAGCAGCGACAACCGCACGCGTACCTGGAACCGCGACCACGATCGTGGCTCTGACAGGTATTAAGCAGCATAAGATCAAAAGAGAAGGCGCAGCCAGTAAGCTGCGCCTTCTTTGTTTCTGCCAGATCTGATGGTATATTTTTGTTTTTATACTTGATGGATAGGTCTCTTCAAGTAGATTATTTTACACACATTTCCCGCAGGTCGCGCATGCTGCCGTAGAAAACGTTGCAGTCCACCCTGCCTTCTACGCCTCCTACCTCGCCAATGTCGGTGTACTGCCAGAAGTGCAGTTTGCGGGTGGTGCTTTTCTCTATTTTTAATTTCGGCACATCGTAATGGGCAATCCAGAGTGGATAACTGTCAAAATGCCCGGCCAGGTAATCGATATAGAAGCTGTACCCGGTATAAATGATAGGCCTGACGCCGTAGGCGTTCTCCACCACATCAAGCCATACTTTTAAATCCTTGCGCAGTTGCGCAGCTGATTTCCGGCCACGCACTTCAATGTCCAGCACGGGCGGCAGATCGCCGGACGAGATCTTTACAGTAGCCAGGAAGTTGTTCGCCTGTTGTTCCGGATCGAGGTAAGGCAGGTAGAAATGATAGGCTCCCCGGATAATGCCCGCCGAGTCGGCTCCTGCCCAGTTCCGCTGGAAGTGCTTGTCTTTCAACGAAACACCCTCGGTGGCTTTCACAAAAGCGAAGGCGATCTGGTTTTCGCGCACTTGCTGCCAGTCTACCTCTTTCTGGTAATGGCTCACATCCACGCCGTACACCGTGTGTCCCTCCGGCCAAACAGGTGCCGGTTTCTCCACGAAATACTCCACATAAAAAACCAGGGCAATGATGGCAAGCAGCAAAGCCAAGCCAATCCAGAAGCGACGGGGCGGCTGCTGGCCTTTCTTCCTGCGTGGCTTTTTTGCGGATGGTTTTCGCTTTACCGGTGCAGGCGCCTTCGGAACAGGCGGTTTCATCTTTCTGGGGGGCAATTTAGGCTTGGGGATGGGCCATTCATCCACCGGTTGCTTTGTGCGTGCAGCCATGCGTTGTCTCCTGCAGTTAAATTAAAAACTTAGGCTATACTTGCGTTAAAAAATGAGTTCCCGCTGCGGCAGGCCCGTCAGGTGCTCAAGTTGCGCTCCGTCGGTGGTGGTGTAGCCTTGCATCAGGTTGGCAGTGAGGCAGGAATGAACCGGCAACACGCCCATCAGATCGCCTATTTTATACTTGGAAAACTGCTCCGGCGAGGCCTTCACCACGCCATGCTCCTGCGACAGCGACACCACCTCGATGCCTTCCTGCGGTGCAGACCAGCCGTTGCTGGCAAACTCAACAACACGACCATACACCGTAGAGCCGTTTTCCTGCAGCAGCACGTCTTTCGAGAAGTGAACACTGCCGCCGTAAAGTATAATTTCGCCCCGCTCCGGGTGCATTGCCACAACCGGGCAGGCCATGCAAACGGCAATATCATCAAAACTGCAGGAGCCGATGCGCTGCTGCGTGAGGTCGTAAAAAACGTAGTTGCCCGGGCGTATCTCATCCACCCCACTTAGTGTTTCGATGATGCTGCAGGAGGGCGTATCGCCAATGGAGAGCTGCAGGTTCGGGAACCGGGACTTATAGCGGTCGCGCAGCTGCTGCAGTTGATACACCGAGGTATTGTGGATGGTTTGAATGGCGTCTACATCCGTTTGCTTGTAGGTGTGCCCGTCGTGCACCACAAACCCCTCGAACAGCAGCTTTTCCTGCCCCTGCACTTGCTGCATGATACTGTCCAGTTCCTCGTAGTTAGTGGCCAGGATACCCGTGCGGCGGTAGCCCGTGTCTATTTTGAGCGACAGGTGCACCGGGTGCTGCAACTGATTCGCCAGCACGGCCACCGTATCCTCGTTTACTGCCACCAGGTGCAGTTTTATGCGGCCAGCAAGCTCATTTATGCTTTCCATTTCCAGCACGTTCACCGGGAAAGCCACCATAATTTCTTTCCAGCCGTGGTTGGCGAAGTAGCGGGCCATGCGCACCGAAGATACCGTAATCGCCTCTACCCCCACTTCGCGGAACCACTCGCCCACCTGTGCCGACTGGTGCGTCTTGAAGTGTGGGCGCAACCGCACGCTGTTTCGTTTAGCCTTGTCAGCCATGCGGCGAATGTTGCGCTTTGCCTTATCCTTATCTAGTAGTAGTGTGGGTATCGTAATTCTCATGTTCAATTCTTCGCAAATGGTAGCAAATCCTGTGAAGTTACACAAGTTCGTAAAAAAACGCACACCCGTGGCAGGTTTTGGTGGCAAAGGAATCTGGCTTGTCCGCAGGAAAACTGAATTGCTACAACAGGAGCGGCACCTATTTCCTCCCGCTCCTGCGGCGGCGGCAAGGCATTTTCCAGTACCTTTGTAAAAAATCAAGACTAGCTATGAGCTACCTTTACGTCAAGGCGCTGCACATCATTTTTGTGGTTACCTGGTTTGCAGGCCTATTTTATATTGTTCGCCTGTTTATTTACTATGCCGAAGCCGCTGAAAAGCCAGAGCCGGAGCGCGCTATACTTCAAAAGCAGTTTTCTTTGATGCAGAAACGCCTGTGGTACGGTATCACCTGGCCCTCCGCCATACTTACCCTGATCTTCGGCACCAGTATTGTCATCATCCTAAACCTATACGACCCGTTTCCAAGCTGGCTAATCTGGAAAATAGCGTTTGTGCTTGGCCTGTACGTGTACCACTTCCTGTGCCACGCCATCTTCAAACAGCAGCAGCAAGGCATCCTCAAGTATAATTCAACGCAGCTGCGCATCTGGAACGAAGTGGCCACCCTCTTCCTGATCAGCATTGTGTTCCTGGTGGTGTTGAAAAGCTCGCTAAGCATGCTCTGGGGTATTGTTGGCTTGATCTTGTTTTCTGCTATCTTAATGCTGGCCATCCGCATCTACAAAAAAGTAAGAGAGGGCAAAAGTTAGAAAGTTGGGAGGTTAGAAGGTTAGAAACTCTGGGTGTAGAATGGCTGTTGAATTCCCTGCTCATAGAGGAATTTAATTCAGAATTCATCATTCAGAATTCATAATTCCTTCTGTAAGGGCTATCTTTGTAAGTATGAATAATGCATTGAAGGCCAACGAGCGAGAATTGATTAAGCTGATCCGTTTTTTCAGCAAGCGCGCCACGCTGCTGATGGAGACGGGGGAGCTAAGCCACGAGCACCAGCAACTAACACAGGCATGCCAGAAACTGGAGACGCAATTGCTGACGCACGCTGAAAACCGCACGGCCATACTTGATAAACGGGAGCGCCTTAACAACATCATTCAGGACAATGCCCAGTGCCCCAAGTGCCACAAGGCAGACATGCTGAAGCAACAGAGCGTGGCTACAAACGAGCATGGCTGGAAAAGCAATACCTACCGCTGCCGCCGCTGCAACACCAATTTTACCTGGAACCGTCCGAACAACCCCTGGCACATGGTGGAGTTTTTGGAAATGTACATCAAAGAACTCGAAAGCTCGCTGGAGGCAAACAGCATCCCCCCTGAAATGCGCGAACACACCGAAGCCGCCATTCCACAGTTGCAGGACAGCCTGTTCCGCCTGCGCCCTGTGCTCGAAACCTCTGATGAGGAAATGGAGGCGCTAAGCACAAAGGAGCGGGAAATGGACAAAATGATCCACCAGTTTAAAAACTACCTTCTCATCGAAAAAATCAAACTGGACACGTACCAGGAGTAGGTTCGTTTTACGTTACGCGTTGATCGTTTTTCGAGGGACTATACTTCTCTTGTTATTTTGCGAAGATCTTGGTTGCGATGTGCGTTGCGTGATAGTAAAGTAATAGCCTCTCTTCTCGCCACTAAGATCCTTTCAGGATGACAGAAAGGAGGAGAAAATGCTTGAGAGGAATACTGTCAAACCCCTTAAAGCAAACAACGTCTAACCCGCTATTACCCCGCACCCGATCAACGAAAAACTAACAACGAAATCATATCCCCTGCACCACCCAATACCAGAAAGTCAGGGTGATGAAGGAGAGCGGGATCCCGAAGCCGATCATCATGTTGGCCAGGCGGGGTTTTAAGCCATAGGAGGCGGCCACGATGCTGGCCGTAATCATGGGAGCCATGGCAGCTTCCATCACACATACTTGTGCCAGTGTGCCGCGCACATGCAGTCCCCACACATAAATGACAAGTATGAGCAGCGGTGCCAGCATCAGTTGGTAAGTCAGGCCGAGCGCCAGGAACCCCCAATGCTTGCTGCGCCGCTCCAGCCGTAGTTGTAGCCCCACCGACACCAGGGCCAGAGGTGAAACGGTACTGCCCAGGCGCTGAAATACCTCTTTCAGATCATCCGAAAAGTGGAGATCCAGTATGTTAAGGCCGAGCGCCAGCATGAACACCAGAAAAGGTGGGAAGCGTAGTATCTTGCGGGCAATCACACCCGCGTCGGCATTCCCTTTTGATAGCGCCGCAGCCAGGGCAATGCCCAGCGTGGAAAGCACCATAAAAGATCCCGGCTGATCGATGAGAATGGCTGTCCTTAGCCCCTCTTTGCCATAAAGCGCTTCCATTACCGGAAAGCCGATAAAGGAAGTATTACCCAGGCCGCCGGTAAGTATAAGGCAACCGATCAGCTTTTTAGACCAGCCGAAGGATTTCCCGAGGCTCCAGAAAAACAAGGCTGCACCGGCAAAGCATATCCAGGCCAGCCCCACCGGTAACAGCACCGAACTGTCCAGCGTCACTTCCGGGATGAAGTACAGAGCCAGTGCAGGCAGCGAAATGTAGATAATGAACTGGTTCAGGACCAGCGCCGAGTTCGGGGGGAAATCCCTGAAGCGCTGCAGCAGCACTCCCAGCCCCAGGCATCCAAATAAAAGTATAAAACTGCCCATCAGGTTCTTCTGTGACTGCCGCAGCTTAGCCGCAACACCCAAAGGTAAGGCCGGGAAAGCAGAAAACTAAAATAGCTGGAGGGTTTCCTTCTGCATTTATACTTTCGCAGCCAGCACCTGCCTGCTACTGCAGCACCACCCGCCGTACAACCCGTGTATTTTCTGAAACAACGCTAAGGAAGTACACACCGGGCGCGAGGTGCTCTGTTTGCAGCTCTATGCTGTTTCCTCCGCCACTTAGCTGCTGTGTTACGTCCAGCACCGTGGCCGATTGGGCATTGGTCAGTATAAAGCGTACTTCCGGCTTCTTCAGGCCGTTTACCTGCAGTTTGATGTTGCCTTTGGCTGGTACCGGATATACTTTCACGGCGCGCTCCAACTGCGCTTTAGCTGCTGATGACAACGGCCCGGTATAGGAAAGTTTGTACACCACATGTGCCTTATCATCCGAGATAAATAAACCTCCATCGGGCCCCACGGTAATGTCTACAGGGCGGGCGTAGGCTTCGGTGGAGTCGCTGTTGAGGAAACCGCTGACCAAATCTACCTGCTCACCGGGTTTTCCGTTCTGCCACGGAAAGTAGATCACTTTGTAACCCGTAGCTTTAGAGCGGTTCCAGGAGCCATGCAGGGCGATGAGTGCTCCGTTGCGGTAAGGCTGCGGCATCGCGGTGTTCTGCGTAAACAGCAACCCCAGTGGCGCCGTGTGTGCCTGAATGCCCTTGCTGATGCGCGTCATACCGTTACAATCCACCGTATTGTCAGGGTTTAGCTGCACATCATTGATGTAGGGCATATTATCCTTTCCCTGACGGGCATCCGGGTTGCAGAAAGGCCAGCCATAGTTGCCTCCATCCCGTACAAGCGTAAATGCCTCTGGCGGATTATTATCCACGTAGCTTTGCACCACTTTGCCGTAGTTGCCGGTAGCGTCCTTTAACGGATAGGCTACATTGTCGCGGTTGTTTACCGTTACCCACAGCTCGTCGGTGCCGGGCACAAAATCCAGTCCCTCGGCATTCCGGATGCCTTCGGCAAACAAGCGACGGTTGCTGCCATCTGCGTTGTACACGTAAATCGCGCCCCGTTTCGGATTGCTCTGCGTATCCTCCACACAGGCGTTACAGGTAGAGGCAATCGATACATACAGGTTATGTTTGCTGTCTAAGGCTATGTTCTTGAGTACGTGCCCATAGGTGCCCTTCAATTCTGAGAGCGTTTCATCAGGCAGGTTGGCTACCACAATTTCCCGGTTTTGCCCCTGCTTGTCGCCGTTGGTGTAAGTATAGCGGTTGATCTGGTTCTTTTCGGCAATGTAAACATACTGGGTGTTGCTTATCTTATGAAACACGATGTCATGCGGTCGCTGCAGCCCGGTGGCGAAATCATACTCTTCGATGGTGCCATCTGCTCTTTGGTGCAGTCCCCGCACTTTTCCATCCCACGGCATCGAGACAAACAGGTCGCCGTTCGGGGCGGTTGCCATAAACCGCACGCCACTTACCCGGGCGAATACTTCCAGCTTAAAATTGGGCGGCACTGTCGCGAAACGGTCCACGTTGAAGGGAGCGTTCCGCATCGTTGCCGGCACCTCGATTTTAACTGTTTCAGAGGCGGCAGGCGGTGTACGCTGCGCAAACGAAGCAAGCGGCAAGGCAAGGACAAGCGCTGCCAGGTATGGTTTCAGTAGAGATGAAAAATTCATAGGATACGCGTAAAGGATACTCAACCTCTACTTTTATTCCTTTTCGTCGGAAAGGTTGCGGGAACAGAAGCTTTTTGAGGGAAATTTATACTTGCACGACTGTCTGCTTTCCGTTCTACACTACTTAAGTTTGTTGTTCGCTGCTCGTTGTTAGTTGATCGCACGGGTATCGATATTCGTTGCTCGTTATTCGTTATTTGTTGATCGAATTATAGTGAAGAGAGCCTGGGGAACAGAGTCTGCTTGTGTCTTGGTGCTGCAAACGCATACTTGGCGCTATTGTACTTGAATGATTCTCAATAGAGGCGAGCACAACTGTTAAATTCTTCACCCACAATTTCCCTTTATTCTCATCCGACGACAGGAGAGATTTTTTAGAATTCCGGATAGATTCCTTAGGGCTACGCTCGCTCTATGCTGCTCCTGCCTCCACTGTGCTCGCAATGGCAAAACTGTTCTCTGTGCCGGCGCCTGCACCAGTTTAAAAAGAAAAAGGCACAAGCTGTTGCCTGTGCCTTCCATCATTCTGAAAAACCTACAACTAGATGGGCTTCGCCTTTTCCTTTAACCAGGCCAGTTCCTCCTCCTCAAGGTGCGGGCCGAGTCGTTCGATTACCTGCTGGTGGTAATCGTTCAGCCATTTAATTTGGTGTGGCTCCAGCAAATCCTTCTTTATCGGCGTGGTATCGATCAGCGCCATGGTCAGGTGCTCGAACGTATAAAACTCACCGAACTCGTTCGTTTCGTCCTGCACTGTGAGCACCAGGTTTTCGATGCGGATGCCGTGCTTGCCGTTGCGGTAGATGCCCGGCTCCACGGATGAAATCATCCCCAGTTCCAGGTCCACTGCTGTTGGTGAGGCATTCAGTACGTGCGGGCCCTCGTGCACATTGAGGAAGAAGCCTACGCCATGCCCTGTTCCGTGGCCATAGTTGCGGGCATAGTCCCAAAGCGGCTTGCGCGAAATAGCATCGATCTGGTACCCTTTGGAGCCTTTCGGGTAGCGGGCCGTGGAGCCATCAATCATTCCTTTCAGCACCAGGGTATAGTCTGTTTTTTCCTCCTCGGTCAGGTTGCCCAGCGAAACCACACGCGTAATATCCGTGGTGCCGGAAGTATACTGACCGCCTGAATCAAGCAGGAACAGGCCATCTGGCTGCAGTTCAGCGTCGCTTTCGGGTGTTACCCGGTAATGCGGCAGGGCCCCATGTGCTTTATAACCGGCAATGGTATCGAAGCTCTCGCCCACAAATCCCTCCTGTTGTTCCCTGAACTCGCGCACCTTGGCAGCCACAGACAGTTCTGTAATTTTCTCTTTGCCGATGTTCTCCTCCAGCCACTTAAAGAAACGCGTCAGCGCCACGCCGTCTTTGATCATGGTTTGGCGGATGTGCGCCACCTCCACCTCGTTTTTCACGGCTTTAAAGTGGGTGGTCGGGTTGGTCTCCTGTATCACGCGCACCTCTTTTGGCAGCATTTTATACAAGGCATAGCAGTTGCGCTTCGGGTCAATAAGAATGCTATTGCCCGGTACACCGGCTACAGCCCGCTCCACCAGGTCGTATGCCTCCAGGCTCACCCCTGCTTCTACCAGGCGGTGCTGGTCTTCGTCGCTAAGCTTGGTGGTGTTGATGAAAAGAATGGCTTTCTCCTGTCCAATGAGCGCGAAACTTAGCACCACCGGGTTGCACTTCACATCGGAACCGCGCAGGTTGAAGAGCCAGGCCAGGTCATCTAACGAAGAGATCAGGTGGTACTCGGCTCTGTGCTTTTTCAGAGCCGCACGCAGCCGCTCCAGCTTGCTTTGCAGCGACTCCCCCACAGTATCTTCTGCCAATAGAAAGGCAGGAGCTACCGGGAGTTCAGGCCTTTCCAGCCAGATCGGGTCCAGGTAATCGCGGTCGCTGTTCAGGCTGATACCCAGCGGCGAAAGCATGGATTCCAGCTGCTGCGCCAGCCCCACCGAGATCAGCTTCGCATCAAACGCCACCGTGGCGCCCTCCGGCAGGCGGTCTGCCAGCCAGGTGATGTACTCCGGTGCGCCCTGGGCCTGTAGTTTTACCAGCTCAAAGCCGGTACCGGCCAATTGTTCATTTGCCTGCACAAAGTAGCGGGCATCCGTCCAGAGGCCGGCGAAGTCCTGCGTGATCACCAGCGTGCCAGCCGAACCGGTAAAGCCCGAGGCAAATTCAATGCATTTGTAACGGTCTGGAAGGTATTCGCTTATGTGTGGATCGGCCGACGGAATAATGTAGGCGCTCACACCCTCCCCTTTCATCTGGCTCTGAATGGCTGCTAGTCTTTCTTTGTAGGTCATTTGCTCAAATTTTCGGTTTAGGGCAAATTAACGAAAGATGGGGAGAAATGCTTGGCTGATGCGCGTTAATCGTACTTAGCTAGTTGCCGCGGCGGCATTCTTTTTCCGGCTGCGGCGGCCCCGGATGCCGTTGTCGATGGAGTAGCGGTTATACTTGTGCTCAAAGGCAAGCAGCAGGGCGAAGTATAAGCCATAGAACATTTGGATGGCTACGCCGCTCCAGTTTTCCTGCAGACTGGAGCCAAAGATCAGCACCACCATCAGCAAGACTCCCACCACTGATGCGGCGCGGGTAAACAGCCCCAGCAAAAGCAAAAGCCCGATGTTCAGCTCCAGGTAGGGAAGGAAATAGGCAAACACCTCCACCGATGCCTGTGGCAGCCAGGTATTGTTGAAGTTAGCGGCCATGCCCTCGCTGAATTCATTTAGTTTGGGCAGGCGCACTATGCCGTGGCCGAGCATGCTCATGCCAATGGGCAGGCGGGCAAGAAGGTAACTTAAAGCTGCGTTTCTCATGGCTTCCATACTTACGGAAAACAAGGGCACAAAGCGGCAAATCCGACCTCTTAAAAACGAACAACCTGTTCATAACTGAACACTTATATCTAACTTAAATTCGCGGCAAATATTCTTAATTAATTGATATACAATGTATTATACTATTGGCATTTAAATTGGCTATATAGCTCTGAAGAATTAATAAATCAGAACGATGGATCGCGAATTATCAGCCGCTACCAAACAAGCTCAAAAGAAAAAGCGCCTCTGGCAAATAGGGGTAGCGATAGCCCTGGTACTTGTAGCTGTGCTAGGTTTCAGGAGCCTGCTAGTGCCGGGTATTGCGCGCAGCGATATTCGAACGGCCACTGTGTCCCGTGGATTGGTGGCTGCTACGCTCACTGCATCAGGCGTAGTGGTGCCGGAGCATGAGTTGGTGCTCACCAGCCCTATACAGGCGCGCATTGAGCAGGTGGTGCGCAGCACAGGTGCACAGGTGCAGGCTGGCGACCAGGTGCTCCTCCTCGACCGCTCCTTCACCCAACTCGCTTACGACAAAATGAAAGACGAGCAGCAGCTGAACCAGCACAAAAGCGTGCAGCTGCGCCTGCAACTGGAAAAGAAACTCAATGGCCTGGAATCGGAACTGGCTATTAAGCGCATGCACGTGAAAAGCCTGCAGGCGCGGCTGGAAGATGAGCAATACCTGCTAAAGATAGGCGGTGGCACACTGGAGCAGGTAAAGCAGGCTGAACTGAACCTGAAGATTGCGCAGCGGGAGCTGGCGCAGCTAGAGCGTGACATTGCCAGTGAACGAAAGCTCCTGAAAGCGGATGAGCAGGAACTGGGCTTCACGCTGGCGATGAACGGCCGCTCGCTGGAGGAGCTGGAGCGCAAAATGCAGCAGGCAGAGGTGCGTGCTTCCAGCCCTGGGGTGGTCACGTGGGTAAACAGCGAAGTGGGCAGCAACGTGAACGCTGGCGAAGTAATCGCGCGGCTAGCTGACCTCAGCAGTTTCCGGGTGCAGGCTACCATATCGGATGCTTTTGCAGAGCAGCTGCACTTAGGCGACGCAACCACTGTGCGTGTCAATGAAACGAACCTGGCAGGTACCATCTCATCCATCAACCCCACCGTCAGCAACGGCACTATCACCTTTTATGTGGCCCTTTCAGAAGAGGCGCACCAGGTGCTGCGGCCGAGCCTGCGCGTGGAGGTGTTTGTTACGACCGCCACCAAGCCTAATACGCTGCGGGTAAAGAACGGGCCATACTTCAACAGCGCCTCAGAAGACCAGGTGTTCGTGCTGCGTGGAGATGAACTCATCCGCACGCCTGCCAAAGTTGGGGTAAGCAACAGCGATTTCGTGGAATTGGAAACAGGCGTGCAGCCAGGAGATGTGGTGGTGGTCTCAGAGATGAAGGAATTCCAGCACATGGAAAAAGTAAAGCTGAAATGAGCCGCTATACTTTAATAATAAACTCGAGCATCATGCATACTTAGAAAAAGCCATTGCATCTAAGTAGAATCACCTTCATTTAAATTTATAAAATCTAGTGTCTTTTGTCTTACTACTTGTGTCCCTAAATAAAATTATGAAACACCTTTTTGCGCATACTTTGCTATTTTTGTGCTTCGTGCTGCCCTGCGGCCCAAGTATGGCACAGCCTGCTACCCGGCAACTAAGCCTGAAGGAGGTGATTGCTTTGGCGCAGGAGCAGTCTACGGAGGCGCTGCAGGTGGAGACCAGCCGGGAAACGAGCTACTGGCAGTGGCGCAGTGTGCGTTCGGAGTACCGCCCCCAACTCAGCCTTTCTGGCACGCTCCCTGATTTCAGCCGCACAATTAATCCTGTAATTCAGCCAGACGGCACCATCGAATTCCGGCCGGTAACTATCAACAGCTCAGACATTGGCCTTACCTTGAGCCAGGTGATCAGCCCGACCGGCGGCAGGGTGTTTGTTACTTCGCTCATGCAGCGTTTTGATGACTTTGAACGCAAGATGACGCGCTACAACAGCAACCCCGCCATCATCGGATTTGAGCAGCCGCTGTTTGCCTACAACGCCCTCCGCTGGACGCGGAAAATTGAGCCGCTGCGTTACGAAGAGTCGCAGAAGCAGTACGTGGAGGACCTGGAGCAGGTAGCCGTAACCGCCACTCGTTTATACTTCGATTTGCTGCTGGCCCAGATCAACCAGCGCATCGCCGCCCAAAACAGAACCAGCAACGATACGCTGTACCAGGTGGCTCAGGAGAAGTACAACTTGGGCCGCTTATCAAAAAACGACCTGCTGCAGTTGCGCCTGGCGGTGCTGAACGCCGATCTTGCCCTGGCACAAGCCTCTTTGGACGAGCAAACCGCCGCACTGGCACTAAGCAATTACGTGGGATTGGCGCAAAGCAACAGCATCAGCCTGGTAGCACCCACCAATTTACCAGAGGGAGTGGTGCTGGCGGAGGTAGCCCTGGCAGAGGCGAAAAAGAACCGCAAGGAAAGTATAAATTTCCGGCGCAGGTTGCTGGAGGCCGAAAGCCTGACTGCCAAAGCCCGTGGCGACAACGGTTTTAACGCCAGCATATTTGCCACCTTCGGCTTAACGGACCAGGGCCAGTACCTGTCAGACATTTACAGTCACCCGGAGAACCAGCAGCGCGCGCGCCTGGGCTTCAGCATGCCGCTCCTCGACTGGGGCCGCCAGCGCTCCATCACCAAAGTAGCCACCCTGAACCAGCAGCTGGTGGCTTATACCATCAGCCAGGAAGAAACAAATTTTGAGCAGGCTGTGATCACCCAGGTGAACCAGTACAACACGCTCCGGGAACGCATCAAAAGCACAGCCGAGGCTGATGCCATTGCCACAGAACGCTATGAAATAGCTAAGAACACCTTCCTGATCGGCCGCATCAGCATTACAGAACTTAACATTGCCCTTGCCGAGAAAGACCAGGCCACACGCGCCTACATTGCCTCGCTAAGCGCTTTTTGGGAGGCCTTTTACCAGCTTCGCCAACTGACGCTTTATGACTTTGAGCGCCAGGAAGTGCTGCAGGCAAAAGAACAGGAGAAGCTATGATCAAACTACTAACGGCAGAATATTTTAACACACCACAACGGTCAACATATTTATCTACTAAGCAGCAGCAATAGAATCTGTAAAAGCATTAATTTAAAACTATGATCACGCTATCAAACATCGAGAAGGTCTACCAAACCAAGTCCATTGAGACGGTGGCCCTGCAGAACGTGAACCTGACGGTTCCGAAAGGCGAATTTCTTTCCATCATGGGTCCATCGGGCTGCGGCAAGTCCACGCTGCTCAACATCATGGGCCTGCTGGATGTGCCCAGCAGCGGCCTCGTGGAAATTGACGGCAAGCCGATCCACAGCTATAAGGACGCCGAGTTGGCAAATATTCGCAATGAGAAGATCGGGTTTGTTTTCCAGAGCTACCACTTGGTAAATGACCTGAGCGTGCTTGATAATGTTGAGCTGCCCCTCCTCTACCGCAAAGGCAGCTCAGCCTCAGACCGCACCAAAAAAGCCAGGGTTGCTCTGGAGAAAGTAGGCCTGAGCGCCCGCACAAAGCACTACCCTGGCCAATTGTCGGGAGGGCAACGCCAGCGGGTTGCCATTGCACGAGCCTTGATCGGGGCGCCCCAGATTATACTTGCCGACGAGCCTACCGGAAACCTGGACTCGGTGATGGGTGAAGAGATTATGCAGATTTTATTGGAACTGAACAGGTTGGAAGGAACCACCATTGTGATGGTGACGCACGATGAAAACATGGCTCAGAAAACCGAGCGCCTGGTGCGTTTCTCAGACGGGCAGCAAGTATCCGACGCCAAAGTGTTTGCCAACCTGCAACAAGTATAGCCATGCTGAAGAACTATATAAAAGTTGCCTGGAAGGTGCTCCTGCGGCGCAGGTTCTTTACCTTCATCAGCCTCTTCGGCATCAGCTTTACCCTAATGGTGCTGGTGGTGGCTTCTTCGCTCTTCGATCATACTTTCGGGCCGCAGATGCCGGAACGGGACACGGACCGGCTCCTGTTTGTGAACCAGATGCGTGAATTCTCTGAGGAGGGCTACAGTAGCAGCGGACCGCCCAGCTACTATTTCCTGGACCGCCACGTGCGCACTTTGAAATCACCTGAGGAAGTCTCCATCAACTCTGTTTTTTACCAGGTGAACAGCTACGTGAACAACCGAAAACTGGCAATCGACATCAAGTATACGGACCGCGAGTTCTGGGACATTCTGGAATTTAACTTCCTGCAGGGACGTGCCTTCAGCCGCCAGGAAGTAGAAAGTGCCAGCCGGGTAGCGGTAATCAACGAAAATACCCGCAAACAGTATTTCGGCACAGGCGAAGCGATTGGACAGTACATAGAGGTAGACCAGGTGAAGTACAAAGTGGTGGGCGTGGTGGAGAACGTGCCGGTGCTGCGCGTGCAGTCCTATGCCGATGTATGGGTGCCAATCACGCTCAAAAGCCAGGACTTTAACAAGCCGGGGCTGCGTGGCTCCTATTTTGCCACCATCAAGGCCAAAAATTCCGGAGACGTGCCTAAAATAAAAGCAGAGTATGCCGCCATGATGCAGGAACTGGAGCGACAGCATAGCAAGGATAGATCTCAACTCTATTCCTTCCCTGACACGTTTCTGGAAAGCATCGCCCGCACTTTTTTAAACAACGGAAAAGAGCCAGGCGTGGGCCTGCTCTATGTTCTCCTCGGCGGATTGGCGTTCCTGTTCATGCTGCTGCCTACTATTAACCTGGTGAACATTAACATCAGCCGCATCATGGAGCGATCCTCCGAAATTGGTGTACGTAAGGCCTTCGGCGCTACCTCCTCCACCATCATCGGGCAGTTCCTGATCGAGAACATTTTCCTGACGCTCCTTGGCGGGCTGCTGGGTTTTGCACTGTCGGCAGCGGTGCTTTGGCTCATCAACGACAGCGGCATTATAATATATGCCAACCTGGGGCTGAACCTGCGTGTGTTTGCCATGGGTTTGGTGCTCTGTCTTGTCTTTGGATTGATTTCAGGGGTACTCCCTGCCTATAGAATGTCACGTTTACATGCCGTAGAGGCGCTGAAAGGAGGCTCGAAATGATACGCCATCTCTTTAAACTGATCTGGAACCGGAAGAAAAGTAACTTCCTGCTGATCACCGAAATCTTCTTTTGCTTTCTGGTACTGTTTGCAGTGCTAAGCTTCATTTTCTATAACGTGCGCAACTATACCAAACCGCTGGGATTTAAACATGAAAGCGTGTGGCTGCTCACGATGCGCCCCAGTACCGATTCCGCTGCCCTCAATCATCAAAACCTGGAGCAGGTGATACAGCGCGTACGGGCATTCGATGAAGTGAATCATGCCTCCCTCACCACAAGCAATGCTCCTTTTGCCTTTAGCCGGATGAATACTTTCCTATCGTATAGCAAGGTAAAAGAGCTGGTGGCAGACGAATACCATGTGCAGCAAGACTTTAAGGATGTAATGCAACTGCAGGTAAGCCAAGGCCGCTGGTTTGGGCCGCAAGACGATGCCACGCACCACGTGCCGATTGTAATTAACGGCAAACTGAAACAACAACTGTTTGGGGAGGAGGATGCCGTGGGTAAGGTGTTCCCGAAAAATGACACGATTAACTACCAGGTCGTAGGCGTATTAGATCACTACCGGGCCTCCAGCGAATTCTCGGCCGAAGAACCTGCTTTTTTTGAACGTATCAACCTTTCTGAAAGCAACACTTCTTTTTGGAGCGAACTCCTGATCCGGGTGAAGCCAGGCACTGGTGTGGCTTTTGAGGAAAAAATGGTGCGTGAGATTTCCGGTATTTCCAAGGACTGGACATTAGAGGTTTCCACCCTGGAAAAAATGCGACAGAGTAAATCAAAGCTAACCCTGATTCCCATGATCGCACTGGGGCTGGTTTGTGGGTTCCTTATCCTTAATGTAGCGCTGGGGCTTTTCGGTGTGCTCTGGTACAACATCAGCCGCCGAAATGGGGAAATTGGGCTGCGCAGGGCACTTGGCGCAGCCTCAACCCAAATTTACTGGCAGTTTATAGGAGAGGTGCTGGTGCTGGCTACGTTTGGCCTGTTGCTGGGCGTTTTCTTTGCGGTGCAGTTTCCGCTGCTGCAGGTTTTTCAGGTAGAATCGGAAGTATACTTCACAGCCTTGCTGTGTGCTGTTGGCATCATCTACCTGCTCACAGCCCTGTGCGCCTTCTATCCCAGCCGACAAGCCGCAGCCATACTTCCCGCCACGGCTTTGCATGAGGAGTAGCATTTACCTATGCGTAAAAATTTTATCTTTATACCTGAAACAGCAACAACCATTCAGCCCACCATGATCCTGATTGTAGACGACGATATTGCCATCCGCGCCTCCCTAAGTTTGTTGCTGAAGCAGAACGGCTTCACGACGAAAGAGGCTTCCACGCCGGAAGAGGCAGTGGGCCTGGCCCGACAACACCCGTTGCAGCTCGTGATCATGGACATGAATTACTCTATGGATACGGCGGGGCATGACGGTTTGAACCTTCTGGGAAAGATGAAGGGCCTATACCCCAAGCTCCCGGTTATACTTATCACCGGTTGGGGTTCCATCAGCCTCGCCGTAGAGGGCATGCGCCTTGGTGCCGCCGACTTCATCACCAAACCCTGGAGCAATGAGTATTTGCTCCAGGCAGTGCGCACCGCCCTTTCCCTCTCTCAGCAGGTTCCCGACAGTGGCGATGCCCTCACCCGCAATAAGCTGGACCAGCAGTACGACCTGGGTTACATTGTGGGCCAGGACCCAAAGCTACTGCAGGTCCTGAAGCGCATCGGTCAGATAGCTCCGACAGATGCCTCAGTGCTGATAGAAGGAGAGAGTGGAACGGGTAAAGAGCTGATTGCGGAGGCTGTACACCGCAACAGCCTCCGCAAGGCACAGCCCTTTGTGAAAGTGAACCTGGGCGGCATCTCCTCCACCCTTTTCGAGAGCGAAATGTTCGGGCACAAGCGCGGTGCTTTCACCGATGCCAAAGCCGACCGGATGGGCCGTTTCGAGATGGCGAACAAAGGCACCATCTTCCTCGATGAAATTGGCGAACTGGACCTGAACAGCCAGGTAAAACTGCTGCGCGTGCTGCAGGACCGCACCTATGAGGTACTCGGCGACAGCCGCTCCCGCAAACTCGATATCCGCGTGGTGTGCGCCACCAACAAAGACCTGGCGCAGTTGGTGGAGGAAGGCAAGTTCCGTGAAGATTTATACTACAGGATCAACCTGATTAAGGTGAAGCTGCCGGCCCTGCGCGAGCGTGAGGAGGATATTCCGCTGCTGGTAAAGTTCTTTGTCGAGAACCTGAAGAAAACCTACCACCGCCCGGACCTGCAGATCAGCCAGAAGGCGCTGCAGTGGGTAAAAGAGCTGCAGTTGCCTGGTAATATTCGGGAGCTGAAGAACCTGGTGGAGCGCGCGGTGCTGGTGGCTGAGGGAGATGTGCTGGAGGCAGTGGATTTCCAGGCACAGGCACAGCAAAGCCCTGCCAAGCCCGGCGACAAAGCCCTTCCCGCTGTGGGCACCATGACGCTGGACGAGATAGAGGCTTCGATGATCAAGAAATCGATGGATTTCTACCACAACAATATCAGCAAGGTGGCACGCTCGCTGGGCCTTAGCCGTGCCGCCCTCTACCGTCGCCTCGACAAGTTCAACATCCCGTATGACGCTGCGGAGTAAGTTCATCCTGTTTGCCGTGCTGGTTCATGGCCTGATGGTGGTGCTGGCGTATTTTGTGCTGCAGCAGAACAAGTACCTATTTCTGGGAATGGAGCTGCTCATTATTTGCTCCATTTTTGTGACATTTCAGCTTTACAGCTCTTTCTTTAAGCCTTTAAGCCTTATCCGCGCCGGAATTGAGTCTATCCGGGATAAGGATTTCTCTACGAAGTTCATGGCAGTGGGCCAGCAGGACCTGGACGAGTTGGTGAACGTGTACAACCGCATGATCGACCAGCTGCGCCGGGAGCGCGTGGCACAGGCAGAAAAGCACTTTCTGCTTGACAAGCTGATACAGGCCTCCCCTGCCGGTATTATACTTTTGGGCTTCGATAACCAGGTGGAAAGTATAAACCCGGCGGCAGAGCGGTTCCTGGAAAAACCCGCCTCAGAGCTTTTGGGCAAGCACATCAGCCAACTGCCCTCTACATGGGCGCAGCAACTGTCGGTGCTGCCTACGGGCCAATCCACCACGTTCCGTGTGCACGGTATCTGGACTTACCGCTGCCACCGCGCCCATTTCATGGACCGCGGCTTCCAGCATTATTTCGTTCTGATAGAGGAACTGACCGAAGCCATACTTCAGAATGAGCGGCAGGCATACGAAAAAGTAATCCGGGTGATGTCGCATGAGGTGAACAACACTACCGGAGCTATCAACTCCATACTTGGCTCATTGGAGTTTTACACGCCGCAACTGCAGGAGGAGCACCAGCCAGATTTCTCGCACGTGCTGCAGGTGGCCATTGACCGCAACACCAACCTAAGCCGCTTCATGGCCAACTTTGCTGACGTGGTGCGCCTGCCTCAGCCCCGCAAAACGCTAACTGACCTGCACGCGCTGCTCCACGACCTGCACCGCCTGCTGAAGCCTGAGCTGGAGCGCCGTCGCATTTCAATGGAGTGGCTGCTGGCTGCGCAGCCTCTTGAGGTGGACCTTGATAGGCAGCAAATGGAGCAGGCACTTCTGAATATTCTTAAAAACGCGATGGAGGCCATCGGTGAGGACGGCACCATTCAGCTGCAGACGCAGCACAACCCGCCGCAGGTGGTGATAAAAGACAGTGGCGGCGGCATACCCGAGGAGGTGCAGCAGCACCTGTTCACACCATTCTATACTTCCAAAAAGACAGGTCAGGGCATCGGTCTCACCATGGTGCGGGACATTCTGATGAACCACGGCTTCACCTTCTCGCTTAGCTCAAACGGCAGCGCCCATACTTCCTTCACCATTAGGCTTCACTAAGTATAAACTTGCGCTGCACAGCAGGTATAGATAGGCTTAGGTAGAAAAATTAGCTTGCGTATGGCTAAAAATACAACGCCTTTAAAACCTGAATATAGCATTATAGCAGTAGAAAAAGCGACTTCGGTTACCAAGAATGTAACTATAGAAGTATATAGCTAAAGATTAAAAAGAAAATAACCTTTTCATTGAGTTTTTCGTAACGCGCCCGCACAACCTATACCTATTGTTAGTATATTGGTTCTATAGTTAGCCCCAAAGGAATTATGGAATACAATATCATTATCGCAGCCGATCTGGAAGGGTTGGCATTGGAAGTGGCAGCTTTCCTGCCACAGGGTTGGAGACTCAAAGGCGCCATAGTGGAGCACATGGACGGCTATGCACAACAGCTGATCCGTTTCCCGAAAGACAGCATTAAGGTTCAGCAGCAGCAGCCGGCGGCAAACCAGCGGCAGCGCCGCACGAAATGGATAGAATAAGTTAGCTTTACATAATCTTAACAACGCAGATAAGGCCACTCCCCTATTTTGAGGAGTGGCCTTATCGTTTACCACCCGCCATGGCACTGCCTCTTTTTAAAACACATTAATTCTAAGACGCTTAAGCTCCTGACACACCGCAGCAGGGCGATTTCGTTTATTAAAGTTTTTAAATATTGTGATAAAAAGGAATCCTTTTGCCGCAGTAAAAGTATACTATCCTGAATTATCGCTTCCGCGATAGCTAAGTTCCATAAGTAAACCCTAACTAAAAGCATGTCAACAGCCCATTATCTGGTGCAGACACGCTTTACACCCTTACAACCATATATGAGAAATACAGTCTATTTTCTCCTGTTCCTGCTGTTCGCAACATCCTGCGTCACTAAAAAGGAGTTAGTATACCTGCAGGGCGAGCGCCTCAACAGGAACACTCCCACCGATTTTCAGTCCAATTTCACGGCTTACAAACTGCAGCCAAACGATGTGCTGTCGGTAAAGGTGCTGAGCATCGATCCGGAAATGTCGAGCATGTTCAACATCATCAATCCTAACAGCGCCTTCGGGGTGTCTGATCCGGGTAGCATGTACATGAGCGGCTATACCATTGATACGGAAGGCAACATTAACCTGCCGGTGATTGGGAAGGTGAAGGTGCTCGGACTGACGCCTACCCAGGCCCAGGAACTGATCCAGACAAACCTGAACCGCTACATTACTGACGCCACCGTTGTCTCGAAGCTCATCAGCTTTAAGATCAGCGTATTGGGCGATGTTAAAAATCCTGGCCACTTCTATATTTACAACGAGCGGGCTAACCTGCTCGAGGGGTTAAGTATGGCCGGCGACCTGACCCAGGGTGCCAACAGAGACAACGTGAAGCTGATACGCCAGAAGGGCGAGAACTCGCAGATAATATTATTAGACCTCAAGGACCCGAACCTCGTACAATCACCATACTATTACCTGATGCCGAACGACGTGATTTACGTGGAGCCAAGGCAAACCCAGCTTAAGCGCGACAACCTGATCGTGCTCACAACTATCCTGGGCCTTATCTCCACAGGATCCCTGTTATACAATGTGTTTAAGTAGAAATGAAGAAGAAGAAGAATGAGCATGAGATAGACTTGAAGAGCTGGTTCTTCAAGTTTAAGACCAAGTGGTACCTGTTTGCGATAAGTGCCACACTGGCCCTGGCGGCAGCCTACGTTTACGTTAAAACTTCCCCACGCATATACGCTTTCCAATCCACTTTACTTCTCGGCGATCAGCAAACCGGCTCCAAGAAAGCGCAGGAGTTGCTGGAGGTGCTTGATGTACAGAGCAGAGGCATCAAAGTAGAGGATGAGGTAAGCTTGCTGCAGTCCGCCGAAATGGTGAAGCAGGCGCTGCGAAACCTGGATTTTACGGTATCATACTATAAAGTAACAGACCACTGGCTCAACAACATATCAGAGCTGGTAGTGGAGGAGCAGTATGAAACGGCTCCTTACGAAGTAGACCTCGACACCACCTCCAACCAACTGGTGGATGTGCCTATCTATGTGCGCCCAATCGACGAGCAGACGTACGAAATCCGTATGGAGGCCGAGAATGTGCCGCTTTATGATTTTGGCACACATGCTACCGTGGAGTCGCTGCCTGTGGTTAAAATGACCAAGCGGCTGAAGTATGGCGAAGCCTACAAGGACAAGTACATGAGCTTTACCCTGAACCGCAACAAAGAAGAGGACCTGGCGCGGGGCAGAGAATATTACTTTGTGATCAACAGCCTTAACAGTCAGGTAAAGCAGCAACAGGCTGCCCTGGAAGTGGCCCCCTGGGATCGTGAAGCACGCGTACTGGTATTTAAAAGCCAAGGAACCATTCCTGA
The DNA here is from genome assembly GCF_001611675.1 of Pontibacter akesuensis. NCBI lineage: Bacteria > Pseudomonadati > Bacteroidota > Cytophagia > Cytophagales > Hymenobacteraceae > Pontibacter > Pontibacter akesuensis. The sequence goes on along the minus strand of NZ_CP014766.1, from coordinate 3,687,533 downwards.
CAAGCAGGTGGCTTTCCTGAACACGCTAATGGCCGAATACGTGGCCAACGACCTGAAGGAGAAGAACCAGAACGGCTTAAAAACACTGGAGTTTATTGACGGTCAGCTGGCTACCTTGTCAGACTCGCTGCGCCAAAGCAAGCAGCAGTTGTCGGCTTTCCGCTCAAACAACCGTATTGCCAACATCAATGTGCAGTCTAACATCAGCTACGAAAAGCTTTCGCAGCTGGAGGCAGAGAAGGCTAAGCTCACCACCGACCGCTCCTACTATGCCAACATACTGGACCAGGTGCAGAACGGAAACGGTATTGCCCAGTCCGTCTCCCCTACTGTCTCCGGTATTCAGAGCCCGCTGCTGAACAACCTGTTTTTGCAGCTGGCGGAGCTGAACCAGCAGAAGGCCGGCTACCAGGAAAACGCCACCCAGGACAACCCGATTTTCAGGAAACTGGATGGCCAGATTGCCAGCACCCGCAGTGCTATTGAAGCCAACATACAGAACCTGATACAATCATCCGACATCTCCATCAAGAACCTGGATCGCCGTATCGCTGAGATCGAAGCGACACTAGCTTCGCTTCCGGAGAATGAGCGCAAGTTGATGGACCTGCAGAGCGAGTCGCAGTTTATTGACAAGAAGTATGACTTCCTGCTGGAGAAGCGCTCTGAAGCAGCCATAGCGCTTGCCACCAACGCCACCGATAAGAAGATTGTGGACCATGCCTCTATGGTAGGAAACGGGCCGGTGAACAAGAAGCCGAAAATGATCTACCTGTTGGCGCTTATGATTGGTTTGGCCATACCAGCGGGTTTCATTGTGCTGATGAACAGCGCAGATACTACCGTACAGGGCAAAGAAGACCTTGGCAACATCACCAACATCCCGTTTTTGGGAGTGGTGGCGCATGGCACCAGAAAAGATAAGCTGGCGGTGCTTAACAACCAACGCTCCGCTATTGCTGAATCCTTCAGGTCTATCCGCATTAACCTGCAGTACCTGATGGCCGACAACAGCTTTAAGGTGATTGGGGTTACCTCTTCTATCTCCGGCGAAGGCAAAACTTTCTGCTCGGTGAACCTCAGCTCCGAAATGGCTTTATCAGGCAAGCGCGTGGTATTGATCGAGTCGGATATGCGCAAGCCAACTTTCAGCAAATACTTCCCTGTGTCCGAGACCAGCGGCTTGTCATCTTATTTGACACAAGGACAGCCACTTGACGAGATTATACAGAAGTCGCCTGTGGAGAACCTGGATATTATTCCGTGCGGGTTTATACCTGAAAACGCGCTGCATTTGCTGGAATCGCCAAAAATGCAGGAGTTGGTGAACGAACTAAAGGAGCGGTATGATTTCGTCGTGATCGATACACCCCCAATCGGCTTCGTGTCTGAATACTTCGTGCTGATGCGCCACATGGATGTGAACCTGTATGTAGTGAAACATAAGTATACCGACCGCAACCTGCTGACTCAGATCAACGAGTTGCATGCCTCCAGAAAGGTAAAGAACCTCTATATGATCATCAACGATGTGAATTACAACAAGACCTACGAGTATGGCTACAAACGCAAGGCGCATTACTACTATGCCTGATTGAGCTGCCTGCTCCCCAAATTCTCACCTTAAACAAACGGCTACAGCAGCATCGCTGTAGCCACCTTTTGCCCTTTTTGAATTAGCTGCATAAGCTGCCTATAGCGATGCACAGACCGGTGCAGGCACAGGTAAACGCATAGCCGGTGCCTTTCATTGCCTTGTTGTCACGAAGAATTTCAAGAAGCATTTTCTTTCAAAAATTAGGCTTTTTCCTAATCATCAAGTGCAACTATATATCGATTTTAAAGTACAAGGATTGTAAATTAAACATACAGTACACCATGAAAAAATTATTGTTATTTCTTCTACCCGTTCTCTTCCTAGTTTCATGCGGAGACGATGAAAAAGTAGAACCAGAACCAAAGATCCCAGAAGGAGAAATTAGCCAGGACCTCCAGGGAAAGTGGCACAATTACCTGGTTAAAAGAGAATACTATGGCGATGCAGACACTGTGATGTATGCCGACTCTGTAAACATTCAAACATACTTTGAATTCAAAGGGGACCAAATGCTTATTACCACTCCTGGAAGCTCAACTCCAGAGGCCTGGACTTATTCTCTCCCTGACAAGGATGATCCAAACCGTATAGTTCTTACACGTGGCAGTGCTTCTACAGATTACATGGTAGTTTCTATTACAGACACAGAAATGGTTTGGCTGGATGAGGAAGCTTATGCAGGATACCCGATGAATGTGCCGGACAGCGAGAAGAAAACCTCTAAAGTCGGCAAGTATACTTACCGGTTCCGCCGCCAGTAGTAAGTATACCCTTCCTATATAAGCTCCTCGAGTAGGACTAACATGCAAGGGAAGCGTTACATTTAGTTGCCGCTCTGTTTACTTCCGGCTTTGGCCCCTTCGGGCATAGAAAAGCAATGCTTTACCTGTGCAACACAGGGCTGCGGGAGCAACAGCGTGCAAGCTAAGGGTAAGCTTCCCTTGCAATGGTTTATAGGGCATGTGATTGAAAGGCAGAAACCAGGCCGAGCAGTGCAAAATTACCCACGTTTATACTTCTGATGGCTCAATTCGCCGCTGCCGTTTGCAGCACCTGCTTTAAAGCCGCGAGCTAATTCACAAAAAACCTGCCTGCAACACAAGCTGTGGACCTTTTCCAACAGCCTTATTTAATACGATTACACTTCAGCACCCGCATATGGACCTTCCAAGACTTGCCAAACCGCCTGTACCAGACCCGCAGGCAACGGAACAGCCTGGAATGAGCTCTGAGGGCGCGCGTCCTGATGACCAAGAAGGGAAGATGAGCAAGAATTTAGCGTCAAAAGCTGTCAGTGGCCTAAAGTGGGGCTCTGCTTCTACGATAGCAAATGCAGTGATGCAGATTGGCTATACCACCATCATGGCCCGCCTGTTGGCACCTGAGGCCTTTGGTGTGATTGCCATTGCAGGAGTTATACTTCGCTTTGGCAGCTACTTTGCCAACCTGGGCCTTTCACAAGCCATCATCCAGAAAGAAGACCTTTCAGATAAGAATATCCGGGCTGCCTTTACCAGTTCGCTGCTGCTGGGCGCCCTGTTCACCGTGCTGGCCTGGCTGCTTGCTCCTTTCGCCATTGAATTTTTCGACAACGGGAACGGAGTAAATGATGCCCTGATAGTGCCGGTGGTACAGGTAATGGGTCTGGCATTTGTGCTGAACGGCCTCTCCTCCACAGCCACTACGCTCCTGCAGCGCAACATGCAGTTCAAGGCCCTGAGCATCATCGAAACAATCTCCTATGTGCTCTCTTACCTGGGTGTCGGCATTATCTGCGCCTACCTGGGTTTCGGCGTTTGGAGTTTGGTGTATGCCTCCCTCACACAAACGGCCCTGCTGGCGATAGGCGCTTATGTAGTAGCACGGCACAACGTGCTGCTGCACTTTGAGTGGTCGTCGTACAAGCCGCTGTTCAGTTATGGAAGCAAAATGTCCATTGTCAGTTTCCTGGAGTTTATCAGCATCAGCCTGGGTTCCATACTTATCGGCAGGGCCTTTGGCTCCTATAAACTCGGTATTTACGACCGGGCGCTGCTGCTCGTGAGCCTGCCGATGCACATGCTTACCCGCACGGTATCGAAGGTTATCTTCCCCTCTTTCAGCAAAATGCAGTCCGACAACGAAAAGTTGGGGCGGGTATACTTATCCAGCATCACCTTACTGGCGGCTATCGTGATTCCTGTGTGCCTGGGTATAGCGGTGGCGGCTCCTGAAATTATACTTGTATTGCTTGGCGATCAGTGGGTGGAGTCGATTCCGGTGCTGCAGGTGCTGTGTCTCGGTATTCCTCTAAGTTTCATTACGATGTTTGCCGGAATTGTATGCGATGCCAAGGCAGCTCTCAACTCTAAGGTTGTTTTGAACGTAATATTTATCCTGGTGATCTGCGGATGCTTTTACCTGTTCCGTGATTTAGGCCTGGTGGGATTTGCTCTCGCTGTTTTCGTGGCAGAGATGGCCCGGGTGGCCTTGTACCAACGGGTAATGCGGAAAGTGCTGGACCTGAAGTATAAAGTTCAGCTACAGATATATCTGCCGGGTCTGCTGAACGGCATCCTGGTTGCCGCTGCTATCTATGCTGTGAGTTACGTAATGCGCGGCTTTGATCTTCCCCTAATGGTCATCCTGGCGGCACAGGTGGTAACAGGAGCCGTTGCACTTCTTACTTTCACGTTTTTGTTTCCTCTCAGGCTTTTGAGAGAGCAGATCGGGCAGGTACTTTCACGGGTGGGGTTAAACGTCAACACATCCACCTACTATGGCAAGGTGATAACAAGGTTTAAAAAAGAATTTGTTTAAGATTAGCTTACATACAATTTAGTTTATGACAATAGGTATATCCGGTCCGGTTGACTTGAAATTGTTGGCATGCGATCTGGGCAGTGAAAACCTGCCTGATACAAACGCGTTCCCGCTTGTCTCGCATCTGATTAATGCCTTGCTTAAACGTGGCTATAAAGTAATTGCCTACACCAACTCGGGCACTATCACTGAGCCACTGGTGCTCCATGGCCATAACTTAACAGTATGCGTAGCCCGTACCAAACCGCAGCCGGGTCGTCGTTTCTTCCGCTATGAAATAAATGAGTTGAAGAACCTGATGCAGCAGCACCCAGCTGATGTGATCTATGCGTTCTGGACCTACGAGTACGCTTGGTCTGCCTTAAAGAGCGGCATTCCAACCATTGTAAGTATACATGATATAGCACGTAAAATTTTCCTTACTCAGTGCGACATGTTCCGCTTCGTCCGCCTGATCATGAACAAGATAGTGACGACACGCGCCAGGCACCTTGCGGCGAACTCCAGCTATACATACAGCCAGCTATCCAAAAGCCTGAAAAAGAAGACAGTCACACTCAATAACTTTTTCACTTCGGATATAGAGGATACTGTAACTAAACCTGAACAGAAGGAAAACTACATAGTATCGGTCATAAACGGGTTTAACACCCGCAAAGGCGTGCCTCTGGCCCTCCATGCCTTTGCGAAGGTAAGGGAGGCATTTCCGGATGTTAACTATCACCTGATTGGCGTAGACATGGAACCAGACGGATTGGCGCATGCCTATGCAAAACAGCACAATCTGGAGCAGGGTGTTAAATTCCTGGGGCCACTTGTACATGATAACCTCATTCAGCTGGTGGCGAACGCGAAGGTTTTGCTGCACCCCTCCAGGGAAGAATCCTTCGGCATGGCCGTCATAGAATCGATGGTGGTGGGAACACCGGTGGTAGGAGGGCGTGAAAGCGGCTTTATCCCCCATCTGCTCGACCACGGAAAAGCAGGGCTATTGTGCAATGTATACTCTGCGGATGAGGTGGCGGCAGCCGTGAAGAAGCTTCTCTCCGACGATGCTTTTGCCCGTGATGTGGCTGCTTACGCCTATCGATTCGCTCAGGATAACTTCTCAGAAGAGGTTGTTGTAAAGCAGCACCTCGAGCTTTACGAGTCGATCATCTCCAAATACTACCCCCAACGGGTAAGGAAAGAAACAGCCTTGGAAGAGGGAAACTTCTAACCCCTGCCCAACGCTATACTAACACCTTTTATGAAGCTGAATTACAGTATCATCTTTGCCATCCCACTCATGCTTGTCCTGATGATGGATGAGATGTACATTAAAATGATGGCCCCGGAAAATGAATTGCTGCAGATAAACCTGTTCAATTTGCTTGTTAAGGGTTCTGCCGTACTTTCTTTCTGCTATAGCATTATCAACTTCCAGCACATGTCGCCTTACATGCGGGTGGCGTTTTTCCTGCTGACCGCTTACGTGTTTGCGCTGGTGCTGGAGTCGTACTTTAAGTACAGCACCTTTATGGTGTACCCCCACGTATTTCTGAAGCTGTTTTTGCTTAGTTATACGTTCTTCATCTACGCTTTCTATAAGAAGAACCCGCATCTCAACTTCAAGCACATTGTCTATTTTATACTTGTAGGGTTTGTGCTGCACCTTTTCATTGTGCACCCGGAATCGCTAAGTATCTCGGCTTTCACGAGCCATGAGCGTGGGGCCGTGGCCACGTCCGTGTACATGCTCATGATCCCGCTCATGTACTTCCTGGGCACTTATGTGTATGGTGGAAAGCTCTATAACCTGTTTGCCACTTTTTTTGTGCTTGGGCTTATTGTGTTCTTCCAGCACCGTACCGTTTGGATTTGCTCAACTTTTGCGATAGCGGTTTTCTACCTGTACATCAAGTTCAAGGCTGACAAACCCATCAACCTAATCGGCAGGATGCTGCCGATCGCGTTTATCGTTACCGTTGTCAGCATCGTGATGAGTGCGTTTATTTTCACGATGAACCCGGAGATCATCACCAAATTTCAGGAGAACTTCACAGATATTGAGAACTATGACTCCCAGGGAACAGGCGGTTGGCGTTACCTGCAGTTTCTCTCCTACCTGCCCTTTATCGAGGACAACCTGATGATTGGCATGCGCTTCGAAGGTTTTGAGTTGCCCATACAGTTTTACCAGGAAGATATTGACAAGCCCGTGTTTGAGGACGGTAACGGGCACTTCTTCCACAGTTTCTATGTCGACATCCTGTTTTATGTAGGCATGGCGGGGATGTTCATCTACTTCATGACAATGATTCACCCAATTCGCAAGTCCATTACCAAGTCCCCGCTGCCGATCACCCAGATCATACTGCTCACATTTATTGCCTCTGGGTTTGTGTACGGCATCTCCTACATACTTCCCCCGTTTTACTTTGGCGTGCTCGGCTGGTGTATTACCCTGATAGAGGAGAAAAACGAGGCTGTTACCAGCTATCTGAAGCGGTCGGCCCAGCGCATGCTTGCCCGCAGAAGAACGCGGCAGCTGCAGGCGCCTGTTTCTTACCGTTAAAAACACGCCTGCGCAAAACATCTTTTAAAAATAGCAGTACAACAATATATCAACCCTTAGATTTGTATGAGTACTCCTAGAGACCCACTGCACACCCCGGTGTTGCTGATATTATTTAACAGACCCCATACCACCCAACAAGTATTTGAAAGAATCAGGCAGGTGAAGCCGAGCAGGCTCTATGTTGCTGCCGATGGCCCGCGTGCCCATGTGGCAACTGACGCGGCGCGCTGCGAGGAAACCCGCCGCATTGTGGAGCAGGTGGATTGGGAGTGCGAGGTAAAAACGCTGTTCCAGGAAAAGAACATGGGCTGCGGCGTGGCGCCTGCCAGCGCCATCACGTGGCTTTTTGAGCACGAAGAGACAGGCATTATACTTGAGGATGACTGTGTTCCCTCCAAAAGCTTTTTCTGGTACTGCCAGGAACTGCTGGAGAAGTATAAGCACGACACACGCGTGATGCACATCAGCGGCAACAATTATCTGAACGGCTGGCGCCGCGACAGCGACTACTCCTACTACTTCTCTGACAAAGTAAATGCCTGGGGCTGGGCCACCTGGCGCCGCGCCTGGGACCTCTACGATTTCAACATCCCCAATTACCCGGAACTGAAGCAGAAAGGATACCTGAATGGCATTTTCCTGAATAAGTTTGAGGAATTTTACCGCCTGAGCAAGTTGCAGGACACCTATACCAACATCCAGAAGTGCGATGTGTGGGATTACCAGTGGGAGTTTACTGTTTACAGCAACTCCGGCCTCTGCATTGTGCCTGAGGTGAACTTGGTGCGTAACATCGGGTTTGGGGATGATGCCACCCATACCTTTAACAAGCAGGACAAAAAGGCCGAGGTGCACGAGCAGGAAATAGAACTCCCGCTGCGCCACCCACGCTATGTGATACGCGACCTGGAGTCGGACAAGAAGAATTTCAACCACCTGATACGCGACAAAGTAAGCTCTAAGCTTAGAAGCATCTTCAGTTTAAGCCTGTAACACTGGGTACTGTTGAGGCAGTTGCTTTTAACAGTTCATACTTCCACAACAGGCCCAAGCACTATTTATCCATCAAAAGAAAATGATACACATTGTCATACCTGTTTTCAACAGAAAAGAATATACCAAAGCGTGCCTTGTGTCTTTGCAGGCACAGACAAATCAGTCGTTTAAAGTAATTATTGTGGATGACGGCTCCACAGACGGAACAGAGGAAATGCTTCGGAATGAGTTTCCGGAAGTAGTGGTGCTGAAAGGCGATGGCGGCCTCTTCTGGACTGCCGGCGTGAACATGGGCATCCGCCATGCGCTGAAGGAGGGTGCGGAACTGGTGATGACCATGAACAACGATGTGCTGGTCGACAGCGAGATGATAGCACAGATGTACCGCTGGCACAAAGAAAAGCCAAAGGCGCTGCTCGGTGCGCTGGAGTTGGATGCCTCCAACAACCAGCCTATATTCGGGGGGGAGCGGCTGAACTGGAAGACAAACACCATTGAGCACCTGCTGCAGGTGCTTCCGGAGAATGAGCGAAAAGGCCTGCATCCTGTTACGCATTTGCCGGGCCGTAGCCTGCTTATCCCCAGGGTGGTATTTGATACCATTGGCGTGCTGGACCAGGAGCGTTTCCCACATTATATTGCCGACTACGACTATACGCACACCGCGCGCCGGGCCGGGTTTGAGCTTTTCGTGAATTACGATGCAAAGATCCTCACATACCCGGAGGAAAGTGGTGAAAGACAGATCAGAAGCTCCAAGACTTTCAAGAACTATTACAAGCACCTGTTCGACATTAAGGGTGGCGGTAACCTGCGCGACTTCACACGCTTTACCTTAAAAAACTGCCCGCCACCCTACGTTCCCTATCACCTGGCTAATGGGTACGCGCGCAGGTTGCTGGGCTACTTCCTGAAGTAGCCTTCTCGCAAAACGTATAGTATGAGAAAAGCAGGTAAAAAGCGAAACATATACAAATTAGTAATGGGCGTTATTGCGGTTGCTATACTTGGTGTGGTGCTTGTACTTGTTTTCTCTCCTTATAATAAGGAAAGAAATAGCCAGCGTGATGTGGCCACAGTTTCTCCTGATCCCTGCCAGGTTGTGTACTCGGGACCTATCGTGATCACGAAGGGGGGCACGTACACGGGCCACTGGGAGAGCCGCGACTCCAACGTCTCGGCCGTGGAGGTGCAGACCTCAGAGCCCGTGCTCATCCTCAACTCCTCCATCCGCGCCGCCGGCCGCATGATCCGCTCGGCCGGCCACGGGGCCAACATCACCGTCCGCAACACCTCCGGCTACGGCATCGCCCCCACCCCCTACGCCGACTACAAGAAGCCCCGCAACTTTGTGGCCGTCGACGAGTTCCGAAACATCGTCGTGGAGAACTGCCACATCGAGGGCGCGGCCGGCATCGCCCTGGGCGGCCGCTACGTGGGCAACGGCACACCAGAGCAGACCGTGCGCATCCGCTTCAACACCGCCAGGAACATCGACGGCCGCGTGCACGGCGGCCAGGCCATGGTCAACTTCGTGGGCCTCAACTTCCGAAACCCCGTGCCCCACGCCCTGATAGCCTGGAACCAGGTCGTAAACGAGCCCGGCCGCTCCCTGGTGGAGGACAACATCAACGTCTCCAACTCCCGCGGCACCCCCGACTCCCCCATCCGCATACACGACAACTACATCCAGGGCGCCTACCCCCTCAACCCCACCTCCTCCACCTACTCCGGGGGCGGCATCATCATGGACTCCTGGTGGAACGAGGGCATGCCCGACCCGGCCTCCGTGGCCACAGCTTATGTGAAGGTCTACAACAACCAGACCGTCAACCTTAGCAACTACAACTACGCCATCGCCGGCGGAAACAACATCGAGATCACCGGCAACCGCGCCGTCACCTCGGCCCTGCTCCCCGACGGCACCCCGGTGAGCACCCACAACATCGGCTTCTACGGCTACGACTACTACAAGAAGGGCGTCACCCACTCCAACGCCATACACGCCAACACCACCGGCCTGATGGGCACACTGGCCCACCAGCGCAACGACGCCCCCTACCTGCCCGACGGAACCGTCGCCTTCCACTCAAACGCCACACTGCCCCCGGGAACAATCACAAGGGAACACGAAAAACACGAATACCAACTCTGGCTACAGAAGCTGAAAAAGAACAGTATTCAGGTTGGGCCTACACCTCCTACTGGGTGTCCGGATAGGCAGGAAATTTACGTAAATGAGCCGGAAGTGCCTTCTGATACAACAGCCAGGCATGCTGCACCACCTGACTTATAGTATGGGCGCCGTATCACCTCACGTTTGGAGCCTATATATAAGGAGTGCGAAAAGCAGGTGGAGCAAATTAGCGGCAGTCACGTGCAATTAGCAGGAACCTATTTCGGGAGCAACAGTATAAAGTATCGTTAATTATATATATAATTTAAGACACAATATGGTTATCATGAACTATAAAGCCGGACAGCTTGCCAACCGGTTATTTTATTTTTCTCATTTCATATCGAACAGCTTAGCTTACAACTACAAGCTCCTGAACCCCTCTTTCAATGATTATAAGGAGTTCTTTATCTCCACCGCTTCTGATAATTTCAACGGGCATGACATCAGCCTGAACATAACCGACAACCAGCAGCTGGATGAACTGATGCGGAAAGCCGTAAACGCGGTGCAGAAAGTACAGATAGATCCTCTACGGAAACTACCGGGCTTTTACTTCCATGAAATCAAAGCCTTTGATGCCGCACCCAAAAGCTTCGACATGAACGATCCGGAGTTTGTCGCCTCCGCAAAAAGCAAAATCGTGTTCATAGATGGCTGGCTCTACCGCGATTTCAAGAACTTTGAAAAGTATGCCCCAAGCATCCGGCAGATTTTTACGCCGCTTCCGAAGTACAGCCAGCAGGTGCAGGAAGTGATGAACCGCTGCAGGCAACTGGGAGATACGGTAATAGGCGTGCACATCCGGCGCGGAGACTATAAAACCTATAACGACGGCAAGTGGTACTACGAGGATGAGGTATACTTCAGCAAAATGCAGGAGCTAAAGCAACAGCTGGAGGCGCAGGGCAAGCGCTGTGTCTTCCTGATCTGCTCAAACGAGAAGGTGAACCCGGAAAGCTTTCCAGGGATGGCGCTCGTAACTGAGGACCGTCATTTTATTGTGGACCTGTATGCGCTCTCTCAGTGCGATTACCTGATCGGGCCGCCAAGCACCTTCACCATGTGGGCCTCTTTCTATGGCGAAACCCCGCTTCTGGCCATAGATGATGCATCGCAGACTGTTCCGCTCTCTGATTTTAAGATAGTCACCAAAGGATAGACTCAAACGTAACACCACCTGAATTAACGTATGGCCTTTTAGGTGGTGTTGCTTTACCTTATAGGCCTAACCATTCCACTTATATCCTCTCTTGCAGTTTAAAGTCACTCTTTATGGTATACTTGCCTACAGCAGTTAAGTAGCCATTGAATTACCGAAGGATGTTTCTTCTGTGTAAGCAAGCAGGCACAACGAGGTATACTTGCGCCACTTCTCTTTCGCGGCTGCAGCGACACAAAACAGTCTTTGCGGCGCTCTGCAGATCATACACTTCGAATAGAACCTAACCTGCATATATTAGCTTTTGGGGCTATCCAAGACACATGACTGGCTGATACTGCAGCCATATAAGCCTATACAAGTTCTTTGGACACTACAAGCAGGCTACTAGCCTGAACTGGCGGTATAGCGAGTACCCAAGCAGCAAGCTATACTTCGTGAGGCAGAAACGTGTAAGTGCTTCAGAAGCGCTTGCGAAACTGTCCATTTCCCTACAGTTCGCAGCCATATTTTCACAATTACCTATCAACAACACATTGAAATGGCCAGCTTAAACTTCCAATCCACCTTCATAACACAGGCTAAACTACCCAAAGTGTGGAATAAATTGGCCTAAAACAATGGGTAAACGTGGGATAAGAACAGGTTTAGATAAAAGTGTGGAATTATTCCACAACAATAAAATGCAAAATCGTGTCTTAACTCAAAAGCTAAACATTAATTGCATTTTTATGATGCACCAATAATTAGAAACATATTGGTAACATACCATATATATAGATAGGTATTGCTTAATAAAGATGCGATTAAAATTTTCTTTTAAAATTTCGCAACTTTTTTTATATAATTTTTCAAATACAAATTTTATATATAATAAATTATATAAACATACATAAAAGATCAAAATAGCCATTTATGAACAAATTAAGCTATTTTTAATATAGGACAATTTTTTAAGTTTATAATTTATTCAATGGTAATTTTGAAAAGGCTATGATTTCTTAAATTTTCATGTCTATATTTGTAACGAATTATATATAAACAAAAAAAAGAAAACCAATTAAAACCAAGCGCTCACAAAGCTCTTGCAGAAGCCCAAAAAGTAGTACTTATAGTAAGGACCACAAGTAAGCTTAACAAACGAAACAACAACAAAATACAATTCATCAACTTTTAGCCAAAGTAATGAACACAACAACATCACTTTTCAACAAGAGAGCTGGACAAGTAATACTAGCTCAATTCCTAGCCTTATTCTTTATTGCACTGTTTCCACTCGCGGTAGCGGCCCAAACCTACAGCGGCCCAATCGTGATCACAAAGGGCGGCACTTACACAGGCAACTGGGAATCAAGAGATTCGAATGTATCAGCGGTGGAAATTCAAACCACAGAACCTGTTACCATCATCAACTCCAACATCCGCGCAGCAGGCCGCATGATTCGCTCGGCAGGACACGGAGCCGCCAACATCACTGTCCGCAACACCAGCGGTTACGGTATCACCCCAACGCCATACTCTGACTACAAGAAGCCGCGTAACTTCATGGCAGTGGATGAGTTTAAGAACATTGTAGTGGAAAACTGCTACATAGAGGGAGCAGCAGGCATCGCCCTGGGCGGCCGCTACTTAGGCGACGGTTCTCAAAATCAAACTGTGAAAATCCGCTACAACAAGGCCAAGAACATCGACGGTCGCATTTATGGCGGTTCTACCATGGTTAACTTCGTGAGCCTTAACTTCCGCGGCGCTATCCGCAACGCAGAGGTAGCCTGGAACCAGGTCATCAACGAGCCTAGCCGCTCTGCAGTAGAAGACAACATTAACGTGTCTAATACTCGCGGTACATCTGACTCTCCTATCCGCATCCACAACAACTACATCCAGGGTGCTTATCCTATTAACCCTACTTCCTCTACTTACTCTGGCGGCGGCATCATCATGGACTCCTGGTGGAATGCTGGCATGCCTGAGCCATCAACTATCGCCACAGCTTATGTGAAGGTTTACGACAACCAGACAGTGAACCTGGGTAACTACAACTACGCCATCGCCGGCGGCAACAATATCGAGATCACTGGAAACCGTGCAGTTAACTCTGCCCGTCTGCCGGATGGCACTATAATGAACACTCATAACATTGGCTTCTACGGCTACGACTATTATAAGAAAGGCGTAACGCATACGAACACAGTGCACCGCAACATTACTGGCTTGATGGGCACTTACGCTCACCAGCGCAACGATGTACCTTACTTCCCGGACGGAACAGTGAAGCACTACGACAACGCAACACTACCAGCAGGAACCATTACAAAAGTGCATGAGCAACAGGAGTATGAGTTATGGCTGCAGAAGCTGCAGAGAAACAGTGTGACACTAGGACCAGGCGGTTCTGCCCCGGTTGCTTCATCTGAGCCTGCTCCAGCTCCTACCACTGCGCCAGCGCCAACTTCTCCAACGACTACTACTACCGGAACTACAACAGCCGAAACAGGCAAGATCACACGTGAATTCTGGGCTGATACAGAAGGCAACGGTAGCATCAGCGCTATTCCTTTGACTGCAAAGCCAACCAGCATCACAACACTTTCTTCGTTCGAGGCTCCAAGCAATGCGGGCAGCACATACGGACAGCGCGTAAGAGGTTACATCACAGCACCGGAAACCGGCCTTTACACGTTCTGGATTGCTGGCGACGACAACGCCGAACTATACTTAAGCACCTCGGAAAGCGAATCAGGCAAGCGCAAAATCGCTTCTGTAACCGGATGGACCAACTCTCGTGAGTGGAACAAGTATGACTCCCAGCAGTCTGCACAGGTAAAACTGGAGGCGGGCAAGCGTTACTACATTGAGGCGCTGCACATCCAAAACTGGGGTGGCGACAACCTGGCCGTGGCCTGGCAACTGCCAAGCGGTGCTAAGGAAGCTCCTGTTGCCGGCAAGAGATTGTCTACGCTAGGAAGCACTGCTTCTGCACCGGTTGCCTCCATCAGCCTTACGGGCACGGCTACTGGCAAAATCACGCGTGACTTCTGGGCAAACCAGCACGGCGGCACCACCAGCCACATCCAGCTCGGCCAAAAGCCAACCAGCACAACAGAGCTAACCTCTTTCGAGGCGCCGTCTGACGCAGCCAACAACTACAGCCAGCGCATCAGCGGTTACATAACAGCACCGGAAACTGGTCTTTATACCTTCTACATTGCAGGCGACGACCACGCAGACCTTTACCTGAGCACGACAGAAGACGCAGCTAACAAAAGAAAGATTGCTTCGGTTAACGGACACACTAACCCACGTGAGTGGACCAAGTATAGCTCACAGAAGTCTGTAGAAATAAGACTGGAGGCTGGCAAGCGTTACTACATCGAGGCCCTGCACAAGGAAGACGGTGGCGGCGACAACCTGGCGGTGGCATGGAAACTTCCTAACGGCGCCATGGAAGCTCCGATCGCTGGCAACAGACTGTCTACAATCGGATCGCTGCAGGGTATCTCTGCCATGCAAATCTCTAAGGCAGCAGATGAGACAGATGCTTTCTTTGCCAAAGCAACAGCCTACCCTAACCCGTTCCGCGACATGGTAACCCTGACTTTAGGAACCGCCGAAGCAGAACTGGCGCAGGTAGTGATCGTAGACCAGACAGGACGCGAAGTATACAAGGAGGCAACTCCGAAGTTGGTTAACAACGAGCTTAGCATGAACCTGGCTGACCTGAAGAGCGGCCTGTACATCCTGAAATACACCGACAAAGCAGGCAAGACTAATAGCCTGAAAATAGTAAAAGAATAGGTTCTCATACCCGCAAAATCAAAAAAGCCCTGGCACAGTGCGTGCCAGGGCTTTTTTGATTTTGCGGTGTCTACCAACGAGCCGCACACTTACCGTATAGCAAGTACTGCGCCTGCCTCCTTCCCTTCCGAGCATCGCTGTAAAGCCGATGCCAAACCCTTCTATAGCCTAATTGCAAAGCGCCAGTACCTCTGCCTCCAGTAGCCGCTATACTGCCTTCCTCTGTCCGCTATAACGACACACCAGACAAGCCTCAACCTATTCCATAACCCCTCCTGACTCGACAAACACCTTCCAAAATATAAAGAAAAGTATACACCAGGTAATGTACAACAAACACTATTGTTGTAACATTTTCTAAGCATCAAACCCCTACCCTTCGCGATCACCCGAAATTAAAACTTCAGACTCTAATATATTAAATAAATCATATATTAGAAATAGTAAGCAAAGTACATTATAGTACTATTTATAATCTTATATTATATAGATTTAATATTATGGTTATTCCATGAGATGCTAAATAATTGAAACCTTTTAAAAATATAAAAACATCAATAAGAGCATTTATATAAAGTTTTTAGCATTAATGCCTATATCACGATTTTAATACCATATAAAAAACTAAATAATTTTAGAAAAGCCATTAGCAGTTCTCTATAATTATAATATATATTTGTGTCTAGCAATATAGTAAGACTTAAGAATTTACAAGAAGTCAGTACGTCTAGCTTATGTATAATTTCATAAATCAAATCCGCTTAAGAATACCGATCATAATTTAACCTAAATACCTACTTTCAACTTTTAGCCAAAGAAGATGAATGCAATTTCTTATTCCAACAGAATGAGAGCAGGGATTACTTTGTCCACCCTGTTGCTCGTTATGCTAGTGCTTGCCCTGTTCCCCTACAGCGGTAAGGCCCAAACCTACTCGGGCCCCATTGTGATCACGAAGGGAGGCACGTACACGGGCCACTGGGAGAGCCGCGACTCCAACGTCTCGGCCGTGGAGGTGCAGACCTCAGAGCCCGTGCTCATCCTCAACTCCTCCATCCGCGCCGCCGGCCGCATGATCCGCTCGGCCGGCCACGGGGCCAACATCACCGTCCGCAACACCTCCGGCTACGGCATCGCCCCCACCCCCTACGCCGACTACAAGAAGCCCCGCAACTTTGTGGCCGTCGACGAGTTCCGAAACATCGTCGTGGAGAACTGCCACATCGAGGGCGCGGCCGGCATCGCCCTGGGCGGCCGCTACGTGGGCAACGGCACACCAGAGCAGACCGTGCGCATCCGCTTCAACACCGCCAGGAACATCGACGGCCGCGTGCACGGCGGCCAGGCCATGGTCAACTTCGTGGGCCTCAACTTCCGAAACCCCGTGCCCCACGCCCTGATAGCCTGGAACCAGGTCGTAAACGAGCCCGGCCGCTCCCTGGTGGAGGACAACATCAACGTCTCCAACTCCCGCGGCACCCCCGACTCCCCCATCCGCATACACGACAACTACATCCAGGGCGCCTACCCCCTCAACCCCACCTCCTCCACCTACTCCGGGGGCGGCATCATCATGGACTCCTGGTGGAACGAGGGCATGCCCGACCCGGCCTCCGTGGCCACAGCTTATGTGAAGGTCTACAACAACCAGACCGTCAACCTTAGCAACTACAACTACGCCATCGCCGGCGGAAACAACATCGAGATCACCGGCAACCGCGCCGTCACCTCGGCCCTGCTCCCCGACGGCACCCCGGTGAGCACCCACAACATCGGCTTCTACGGCTACGACTACTACAAGAAGGGCGTCACCCACTCCAACGCCATACACGCCAACACCACCGGCCTGATGGGCACACTGGCCCACCAGCGCAACGACGCCCCCTACCTGCCCGACGGAACCGTCGCCTTCCACTCAAACGCCACACTGCCCCCGGGAACAATCACCAGGGAACACGAAAAACACGAATACCAGCTCTGGCTGCAGAAGCTGAACAGCAACAACATCAAAATAGGACCTGGAAGCACTGCATCGGTAGAACCAGCACCGGCACCAGCTCCTTCACCGGAGCAGCCGATAGCGGGAACGACACTTGCTGCAACTGGAAAGATTACTCGGGAGTACTGGGATGACACAAAAAGCAATGGTAAGATCAGTGATATTCCACTGACTCAAAAACCATCAAGCATTACAGAGCTTACTGCCTTTGAGGCACCCAGCAATGTGGGCACTACCTACGGCCAGCGCATTAAAGGCTACATTACCGCACCGGAGACAGGCCTCTATACTTTCTGGATTGCAGGTGATGACCATGCAGAGCTATTTCTAAGCACATCAGAAGACGCGAACGGAAAGGTAAAAATCGCCTTCGTAAGCGGCTGGACTAACTCGCGTGATTGGACCAAGTATGCTTCCCAGAAATCAGCTCAGATAAAGCTGGAGGCGGGCAAGCGCTACTACATTGAGGCACTTCACTTGCAGAACTGGGGTGGCGATAACATGGCTGTGGCCTGGCAACTGCCGAGCGGCGCGAAGGAAGCACCAATCGCCGGAAAGCGCTTGTCTCCTGCTGGCAGCACTGCTCCGGCACCAACCGCACCAGCAGAAACTGCGCCTGCTCCGGCCCCAGCTCCAACAGCAGCTGGCACAACGGGTAAGATTTCGAGGGAGTTCTGGGCCAACAACCTTGGCGGCAGCACGTCTGATATTCCGCTAAGCACCCAGCCTAGCAGCATCAGCGAGTTGTCTTCTTTCGAGGCACCTTCTAACGTAGCCAACAACTACGGACAGCGCATCAGAGGCTACATCACGGCACCTGAAACTGGCCTTTACACGTTCTGGATCGCTGGTGACGACAACGCCGAACTGTTCTTAAGCACATCAGAAGATGCCGCCAGGAAAACAAAGATTGCCTCTGTGAGCGGCTGGACCAATCCGCGTGAGTGGACCAAGTATAGCACGCAGCAGTCGGTGCAGGTGAAGCTGGAGGCTGGAAAACGTTACTACATCGAGGCGCTGCATAAGGAAAACGGCGGCGGAGACAACCTGGCTGTAGCCTGGCAACTGCCAAGCGGTGTAAAGGAGGCACCGATAGCAGGAAACAGGCTGTCGACGATAGGAAGTACGGCTCCTGCTCCAACTACCACACCAGTAGTGGCAACAGGAAAAATAACGCGCGACTTCTGGTCGAATCAGTTTGGAGGCAGTATCAGTAACATTCCGTTGAGCACTAAGCCAACCAGTACCACCGAACTTACCACCTTTGAGGTACCTTCTAACGTGGCAGACAACTACGGGCAACGCATCAGGGGCTACATCACGGCACCGGAAACTGGCCTTTACACGTTCTGGATCGCTGGTGATGACAACGCTGAGCTGTTTCTGAGCACATCTTCGGATGCCGCCGGAAAAGTAAAGATTGCCTCTGTGAGCGGCTGGACGAATCCGCGTGAGTGGACCAAGTATGGCACGCAGCAGTCGGTGCAGGTGAAGCTGGAGGCCGGAAAGCAATATTACATAGAGGCACTGCACAAGGAAGACGGTGGTGGCGATAACATGGCCGTAGCCTGGCAACTGCCAAGCGGCGCAAAGGAAGCACCAATTGCAGGAAACAGATTGTCCCCGATCGGTGCATTGGAAGGTATCACGGCCATGCAGATCTCGAAGGTAGCTGATGAGACAGACGCTTTCTTTGCCAAGGCAACTGCCTACCCTAACCCGTTCCGCGACATGGTTACACTAACCTTAGGAACAGCTGAAGTAGAACTGGCACAGGTAGTGATAGTGGACCAGACAGGACGTGAAGTGCACAAGGAAGCAAATCCGAAGCTGGTGAACAATGAGCTTAGCATGAACCTGTCTGACCTGAAGAGCGGCCTGTACATCCTAAAGTACACCGACAAGGCCGGCAAGACTAGCAGCCTGAAGATTGTAAAAGAATAACACACTCACTTGCACACCAAAAAAGAAGGGGGCCGGCAATATTGCCGGCCCCCTTCTTTTTTTCAGCTGTACCTTAGCGCACGATCACTTTCCTGTTAAGGGTTCGCTTTTCGGACGTGAGCAGTAAATTATACAAGCCAACAGGAAGAACGGACTTAGGATGAACCGTTATTCGCAGTGTTCCGTCAGGATTTGCAACAGCTTTCTGCTGCAACACCATTTTGCCGGTTATGTCAAACAATTGCAGCTGTACCGTTTCAGCTGGCTGCAGCTCAGAGACAAACACGTTCAACTGGTTTGATGGTGTCGGGTTCGGGTATACTTCGTAAGTGCCCGCAAACGTCTGGTTGTCGGTGATGCCCAGTGGACCACTGCCACAGTACATGCCTTCGCCTGCGTTATAGGCCTGCGCGATCATGGCATCGTTAAAGGTCTGGCTATGCAGTTTCAGTTCGTCCAGGTTACCGGCATAGTGGTACCCGTTGTTCAGGTTCAGGTAGCCAACGTTAATTGGCGCCTGCCCGGTAAAGCCATTAGCATAGTCGTAGGCTTTTTCCTCCACCAGCACACCATCCACATAGAGCCTGTTCCGGCCGGCGGCATCTTCGCGCATGGCGATAACATGGTGCCAGTTTCCGTCATTTACTTTTGGCCCCTTGCCTCCTATCGCCACACCCTGGTGGTTAATGTCGAGCAGGTTAAAGTTCACGAAGCCTTGCGGTGTAACACCCAGCCACCAATGCAGGCTTGATTCAGTTGAGTTTCGGCCAATAATAACCGCGTTGTCAGCATGGGTGGCATCTGTACGCATCCAGAAGCTAATGGTAAAGCTATCGTCCTTGCCCCAGTTGAAGGCTGTAGCATCGTTCAGGTTCACGGCGTTTGTCTGCCCGTTAAAAGACAGGGCACCATCAAACTTACCCGTTGTCTCCTCCGGGCAATCCGTACATGTGGCTGTCGACAGGGAGGCGAAATCACTGATCACACCCTCATTCACCTTATCCATACCTATGTAATGCACCAGTCCCGGCAGGCATCCCTGCAGTTCGGCCACCTGTCCGGTTCCTACCACCAAGCGAATTGCCTCAGATGTAACGGAATGGCCATCGGTGTCGGTTGCCTTGGCTGTGATGCTGTAGGTGCCGGAGCGCGCATTTTGCCAATTAAACGTATACGGAGCAGTTGTAGCGGTACCCAACAGCGTGCTACCGTTGAAATACTCCACTTTTTCCCATGCTCTGTTCTTGTCTGCAAATTTAACTTTCAAGGCGATAGGAGTTCCCACAGCATAAGGCTGATCAGTGACTACGTCCATTGAAACGGCAGCCACAACGCCTTCACTGCAATCCGGGTACAGGTCTACATAGTCAGTGGTTGATAAGCCACCCGTGTCTGTCACCTTCAGGTGAATCCGGTAAAAGTATGTCTCGCCATCACACCCGATCGGCTGAATGGTTACCTCGGTTTCATGCCTGTTATCCACCGGCTCCGGGTGCACGTGCGTGTTGTGGTGCAGCACAAGCTGCCATTCGTACACCAACTGGGCATCTGAGTCTTCGCCGTCTGTAACGGTGGCGCGCAGGTTATACTTGGGCAAACCGACAAACGGATACTTTGTGCCCTCGGCAGGGCTGGTGATGTTAACAACTGGCGGTGTGTTGTTCAGGGTGATGGTGATCTTGGAAGTAGATGAAAGGCCGTCCGGGTCTGTCACCGTAAGCACCACCTCATATTTTTTCCCTTTTTCGCTTGAGGTGAAGGTATGCACCGGATTTACCTGGTTCGACACGGCTGACCCATCCCCGAAATTCCAGGAGTAGGTAAGCTGGCTCTGGTCTTCTGCATCCGTTGACTTGCTGCCTGTGAACTGCACGCGCAAAGGGCTTGCTCCATACAGCTTATCAGCTTCTGCCACCGCTTTAGGCGGTGTATTATCACCGTAGAACGTAATTTTGAACACCGAGGTGGCATAGTTGATATAGTATAAACCGCCGCTTACCGGATTTGTGCCAAAAGCTGTTACAGTCGCATCCTTATCTATAAAGCTACGAACGGCTTTCGGGTTGTTATTTCCGTCAAACGTTGCGTTCCTGATCCAACCTGCGCCGTAGTCACCGAAGAAGTACGTATTGCGGTACTCTGCTGGCAAATCTGTACCGGTATACCAGATACCACCCGTAGAGGAGCTTCCATAAAAAGGCTGACCGGTAACTGGAGAACCTGGCTGCCCGATGCCAACCACAGCGGCCTCTTCTCCATTCCAGGTTCCGGTACGGGTAATGGCAGCAGGCTCCACCCCATTCTGAACAATATCATTCACCCAGTCAAGTGCCGGTCGTGCGTGCACAAACGTATACTTAGCCGGAATTGCGGTAGCGTTGTCGCAAGGGTTCAGGAAAGCAGGCGCTGTTGTTTTACGCGGTTGCTTCAGAAGGTCCTGAAATGAGTAGAATGGCTTGCAGAGTGGGTTTGTGCCGCCGGCGGTATACTGCTCGTTTGGCGCATACTTGTTTAAAGTTTCCGCTCCTCTTCCATAGTAAAACTGCTGCTGCTCCAGCCCTTCATAAAGTGGCCATCCGAAGTTCATGCCAGGCTTGTCTACAATATTTATTTCCTCCCAGTCCATCAAACCAACATCACCCACATAAATAATACCCGGGAAATTAGCGTTGCCTGTACCAGGGCGAACTGTAAAACGGAACGGATTCCTTAGGCCCAGCGACCACACTTTAGAGGCTGCGGCATTGGGGTTGGCAGCATCGTAATAAGGGTTGTTTGGAAGTCCCCTACCCGTTGCAGGGTCTATGCGCAGAATTTTACCGTTGTAAGACTGAATCTGCTGTGACCGAAACGCCCCCACATCCTGCTTTTCATCGATGATTCCATCGGCAAGTCCCTGTGGCACATAGGTATCATTGGGGTTATTTACATCATAGCCAGAGTCAAGGCCGTTCGCTGTGGCACCGTCGCCGGCTGAAACCAATAAGGATCCATCCTCTCCAAACACTAACGAACCTACCCCATGCGATACATAAAGTATAGGAATACCGGTGGCGGGCGTTTCCCCTAACAGGATTTTACGGCTGTTTGGCTTCACAGCCAGACCACCGTTAGCCAGGTCTACCTGATAACGCGTTACACGGCCAATGGTGGCCTCATTCATACTTGGCTGGTTCGGGTTGAAGCTGCCCGGGTTCATCAGGTAGTTGCGGTCTACCACATAAAGCAGGTAAATGTATCCGTTCTGCTCAAAGCTTGGGTCCAGCGCAAATCCAAGCAGGCCATGGTCGCCCCAATCGCCTACCTCATCTGTAAGGTCTATCAGTGGATTGGGCTTTCGCTCCCCATCTTCCACAATCCATACTTTACCTCCTTTTTCCCACACATACATGCGCTCCCCATCGTTGGAGAATGTAAGCCCCACGGCCACATTCCATTCACCGCCGATGGGCTCTGCTACAAAACCGGCAGGCGGCTGTGCGAACGCAGGTAAGGAAAATGACAGTGCCAGGGCAAGCACTAAAACAGATGTAAAGCACGCGCGTATTTTGTACAGGAATTCTCCTTTTTCGTAAACTTTAGGCTGTAAGCGTGAAATAACTGTAGCGTATAGTGTTTGCATAAAAAAATAATATTTCCAAATGTTTACAAATAGCCTCCCCATAGCTGCACGACAGCGGCTAATGGGTAAACAATAGTAATTTTTGTGGTTGATAGCATTAAAAACTTCGTGCCTGACGTTGGCTCTGATTGCACAAGGGTAATACGGCGATGATTTGCCAATAGTTGGGGATTATTATATATACTTATAGCCATCGCTTCAGGCCCTGTTACAAGCCGTGTTTCAGCGTAAGAAATTGCACCGCCACACGCAACCACACCTGCCACACAACCCAATTACCTATCTGATAACCAGAACTTTTCTACTCAGGGATTTCTTTCCTGTAGTGATACTTACCAAGTATATACCCGGCTGAAGTTCCTGCGGCATCAGGAGCTTGAAACTGAGCGTGCCATCGGGGTTCACCACAGCTTTTTCCTGCAGCAATGTTTTCCCTGCAACTTCGCTCATCCTGATAAGCACTTCCTCGCCCCCTATCAGGTTTGTGACGTTGATGGTTACTTCGCCTTCCGTGATGGGATTTGGATAAACAATAAATTTAGAGGCGTTTAATGTCTGATTCTCTATCTGTACAATATTGGAGTAGGTATAGGCTACATCCGTCTTGTTAATTCTTAGCCTGTAGTAGGAAACGCCCTTCAACGGGTCCGCATCTGTGAAAGTATAGCTTACCCTGTTTTGTGTAGTACCCGAGGCGGCTACGGTGCCAATGGCAGTAAATTCCTGGCCATCGGCAGAGCGTTCTATGACAAAATCCTTGGTATTTATCTCTGACATTGTTTCCCAATCCAGCACCACCTGTGGCCCCTGCAACCTTGCTTCGAAAGTTAAAAGCTCCGTCATGGCACTGCGGATGCGCTGGTAACGCTCGGCTATGTCTTCAGGACTCAGTGCAGTTCCGAAAAGCTTCACCTCGTCCAGGTCACCGTTAAAATGGTAGCCGCCCTCCCTGTTCAGATATCCTATGTTAACCGGCATGCTGCTGGAAAAGCCATACGGATACGAAAAGCTTGTCTGCCCCAGTAGTTCCCCGTCTACATACAGTTTCGTTAGTCCGCTGCCCCCATCACGCACGGCCACCAGTTGGTGCCATGCCCCATCATTCAGCGCCTGTCCTTCGCCACCCACAGGCCCTCCCCTGAAGTTAATGTCCCGTAGCTCGAAAACAGCTTTGCCGCTGCCATTCAGGCCCACCCACCAATGCAGGTAAGAGTCTACTCCCTTGCCGTCGCGCCCTATCAGCACCTGGTTTCTTCCACCTTCTGTTGTTCGCATCCAGAGCTCAATAGAGAAAGACTCATCCTGCTTCCAATTGAAATTCTGGCTTTGGGCAACGTTCAATCCGTCATCGGCACCATCAAATCGCTGCCCTCCGGACGAAACGCCACTTATAGGAAGAGGCCGTGTAGCTTCTGTGGCCAGTCCGGAAGAAGGTGTATAATAGTCTTTGTATGTGCTGCCTGATATTTCGTGCAACATCCAGTGGTGAATAATAGAGAACGACTCGCCTATTCCCTGCTTGACTTTTATCGTGTAGGATTGCTCATCGCTTCCTGCGGCATTTGATACTTTCACAGTGACTCTTGCCTCGCCAGCAGTTCCTGGGTTCCAGCTTATTTCGCCTGTTGCTGCATTTATCTTCATCCCTGCCGGAGCAGTAACCAATGTATAGGTTGGCAAGGGATTACCGGTGGCCGCTACATCATAGCTATAGTTTCGCCCGACTGTAGCAAAGGTGATGGGATCAGAGACGATGACAGGAGCGATCTGCTGCGGGCCGCAATATTGCCCCGCCCCGTTTCCGTAGCGAATAAGCACTTCTTCTTTCTGCAGCGCCCGGTTGTACACGATCAACTCATCCAGCAAGCCCTTGAACAGGTAGTTGTTATAAAGTGGAAGCCAGCCGATGGTTACCATGCTGGAGCTCTCAAAGCTGGTACTGTACTGATACTCATGACTTTCGATGGCATACCCATCCACGTAGAAGGTGGTTAGGGTTGAATTTCCGTCTCGTACGCCCACCAGGTGGTGCCACTGGCCATCGTTGATTTTTTTCATGCCCCGCCCCATCAGGAAACCATCGCCGCTCTTGTCGCGGAACTGAAACAGCGCGTAGCCGTCCTTGTCCATCCCCAGCCACCAATGCAACTTAGAACCTTCCCCGTTGCGCCCGATCATTACGACATTATCTTTCGGCCTGTCGGTGGTTTTAACCCAAAATTCAATCGTAAAGCTTCCGTTCTGCGGGAGATCGAAATTGGTGGAGTTCTGAAGCGTCAGTTTATCATTTCCGGCAAAACTTAGGGCACCCCCAAACATGCCGCTGGCCGGATCGGGGCAGTCGGTACAGGTAATTACCTCGTCACTTTTATAGTCCTGGTAAGGAGAGCCATCTGTCGCATCAAAGCCATAGTAGTGCACAATGCCAGTGGGGCAATTGGAAAGGTCTGGTTTTTGGCCGTAAGCCACGGAAGCGCTTTGCCATACGAGCAGTGCTGAAAGAAGCAGGGTTGCCAACAGATTGGACTTGAATCTGTACGCACAGCTCCTGTATAAAGAGTATGTATATGTCATGTGCTCGGTACAATTGAGACTAACCTTAACGTAAAGGTTGTGTAGTATGAGCAGGCACTGCATTGGCTTTGCTAGCCTATAAAATTGCACAGGAACAGATACCTTTCTGCAAACGCCCCGGCCGTAACTACAAGATATAGTACGCCAATTATATAGGTAAGTTCGGGTAAATGCGCTTATACTTCCGGGATCTTATTTGATTAGCAATTTAAGCCGTTCTATCCGGGTAGCAGAAGCAATCTGGATGATGTAAAGCCCTTTGGCTAACGACGGTGGCAATTGCACAGAAGTATGGATTTGGCCTGTTGCCCCAGCCTTTTCTGACTGAGCCTGCAGTCTACGGCCGAAAGCATCAAATAACGTAATTCCAACGGATGCCTCAGGTGAGAAACCGCCTGCATTTAACTGTACGGCTCCTTCTCCGCTGGAAGGATTAGGGTAAAGTATGGAGGGTATCTCACCGGTACGGCCGTGCTGTATGGCAACTACTTTGGAATATTCATACGTGCCATCGTGATCTACCTGCTTCAGCCGGTAGTACAGGGTTCCTGCTGGTGCGGTGGCATCCTGGAAAGTATACCTGCGGCGCAACTGGCTGTTTCCGGCTCCTGCCACAGTTCCTACTCTTCTAAAGGCCTGCCCCTCCTGCATCCGCTCTACTTCGAAGTGGCTGTTGTTGTCTTCAGAGGCAGTGCTCCACTTTAGCAATACCCTTCCCTGTGCATGAGTTGCATCGAAGCTGATGAACTCTACGGGTAGTACTGATATAGGGGCAATCGCATCATACCAAACTTGGGCCATTTTTGCGTAGCCTGTTGGATTCGGGTGTAGGTTGTCAGCCATATCTCCTCCATCGCTTGTCTTCCTGTAATCAATTCCGGCACCTTTCTCCATATCCGCAAGTATAATTTGATCTCCGGCTAGGATTCTTTCTTCAGCTAGGCTTCTGACTTTTAAGTTGTAGGTTTTAAGATAAGCTTCGTGTGTAGATTCTTTATCTAGCGTAAGAATTACCTTCGGAAGCACAACCGTCACCTCTTTACCAGCAGCCGTTTCATAGGCATCGATCTCATCTAGGATTCTTGCCAGGTCTTCCACGGCATTCGATGATGCATTATTCGGATTTGTACCAATATGCAGAAGTACAATATCTGGGTGGTACCTGTCCAGATAAGGTATGTTACCACCTGGTCCCCGCATATCATTTATATTGCCGTAAAAAGGGAATTCCCCATTCCTAAGCAACAAAACAATATCCTGATTTCTGGCCCCTCCAAAACCGGCGTGAGATGTTTTCGTTGTATCAGTTCCCAGCAATGCCTCACCAGACTTTTCACTTCCAACAAAACGGAACTTTATTTGAGCCTCAGCCAAATTATCATACAAAGCTTTTCTATAAGCCACTTGTCTGCTTTTATCTGGCACTATGTTTCCTTGTGTGTTTGAGTCTCCCAAGGGCATGATGCGGATAATCTCATCAGGATTAGTAGTAGCACTTACTACCGAACTATAAAGGGATTCAGAACCATCAGCAGCAACGGCCTTTATTCTGTAATGCACAGTTTGACTTAAACCCAAATCTGTCTCTTTATAGGAAGATTGGTTTCCAGAGACTGTTGTTAATATGAAGAAACTACCTTCTGTACCTGATGTTGATTTTTCAATGATGTAGTTATTTGCTCCTTGCACAGGCTGCCAACGTACAACTATCGCTTTTACAAATGATGCACGTGCTGTGATTTCTTGGGGTGCTTCAAAAGAGTTTAACTGCGTTTCCTGTACTACAGAAAAATCCGGGAGTAACTCCTTTTCCATGTATACACTTTTGAAGCCTTCATCATACACTCCACTTGCAAATGCCACAGGTGAAGGAGACATTGTGAACACATGTTTGGCAGATGGCACAGCTGCCAGGGCATTAGCCACACTTGCGGCAAAAAAGAAAATGAACAGGAAAGCTTGTCGTAAGGGTGAGGGCATAAAGGCGCGCATGTTTGTTTTTAAGTGCAGCACTATATACCGAACCTATGATATTTCGGTTACCGCTCCCGCCTTCCCTGATTATGTATAACAGGGGTTGCATGTTGGAATAGTAAAACAATCAGCGTTATAACACCTGCTACGGGTGTGAATTAACTCCTATATTACTATTCTTAAAAAAGATGATAAGTTTTGATAAAGTAGAGATGCATTACCATATGGTAAGCTGCCTCCGATGAGGAGTATCTTTAAACGGTGTCAGTACATAGCTAAGGGTTATCTCATTCGTAGCCTTGTTTATAGCGCTGGCATCCTGAACAGGCATTTCGTAGGCATACCCGATATGGAACTGCTTTAGGCGCGCACCTGCTGCCAGATTGTAGGCAAGGTCATCCCGATAGCCTGCGCCGACCCAGAACATGTTATTGTAAACGGCCTTCACCTGTGCCTCTGCCACTGATTTCTCGTCTTGCATGTAATGGTAAATGCCATTTACAGTGAACCCAATCTGCTGGCTTACGCTTTTGCGGAAGCCAGCCTGTGCCTGATGGCGGAGTTTGTTGGCATTCTCCAATACCTCATAGCCAGAGGATAACACGCGCCCGCCAGTAACATTTTGTGCGGCATACCCCACATAGTAATTGGCACTTGCCAGCGATAGCCCCAGGTTGATGTCTCCTTTGCTGCTGCTGTTGTTATCAGCCATCACACCGGTGTACTGCGGGTCGTCCGGCTGGTCCACAACCAGGCTATTGGCGTCGAGCCGCTGGTTGGCGAAGGTAAACGCAACGCCCCAACGCAGCTGCAACTCTTCTGATAGCCTGACGCCGGAGCCATAGCTTAGCGCCAGCTGTGTCTCTTTCAGGGGGCCGAACTGGTCCCGAAGCACCACCAGGCCCAAGGCATGCTTCGCGCCCATGCTTTCACCAGATCCCAAGCGGTCGTCTCTTCTGAACTGGTAGTCGCCGCTAGCACGTCCGAACAGGCTTGTGCTGATCTCAGCCGATGCCATAATTGTTTTGGGTGCGTCTTCAAAACCCGTCCACTGGTTGCGGTACAGGCTCCTGATTACCGACCCTTCGTGCCCCGTTAGCGACGGATTGAAATAGTGCTTGTATTGCGAAAAGTTGGCAAAAGATTTCACTGACTGGGCCTGTACATCCCAGCTCAGCATTAAAACACATGCTGCAAGTATAAATTTCTTCATGGGTACTACTTAAGTATGGTAACTACGCCTTTCTGCACCAGGTTTATGTCTTTTATCTGGATGATGTAGAAGTAGGATCCGGCCTGCACATCTCCGCCAGCGCCTCTGCCATCCCATCCCTCCTCGGGGTTGCTGGTGTGGAAAATCCGCACGCCTGACCGGTCAAACACTTCTACTTCCACCTGGTTATAATAGCGGAGTTCCGGTACCGTCCAGGTATCGTTCCGGCCGTCGTTGTTAGGCGAGAAGGCATTTACCAGTTTAAGCTTTTGCTGTGGCTCGTAAAGTGTTTTGGTGAGTGTAAAGATTTGCTCTATGGTGTTGTTATAGGGGTCTTTACTGCTGACACGGATGGTAAAATCAGATACACCGGACAAGCCCTGGTTAGAGACTAAGTGTAGCTCATCAGCATTAACAATTCGAAACAGGCTGTTATGCGTATCGCCCGGCCCGGCAACAAGGGTATAGGTGAAGTTCGAATCATCGGGGTCGGTTGTGGAAAACGTGCCGATTGCCTCTGCAGGTGTGATATCCGGCCTGAACTTATTGTCGCTCAGACGCATGTTCGTAGGTGGCTGGTTTGGCGCCACCTCCACTGTAACGCGAGCCATCTTGTTTTCTGTGTTAGAGGCATTCTCCGGCAGTTGTAGCTTTCCAGTCAGCTCGTAGGCGGCAGGCACCTCGCCATTGTAGTTCCCGGCACTCCAGGTTACGCTAAGGTTTTCCCTTTCGCCGTTCGTAAAGGTTACCTCTACCTGCGCAGGTAGGGGCACCTTATTGAAGGCCGTTTTGAATGGCACGATAATGCGCTCCACAGCGGCTATGGCCGAAACATTCTTTGTAAGCTTTTCCACCTCGTCCGTCACCGTGGCTCCCTTGTTTCCCAAGGCATCCACCAGGTACAGGCGCACTGTCAGCAGGCCATCTTTCAAACCAGATAAGTTTAGTGCAGGTATGGTGAAGGAAGCATTGTTAACGGTTGCTGTTCCGGTTATCTCGCTGCCTCCGTTGTCGCTGCTGATGGCATAGGTATAGGAGGCCCCGACTTCGGCGCCGGTTACTTGCAGCGCTACATTGTTCTGGTTATCCACGTTCACCTTATCTGTTGCAAAGGTGATAGCATACCGGGCAGGCGCTGTGGTGTCATACTGGCGCTCCAGTTTGCTGGAGGCAGTGTTTCCGTTGGTGGCAGCATCCTGCGCCTTGTTAGCAGGCACACTGACTGATACAGCGCCATCCTGCCCCGGTTGTATCACCACGGAATACTGCTGCTCATTTACTTTCCTGAAATCGGCAGCCGTTGCGTTGGCAAGTATAAAATCACCAATTTCGAAGCCGGTAACAGGCTCGCTAAAGTCAACGAGCACCGTAAAGGGCTGGTTTGTTCTGGCTGGTGCATTACTGCTTAGGCTAACCGTCGGGCGGGTGGCATCATAGCCCAGAACCAGTTCGTTTGATGCCTCGTTGCCGTTTGCTGCCTTGTCCTGCACCACTTTGGCAGCCATACTCAAAGCCACGTTGCCACTTGCTGAAGGGGTGATAAGCACAGTATAGGTCTGGTCATTCACCTTCGTTAGCTGGGATGCTTCGCCATTGGTTACCCGCACATCCGAAGCGGCAAAGTTTACCACCTGCTCACTAAAACTTACCTGCACCGTACACGGAGCGTTTACCGGGCCTTTAGCCGATGTGCTCAGCACAACCGTTGGGCGCTGCGCATCATACGTCCGCACTAACGCTGCAGAGGCCTTGTTGCCATTTTCCGCCGCATCAAAGGCTTTGTCTGCGGCAACACTAATGCTTACCTCTCCGTCGGAAGCTGGCGTTATAGTGGCCGTATACTTCGTGGCGTTGATTTTTGTGAAATTGCCGGCTGCGCCATTACTAATTTCAACATCCCCGGCTTCAAATCCCGTAACGGCTTCGGTGAAGGTAAAGGTAACTACAAAAGGTGTGTTGGTTGTGGCGGGCGCATCCGTTTTCAGCACCAACTCTGGGGCAGTCGCATCAAACTGGCGCTCCAGCGCATTCGATGCTTCGTTCAGGTTCCCGGCCAAATCGGTGGCCTTGCCAGCCGCGAATTGCATGCGCACCATACCATCGGCGGTTGGTGTAACGGTGGCGGTGTAGGTGGCTTTATCCGTTGAAGCAAAGTTGCCCAGGGTGCCGTTGCTAACGGTGAAGTCGGCGGCTGCTACTCCGAATACTTCTTCACTGAACTTAATACTTATGGCAAAAGGGTCCTTCACAGCAGCTTTGCTAGCGGATGTGAGACTGCCGGTTGGGGCGGTTAGGTCGACCTGAACGTTGAACGCCGCACTTTTCGCACCCGTGTTTCCGGCGGCGTCGGTGGCAGCAGCTGTATAGGAATGGGCACCCTCCGCCAAGGCAGTTTCAGAGCTGTAAGCCCAGTTGCCAGAGGCATCAGCTTTCACGGAGCCCAGTGTTGTGCCGTCTTTGTACACGGTTACTTCTGCGCCCGCCTCTGCAGTGCCTGCCAGTTCCGGGGTATTATCTGAGGTTATTCTATCATTCGCGTCTGGTCCCCTGTCTTCCGTGATCTTGATCATGGCAGGAGCAGCGGGAGCTTTCGTATCAACCACCCAGGTATAGGTGGCCGGCGAGGCATCGGTGTTTCCGGCAGCATCCACGGCACGAACGGCCAAGGTGTGGGAGCCGTCCGAAAGGTTCTGCACAGGGTATGGCGTGGCTGCATCAGCATAGTTCCCCCCGTCCAGCTTCACCTGGTACGTCACGTTAGCTTTATCACTGGAGAAAGTGAATGTAAAGGAAGCATTGTTGGTAATAGCTGCGGGTTTTTCTACAATGTTCGTCTGTGGCGCCTTTGAATCGATAGTGAAGGCAATGGTGTTGCTTTCCGGGCTATTGTTTCCTGCAGCATCCGCAGCAGTGGCAGCAACGGTATGCTCGCCTTCTGCCAAGGCCGTTCCTGGCGTTAACGTCCATTTTCCGTCAGCAGCGGCAGTTGCCGTACCTATACTTTTGCCGTCTACCGCTACAACTACTTTACTTCCTGCTTCGGCCGTTCCGGAAAATGTTGGCTTTGGATTGTTCAGCAGCGCATTGTCTTTGGGAGTAAGCACAACAGGTGCAGCGGGTGCCTTGGTGTCGATGGTCCAGGTATAGAAAGCCGGCGTCTCGTCTCTGTTTCCGGCCTGGTCTACAGCTCTTACCAACAAGGTATGCTCTCCATCTGCCAGCCCCGAAACCGTGTAAGGCGTGGTGGCATTGCTGAAGGAAGCTGCGCCATCCAGCTTCACCTGGAAAGTAACGCCATTCTCGTTGCTGGTAAAGGTAAATGTGGCAGTAGACTTGTTGCTTAACTCGGCAGGCTTCGTGGCAATTGTGGTTTCAGGGTCCTGAGTATCATTGGGCTGCGGAGTCACGTTCAGGAGCTTCTCCAGCACCTCAAACCACTCCTGGGCCATTTTATCATAACCTTTCCGGCTGGGATGCAGGTTGTCGGTAAAGTCACCGCTCGGGGCTTTATCATAAATCAGGCCGGCACCGGCTTCCATGTCGGCAAACACGATGCGGTCTCCTGCCTGCACTCTTTTCTCGGCCATTGCCCGCACATAGTTATTGTAGTTTTTTGCGGCGGCATCCAGCGATGGGTTATCTCCGGCGGTAAGTATAATCTTAGCCAGCACCACCGTTACCTCTTGGTTTGCCCGCTCCTCGTAGAGGTCAATCTGGTCGAGTATTTTCACCACGTCTTGGATGCTGGTTGCAGAGCCATCTACCTGGTTTGTTCCAATGTGCAGCAGAATAATGTCCGGGTTATACTTGTCGAGGTAAAAACCACCGCCCGGTCCACGGAACTCGCCTGTGTTGTAGTACGGAAACCTTCCGTCCTTTAACAACAGGGCTATGTCCTCGTCCCGCGCCCCTCCAAAACCGGCGTGGTCGGTATCAGAAACATAGTTACTGCCAGATCTTTCACTTCCCACAAAGTCATACTTGTTTGTGGAAATGGCGTTGTTCAACAGCTCCTCCAGTTTATCCCGGTAACCACCCCGCTCGTTCACGGCGATAGCACTGCTGCCCCCCTCTGTGTTGGAATCTCCAAGGGGCATGATGTTGAAAGTTTTGGAAGCAGGATGGGTGGTAGCGCTAGCCACGGCACTGTAAGCAGACTCCGCACCGTTCGCGGAAGCTTTGATGCGGTAGTAAGCTGTTTGGCTATAGTATAATGTAGCATCCCGATAGTAAAGAACTCCCGGATTCGTGATGGTGGCTAAGGGTACAAAAGTGCCGGCATTTCCTGTATTTGACCTCTCCAGTACGTAACCAGTTGCGCCATCTATCTTATTCCAGGTAAGGGAAATGGCTCCGACTAGTGAGGGCCTTGCCTTCAGCTGCGGAGCTGACAAGGCTAGGGCCTTTGAAGGAAGAGGGGTAGCAATGGGTGATGCTGTAGCTTGGGTGCTAAAGGTAAGTAACAATAAAACAAGCAACCTGCTTATTGATAAATGTAAGGGCATATAGTACGTTAGGTATAGCAGTTTCGCGATTCACTATATAACGATAAACCGATACCTTGGTTGCCTCCCTCCTAACTCAGAAAACTAGTTCATATCCAGCCATATTTCAACTTCGCGCAAACATCTGCGTTACAACAACGTAAAATTCACCCATTCCCAAATCTTCTGTGCAATTTAAGAATAGTGTTATCACTGTATTAAAAAAAATATATACTTAAAAGGGCAACTTTTTAGGCTCTTTCCTAATATATAGTAGAACCATCCACGCCCTAACCCCATGTGAAGCATAACCACACTGATCCAATTCTTTAGCGGTTACAACCCTTAACTAGTCCCTTTATGCTTTTCAACTCTACTGAATTCTTTATATTCTTTCCGGTAGTAGTTACCCTTTACTTCCTAACGCCTTTTAACCGGCGCTGGATCATTCTGCTGCTTGCCAGCTACTACTTCTACATGTCGTGGAAGCCCGCTTATGCCATTATTCTGGTTGTATCCACGCTTATAGATTATGTGTGCGGCCGGAAAATGGGCGGTTACTCCGACGAGGAGAAATCTAAGCGTCGCCCCTGGCTGTATCTAAGCCTCTGTTCCAACCTCGGTATACTGCTATTATTCAAGTACTATAACTTCTTTAACGAAAGTGCCCGCGGCCTTGCTACGGCGTTGGATATGGGTTATGCCATGCCTGCTTTTAACATGCTGCTCCCGATGGGTATCTCCTTCTATACGTTCCAGACCATGAGCTATAGTATAGATGTGTACAATGGCCGTATAAAGCCCGAGCCGCACCTGGGCATCTTCGCGCTTTTCGTCACTTTTTTCCCGCAGTTGGTAGCAGGCCCCATTGAGCGGGCTGGAAACCTGCTGGGGCAGCTGCGCGTGGGGCACGAGTTTAAGTATGAGCGCGTGGTGGCAGGCCTGAAACGCATGGGCTGGGGCTTCTTCAAAAAGCTGGTGATTGCTGATAACCTGGCGCTGATGGTGAACCAGGTCTATAACAATCCAACTGAGTATGAAGGCATTTCGCTTGTTATCGCCACCATCTTCTTCGCCTTTCAGATTTACTGCGACTTTTCGGGCTACTCCGACATTGCCATTGGTGCCTCGCAGGTGATGGGCTTTAACCTCATGGAGAACTTCCGCAGCCCTTACTTTGCGAAAACCATATCCGAATTCTGGGGGCGTTGGCATATTTCCCTTTCCACGTGGTTCCGCGATTACCTGTATATCCCGCTTGGGGGCAACCGGGTGGTAAAATGGCGCTGGTACTATAATTTGTTTATTGTATTTTTGGTGAGCGGGTTGTGGCACGGCGCCAGTTGGACCTTCGTAATCTGGGGCGCCTTGCATGGCGTTTACCAGGTCTTCGGCATCGTAACCCGCTCCGGGCGCAATGCGCTGGTGCAGAAAATCGGCCTTACCAACTACCCACTGCTTTATAAGTGGGTGCAGGTGCTCACTGTTTTTGCTTTGGTATGCTTTTCGTGGATATTCTTCAGGGCCAACAGCATCAGCGATGCGTTCTACATCGTGGGCCAGTGTTTCTCGGTACTCACTAATCCAGGCCAGGTAGTTGCAATGGACTGGAGCCACGATGTTTTTATGGAGCAGGGCGTTAAGGTTTTCGGAACATCCGTCATCGCCATAGCCATTATGGAAACGGTGCATTTAATACAGCGAAATGGCAGCGTATCGCAACTAATTGGGCAGCGCCCGGCGTTTGTTCGCTGGGGAATGTACTACTTGGCCATCATTGCGGTGTTGTTGTTCGGCCAGTTTGGCAACCAGGAGTTTATTTATTTTCAGTTTTAAGTAGAGCATGACGACAGCTAGTAAAAAGCAGGAAGTGAAGCGATTGCTGAAGAAGCTGGGCCTGTTGGCGCTGCCTTTCGTGCTGTGGCCGCTGATCGAGGTCTTTGTGCTGCCGATGAACTTCTTCACCTTCCGTATCTGGGAGACCATCTCTGTGAATACCATGCGCATCATGTCCGGTCCGTTTTACCCGAACATCCATATGAAGATGGTAGAGGAAGGCGAACTGGCCCCGCGCACGCCCTACGCCCAGAAGCGCCCGGTAGAGTGGTACACCGATGCCTACGGTTACCGCAACCGTGACTTGGAGAACGATGTGCTGCTGATCGGCGACTCAAATATCACGGGAGCCAAGCTGTCGCAGGACGAAACGCTGGCTGAAGTACTGGAGCAGCGCCTGAACCGCCCTGTCTATTCTTTCGCCCCGGCCACCATGAACCGTTTCCTGGCAACAGACCGCTTTGTGAAGGACCCGCCGCACCTGGTGATCGTTTCGAGCATTGAGCGCCGCGTGCCCGGCCTGCCTGCAGTTGGCGCAAATGGTTTTCAGTCGGAGGTTCGGGATATGACAGGTACTTTTATCAGTAATTCCTCTTTCCTGACATCCCTGGCCGTTACCGCCGACCGCATCTCCAAATTGGGGCTGTACCATCGCACGTTAGCAGATATTGAGCGTGCTTTGGGAAAAAAAGAGTATATTAGTTATAACAATGAGTTTTTTATAGAGGGTGATACGGCAAACCGCACTTACAGCGAGGAGGAGATAGAGCAGATAGCGGACGTGCTGCAAGGCTACCAGAAAGCCCTGCAGGAGCGTGGAATACAGTTTCTGTTCCTTCCCATCCCGAACAAAGAAAATATTTATTACCAGCTGCTTCCGTCTAAGAAAAAAGCTACTTTTCTGCCGCGACTGTACGCTAAATTGGAAGAGCGGGGCGTACCGTATGTAGACCTGCAGGAATCGTTTAACAAGCTTTATCAGCAGGAGCAGGTACAGCTTTATCCGGCTGATGATGCCCATTGGAATGAAGTAGCCGTAAAAGTAGCTGCAAAGCTGTTAACTCAGCACGCCACAGTAGCGGAGTTGAAGGTAGAGAAAAATAGAAGTGACGAGCAGAGCATGCTTGTAAATTTAAAGAACGAGTAACTCTGGCTTTGGCTGGAATTGAATACAACGCGAAAAACCCATAACCCAGAAACATGAAGGCTTACTATGACAAGGGGGTAAAGAGGTTAAAGAAGATTTTAGGGAAGATCGTGCCTTACAACACCCAGTACAGGCCCAGTGACGTTTGCAGAATAAATCTGAGTGATTTATCGGTTAATAATCCCCGTGAATTTTATATACACCCGATTTACCCTGATTTGACCACCACTCTGGATATATCAGAGGAGTTGTATGAAGCGTGCTCTCCCTATTGGAAACCCAAAAGGACAGTGCAGACCGACTATATGGTGCTGGAAGTGCCAAACGGACGGATTTACACAGACAATGACAGCAGCATTGCGGTTGTTTCGCAATACAACCGTTTGATAGAGAACGTTTCACTAAGCCTTGTAAATGGCAAGGTGTCAGAGCCAAACCTGAACAATATCTTCGAGCAGCGCTTCTTTAAGCCGCCTGTAAAGATAGAGGGCACCGTGTTCTCGCTACTTACCGGGGGCGCAGGCATAAACAACATCGGGCACTGGTTTATTGATGTGCTGCCCCGCCTGCACCTGCTCCGTGAAAGCGGCCTCTACGACAAAGTAGACTGGTTTTACCTACCGAGTACCCGCTATAGCTATCAAACAGAAACGCTGGAGTTATTGGGCATTCCGGAGGAAAAGATCATCACCGGTGATATGTACCCGCACATTACCGCTGACAACGTAGTAGCTTCTACAGCCCCCCGCGGCAACCATACATTGGTGCCCAAATGGCTGTGCAACTACATTCAGGACTCGTTTATGCCTTATGCAGCCGAAGAGACCGCTGCTGCGGTTACTGATACGCCATACCTCTACATCAGCCGCTCGGACTCCAAGATTCGGAATGTACTGAATGAGCAGGAGTTGCTGGAGGCACTGGAACCCTATGGCTTCAAAACAGTTATTTCGAGCCAGCTAAGTATAAAACAGAAAATACAGCTGTTCTCCAAAGCCAAAGTAGTGGTGGGCGCCACGGGCGCGGGTCTGATCAGCATGTTTTTCTGCAAGCCCGGCACCAAGATGATAGAGATTTTTAATGAGGGGTTTGTAATTGAGCCTTTCTACGATATTGCCTCTAAAATTGAACTGGACTACCAGTACATTATTTGCAAAGGCAAGAAAAAAGTGCGCAACGCAGACCAGGGACAGCACGAGCACCTGTTGGTTGAGACTGACAAGGTGGTGGAGATGCTGGAAATGCTAGAGACAAAGAAAAGGCACAAAAGAGTGCAGCCAGTTTAAGTTGAAGCTAAGCGGCTATACTATAAAGCCTGCGTTTGAAACGTTGTTTCGGATGCAGGCTTTTGCTTTTGGCCTGCCACCTCCTGGTAAATCTGTAGCAGCAGTTTGTAGTTAGCCTCAGGCGTGTAGTTGGCCTCGTAGTCGCGGCGGGCATTCTGCCCCAGGTGCTGCGCATATTGAGGATCAAGCCCGATTGTCTTTAACTGGCGCACCAGTTCATTGGCGTTGCCAGGCTCGTAATGCAGTCCATTGTGTCCGTGTCGCACGAGTTGTCCGCCGCCGCCTATGTTGGAGGAAATCACCGGTGTACCGGTAGAGAAGGCTTCTATAATGGACATGCCGAACATCTCGGGCCACTCTGAAGTGAAAATCAACGCCCGTGTCTTCTTCAGCTCCTCCACTACCCTTTCAATCTTTTGATAACCAAGATACTCCACCTGCGGATGATTCGCCGCAAAAGCCTCCACCTCCGCCCGCATCGACCCATCCCCTATTACCTTTAGTTTAAAAGGGTGCTGCTCACAAGCTTTCAGCAAGGTGCTAACCCCCTTTTCGGGCGAGAGCCGGCCCACGTAAAGAAAGAAGTCTTCTCTTTCAGAGGCGCTTACACCAAGATCTGCTGTGAAATTTGGTTTTACTACCAACTGCTCCGGTCTTAGCTTTAACGAGGAATGCAGAAACAGGTCGGCGGCACCGCTGGTTAGCGTGATAAAGCGGTCTACTTTGCTTCGCCACGTGCCCAGGAGCTTATGAACGCCT
Source organism: Pontibacter akesuensis (assembly GCF_001611675.1). Taxonomy (NCBI): domain Bacteria; kingdom Pseudomonadati; phylum Bacteroidota; class Cytophagia; order Cytophagales; family Hymenobacteraceae; genus Pontibacter; species Pontibacter akesuensis. Next base: position 3,649,604 of record NZ_CP014766.1, on the reverse strand, counting down.
GTAGCCAGAACAACGGAGGCAGTCTGAAACCTGGAGTCGCGGTAAGCACCGTCCAAAATAGCGCCCATAGGAAATACCTTTTGCACGTTTTCCATGTGCACCCGCCCGTTGTAATGCAGGTAAGCGCTGGGGCACACGAGCCGGTAGTTGTGAAGCGTCATCACGACGGGTACACGCAGCTTTTTGGCCACGTAGAAAACAGCCGGGGAAATCAGCGGGAAGAAATTATGTACGTGCACCACGTCCGGCCGGAAAGCTATTATCTTGTCCTCCACCAACTGGGCACTACGTTGGTTATACACTACTCCCAGCGCTGATCGTAGTTTTTCAGATAAAGAATTAACATTCCTGTTCGATAAGGTCAGCCTTTCCACCTGGTGGCCGTGCTCCTCCAGCAAAGCCGCCTCTGCAAAGAAAACAGTATCTTCTCCGGCTGATATTTTATAGTGGTTGTGAACCTGAAGTATGCGCATGCGCGAATTGAATTAAATAAGTGATTTGATAGCCTTTCGCAGGTCTTCCGGCGTGCCTACATCTAGGCAACTGCCGCTGTCGAAACACAGGCTTTGCACCAGCAGCCCCTCTTTGATCGCCGCCTGTACCACCTCCCCCACGCTTAGTTCTCTTCCCGAAGCATAAAGCTCCGCCTCCTCCTGCTGCAGGTATAGGTGCATGAATTCGGTGAACCGTGGTCCCCAGCAGGCAATGGCCCAACCGTAAATAAGGGCAGAGTGTGCGGGTTTCCGGATTATGTGTTTTACCTGTCCGTTTTCTGCCAGATCTACCACATCCCACTTGGAGGGGTCAGTTACTTTAAAGCAGCCCAGCACCACATCGGCCTGCGTTTCAGATTGCTGCTGTAGCAGCTGGGCAAAGGCATCTTCGGGTGTAAACAGGATGTCCGGGAAGCCAAACACCACCTGCTTGCCCTGCACAAAGCCGTAACTCTGGTCCAGCGAATAGGGCGTGCCATACGGCCGCTGCATGATCAGGTAGCCCAACTGCAAGCCAAGTTGGCTGCCGTCGCCAAAGTAGTCCGGAATATCCCACTTGCCTTTGCGAAGTATAAAGTACACCTGTGCGGCCCCAGCCCGTTGCATGTGCTCCAGCAAATACTGCGACACCACTTTCGGGTGCGGTGCACCATGCTCCGGGTGCGCCGCAAAGCCAACCGGAAACAGCTCTTTGCTGCAGGGTATGGGCGCGAGCCGCGAGCCCTGCCCGGCAGCCGGAATCAAACCTACAATGTCTGCTGGCATAAGGTGCTTAAAAAAGCCGCGCACCGCTACCTGTGGTCTGCGATGCGCGGCTACTATGGGTTTATTTAAACGTCAGTTTTATACTTCTGTTCTATGAAATAGATGCCTCTGATCGTTGCAGGTGCTGCAGCACGTTATCACGTGTCGCTTCATCTGTTGTGGAGAAGTACACAGCCTGTTCCTGCAATAGCCTGTCCACCAAACGGCCTTCCGGCAGTACCACGTCATCATATGTGATCACCTGGTCTTTTGGGATGTCGCGCTTCAGCACGCAGCCTTCTGCAATTCCAATTGGCAGCAAACGTTCTGCAGCGGTTGTATCGGCGTTTTCGCAAAGCCCATAAGTCATGTAGTGGCCAATGCCATCTATTTCCTCCCCTGCCTTCAGGTCTATTTTGGCAGCCGCAACCACCGAAACCTGCGGTGCCCCCATCGGGGTTAAGGCCGCATCCTGGAAAAGGACGGCACGCGCCACGGTATTCGGTACCTCAAAGTGGCACAGGTGGTAAGGCGTGTAGAACAAGTATAGCGGACCCTCGCCCAGTTTGTACAGGTTCAGGTAGTGCTGCTGAATCGGGTCATCGTGCGTACCAAGTACAAACACGCCTGGTCCCGGCTCCGCTCCTACCACATAATCAACAATGCCCGGTCCTTGCACCAGATCCTCCAGCGGGTACAGGCTGTGCACACACTCTTTCAAAGTAGTGCCGCCCAGTACAGTAGGACCGTGCATGCCGCGCTTGGCCACACGCATTCCTGTTCCGTTAGCAATGATAGCCTGCTCAAAAGATATTTTGCTGCCATCTGCAAACGATGTAACCATCGCCGGGTTCTGGCCCCATTTCTTGGCGAAGCCTTCCTGTGTGGTAGGGTTACGGTACGGGTCGTGCAGGCCTTTGATGTTGCCGCACAGCACCGGTTTCACGCCCAGCCCCTTCACAAAACGGAAAAGGTTCATGGTAACGCCCGGCTGGTCACCGTCGGCATTAGTGAAAACAACGCCGGCTTTGTCGGCATATACTTTCAGAATTGGTCCAACGGTGCCATCCACTTCGGCATTCATCATAATGATATGCTTGCCGTTCTGTATAGCTGTTAAAGCTATGTTTGTGCCGAATTCCACGGCACCGGTCACTTCTATTACTGCATCGATGCCTTCGGCCTGGCAAAGCAGCAGGGCATCTTCGGTGATGCTATACTTGCCCTGGCGAATGTTCTCTTCCAGATCGGCGATGGAGTTTACCTCCTCTGCCTGCTGCACCCCAGCGTCTGCGTAGGCCTGCCGGGCTTTGTCGAGGGTGCGGTTAGAAATGGCCACCAGTTCCATTCCCTGGGTATACTTGCAAATCTGCAACGCTATGCCTTTGCCCATAAAGCCTGCCCCCACCATGGCTACCCGAATCGGGTTGCCCTCGGCCTGGCGCTTTGCTAAGGCGGTATCAACTATAATCATGCTGTTGAAATTTTAATTTAGTTAGATGAAGCGCTGGCCTTACGCCAGCTGCTTTCCCTTTTGTGCCTCCTGCGCTTCCACAAAATCAGGATGCGCCTGATCTTTCTCTGAAATCACTACCGGCTCAATCGGCCACTCAATATTGAAGGCAGGATCGTTCCAGCGGATGCCGCGCTCGGCTCCCGGTGTATAGAATTCAGTTACCTGGTACGTTACGTCGGTGTTGTCTTCCAGCGTGATAAACCCATGCGCAAATCCCTCCGGCACAAACAGCATGCGGTAATTATCGGCAGTCAGTTCCACGCCGATCCACTGTTTGTACGTTTCAGAATCTGGACGCATGTCTATAATCACATCGTAAATGGCGCCGCGGGTGCAGCGCACCAGTTTCGACTCCTCATTCGGGGCCAACTGCATGTGCATGCCACGAAGGGTTCCCTTCTTTTTGTTGTAGGAAACGTTCGTCTGTCGCACGTTGGCACTCAAACCATGCTCCTCAAACTCGTTTTGGCAGAACGAGCGGCCAAAAAAGCCGCGCTCATCCTCCAGGCGCTTTACATCAAGTATAAAGGCGCCTTTAAGCTTGGTCTCTGTAAATATCATAGTAAGTATAAAGGCTTATACAGTTTGTAATACGTCGGATTTACGCTGCTCCCACTGCAGTTGCTCGTTGATCTTGTTGTTCTCCATCAGGCTGTTCAGCACCATCAGGCGCATGAGCTGCGAGTTGCGGAAATCTCCGTCCTTGAATTCCATGGCCTGCAAACCGGCGTGCAGCTCCTGTATAGCATGTGTTAGCGTGTACTGCGGCAGGTAGTCCGGAGCCAGTTCTCTGAACAGATCGAAGTTAACTTTATAAGAGCGCTTATCCGGTGCGGCATCTTTGTTTACGGTCACATCCACCCCCGGCATCACTTCCGATACGGCATTAGCCAGTTCGTATACTTGGTAGTTCCACTCATTAGAGCCGGTGTTCACTGCCAAAAACTCGCCACCGTTCGATGGCTGTCGTGTCACGGCCCACTCAATGGCGCGTGCCATGTCTTTTACGTGGATTAATGGGCGCCACGGCGTACCGTCGCTAAGAATATTGATTTTGCGTGTAGCCACGGCACTTGCCACAAAGTCGTTCAGCACCAGGTCCAGGCGCAGGCGGTCGCTCATGCCGCAAGCGGTGGCGAAACGCAGGCAGGTTACGGTGAAGCCATCACCGGCAAGCGGCTGCAAGTCTTTTTCCGTTGCCACTTTTGAGCGGGCGTAGGCAGTAAGCGGGTTCAGCGTCGAATCCTCTGTTTTGGGCTTGTCTTCGGCAGCGCCGTACATGCTGCAGCTAGAGGCAAATACATAGTTTTTCACGCCGGCTGCCTTGGCCATTTCGGCTATGCGAACACTGGACTTATAGTTAACTTCCATGGTCACCTCCTCAAACTTGTTTCCCATCGGGTCGTTTGAGATGGCAGCCAGGTGCACTACGGCATCTACACCTTCCAGCACTTCGGCTGGCATGGTGCGCACGTCACCGTAAAGCTGTACATCTAGTCTGCTTTCTGGAAGTATAGGCGCATCCGTAAGGCAAGTTGCAAAGTAGGCCATATCGTAGCCTATAAGCGTGGCATCGGGATGCGCGGCACGCAAGCGTTCTACCACACCGGGCCCAACATAGCCCATGTTACCGGTTATAAGTATTTTCATGATGAGATTTTATATGAAGAGGGTTTAAGGTTCTGATTTGATAGCTCACAGCCTCGCTTATTGTACTGCCTCGGTCATGGCTTTGTTCCACACTTTCCACGGCGCTTTGCCCTCCTGCCACAGGTCCTCCAGCAGGTGCTTGTCGCGGAGCGTGTCCATTGGCTGCCAGAAGCCCCGGTGGCGGTAAGCTGAAAGCTCCCCCTCCTCAGCCAGGTTCTCCAGCGGGCCGCGCTCAAACACGGTGCTGTCATCGTCGATATAATCGAATACGCTTGGCTCCAGCACGAAAAAGCCCCCGTTAATCCAGGGCATATCGCCTCCTGATGGCTTTTCTTTGAATTGAGGAACTTTGGTTGCCTCGGTAGTGAGTGTGAACGCGCCAAAACGGCCAGGCTGTTGCACAGCTGTAAGCGTAGCCTTGGTGCCCTGAGATTTGTGGTAGGCGATAGCCTCTGAAATATCCACATCGCTCACTCCGTCACCGTAAGTCAGGCAGAACGTCTCGTCGCCCACATACTCCTGCACGCGCTTCAGACGGCCACCAGTCATTGTGCCCTCACCGGTATCCACCAGCGTAACTTTCCAGGACTCGGTATTGTTCTTATGCACCTCCATGCCGTTTTTACGCATGTCGAAGGTTACATCGGAGTTGTAGAGGCAATAGTTGGCAAAATATTCTTTTATAATATGGCCTTTGTATCCGCAGCAAATGATAAACTCATCAATGTTGTAATGCGAGTAGATCTTCATGATATGCCAGAGGATAGGTTTGCCTCCAATCTCGACCATGGGTTTAGGTCGCACACCGCTTTCTTCGCTGATTCTTGTACCGTAGCCGCCGGCAAGGATAACTGCTTTCATCTATAGTAAGGGTTTTTAGGTTGTGTTCTGTGGTGGTGAATTATATGTTATTCCTGTCTAAAAAACTGTCTTTAAACAAATACGGAAAATTCTATATTTTGATGTTTAGAAATTAGAAATTGAGTTAAAAAAGAATGTTTTTGTGGTCAAACATTGAAACGGCAGGTAAATGCTGCATCTCAAGCTGAAAAAAATGGGTACAAATCAGGTTGGACAGTGCACTTTATACTTGTAAAAGGGTGTGGGCACTACGTTAGTTGAGTTGAAACGTACTGGCACCGCAGCGTAGAAGAAAGTAGAGCGGCAGGTAAAGTTTACCTGCCGCTCTATATGGTATCGTATTAGTTGCTGCTTTCAGAATGACGGCCTTTGCCTTTAGCAAGCAGCTTCATTACTTCAAACACAAATAGGCTGTTTGTAAGTAGATAGCGCTTCCAGAGGCGGCGCGGCTCCTGCCACAAACGGTAAGTCCACTCCAAGCTTAAATCGCGGGCCCACTGTGGCAAACGCTTTTCTAAGCCGGCATACGTCATGTAGGCCTGTCCTACGCCTAGCATGCAGGCATTTACTTTTCCTTTGTGTGCCGCCATCCAGCGCTCCTGTTTCGGACAGCCGAGCGCCACAAACACCAAATCGGCCCCAGAGCTGTTTATCATCCGGATAATTTCCTGGTCCTCTTCCTCACTTAGCTGCCGGAAAGGCGGTGAGTAGGTGCCGGCAATGCGTAGATCAGGAAGATCTGCGTTCGCTCGGGCTGCTACTGCCTGCAGCACATCGTCGGTTGACCCGTAAAAGAACACTGACTTGCCTCTTGCCTGTGCTTCCTGCAGCAAGCGCGGCAGCAGGTCCATACCCGGCACGCGGTCCTGGCTCTCTCCGTAAAGCAACTTCATGAGCTTCGAAACCGGCCCTCCGTCGGGCGCAGCCAGGTCGGCATTGTTCAGTACTTCTGAAAAGGCAGCATCCTGCTTTGCCTCCATCAGCATGTGCACATTGGCGAAGCAAACATAGGAAGAGTATTTATTCTCTGCCAGCCAGAACACCTGGTTTACGAAATCATCAAACGATCCCGCTGAAATCAGGGAGTTTAGCAGCTTTCGTTTAACTCTGATCGGAGGCTCGGCGGCAATTACTTGTACGGGCTCTAAGGTGTTAGTAAGCATTCTTCTCGCCTTTGATCATGTTCCAAACTGTCAGGAAAATTATCTTCATATCCATCATGAAGCTCCAGTTTTCCATATACTTCACATCGTACTCCACACGCTTCTCCATCAGGTGCATCTCCTTGGTCTCGCCGCGGAAGCCGCTAACCTGTGCGTAACCCGTGATACCCGGTGTTACGAAATGGCGCATTTTATACTTGGTGATAACTTTTGAATAATGATCCAGCTGAGACACCAGGTTCGGACGTGGTCCCACTACGGACATATCGCCTAGCAGCACGTTAAAGAACTGCGGTAACTCGTCAAGGTTCGTTTTGCGCAGGAAGGCACCTACACGGGTAATGCGCGGGTCGTTTTTAGTAGCCTGTAACTCTGTATTGTTATTTACACGCATGGTTCGGAACTTGTAGCACACGAACAGCTTGTTCTTTTTACCCGGGCGCAGCTGCTTAAAGAACACGGGGCCTTTTGACTCCAGTTTCACGGCAAGTGCGATCAGCGGCAACAGTATCGGGAAGATAAACAGTATGACAGCCAGAGAGAAGGCTATATCAAAAATGCGCTTCACCACACGGTTAGATGCAAGCTCCAAAGGCTCCTTGCGCACGCTGATCATTGGGATGTTATGGTAGAAGTACATGTTCACTTCTCTTTCCACGATCGCGCTGAAATCCGGCACGATGCGGAAATAGCAGAAATTGTCGTCCGCAAACTGGGTCAGGTCATCAATCTGGCTCTTATCCGTAAGCGGCTTGGTATAGTAGATCTCGTCGATGCTGTGGCGCAGGCAAAACTCCTTTAACTCGCTTAGATCACCTTTCACTTGGCTATAATAAGGGTGTCCTTCCGAAACGTTGTCATCGAAAAAGCCCATAAATTTCGTACCCAATTCGTCGTTGTGGTCCAGCGTCTGGTGCAGCGCCGTAGCAGCCTGGCCGCTTCCCACAATCACGTAACGTGTGTGGGCCATGTCGGCATTGGTGAAGTACTGGTACACCTGGAGCAGAATAAGGCGGCTAAACCCTATCAGCATCACGGTTGACAAGTATGTGTAAAGCAGCAGGAGTCGCGATAGTTCTTCGAGGTTGAAGATTACGATACAGCTTGCCAGCACGAGGGCGTGCATCAGGAAAGCATTTATCAGGTTCGACAGCTTTCTGTTTAGAGTCAGCATTCCGTCTACACGTACCAGGAAATTAGAGAACCCGGAAACAATCCACCACACGAGTGCAAACAACACAAAGAAGATGTTGTATTCGTGCTCAAGGTCCAGATCGCCGTACCGTACAAGGTTCGAAAGTTTGAAGGCAAGTGCAATAAGGGTAACGTCGAGAATCAACAGAAGAACTCTATTGAAGCTATAGTAATGTCTGTATTTGTTCATTGGAGTCAGGTACTTATTTAATCATATTATAATCTTTCTTGTTCTTTCATGCTGCCAGTTTCCTCATCACAGAAAGCCGTCATACTTGGTAGTGGTTAATGGTGCATTTTAAGAGCAATTAGTTAAAGGTAAATTCAGTCTGTATTGATCTTTGGTGTCAGCAGAAAAAACACTAACGGTGCGTCTTTTCTTTACTGCTTTCTATCCGTTCCGGCGAGCTAGAAGCTGCGCCTTATGCAGATAACTAAAAATACGCTTTGTAGCCAGGAAGGTTTGTGATTTTACTAAGTTGTATTAATAAAAAGAAATAAGTTTATATATAGAAAATAGAATATTAATATATATTTAATTGTTTGTCTATTTGATTTTTTACGGCAAATTGCACTGAAATCCCACATACACCCCAACACTAATCCGCTGTTTTTAATATAGAAATATTTTAATGTATACAGCTTTCACGCCTGATTCAGAACGAATTTTTTTTTGTATTCTGGCAGGTGCTTTATACTTCGTGCACGCTTCTTCAAATGGATTTAGCCATTAGTTTAAGGGCCCACGCCAACAGAATTGCTACAGTAGTGAGTTAAGGTGCCAGCAATTAATTAAGAATATTTAATAGCCGAATAGTTATATTTTAAATAGCGCGATCGTCACCCTCCTTCCGATGAATTTTCAGTCTTCAACGCGCCCTGTCTACCATACGTTCATAATTCATCTAATAAACGAGCAGGTTTGGAGACCTATATGCTGAACTATTTTAAGGAAGGGGTAATGCGGTCAATACTTCATAAAAGCTGGTAATGTGTAGCGTTGTGCTTGCTTCCAGCAGGATTATGTACTATTGAAGCCGTACGCACCTTGTGATGGGCAGCCTATACTTGGGCAAGCTCAATCATGCATGCTCTTGAAGTACAGGAGAATCGCCTTACGATTGACAGGAAATAACCGAAACTGTATAATGCAGTGAATCAGACAGGACAGACAAAATCTACTTACAAGTATTGGCAGCGTTTGCAGACTGAATTGTTAGGGATGGTACCAATGGTACAAAACTTTAGGGGCAGGAGAGCAGCTTGTTTTCACTTTTAGCGCTATTAGAGCCAGCATCCAATTGCAGTTAATAATTTTTTTTGCTTCTCATACCTTAGGGTCGGTTCCTACTTAACTATGCTTTTGCCCTTAACACAAATCTTAGGCAGCTATATTTCATACCGCTTAAACAGTAACATCAAGCATGATTCCAACTTCGATTTTTCCTGGAGCGGCACTTGTTTTAAGGTTCTTGTTAACAACCTAATTATTGCAAACACCTGGCACTCAATGCGTATGCCAAGGTTTAAATCACAACAGATAAACAACCCCTAGAACTGATACTTCATGGATAGCCCGCTATTGCAGCAAAGGTTGGCAAACAAACAGGCACTTTAGCTCGCTTTTTTATTTTATTTGTATACTAATCACCTATGCCATCAAAGTAGATAGGAGTAGATCAACAAACTAACCTCGTGCTTATGATGCTTCTAAAAATTATGGGGTTGTCCTTTGGAGTGCTGTACCTGCTCTTTGTGGTGCTACAGTACAATGATCCCGATCCTCTTATATGGATGGTGGCCTATGGTATGGCGGCGCTGGCCTGCTTTATGGCCGCAGCTAATAAAACCGCACCTGCAATACTTTGGTTAGCAGCCGCTTTGTATATTGCTTGCGCCATCTTCGTGTGGCCAGCGCGTTTCGAAGGTATCCGTATTGGCGGTGGCGACATTAAGCACATCGAAGAAGCGCGTGAATCTTTGGGCCTCCTGTTATGCGCTGTATCCTTTACCTGCCTGGCTCTGTTACAGAAATACCACGTTCGCCGTTCTTCCAACGCATAGCGGTTCTATAAACCAGATGGGCTAGCCGATTACTCGGCTAGCCCATCTGGTTTAAAACATTCTACCGTTACTCCCCTCCTGCTGTTGACATGCTCTTTCAAGTATAAGACAGCTTGCAAAGCACCAGAAAGCTTTCCACACGGTTTCAGAATTATATTAACTCTGCCTCAAACCCGGCACGCTCTACCGTGCTTTTGATTTCCTGGGCATCAGCTGAGTCAGCTTTCACCTCCAGCACTTTATTGGGGTTGTTGGTATCCACCGTCCATTCCTGAATGCCTTCTAATTTATTTAAATGGGGCGTAACGGCTTTCACACAGTTTCCGCAGTTGATGTTGGTTTTAAATTTAAAGGTTTCCATACGTATGCATTTATCTGTTTAACATATTAATTACACTTTATAATTTACGGGCACGCAAGCGGAGGCTGTTTGTTACAACCGACACGGAACTCAGGGCCATGGCAGCCCCAGCTACCATCGGGCTCAACAGGAAGCCTGTGAACGGGAACAGCACACCGGCTGCCACGGGAATACAGATCACGTTGTAGAAAAAGGCCCAGAACAGGTTCTGCCGAATCGTCTGCACCGTGGCCCGCGACAGTGTTACCGCCTTGGCAACCTGGGTCAGGTCAGAGCGCATGAGGGTAATTCCGGCCACATCCATGGCCACATCGGTGCCCTGGCCCATGGCTATGCTTACATCGGCCGTGGCAAGGGCCTGTGCATCGTTTATGCCATCTCCCACCATCGCTACCACTTTTCCTTCTGACTGCAGCTTTTTCACAAAGGCGGCCTTATCGTTTGGCAGCAGTTCTGCCTGATAATGCGCCACTCCTACCTGCTTAGCCACAGCCGTGGCTGTCTGAATGTTGTCGCCCGTCAACATGTATACTTCCAGACCGGCATCATGCAAGGCCTTTATGCCCTCGGCAGCCGTAGGCTTTACAGGGTCGCTTACGGCAAAAACAGCCAGTGCCTGTACGGCATCCGCAAAGAAGATAGCCGTTTTCGCGTCCTGCTGCAGTTTGCGGGCCGCCTGTAACAGGTGCTCCGGTAGGTTTACGCCTTGCTGCCGCAACAGCTTTTCGTTACCGGCATAGTAGGTTGTGCCCGCATAGGTCGCTTCAATTCCCAGACCGGTTAAACTGTTGAAGCTGTCCGGCTGCAGCGCCTGCTGCCCCTGTTCTTTATAATAAGTATAGATGGCCTGGGCGATAGGATGTTCGGATTGTGCCTCCATGGAGAAGAAAAGTCTCTCCAGCTTGCCCTGCTCCTCAACTTCATGCGCCCACACACTATCGGTTACCGAAGGCTTGCCTAACGTAATTGTACCCGTCTTATCCAGGATAACAGCGTTAACTTTATGGGCGTGCTCCAGGCTCTCTGCGTCTTTGATCAAAATGCCATTCTCGGCGCCCCTGCCTACACCCACCATAATAGCCGTTGGCGTGGCAAGGCCCAGGGCACAGGGACAGGCAATCACCAGTACCGAAATAGTGGACAGCAGCGCCTCCGACAAGTAGGATTCCCCACCAAAAAGTAGCCAGGCGGCAAATGTCAGTAGTGCGATGACCAACACAATCGGCACAAAGATACCGGCAATCTTATCCACCAGTTTCTGCACAGGCGCTTTGCTCCCCTGCGCCTCCTGCACCAGTTTGATGATATGGGCCAGCATTGTTTCGCCACCTGTTTTCCGGGCAATAAGCTGCACACTTCCTTTTTGGTTAATGGTACCGGCATACAGCAGATCCCCCGCCTGTTTCTGCACGGGCAGCGGCTCGCCACTTAACATGCTTTCATCCACGTACGTGCTGCCTGCTGCCACCTCTCCATCCACCGGTATGCGCTCGCCGGGCAACAGCACTACGCGGTCTCCTAGCTGTACCTCTTCTATTTTTATTTCCATCTCGGTGCCATTGCGGAGCACACGCACGCTCTTGGGCTGCAGGCCCATCAGCTTTTTGATCGCCGTAGAACTGCGATCCTTGGCCCCCTCCTCCAGGTACTTACCCAGAAGTATAAACGCAATGATCACGGCCACCGCCTCGTAGTACACGTGCGGCATCAGGCCCCGGCTCAAAAAGAACTGGGGGTACACCGTATTAAAAACACTGAAAGCAAAGGCAATGCCGGTGCTAAGCGCCACCAGCGTATCCATGTTCGCCCGGAAATGCTTTGCCTGCGCCCAGGCCCCAGTGAAGAAGCGCTGCCCTGCCCATAGTATCACGGGTGTGGTAAGTATAAGCATGGCCCAGTTACCCCAGGCAAAGGCGCCGTGGAAGAACATACCCAGCACGAAGACCGGCAACGCCAGAACTCCCGCCACTATGGTTTTTCGCTTCAGGGTAGCCAGGGCCTTTTCCTGCCGCTCCTCCAGCTCCTCTTGCGTCTGCTCCTCTATAAGTATATCAAACCCGATTTCCTGCACCGTCTCGCGCAGCTGCGCAGGTGTTACCTCACTCGGTGCATAAGCTACCTGCACTGTTTTGCTTGCAAAGTTTACGCTCGCCTCCTGCACTCCTTCGCGCGCATTGAGCATACTCTGAATGCTGTTGGCGCAGGAGGCACAGGTCATGCCCTCTACGGGATAAGTTACCTTTTCCAGTTTTATGTCTGCTAACGTTGCCATAGTTTGATTTTCTGTTCCCTACAAAGATACTTCAGGCAAGAGGCTGGGGTATTACATAATTTTATAATAATGTTACATAGTTTTTCTCAACAGGGCAATCAAGCGCCCAGCACCAATTGTATTTTATTCATTCTATAAAATATAAGTATAATTTTAGAATCGATCCTGTTTCTACTAATAGTCCTCGGTTTTATGGGGTCTTTTAAATATATGTCACTACTTTTGTGTCTTATAGCCTATCTTTACGGGCAGGACAACTTATCTGGTTGTTGCACAAAACATATAACTCCTGTATATTAGACTTTATACTTACAAGGCTTTCCGAAGCCGTACCCAAACTATTGTACACCCTTAGCTTGAAAACGAACAAACAAAGCGGCAACAGCAGGCACCAACTGACCATACGCTCTCTAGGTGTTTCTTTCCTGCTATTGGTAGTGGTGCTCGTAGGCGTTTGCCTTTATTCTTACATACGGGCAAACCAGGTGCGAAACGAGTACAGTAACAACGTGTTCCGCACCTATAAGCAGCTGGAGCTCGTCAATGAGCTGCTTAATAACAAGGAGCAAACACAGACCTTGCTCCAACTGCACCTGCTTGCCGACAGCGCCGCCACTAAAAACAGCTTGCGCCAGGAGGTAGCCGTTATAACCATGGAAAATGAGGCCATTCTCCTCGAACTGGACGCTATAATTGTAGATACGGCCCGCAGACAGCTACTAAAAGAGCTTGTAGAAGAGCGCAGGCAATACAAAATGCAGGCAGATAGTCTGCTCACGCTCAGCGACATGAAGTTGACTGCAGAAGCGCAATCCTATGCAAAGGGCACACTTGCTCCTTTTTACAGCAGTCACCAGTTAAAGTTAGTAAAGCTTAGCGATGGCATTGCCAGCTCCTCCAGAAAGCGCACACAGGAGGCAATTTCCGGGTTTTCGTCTATTGTTGATGACTATGCCTTACTGCTGTTGCTGGCCATTTCCGCCTCGGTGTGGGCCGCTTTTGTGCTGTCCAAGGTTTTCAAGCGACTGCACCAGGAAAACAACACCCTGAATGAGGAGGTAAACGAGCGTAAGGAGCTGCAGCAGGCACTCGAGGATAGCCAGATGCAGTACAAGCGGCTATTTAACAGAAACCCGGTGCCCATGTGGGTCTATGACCAAAGCTCCCTCCGCTTTTTAGAGGTAAACAAGGCGGCGGTGCAGGAGTATGGCTATACCCGGGAGGAATTTATGGGCATGACGCTGCTCGATATAAGGCCTGAGGAAGAGGTTGAAAAACTTATGCAGCGCATGCATTCTATCGATAAAGCCTCTGATGCCGGCAGCAAAGGTTACATCCACAAGCACAAAGATGGGCATTTGTTTAAGGTAGAGCTGAAATCGCACGCTCTGCCGAGGCAGAACGGCATATATCCAAGGCTGGTGGTGGCTGTGAATGTGCAGGAGAGAGAGCAGGCTATGGAACAGATGGAAAAAAGTGCCAGACAGCTTCACGAGGTTAGTTCCAGCTTGCCCGGTGCTGTGTTCCAGTTTCAGATGGGCCCTGATCATTCCACCAGCTTTCCATACGTGAGCGAGGGCATCACCAATTTATGTGGCGTGGCGCCGGCAGAGGTTTACCAGGACCCTTCGATTCTTTTCAGTAACCTGCACCCGGACGACCTGCCAACTGTACATCAGTCCATCCTCGATTCATACCTGAACCTGACCCCCTGGATAGCAGAGTTACGCGTTTGGAAACCTGACCTGAACAAGTATGGATGGGTGCGTGGGCACAGCCTGCCTACCTGCAAGGGCAAGGGTACCGTCACCTGGAACGGAACTTTTATTGATATTTCCGGCCAGAAAGAGGCGCAGGAGCAGCTTACCCGCAACGAGGCAAACCTGCGCGCACTGCTCGACAGCTCACCTCAGGCGATCTACCTGCTGGATACCCAACGACGTATCGTTGCCTTCAATGCAGTGGCACAGGAAGAAGTGCAGCGGCTTTCGCTCCAGGAGTTGGCCACAGGCCAGGACATATTGGACATCATTGACCCTGAACAGCAGGGGCAGTTCCGCGACAACCATGCAAAGGCCATGCAGGGCCTGACGATCCAGTATGAGCAGGGAACCGGTGGTTTCTGGCACGAGATCACCTTCAAGCCTGTTTTTGATGGCAAGGGCCAGGTAATCAACGTAACGCTTAGTGTCTACAACCGGACAGATCAAAAAAGGGCCATTGAGACCATCAAAAGAAATGAAACGCAGTTGGCCAAGGCCCAGCGTCTCGCCAAAATTGGCAGTTGGGAGTATGATCTGCAGAAAGACGTGCTCACCATGTCCCGAACGCTCTACGATCTCTGCGGCTTTGCATATCCCGACTTTGTTCCGACGCTGCGCAGTCTGGCTCCGTTCCTGCACCCCGGGGACAGCCAGGCCACCCTTAAACTTGTAGCCGACATTGCCTGTGGCAAGGAAGACCTGACGTATGAGCACCGGATTATCCTGCAGGATGGCAGCACCAAATACCTGTACCACATCACCGAAACAATTTGCGACGAGGAAGGGAACCCTGTACTCGTAACAGGCACTACTCAGGACATTACGGACAGGAAACTTGCAGAGCGGGACGTAACAGAGGCCAAAAACCTACTGCAGTCAACGATAGAAAATATCCCTGAGGTTATCTTCTCCACCGATACGGATTTTGTCATGACCTACATGAGTCCGCAATGCCGTGATGTGACCGGTTATTCCGAAGAGAGCTTTATCGGTAACAAGCTAATATGGCAAAACATAATATACAGTGCCGACAAAGAGGTGCTGCTGCAGGAAGTGCTGCCAAAGGTGCTGGCAGGCCAGCAACAGCAGCATGAGGCAAGAATCGTAACCCCTGACGCAGGCATCAAATGGGTGCTGTTGCGCCTGTCGCCCAAGAAAAATGAGAACGGCAGTGTAGTACGAATAGACGGTGCCGCATCAGATATCACTCAAAACAAGGAGACTGAGGCCAAGCGACTAAAGCTGACAGAGCAGTTGCTCAAGCAGAACCAGAACCTGCAGCAGTTCGCCTATATTGTGTCGCACAACATGCGGGCACCAATTGCCAACCTGCTTGGCCTTGTCTCGATTTACAACAGGCAAACTCCCCAGATACCTACCAACAACCTGGTTATCGACAACATTGTAACCTCAGCTCAGCTGCTTGACACTACAATCCGTGACCTGAACGACCTGCTCACCATGCGCAGTGAGGCTGAGGCCGCACAGGAGCAGGTTTGCTTTCAGGAGTTGGCAGACGATGTGCTGGCCTCCCTGAAACCGGAGATAGAGGCCTGCGGAGCATGCATCACGTATTCTTTTGATCTGGCACCAAGCACCGTGGCTGTTCGCAGCTATGTGCACAGCATCCTGTACAACCTGGTATCCAACGCGATTAAATTCAGAAAGCCTGATCAAAAATTAATCGTCAGCATTAATACTTATGAGGTAAACAATTATCTTTGCCTCAGCATTCGGGATAATGGTTTGGGTATAGACCTTGAGAAGCAGAACGGAAAAGTATTCGGGCTGTACAAGCGGTTCCACCACAAGATTGAAGGCAAAGGCATAGGGTTACACCTTGTAAAGACACAGGCGGAATTACTGGGAGGAAAAGTTGAAGTTGAGAGCCAGCCTTCGATGGGGACTACCTTCTATGTATACCTTAAACTACAGAAGTACCATGAGCACCTTAAAGAAAGTAGTTTTAATTGATGATGACCAGGTAAACAACTTTGTTTGTGAGAGTATAATCAAGAATGAGGATTTTGCGGAGGAGGTGTGTAGTTTTGAGTGGGCTGAGGACGCGCTGAATCACTTGAAGGATATGGCAACAGCCTCCCCTGGCAACTTTCCAGAATTAATTTTCCTCGACATCAACATGCCGGGCATGGATGGCTGGCAGTTTATGGATGAGTATAAGAAGTTTCCGGAGGACCTGACCAGCAAGTGCTGCCTGTTTATGCTGTCCTCGGCCGTAGACAGGAAAGACATCATCACCGCTAAGAACCTTCTGGATGTAAAGGAATTCTTCTCTAAACCGCTTTCCACAGAGATACTGAACATCATCAAGGAAGACTATATACAGCAATAGTTTATTTCTATAAACGGAAAAAGGCCACAGTTACCTGTGGCCTTTTTCCGTTTATACCGTATACCTGATTCTAAGTATAGATTCCGTATTATATATATATATAAATATTTAGGCATCTTTTTTAACTTTAATCTCCCTCAAACTAATCTAATATTAAAAACCAACAACTATTTCAAAAACAGGTGCGTAAGCAGTGTAAGACAAAAACACTATATGCAGATATAGAAGTCTTCTATGTAACCTTTGTTTTACGCTTAAACACACCCCTTATGAAAAAGTTTTTACTAGTTGCGTTTGCCTCTTTTATGATTTGTGCGACCTCATTTGCACAATCCAATAGCTCCCTTAGCCCTGAAGCCGAAGCCCGATGCACCGAGCTAACAAGAAAGATGGCGCTTGAACTTCGCCTTAATGAGCCCGGCTATATCCAACTCAAAGCTTTGAACCGTGACCTGATGGCCAAAACGGAGGAAATAAAGCAGAAGTTTGGCAGCGATGAAAAACTGATGAAGCAGAAGCTGCAGGAGCTGGCTCAGACGTATGACCATAACATGCAGTCCTTCCTGAAGCCTGACCAAATGCAGGCCTATGCTAACTTTAAGAAAGAAAATACCCACACACGCTTTGTAGCCGCCGGCGCAGAGAACTAGAACATGAGCCAGGATAGCGAAGGAACACCAACCCTGGGCCTTCGCTGTATGGTTAACTTATAAACAGGAAGGGGGGAGCCAATTGGCTCCCCCCTTCCTGTTTATACTTGTCCGCTGTTACCGTCGGCTGTAATCTGCGTCGTCTGGTCTTTCCTTGTCCTCCCCTAGCGGCTGGTCTCCACGGCGGATACCCGCCACATCGTCATCCATGCCGGTGTCGCTTCCTTCAAACTCAAAGCCCGGTCCTTGCGCAAAAGATTCTACGCTGTTTGGGTCGTTGGCGCCGTAGCCGGTGGTTTCGTCGCCACCGATGTGCTTGTTCTCCAGCTTGTCCATCTGGCCGGCACGCTCTGTTGTGCCCCCGGGGCCCATATTTCGCTTGGCCGACGGATCGGGGTGGTTGTCCATGCCAACGCGTTCGCGGTAATCGTTATTTATGTTATCATCCTTTTCAGGCTTTCTATCTTCAGCATTGCTCATAGTCTTTTTGTTTTAGTTCTCTAGCATATACGCTGATAGCCAGCACATGTTAGCGTGTGCCCCAGAATAGCTTAACATAAAATTCACACTAATGGCATCATTTGCCTGATATATCGTTCAGCTGCCAATTATAAGTATAGTATCCCAGGTCGTAATTCTTAGGAACGGCTTGTGTGCGATAGCGGTTTATATAGGCGAGAATGCTATTGTTAGAGCTGCCAAAATCGCTCTTGTACCAGTTGAAGATCTCTGACACCAGTACTTTACGGTTTTGGGGCTGTACCTTTATGAACTGCTTACCTTGCAGTGTACGCTCGGCCTGTGCCTGCAACTGCTGCTCTACCTTTTGCGGGGTGTAGGCCTCGCTAAGCAAGGGCGGGCACGACTTAGCGGCACATACCACGGCGAAATGAACCCGCGCATCATTAAATGGCTCCAGCAGCTTTTGCTTCTCCAATTGGTTTAGCGTCAGGCTCTCCCCGGCAACTTTATACTTGTTCCCGTCAAAAAAGCCTTTCACGTCCATCACCGATTTTAACGGATAATGCTCCAGCACCTGCTGCAGTACCAGCAGGTTGTAGGCGTTAATGTAAAAAGCTTTTCTTTCAGCAGCGGAGGCATTGCTCAGATTATAGGCAGCTACCTGCTGCACAAGTTGTTTTAGCTTCTGTCCGTCCTGCTGCAGGCTCCTGTAATTTACCTGCCCCTGCTTTACGTGCCGCTGCAACAGCTCTGTGGTGGAGGTATAAAAGTTATCCTGGGTAACCGCAGCGGCAGAAGCGCTTGATACGGGAAGTATAACAGCAGCGGGAACAAAAAGTAAAAACAAGTATAGGAAGGTCTTTTTCATCATCGGTAAAGTATAAGGAGCTGGTTCTGATCTTTAGTAACAATAACTGAACCGTTCTGTTATCTTTGCCGCACCTTTACCCAAAAGGCACTACTCTTGCTCCGAAATTGTTAGCGGGGGGAGAACAGAACTGACAGCGCATGAAATTATCGAAAATTTACGACCCTCGGGAAATGAACTCCTACCAGTTTGTGGCTGCCACAGGCTTGGTGATGACCATTGTTGCCAACCTTATCCTGCTGCTGCTGGGCAAAACTGTTGCTAATTTCAACGCGCTTTATTTATGTTGGGCTGTCTTTTTTGTGCTGGGTACCATCGCCAATTACAACAGCAAGCCCAACGATCACGACCACCACCATTAACCGGCCTACTGCTTTAGAAACTGAAGCAGCGCCTGCTCAAACTTTTCGGGAGCCTCCAGGTGCGGGATATGCCCCACCCCCTTCAGTTCCACCAGCCTTGCGTTCGGAATAGCCTTGGCTGTTTGCTTGCCTAGTTGCGGGTACTGCCCATGCTCCTGCAGCTTCTGCTTGTCCTGGATGTAGCCTTTACCTACAATGGTGCGGTCTTCCTGCCCGATCACCAGCAGTGTGGGCACCTTCAGCTCATCGAACTCATACACCACCGGCTGCTGGTAAATCATGGCATACGTTAATGCCGATGCCTGGGCAACTTTAGGATAATCCGGATGGCCAATTTGCGCGGCCGGCACGTTTACCCACTCCTCATAAGCAGGTTTCCAGGCGGTATAATAGGTTTGATGGTATTTGCGGATAGATTCCGGCGTGCGCTTCAGCTCTTCCTGGTACAGATCGTTCAGCGTTTTGTATGGTACGAACAGGCGGTAATCCTCCAGCCCTATGGAATTTTCCAGCACCAGCTTCGTTGTCATCTCCGGGTAAAGCAAGGCAAACCGCGTAGCCACCATGCCGCCCATGGAGTGACCCACCACGGCTGTTCTTTTTACCCCTAGGTGCTCCAGCAGCTCCTTCGTATTTTGGGCCAGTTGGTGGAAGCTGTAGTATACTTCCGGCTTTTCAGACTTGCCGAAACCCACCTGATCCGGCACGATTACCCGAAAGCCATTTTCAGTGAGGAATTTAATTGTCTGGCCCCAGTAAGCCCCGAAGAAGTTCTTGCCGTGCAGGAGCAGTACCGTTTGGGGGTTTTGCACCTGCCTGGTAGGCGCCACATCCATGTAAGCCATTTTATACTTCTCGCCTTCTACCTCGGCCTCAAAGTATTTCACCTCATAAGGGTACTTGTAGCCATCCAGCGTGGCATTCAAGGTTTTCGGAATTTGCGCCTGTGCGCTTAGGCAAAGCAGGCAAGTCAAAAGCAGCGTCAGTAAACTTTTATTTTGCATCGGTATCCTATTAAGTGTCACCCTCCTTTAAAACACAGGTATACTTTTACTTAGGAAGCCGGCACAGGGTTCAGCCACAGAAAAAAAGCCTGTTACACAGTAGCAGGCTTTTCGGTTTATTCATCTTTGTAGCAATTCTGTTATTTCACTAATATCCTTTTGGTGTGATATTTTTTCCCCTGCGCAATTTGCAGGTAGTATAGTCCTGGTCCGAAAGGTGTGAGATCGATCTGCCGGTTGTACTCTCCTGCAGGCTCTGCCACAGTATCCACAAATACTTCTTTCCCCTGGCTGTCCATTACGCTTACCCGGGTGGTGCTCCTCTTGTCCAGCTTAAAGCTAAGGTTAAAGCGCCCGTTGTTTGGGTTGGGGTAAAAGCTGATTTCCTCCACGTGCAGCTCATTTCGCGGCTTTGTCTCGACAGAGGCACCCGCTTCCTTTAGTGCTTCCTTATCGGCTGCGGTGATATCCTCTACCCTGGCCTTCATAATGATCGTAATGCGGGCATCGCCGTGGTCCAGTTTCAGGTAGTCCCCTTTCATCTCCACCTCGTTGCCCTGCTCATCTATTTTGTAGACTTTCTGCGCACCCGTTTCTTTGTCTTTCGATATCTTGATCTGCACTTTCTTCACACCTGCCCCCCTCAAAGAATCCAAGCTGATCACGTTGCCACGCTGCACAACAATCTTTGCAATTCGTGTGGGATTCAGGTGGTTGAGCGCGGCAGAGTCCCGGTGAATCAGGAACACGCCGTCCTTGTTTTTGGCTGCTCGTAAGAATACCGCCGGATTTCCGGACCCTATCTCTACGGTTTCCGCACCGTTAACTACTTCAAAATGATGTATGCCTTTCAAGCTATCCCCGTTTAGATAAAAAATAGCACCCTCCTCCTGCAAACGACGGTACATGGTTGTGTCCTGCGTCCTGATGCGATTCACAAACACTTGCCTGTCGGCAGTATTTAGTGCTTTATCCAGCTTATAGACTTTAATTTTATCCCCGTGCAGCCTTCGGAACTCAGCAGTGTCTAACGCCGCACCTGAACTGCTGTAGATCCTCTTTTTGATATCTTTAACTACCACTGTAGTGTCGAACCGGAACGTGCCGCCAAGGTTCGTGCGCAGCCGGCGGGCCAGTGCCGTATCGGTTTTGAGGGCTCTAAGGGAGTTGATGAGCACTTCCTGGTCCTGGTCCTGTGCCTGCACCACGGTGTCCGTTACCTGCGTCTGACCGTTCAGTTCCCGGACTATCTTGACGCGCAGTTCCTTTGTTTTTTCGCTGCTACTTTCCTGCGCCAGGAGTTGGTGGAGTGGTAAAAGCGCCAGCAGAAGGGCTAGCGCCAGTTTCGCCATGGTTTCTAAGGTGGAAATAAAATTCATCGTTTTGCCGTTTAGATTCATCATAAAATTACGCTGTAGCCTGTTTCGAATTGGTTAAGGAGAGGTTAAAGTATGTTAGCAAAAAAGTTAAAAGCGTAGCCTGTAACTACTTGTGCTGCCTTGCTTTCTCTATCATACCTGTTAGTTGCTCGCCCACATCTTCGCTGTAGCCTACAAGGTAACTCTGCAGCACACCGGCCTTGTTAATCACCATACTTGTGGGGAAGGCATTCACCCCGAAGGTGTCACGGGCTGTTTTGCCTGCATCTGGCACAATGTTGTAGTTAAAAGAGTGCTTCTCGAGAAACTGACGCAGATCCGGCTCCTGATCGAGCGCGAACGCCAGGAACACTACCTCCTCTGGTTTATACTTGGCCACTACCTCGTTCAGGTGGGGCATCTCCAATACACAGGGTTTGCAGCCGATAAACCAGAAGTTCAACACGACCGTCTTCCCTTTCAGCTGTTCTAAAGTATAGGTTTTGCCATTCAGGTCAGTGGCCGTAAACGCCGGGGCAGGCTTATTCACCATGGCTAAGAACTTCTCCTCCCGCACACGCTTCATATCCAGCATTTCCTCATGCGTCATTATCTTGATAACGCCCGCATCAACCAGGCTGTCAATTTCTGCCTTGCTTAACTCTTTGCCTGTTCCACCGCCTATACTTATGGTGGTGCTCTGCTTTTGCACGGCACTGGGAGCCACTGCTATTGTTTCCGCTGCCGCGGCATTCGCTTTGGAGGGTTCCGCTGTAATACTTTCTGCCTTGGCCGGCCTTGCGGCAGCACTTGTGCTTACTTTAGAGGGTTTAAGGGTTACGGCTTCTGCACCTGTCTGCTTGCTGCCTGCTACTTTCTGGGCCAGTGCTTGCGAAGCCGGATAAAGGCCCAGCAACGCAAACAACAGGCATCCTCTTCTGATTAACTTTTTCATAGTTTTATGTTGGTATCGTTTTGTTCGCACTTTCAACTACACAAATATACCTGCTGCCCACACGGCATATAGTTAAGGAGAGGTTAAAGTATGTTAAGGAAAAGTTAAAGCTATAAACGCTCATTAGGTTACCGCCCTGCTGTTGACAATGCCGTGGCGGCTATGTAACTTATACTTGCTTTTTAACTGTTTTTCAATTACTTGCAGTTTTACAGGCAGGTTTTGCGGCGGCGGAGCTTTAAAGGTTAAAGAAAAGTTAAAGTAGAGCGCAGGCGCTTTCAAAAACGTACATTTGTTGTGTGAGCAAGCAAACAATCATAGGAGTTCTCGTGCTGATGAGCGTCTCGCTACTGGGGGTGGTGGGGCTGCAACTGTATTGGATAAACGATGCCATCAAGGTAAAGCAGGAGCAGTTCGACCGCAGCGTGAATGAGGCCCTGACAAAGGTGATCGACCGACTGGAAACACAGGAGGCCGTGTCGGTGGTGGCTCATAACATGGCTGCCCTTAATAAACCCGATGCTGCCACAGATAAGCTTCCTACTCCTGCGCGCCAGGAAAAAGCACGCACCCGCGTGGTACTAAAACCCTCAAAAAAAAGCCCGGCTGCAACAGCAACAACAGCTGCTTCCAATCCTGCCCCCGTTGAAATTTATCAACTTGAGCCCGTAGCCGCTGCAGGAAAAGCAAAGGAAAAGGAAGCCAAAGTAAAAGGTGCCGCAGGAAAAGAGCAGCCAAGGTATACGGTCGCTTCCGCCGCCTCTATAGGCAGCGCTCCGCGAGCCGGGATAAAGGGAATGGTAGGAACAGCTGATTCGATTCCTGGCAAAAGCCGCCTGTACAGGTGGCAGGTGGATAGTGCAACCACGGTGACCATCGGTAAGGCTTATGATTCTTTGCCGCCGTCCAACTTCCGCATGACCATCACTCCTCCGGATACAACACATGTGGCCTTCTTGCGTGAGGGACGGGTGTACCTGAAGCAAAAAAGTGCCTCTGAAGACCCTCAGTACAAGCGAAAGGACATTGTGCAGTTCAAGCAGATACCTGATGCGGCAACCACTGTTTACCGTCTGCAAAACCAGCCGGTCGCTGTTTCGGTAGATACGCTGCGCCACCTGGCGCTGAAGCTGAACGAGATGAAAGCGCTGCAGGAGCTGCCTGTTTCCTTTCAACCTGGTGACATCTCAAGTATAACCGTGCGCAACGACAGCATCTTTATTTTGCAGAAGGATAAGGCAACGCAGCATTTCTTCAAACGCACCACGACACCACAGGCTACCGGAAGCAGCCCGAGCTGGCGCGAAACATTTAGCACGGCAGCGGGAAAGCCTATACATAATGCGGTAAGCCTTCCTGCGCCAACATCTGTTAAGCCGGCAAAGCAAGTTGCTGCGGCTCACGCGCCTGCCAGCACCATACGCCCTGCTAACATTGAGAAAATTGAGGTGAAGAAAGATAAGCTGAACGATGTGGTGCAGCAGATGGTGGTGGAGTACGTGGCGAAGGATACCCCCCTGCAGGAGCGCCTGAACCTCCATAACCTGCAGGCGCTGCTGAAAGCAGAGCTGCAGCAACAGGGTATTGCACTCGACTTTGGCTATTGGGTGGTTTCCGGCGGAAGCGATACCGTGGCGATGCACCAGGTGAACGCCGTCCAGGACCTGTCGCTCCCCAAGTATGAGGCGAGTCTTTTCCCGAATGATATTTTTGAGAAATCTGATTACCTGGGCCTGTACTTCCCGAACAGTAAAGCCTATGCACTGAAGGGGCTGTGGGGCATGCTTGCCTTATCTGTGCTGTTTACCGGCGTTATCATCGCTACGTTTGGCACCACCATACACATTATTTATAAACAGAAAAAGCTGTCGGAGATGAAGAATGACTTCATCAACAACATGACGCATGAGTTCAAAACGCCCATCGCCACCATTTCCCTGGCAACAGACGCCATTGCTAACCCCAAAGTATTTGAGCAGCCCGAAAAGATAAAATACTATACCGGCATTATCCGGGAAGAGAACAAGCGGATGAATGCCCAGGTGGAAAACGTGCTGCAGATAGCCCAACTGGAGAAAAATGAATTCCGGATGAACCTGCAGCCGGTGGATGTGCATGCCCTCGCTCGTAAAGCCGTGGAGAGTATACAACTGCAGGTGGCGCAGCGTCTGGGACAGATTACGATGCAGTTGGATGCCCTGCAGCACGAACTGCGCCTAGATGAGGTGCATCTTTACAACGTAATCTGCAACCTGCTCGACAATGCGAATAAGTACTCCCCAGCTTCTCCGGATATTTGCCTTGTTACCCGAAATGTACCGGAGGGACTGCTCATTGCAGTGGAAGACAAGGGCATTGGCATGAGCAAGGACACGCAACAGCGGGTATTCGAAAAGTTTTACCGGGTGCCCACCGGTAACCTGCACAACGTGAAGGGATTCGGCCTTGGACTCAGTTATGTAAAGGCAATTGTGCAAGCGCATCACGGCGAAATCAAACTAAGAAGCGAATTAGGAAAAGGTAGCCGCTTTGAGATATTCCTGCCATTTGCTTAATACTGAATGCCTGAATTTTGCATAATTGAATTTGATGTATCACTCGCTGACATTATAAAAACTATTCAACATTCAGTTACTCAATCATTCAGTTACTCAAAATTAAAACCCCATGGCCGAACTGAAGGTAAAAATACTGCTGGCGGAGGATGACCCGAACTTCGGCATTGTGTTGCGCGACTACCTCGAACTGCACGATTACGACGTGACGCTGTGCAACGACGGCTGCAAGGGGAACGCGGCCTTCCGCAAAGGCACCTTCGACCTATGCATTCTGGATGTGATGATGCCGGAGAAGGATGGTTTTACGCTTGCCCGCGAGATAAAAAAGCTGAACCCCAACGTTCCGCTCATTTTCCTGACGGCCAAAACGCTGAAAGAGGACATGCTGGAGGGCTTTAAGATTGGCGCAGATGATTACATTACCAAACCGTTCGATTCTGAAGTGCTGCTGTGTAAGATACACGCCATCCTGAACCGCAGCGCCAACAACGCCAACAGCAAGCCAGCAACTTCCGAATTTAGAATTGGCCAGTATCTTTTCCGGCCCAAACTGCGCATTTTGGCACGCCAGGGCCACGAACAGAAATTATCTCCGAAAGAAGCGGAGCTGTTGCACATGCTTTGCCTGCACCTGAACGACGTGTTGCCACGCGAAGAAGCCCTGCACCAGATTTGGCATGAGGACAGCTACTTTACCGCCCGAAGCATGGATGTGTACATCGCCAAGCTCCGGAAGTATCTGAAAGAGGATGCAGCAGTAGAGATCATCAACATTCACGGACAAGGCTACAGGTTGTGCGTTCATAACACAGCACCATATTAATGTTATGCGCAGTAGCTATTATCCCACTTTAACAACCATTCCCAAACGTACCTGCCGCCGAACTATACTTCCTCAACCGGTAGTTAGTCAATTAGTTACCTTCTCACAAGAGGTAAAACATCCATAAAAATAAATATTTTTAAAGTCATACTATAAGACCGAATATTAGTATATATTTGGCTCTTAAAATGGCTACTTTATTTTCCTGCTTTGGAGGCTTCGTCACAAGCATTTTTTTGCAAAGCGCTGATTACTGAAGTGTCAGGTTATGCCCTAGATGAAACCAAACCTTTAAACTTTTTACTGCAATGAAAAAACTTCTTCTCTTCGTCATGCTTTGCGTTGCCTTCACCAGCTGCGGACCAGAAATTTACCAAGCCTCCTCATTCAAAGAGGAAAGTAAGAACCACAAAGTAGTGGCTATCATGCCTTTCGATGTATTGATTGAAGCCAGAAAACTTCCTAAAGGCGTGACGGCTGAAATGCTCCAGGAGCAGCAGCGTGATTACGGCTATGGCTTGCAGAGCGATGTATACGGCTACTTTCTGAAGCAAATGAGCAAGGACCGTTACACGGTTACTTTTCAGGATGTACATAAAACGAATGCTATCCTTGCAGATGCCGGCATCACCTATGAGGATCTGCGCAAGTCATCTAAAGACGAGATTTGCCAGCTACTGGGTGTAGATGCCATCGTATCGGGTAACGCAACCATGTCAAAGCCTATGTCTGATGGCGCTGCAATTGCAGTTGGCCTTTTGGTAGGTGCCTGGGGACCAACAAACACGGTGAATACCACCATCACCATACATGAGGGAGCCAAGGGAGACCTGATGTGGAAATATGATTACGTGGCATCCGGAAGTATAGGCAGCAGCAGACAGTCACTTTCTAATGCGCTGATGCGCAACTCTTCTAAGAAATTCCCTTACAAGAGCCAGAAATCATAGATTTCAGTGACTAGAATAAAAGTGAAGGCCCCTAAAGAATTATAGGGGCCTTCACTTTTTAAAACGCATTCGGGCTACCGCAATGCAGTAGCCCAATGCCTAAACACAAAACACTTTAAAAATTTAAAATCTTAGAACGTGAAGCCTACTGATGCTTTGATCACACGGTTGTACGTATCGAAGCTACCGTTCTTGTCGATGGAGTTCACGCCGTAATCGTAGCCTGCACTCACATTGAAGCCGCTGGCGAATTTATATCCCAAACCGCCGGTTACCGCCAGATCTACTTCCCGGAAACCGCTTTTCATGTCCCACTCCTGGTTCAACGCCTTAAATCCTAAGGCACCCGCCTCGGCTTTGATCTTGTTTGACAGCAGGTAAGACACCTGCGGACCGGCATAAATATGGAAGCCTTCGCCTACGTATACTTTCGCTAAAATCGGCAGGTCCAGGTACTCAGCTTTGTTGGTCAACGTTACGTTGGTGTTCAGGAACTCCACCTGTTCCACCGGGATTTTACCTGTCAGCACAGTACCTTTCTGTGAGTACTGCAGTCCCGGCTCAATTTCAAAGCCTGGTGCCACCGGTATACTTAAATAACCTCCCGCATGAAAGCCGGTGCGCATTTGCTGGGTAACGGTGCCATTGGTCATATCCACCAGATCCTGCACGCTTTGCATTGTTTCGCCGTCCCAATCCGAAAGGTTAACGCCGGCTCTTATTCCAAAGCCGATCTTGCTGGTGGGCGCGTTATAGGTGGTATTTTGATTTCCGTAGCGCACTGTGCGTTGCTGTGCATTTGCGCTGGCTGCTGCGAAGCCAATTACGACAGCTATAAGTAAAAAAATCTTTTTCATGGTAGTATGCTCTTCTATGTTAATCCCTAATTAAATCAAGCTGCGCTGCTTGATAGGCCAGATTGGAAAAACCGTGCCAGAAAAGGAACTTTTGTTAAACATAGGCGCAACTACATTATTATATATAATTGAAAGTCAGAACAATAAATGACAAACAAATTTTAAATACAGTTAATACAACTACCATTATACTTAAATTTTTGAGTTGACAATTACATTCGGGGCGGGCATTGCACGGCTAAATTCTTAGCTTTGCCCTCTAAACAGAAGCCGAGAATAAAATGAAAGACAGATCACAGGTGCGCCTGAAAAGGCTTGCCGTGCACCGGGTAGGAAATAAATCGAAGGACGAGGGCGTGATAGCCTCGAAGGAGTTGGTAGACCTGCGCGATGAGCAGCTGTACGACCTGCTGGTGAATTACTTTCTGTCGCCGTTTAAGCAGGAGGAGTTTTTCCGCTTCACCCATACTTCGGATCTGGCCCTGAACGAGATGTTTGCCTATGCAGCACTGATTTTCAACGAGCCGCAGAAATTCCAGGAGTATTCCGTGCACATCCTCAACCACCTGTACGAGCAGTCAGACCACCCAAAAGTAAAGAGCGGTGAGCTGTACGTGGTGCATTTTGACAACTGCGTGATGGAGGACGACGTGGTGGAAGCCATCGGCATCTTTAAATCCGAGAACAGGGACACCTTCCTTACCATTCAGGATGAGGAAGACGATTTAAGGGTGAACTACCACTTCGGCGTGAATCTGAAAGGCGTGGACAAGGGCTGCATGATCTACAATACCGAGGCAGAAGACGGGTTTCGGGTTAAAATGGTAGACGTGAATGGCTATGACGCAGCTTTCTGGCGCGAGGACTTCCTGAATGTGACGGAGCTGAAGGATACCAACTACAACACCAAGACCGTTATGAATCTGTGCAAGGATTTTTCGGAGGAGGTGTTTGCCCGCACCGACAGCAAAAAGGCGCAGGTGGAGTTTATCAGCCGCTCGGTGGACTACTTCTCAAAAAGCGAGACCTTTGACCTGGAGGAGTTTACCTCCAGCGTGATTGACGAGCCGGAGACGAAGGAAAGGTTCATGCACTACAGCACCACCTTTGCCGAGGAGCGCGATATCGAAGGGTTCACCGACTTTGCCATCAACAAGAATACGGTGCGCAACATGAAGCGCAAATTTCGCAATTTTATCAAACTCGACACGCAGATTGAAATCAAATTTAGCGGCTATAACCCTGAGCAGAGCGAGCAGTTTGTGGAGCGGGGGTTTGACAAGGAGCGCAATATGCACTTTTACAAAGTATACTTCAACAACGAGAGCTAAACGAAACTATCGCTGGAGCCGCCTTGTTTTTAAGGTCTTGCTTAAATTAGGAACAATAATTGCCGGGTAGCACTGGAGATAAATTATACGACATGAAAAAAGTAGCTTTCGCCATACTTCTGACTTCCGCCGCCGCCACTGCTTTTGCCCAGGCTCCTGCCAAACAGCAACAGGAAAAGGTAGTACAAGCCAAGCTTACGCTCGAGCAGCAAGCCGAGGCCATGACAGCCAGTTTCACGAAAAACCTGCGCCTGACGCCTGAACAGACAAAAAAGGTGTATGTGATTAACCTGACAAGCCTGCAACACGCCGAGGCAGCCAAAGCAAAACATAAAAGCAACCCGGGCCGACTGGTGCGCCAGATGGAAACCATCAGCACCACACGGCTTTCGCAGCTGAAGGATGTGCTGACACCGCAGCAGTTCCAGCAGTACCAGCAGCGCCGCGAAGAGAAAATGGGCGTGCCGAAGGAGGCACAAAGTAACCCAAGCACGAGCCAAAGTGCCCGTTACCAGGAAAGCTATTAAAGATCAATAGCATAAAAGAAAAAACGCAGGGCCTTAAAACCCTGCGTTTTTTCTTTTATGGAAAGTTTAAGGTTGCTACCTCTATACTTAGAATTTACTTCTGCATGCTATAGGGCTTTAACTGCACTAGATTCTGAGAAAGTTGGCTGCTGCTGCCCGTTCTCAAGCTCCACCGCTTCATTCCGCTGCCTTGGTTCCTGTTGCAGGCTTTGCCGTTGATGCTCCGTTACCACCGCCCCCGGAGGCTTAAACAGTAACTGAACTATTTCTTTTGCTGATTTGGCGTGCTTCATATCGTGCCAGATATCCACCCACTCATGAAAAACCAGGTACAGCGGATTAAACGAAGTGATGGGTTTAGTGATGCCGTAGGTTACCTGCTCGCGCTCCGGTGCAAAAGTCCCGTACATCCTGTCCCAAATAATGAAGGTAGAGCCGTAGTTTTTGTCGATGTAACCGGGGTTGGAGCCGTGGTGCACGCGGTGGTGCGAGGGCGTTACGAACACATACTCAATAAACCAGGGCATACGGCGCACAAGCTCGGTGTGCACAAAGAACTGGTACAGCACGATGAGCTGATGACAGATAAAAACTGTGAACGGGTCGATGCCCAATAGCGGCACCGGCAGGAAAAAGATGAACTTGATATGCTGCGTCCAGCCGGTGCGGAAGGAGACGGAGAAATTCATGCGCTCAGAGGAGTGGTGCGTCACGTGGGTTGCCCACCAAAAACGCTGCTCGTGCGCCACCCGGTGCGCCCAGTAACGGCAGAAATCCATGGCCACAAAGCACACCACAAATGAAAGCCAGCCCCTCGGAATGGCCCAGGGCACCATGTTGTAGAGCAGCATTGCCGAGGCGAAGATCCATACTTTGAGGGCGGCACCAAGCAGGGTATTTACAGCGCCAATGGTGAGGGCAGCCGCAAATTCTTTGTTGTGGTAGGTATTCCGCTTCCTGTACACGCCATAGGCCCACTCCCCCACCACCGACAGCACGATCACCGGAATAAAGTACGGCATGATCGTCAGGTCATCCAGCATTTTCAAATCATCAAAGGCAAAAAGTTCTTTTTCCATAGCGGCTGGTTTTGGTGCGTGTATACCCTGTAAAACGGCGGGTCGGTTGTAGGGTTAGTAGGCCTTGGCACAAAGCGGTTGGTCAGGAAAGCCACATCAGGGGCAAAAGACACCCTTATAGCTCACATTCAGCAAGAAAGCCTGCTGCACATATCGGCAGGATTTTTACCTTTGTGCAAAGTATAATCTATGCGCATCAGAAAAAAACTAAAAGCCACCCTCCCCACACAGGGCTCCCGTTTCGCGGCATTGGATGTGTTTGTGAAAGCGGCTGAAAAGGAAAACTGGACTGACCAGGAAGTGCAGTTCGTAATAGATGAAGTGGTAGAGGCCGGGAACGACAAGGAGGCATTTGAGATTCTGCGGGAGTACAGCCAGTCATAAACAAAGCCAGCCCCTGTACGAGGAGCTGGCTTTGCTTTTCTGCTTCAGGCTACTTTACACTTGAAGTCAGGCCGGTGTGATTTGCGGCTGCAGTTGTAGCTCCTCCTGGTGCTGCTGCAGTACCCCGATGATAAAGCCGATGTGCTCTTTCATGTCCACTTCGAACTTTTCGGCTCCAATCCGTACCTCGTCTCGGTCTACAGAGGCGGCAAAGCTTTTCTGCCCCAGCTTCTTCACCACTGATTTCACCTCCAGCCCCTCCAGACGGGCAGGTCTTACTTGGGCGCAGGCCACAATGAAACCCGTTAGTTCGTCGCAGGCAAGTAGCGCTCTATCGAGCAGGTTGTTGTAAGGCACGCCCCATTTGGTGTAGTGCGCCGATATGGCGTGGGCTATGTCTTCCTCTCCTCGCTCCCGCATCATTTTCACGATCACGTTTGGGTGCTGGTCGGGGTATGCTTCGTAATCGGCATCGTGCAGCAGGCCGGTTATGCCCCACTGCTCCACATCCTGCCCCAGCTTTTCGGCATAGGCCCGCATCACCAGTTCCACTGTGCGTGCATGCCGCAACAGGCTTTCGCCCTTGGTCATACTTTGCAGGATAGCCTTGGCTTCGTCTTGAGTTATCATCGCATTAAGTTTTATCAGGAAGCCTAAAATAAGCATAATCCGGCAGGAGCCAAAGTCTTGCTTATACTTCCGGTGGTTTGGTTGGGGGAGCGGGCGGCGCAGCGTTTTGCTGTTGCTGAAGGAACGCCTGTAACTCCTGCCGCAGCAGAAGCACCTCCTGCTGCAGGGCTTTTACCTGCGTGGCGCCCACCACTTCCGATTCCTCGCTTCCGGCATCGCTGTCTATAAAGAAGGTGGCGATGGTGGCGGTAAAGTAGCCGAAAACGGCAAACCCGTAAATGGCCAGCAGCAGGCACAGTACCCGCCCCTCCGGCGTAACCGGGAAATAGTCGCTGCCGATGGACGTCAGCAGCATGACGGTCCACCACAGGGCCTCGCCATAGGTTTTAAGGCCATGCTCCTGCTCCAGGGTATACATACCGGCCGCCCCGGCCACGATCACCACCAGCGTAAGCGCCAGCACATAGCCAAAGGCGCGGCGCTTCATGGCTTTGCCGAGGCTGCGCATGCCCCGGTTTATAGAGCCCACCACCTTTACGAGCCGCAGCCCACGGGTGGCGCGCACGGTACTGATGAGGCGAAAAGCACGGGTTATCCGGAAAAGCCGAAGCGCGGGTACCGCCAGCGAAATAGTGGTGAGGATATTGTGCCTCAGGAAAAGCAGCTTTTGCGGGGCAAGTATAAACTTCACGATGAAGTCAAGTATAAACAGCACCCAGATAATGTTGCTGATGAGTTGCAGCACGGAGCCAAGCCCCCAGAGCAGTTCCACCACCAGCAGCACGAGCCAGACAAAGCCCAGCACCACCATTGGCAGTTCAAGCGAGTCCTGCAGACGCCCCAGCAGTTCGTACCGCTCTTTCTCCAGTTGTTCCTTAACTTCTTTCTTTTGCAGATCTTCTTCCCCCATAGGCTATTTCAGGCGCGGCAACACAGGGCACCTTTTCTGCATTGGGTACGGCAACAACTGTAGTTCGTTCTGTTGAGGCTAGTTCAGCTTGGCAATCTGCACGTCATCCCAGAAGCCCATCACATCATCGTTCTGGCCAACCAGTATATCCACTTGCTTTTTTATGCGCTTGTTCATTACGTCGCGCACCACATACATTCCATCCAAATCCTCAGATATTCCGGTTATCCAGAGGGAGTCTCCAAACTGAATGTCGCCGCCCCACTTGGAGTGAAGGTCTCGTGAAATGGCAATCCAACGGTGTTTAGCGGGGTTCTTTTTGTTGATGCGGGAGCCATCGGCGGTAATGAAGGGGGTACTGTCGGTCTGGCCAGGCTCCGGGTGGTAAATAGAAGCAGAAACGGTGAGGGTGGGGGTAGGTTCAGGGGCTTCTGCTGTCTCTGCTGCTGTGGCCTTTTCATCTAGCGGCGGCCATTCCTTGAGCTTTTCTTCTGGTTGTAGTTCGATTTTCGGAGCGGGGGATTCTGCCTCAAACCAGGAAATTTCTTCAACCATGGCGACGACAATAGAAACCACAGCTGCCAGCAATTTAATCCTTAACATAAGCAATCCTTTTCGTGAAACATCGATTTATTCAAACAATAACACGCCTTTACGACAGATAAATTGAATGGTTATCACAAGTTGCTTTTAAAGAGTTTGGAGCGATTATATTAGAAATTTCAATGTCGTTATAACTTTAAGTATAATAAATATTTAATTTGCAATAAATAAGTATAAATAACACCCTATACAGCACCGGACCCTACTCCTGAAGAGAGGCTGTTTTGTACAGAAATAAGGTAAAGCCCGCACGTCTTTTCCTTAGCCGGCTGGCAATAGCCCCGATTGTTCCACGGCCTGCAGATCTTTGCCCGTGCCTCCTCCCTGCTTGCAGAAAAAGAAAAAAAGCCAGCTGTTTGGGCTGGCTTGAAGGCAACTGCATGATGCACCGTGCTTATCTTTTTTTGATGTATTTATCGTAGATGATGTAGCCGATAAAAAGGGTCAGGCTGACGGCCGAAACCCAGATTAAACCGCTTTTCAGGCGGTCGTTATTCTCTCCAAGCCAAGCCAGCAGCACTGTTAGCGGTATAATACCCGCCAGTGTGGCAAACAGGAATTTGAAATAGCCCATGCGTGCCAGGCCAGCCACAAAACTTACTGCGTCGTTCGACAGGAAAGGCGAAATACGGGCAATGATCACTGCCCAGATGCCGTATTCATCCACAAAGCCAACAATCTTCTGCTCAGATTTGCGCCCAATCAGTTTGCTTACGCCTGCTTCGCCCAGGCTGTGCCCGATCCAATAGCCAATAGAGGAGGCAACCACCACGGCTGAAATGGCGATAACGGAGCCCCAGAAGGGGCCATAGGCAATGATGGCCACCAGCATCAGCGCCACCACGTTTATGACGAGCAGGAACATCTGCGCTACCATGGCAGCGACAATGAAGAATGGCCCCCAGAAGCCGAACTGCCCCACCCAATCCGAAATGCGCTGCTCATCGCCGCTTGAGAGCACGCTCCAAGCCTCCTTCACGCCTTGCTGAAAGCCGGGGAAAATAAAGTAGGACGCAACCAGAGCCGCTATAATCAGCCCGGTGATGATCAGAGGCACCTTGCTTTGCTTCCCATCATCAGCGCCTGTGCCAATGTTGTCGCGGTCCAGGTTTTCGGTGCTCATCTGCGTTGGGTCATCGCTGTGCGGGCGGTTCCGGTGCTTTATGTCGTGCTGCTTTTTATTCATAGCGCTTGTTCCGTCGGTTCTCTTTCCTTAGACGGAATGCCCTGTTTCTTTGTTGGCGTTTCTGCAACAGCGGCAGGTGGAATGTACTTATAAGTATAGCTACCTGACCTGCTGGGTTGCCGCACCTGGTAGTGGATGTGCAGGTGCTGGTAGTGAGGGCCCATGGTATTGCTCATGTGCCGCTGCACCAGGCTTGGCTCCAACGGCTTATCCTGTGGCTCTGGGTTGCCTTCTCCGTAGGCGATAGCCGCCACAAGGCCCGCCACCAGCCCGGAGATGTGCCCCTCCCACGATACGCCTTCATCGTTCGGAAACAGTCCGTAAAAGAGGCCGCTGTACAGGAACAATATAGCCAAGGAAACGGCCATGGCACCGCGGTTCTGGCGCAAAAAACCGTTAAACAGCAGGAAACCCGCCAACCCGTACACCACGCCGCTCGCCCCGATGTGGTACGACTGCCGCCCGATGAGCCAGGTCAGGAGCCCACTTAAAAGGTACACCAGCACCATCACCTTCACGGCCACATTGCGGTGCATATAAAGTATAAAGCCCGAAAGCAGCAGCAGCGGGAACGTGTTGGAGAGCAAGTGCAGCAGATCCCCGTGTATCAATGGGGCAAAGAACACCCCGATCAACCCGAAAAAGCTGCGCGGCAACACCCCCAGAAAGCCCAGGTTGGCACCGGTGAGGTAGCTTAGCAGGCTAACGAGCCACATGAGGGCCACAAACAGAAATCCGGGCAGAAAACTGTAGCCAAAGTGAAGTTCCCTTTCGGTGAGGTGGTAGGCGCCTTGTTTGGGGGTGAAGGTGGACATGCTGTGCAACTGGTTTTCTTAAAGATAAGCAAATGAACAAAAACGGCAGGTATGTGCTTTACCTCTTTAGCAGATTTACGTAGAGTATGCCCTGGCGGTGCCCACTTACGGTTTACAGCCCGGGTTGTATAAAGGACCTGCATCAAACATAAAAACAAGATACGCCTGAAAAAAGCGTTATCAGATACATATGCAACGGAAAAGAACCCTATATGCCCCTATAAAACTTTGCCTGCTGCCCCTGCTGGTACTCCTGCTGGCTGGCTGCGAAGGTGCGGATACACGGCAGCCGGCGCATGCCCAGCAAAAGTCAGAACCCTCAGAGCAGCGAAGGCCTTACGTGCGTTCATCCTCCCTCATCGAGGCACTGGAAGACAGCAGTTCCTACTGGGTAGACTCAGTGTTTAATGCGCTGTCGCCGGAGGAGCGTATTGCGCAGCTGATTATAATTGAGGCATTCTCTGACCAGGGCGAGCGCTATGAGGCAGACGTGATGCACCTGGTGGAGAAGTATAAAATCGGGGGAATGATCTTTTTTCAGGGAGGACCGGTGCGGCAGGCCATGCTCAGCAACCGCTACCAGGCTGCCTCCAAGGTGCCGCTTTGGTTCGCCATGGATGCCGAAACAGGTGTGGGCATGCGCCTTGACTCGGCCATGTACTACCCCTCCCAGCAGATGCTCGGCGCTATCTCCGATAGTGGCCTGATTCACCGGATGGGCATGGAGGTGGCCAGGGAATTCCGTCGCCTGGGCATGCACATTAATTTCGCACCGGTAGCCGACATCAACAACAACCCCAACAACCCCGTGATTGGCTCCCGGGCATTTGGAGAGAACAGGCTGGATGTAACCGCCAAAAGCATCGCCTACATGCAGGGCATGCAGTCTGGTGGCATTGTGGCGGTGGCCAAGCACTTCCCGGGGCATGGCGACACCGACGTTGATTCTCACCACGACCTGCCGATTATTCCCTTTGGCCGGGAGCGCCTGGACTCGCTGGAACTTTACCCCTTTCGCGAGCTGATTGAGCAGGGCGTGGGCGGCATTATGGTGGCGCACATGCACATCCCCCAGCTCGACCCTACACCCAACCTGCCCTCTACGCTGTCGAAGCCCATTGTAACAGGCCTGTTGCGTGAGGAACTTGGGTACAAGGGCCTCATCTTTACGGATGCCATGGTGATGAAAGGGGTAACCAAATACTTTGATCCGGGAGAGGCAGAAGCCAAAGCACTTATTGCCGGTAACGATGTGCTGGAGCGCCTGAACAGTGTGCCCAAGGCCATCAATGCCGTGAAGGCGGCCATCGAGCGTGGGGAGATAGCACAGGCCGAAATAGACCGGCGCTGCAAAAGAATCCTGCGGGCCAAGCAGTGGCTGGGGCTAGACAAGTATAAGCCAGTTAAGCTGGAGAACCTGGTAGAAGACCTAAACTATCCCGGCGCCGACGTGACCAACTGGGCCATTGCCGAGGCTGCTATCACCCTGCTAAATAATGAGAAAAGAGTACTACCCCTGCGCCCTGACAGCAAGCTGAAAATAGCCACTGTTTCGATCGGTGCCCGGCGTGTGACGGCCTTTCAGCGGCAGGTAAAGCAGCAGTTACCAGCAACCACCGACTTTTACATCTCTCGAAAGGCAACTGCTCGCGACACGAAAGCGCTCCTGAAAAAGCTCCGCAAGTATGATGTGGTGCTGGTGGCGCTGTACGGGCCAAGTGTGCGGCCGAGCAATAACCTCAATTACTCCAAAGCCTCCACACAACTGGTGCAGCAGCTGGCAGCCTCCAACAAAGCCGTTATCACCCTGTTCGATAATGCTTATACTTTGAACCAGTTTCCTGGAATAGAGAAAAGCCGGGCACTTATATTGGCCTATCAGTCCCATTTTCACTCACAGGCAGCGGCGGCACAGCTTATTTTCGGCCGCATACCTGCCCGCGGCACCTTGCCTGTAACCGTAAACAAGCATTATAGTGTCGGTGATGGCATAAACATGGACAAGCCGTTTATGGCAGGTGCGCGAAGCATCCTGAACCCCTGAACTACGTATGAAGATAGGATAGATCAACCTGAATTGAACAAAGATGAAAGTACTACCCTATACCCTTATTTTTTGCCTTTGCGCCGGCCTTTTGAGCTGTGAGAACAGCCGGGAGGTGGAAGGCAACGAAACGACAGCCACCAACGCAGAGGATACAGAGACCATTAAAGTGGTTAAAACCGGTGAGACCGCAGAAGAGGAACTGGAGGACTTCAGAACTTGGCTAAACAAACAAACCGAAAAGGGCGACGATGCCATCCGCAAAGAGTGGCCGAGCGTGAAAGAAGAACTGCGCGCGCGGAACGCAGAGCTGGAAAAGGACTTCGAAAACATGTCTGAGGAATCGAAGAAGGAGTATAGAGCGTTGCAGGAACGTTACAGCCGCTGGGAAGAGCGCCAGGAACGCCGCCAAAGCCAGCCCTTGGATGCAGCTAAAGTAAAGGAGTGGCAAAGCCAGCTCTTGGAAGAGCACCAAAATGTAGGAGCCATTGAGGCGGGCAATTTACGGGAAGCATACCTTGTTTTTATGGGTGATGTGCGTGCCAAGCGCCGCTCCTGGACACAGGACGACTGGGACTATGTGGACCATGTATACGGGAACCTGAACCAGCGCCGCAGCGAGGTGGAGGAGCAGTTAAGCACTGCCGATAACCTGAAGATAAGGGCTCTGCAAACAGAATATCTTGCCTTAGAAGGCAGCGCTGACACGCAAAACATGGTACAGAAAGTGGAGTAACAGCTAGTTATTGCAGTTGCCATAATCTAAAATCCCCAGATCGCATTCTTCTAAAAGAGTAAGATCAGGGGATTTTTAAATTATGGCTGGTGACTCTGCCGGGTTATACTTGCTTTGAGTATCCAGAGCATGGAAAGTATAAACACGTTGCAAGGCAGCAAATGGCTATTTCCGCTTGTTCAGCCTTACCCACTGCTGGGCTATAATGGTTTTGGCATCCGGTGTCTGCAGCGCATCCAGTTCCTCGGGAGAGAAACACAGAATCTCGATGTGCTCGTTTTCGCTTCCGTTTCCGCCGCCACTCGTTTTCTGGTGCGACACTTCGGCATAGTACAGGAGCACGTCTTCAGTGGAACCACCCGGGGAGGAGTAAAACCGGTGCAGGAACTCTAGCTTGTCTACCTCGTACCCTATCTCCTCTTCAATCTCACGTTTCATACTTGCCTCAGGCTCCTCGCCATCGTCCACCATACCGGCAACAATCTCCACCAGCTCCGACTCAGACCCAATTCGGAACTGGCGGGTCAGCACATACTCCTGCTTTTCCGTGTCGAATACCAAAGCGGCCACGGCAGTGCCCCGGTCATACTGCTCGCGGGTAAAGGTTTGCCCCTCCTGCTCCACCGTTAACTTATACATCTTAAAAAAGCCGTCGTAGGCTACTTCTCTTTTCTTGATCTCCATAGGTTGGTTTAACTGCTGTATCGGTTACAGCAGTGCGTTTATTTCTTCTATTTATAAATTGAAGTATAGCTTCGCATTCTGATGCGGCTATACTTGCTGTAGGCGTAATTTAATACTCATTGTTTTTTATAGCGGCCTTTTGCGTGCTTTCCGTTAAGGAAGATTCCGACAGCGGCGTCTCGCTCTCATAGCCCCTGGCCCGTGCTTTGCCAATGCCCCCCTCTCCCGGCAGGAAAGAGTTGCCCAAGCCAAGGATTCCCGTCATCAGGCCCGGAGAGAGCTTGTGGATGAAGGAGGCTATTTTGGCCGGAATGGTTGTTGTGACCGACGCATCGCCGTAGCGCAGGGCATCAAGCACTTTGCTCGCGGTGGCCTCTGCGCTCATGGAGGTAAGCGGGTTGGAGTCCACGATTTTAAAGATGGCATACTCCTTTTTATGCTGCCCCTTCGCAATAGCGTTGCGCGGGCTCCCCGACCGGATCAGACCGGGTGTGGCCGTGGTTACGCTTATGTTGTACTGCATCAGCTCGGCCCGCAGCCCCTCCGACAAACCCACCAGCGCAAACTTGGCTGCGCTGTAGGGCACCAGGTGCGGCACCCCAATCTTTCCCCCGATGGAGGCAATGTTCAGAATTCGGCCACCGCCGCGCGCGCGCATACTAGGCAGCAGGGCCATGGTGGTGTAAATAGGCGCCCAATAGTAAATGTTGATGGACTCCTCGAACTCCACATCCGTCATCTCGGTAACCGGACCAGCCTGTATCACACCCGCATTGTTTATCAGCACGTCGATGGGCCCGAATTCGTTTGATACTCTGGCAATCATCGTCTCCACCTCAGCCTTTACGGTTACATCGCATGGCTGCACCCATACATCGGCTCCCATGTCCGTTAGCTCTAAGCGAGCATTCTCCAGCTGCTCTGCGTTTCGGGAGCACAGCACCAGCCTGGCGCCCTCCTGTGCCAGCTGCCGGGCCATCACCAGCCCCAGTCCGCGTGCGCCGCCGGTTATCAGCACCACTTTGTTGCGGAAGTCGTATGCTTCCATTTTTCGCACGGCGGCTCGGGTTGCCAGCAACGTGGCAGCTCCGGCGGCCAGCCACCACAGTTTGTTTTTGGAGTCCTTTTTCATTGTATCGTTTGCTCACATAAAAGTAAAGGCAGGCGCATCACACGCCTGCCTTTACCTCTACGTCGGTAGTTACGAGTGGTTAAGTTTGCCGCGCAATGCTACTGCTTGCGGGAGAATAGTTTGTTTTTGATGACCGGCGTATACTGCAGTTTGATCGCAGCCACGCCAAAGTGGTCTTTTGTGGCGGCATTGCCCAGCCGCGGACCAATGTTGTCCAGGAAATCGGTGGTGGTGATGTGGTACATCAGTTCGGGTGCTATGCTGAACTCATCATTCACCCTAAACCGCAGCCCGCCGCCAAAGGGAATTACAGCTGCAAAAGCCGGATAGTCCCGCTCCGGGTCGTAGGTGGTTTGAGAGTCGTCCAGGTCGCCCTGGCCCGGAAAGGAAGTGGCGCTATAGTAAACCGCCCCGATCCCGGCGCGCATATAGGGCACCACAAAACGCTTCCGGCTCGAACGGTAATTTCCTGAGCCGGCATAACTGTCGAGCAGGTTCAGAACACCGGTAACAGAAAACTGAATTACTTCAGATTCAAAGGCGATGTTGAGGGTACGGTTAACGTCTTTCTCAACCGCACCGAGTTGAACGTAATCGAGGTTGGCGTTAACACCCAGGTAAGGCGTGACTTTGTATAAGGCACCCACACTGGCGTTAGGGCCGAAGTTATTACAACCCCAGCTACCGCAAATATCGCTTTTAATGGCTGCAATACCTGCCCCAACTACAACCACCACGCCACGCTCCTGCATTCTGCTGGCCTGGCTCCTGCTTCTGTTCCTGTATTGCGCAGTCGCATCCCAGGGCAATGCACATAAAATTAATATAAGGAGAATAGAAGAATATAGCTTCCTGTTCATGGTCCAGACAGGGTTAATGATTTTTTAGGCAACTTAAAGAATACAGCACACTTCGCTTAGGATTACAGGGACACAGCATGCATGGCAGCAGCCTGTAGTTACCCCTTAAAAATGCACAAGAAAATGCTGTTCCGCGGATTTACCCTTTTCTACGTTCTTTCTATTATAAAGATGGTATATAAAAGATTATTCTATCAGAATATTAAAATAAGAAAATTCAACCATTCAACATACCCCTGCGCGTACAAATCCTCGTCTTAATGCCGTCCCTTGCGCTTCAGCGGTAGGGCATTTTGCTGTACAGCTTTCGGCCATACTTCTGCCGGGAAAAACATGTACTAGTTCTCTAACGACTTCCCCTTCAGGTTTGTGTCTACCTGCTTTAAGAAATTAAGCACTAATTGGGCGGCATCAGGATAAAAAGCCTGATTTACCTGGTCAAAGTCATCGGTGGTTTTATGGTAGTGTGGATGGTCTTCTACCCCAAAGTATATATACGGAATGCCTCTTTTGTGGAACATAAAATGATCTGACTGGTTCGTCCAGTCGTTGTGTCCCTGCTCAGGGCGGTCGTGGCCAAGCAGTAGCTTAGCCTGTGGCAGCGGCTTTACCTGCTGCACGTGTGGTATAAGCTTCGGGTAGTGGTGCGTGCCGCTGGCGTACAATTCTCCCTTGTTGTTGATGCTGAGCATGTCCATGTTCACGTTGAGCAGGATGCGGTCGAGCGGCACAGGCGGGTTCTCCAAAAATGCGTTGGCTCCCTGTAATCCGAGCTCCTCGCCATCTAGGGCGGCAAAAACCAGTGTGTGCCTGGGAGGATGCTTGGCAAAATAGGAGGCCGCTGCGAGCAAGGCTCCAACACCGGAGGCATTGTCATCAGCCCCGTTGAAAATTTCGCTCTCGCGCTGCCCCACATGGTCGTAATGCGCTGTCACCACAATAACCTTATCAGACTTTCCGGGGATATACCCCACCAGGTTTGTGGCCTGAGGCACCTGCGCCCGCTCATAGTCAATCTTAAAGTGCTGCTCAAAACTATCACCGAAAGGCTTCAGCCCCACTTGCTTAAAGCGCTTAAGCAGGTATTCCTGAGCCATGGCGCTGCCCGCTGTACCGCTGCGGCGCCCCTGCATGGAGTCTGCGGAAAGTGTCTGCACATCCTGCAGCAGTTGTTTGCTGTCCAGTTGCTGGGCTGTGCCCAGCAGCGGCATGGCCAGTATAAAAGCAAAAGCGAATGTCTTTTTCATCATCAGGTATAAACTGTAAGGTAGTATAAGCTGCCGAAACCGCCAAGTATGGCTACTTAGATCTTCGGCCAAGGCACCCAGCTTTTCTGCCTGCTTTGCTGCTTCTTGCGCTCAGCGGCGGTTACGGGGTGGCGCTCCATCTCCTGCGAAAAGCCGTTCTTATGCTGCTCCACCTCTCCCTTCGGCACCCAGCCGTTGCGCATGTAGGTTTTCACTGCGCTCACCAAAACCTGCAGGTCAGTGTACTGTAGTACGTCGTATTCTATCGCCTGTATCATCTTGTGCTATTTTTGAGGTTCAAATCTACACAGGAGGTATTGCAAGTGGCGTGCCACTACGGGGGCTAAGGGCGAAAGTTGCGACCAAAAATTTGTTTCTAAAACAAGTTAGCCAGGCGGTGTGCCTGGCTAACTTGTTTTAGTCTTTTACCTTAATGTAAGTGGGCAACTCCACTGGCCCGATTGAGGTTTTGATGGTGGGTTTTATCTGCAGACTTAGTTTGGGTGCATCAGGATCCTTCTGGTTGAGCATCGTGGCCAGTTGGAGTAGCTTGTTCAGATCCGTGTTTCCCGCTGCATCTGCCGCAAATTGTAGCGGAGACTTTACCGTGATGGTATTCAGGCCGTTGCGCAGCTCCACCGGCTCACTTACGATACCGCTAAGGGTTTGCTCCTCCCCTACCAGCAACTGCCACTTGAGCTGAGTTACCGTCATCGTCCGCTCCTCACTTCCTTCCGGCAGCTGCACATTCAGGCCAATGGTGGAGGTGGCATTGAGGTTGTTTTTAGAGAAAGCCGAGAACAAACGGGTGGCATCGCTGAAAGAGAAATCCTGCGGCCCCTTTTTGTTTAACAGGTTAATGCCGTTCAGCACCAGGCTATCGACACCAGCCAGACTATACTCAGCCTCTTTAAAGGCCTCCACATCATTTTTGGTATTACAGGCGAAGCCGAACAAAAGCATCGCCAGCACGAGCACATAACTGCTTATTTTTCTTGTCATTCTATTCTTTGTTTTTAACTACCTTCCCGGAGCCCGACACGCTGGAGTTACCGCTACCGGTATAGTATACGCGGCCACTTCCACTGATGTCGGCATTCAACTGCTCGCTAGCATTTACCTCTGCCTCGCCCGAGCCCGAGATGCTTATGCTTACCTCTCTGGACATGGCATCCTGCGCTTTATACTTGCCCGATCCGGAAATAGAGACATCCTGTCTGTTTGCCATCCCTGCTGCACGAATTGTGCCAGAGCCGCTTATATCAGCGTCCAGCCGCTCGGTTGCCACCCGCAGCAGAATATCGCCCGACCCGGAAACGCTTGTGTCAAACGCGCGGCTCTCGAACATATCCTTTAACTCAATGTATCCCGAGCCGCCCACGTGCGCCCGCTGCAGTTCCGGTACGGTAATGTATACTTCCACCGGCTCATGGTTCCGGAGACAGCGGTCAAACTCCACGCTCCAAACGCCATCCTCCACTTTTGTTTCCAGCTCATCCAGCACATTCGCCTGCCCGCGTACTTCCACCGATTGCTGGCTGCCCCGCGAGATGTATACTTTTGCATTCCCCGATACGTCCACCCCACTGATGTTTGCCAACTGTAGGCTGCGTGTCTCTGTTCCGCCCTCGCCTTCGAGGCAGAAGCCATTGTCATCGCAGGAAAAGGAGAGAAGCGCCGTAGCAAGCAGCAGGGAGGTTAGTTTCAGGAATTTCATAGTTTCAGGGGCTTGATGGTCAGGTTAGACAGCAATATACCAAAAACAAAATAAAAGGCCACACCTGCTGCAGGTGTGGCCTTTTATTTTAAGTGAAGGGTAGTTTAACTCAAATGTCCAACTTTTTGCCCTTTCTGGTTTACCAGATCGCCTTCATCCGAAATGAACACGGTTTTCATGTAATCGCTCTCAAAGTAGTAGGGAAAGTCCCTGTTCCCGGTTCTGGCCAGCTTGCCGATGATGACCGGCCCCCGCTCGGTTACGTGCACCAGGTGCATGTTATTGGTTAAGTAAAACTGCTCGCGCGGCGCCTTGCTAAATACCACCCGCGACAACACCATGCGGCTGTCCAAAGAGGCCGAAGCGGCTGTGTGTGTTTCGGTGGCACGTGCGGTGGCTTTGCGGGATGGCGTTGTGGCGATCATGCGCTGGTCCGGCTGCGGCGCCTTGGCACTTGC
Organism: Pontibacter akesuensis; assembly: GCF_001611675.1. NCBI lineage: Bacteria > Pseudomonadati > Bacteroidota > Cytophagia > Cytophagales > Hymenobacteraceae > Pontibacter > Pontibacter akesuensis. Next base: position 3,605,979 of record NZ_CP014766.1, on the reverse strand, counting down.
CAGCAGTTGGTCATTGGCACTGCGCCAGCCTTTGCTGATGGCCGCTAAGCGGTAGCTACGGCCAGGGTGCGTGCGCGAAGACTCATCCTCAGAAAGCAGGTTGATGGCCGCCTGGGCCTCGGCCATACTTGCCCCCATTTTGCGCAGCACAAAGCCTGAGAACTCATCCGCCTCCAGTTCATCAGCAGGGTTGCTTCCTGCCCTGCTCAGGGTATGGCCGTTCAGGTGGTGGCCAATTTCATGGGCCAGTATACTTACACCGCCCCAATCGGTGTGCACAGCGTTATTGATGGAGGCCAGGAAACGCTCGCTATACAGAATATAGCGCTCGCCGTTGTAAACCACCGCAGCGGCATTGTCTATATCGGCGGCACGAAGCTCAAAGCGCGGTTTCAGGCCCACCACGTTTATTATTTCCTGTACAATGTCACGGGCACCATCTCTGGCAGTAATGGTAGTAGTTGTTTTCGTAGTTGAGGGAGCCGCTACGGAGGCGGCAGAAGCCACCTGCCCAAGCACCGGTGCGAGGGCCAGTCCCAATGCAATTGTAAGTTTCTTCAAGTATGGCATAATGGAAAGTCTTGTATGTGAAGCAGCTTTACCTAAAAAACGCAGAAGATGCTGCTTCTAGTATAGTAGCAAGTATTTTGCCAGAAAAGCGGGACAGGGACGAAAAACCCGCATAAAACAGTGCAATTTTCTGGCCTGTGCAACAGCAAATGGCGGCAGCCGGAACAATGGCACTTTAGCAGGTTCAAAACTGATGCACCGGTACTGCCCTTGCTAGGGTTGCTGGTGGTGTCACTATCCAAAGGGTAACAGTTTATTGCGGGAGCCCCCACAGTTATGCAATACCTGTTGTCCTGTCGATTCCCTTTAGTTTTTAGATGAAGTATGGAAAGAGCTTTTGGTGCTATGCCGGGAAATCGTACCTGATTTTGTTTTTTTGATCAGATGTCTGTACATTTAATAGCGTTTAAAAAACCGACTTTACCTTTGCCGTCCACTCTCTTTTATACTCATTTTAACACCCCGTCCTTAACCATATATGAGGACACGGCAGCAAAACTAATTGTAGTTAATGCGCATGGTGTTGTACCCTCAGCTGTTTACCGTAAGGGCATGGATACCGCTGTTGAAGTAGCTATACAGAAGCAGCTGCCTTACTGGCTGGTGGATAATAAGGAAGGCGGCATCATCACCACGGAAGACCAGATCTGGGCAGGTGAAGTTTTGGTGCCTCGCATCGCCTATGAGTCCAGCGTCAGGAAAATGGCCCTGGTGGAGCCCGTAGACGTACACAGCAAGCTAATTCTGGAGGACATGATGGACAAGGCGCAATCCATATTTGATTTCGAGATGCAGTTTTTTCAGGAAAAGGAGATTGCCTATATCTGGTTCAAAGACAGCCTGTCTACCGCGCTTCTTTAAACGTACTAATCTTCAGTATTGATGTAGCGAGCTACATGGTTCCTGCCGGCTTGGACACCGTAATGAACTGCGGCACTTCTACTGCTCCCACCGGCGTTTGCACTGTGGGTCTGATCTGAAGGGTCAGGCTCTTGCGAAGGTCTTCCCGCTTGGCCAGCAGCGTCATCAGCTTAGACAGGCCCTCATAGTTGCGTATTCCCTCCGCCTCGCTCATCATCACGGTTGTGTGTATCGGCAGTTCGTTTAGGCCTTCGCGCAAGTGCATGGGCTCATTTACCACCCCCTGCAGCGTCTGCTCCCCGTCTACCAATAACTGCCACCTCAGTTTTGTGATTTCCATACTTCGGTCTTCGCCCGCCTCAGGCAGCTGTACGTTCAGGTGCAGCGTAGTACTGGCCTGTAGCTTGTTATCTGAAATGGAAGCCAGCAAACTGTCCCCCTCCTGAGTGGTGAAATCGTTGGGGCCACGCTTCTGCATCACATCCACCCCATTCAGTGTCACGTCCTGCACTTCCTGCAGGCTATACTTTGCCTCGGTGAAGGCTTTCAGGTCACTTGCCTGCTTGCAACTGGCGCTAAACACCAGCAGCAGGAACCATAGGTAGGTTTTGTACTTGTTCATCTTTTGTAGCGTATCGACAGCCAACCTAAGCAAATTGCGATCCAGAGGTGCAGGCAGTGCCCTAAATTTCACAACGGCCACACTTCAGCTAAATCAGTTTAACACAGGCTCAACGAACCTTCCCTTTAAAAATTTTAATACGGCTGCAACAAGTATTGAAGACATAAGCGATACAAGAACTTATACTTGCCGCAAAGTCAAAAAGGCGGCTCCCGCTGATGCAGGAGCCGCCTTTGGTCAACAAGTAAGCCAAACTATATTAAAGACTGAACAGGTACGCTAATGACACGCCTAACACACGGTTCCTCTCCTTGACATCGTCCTCTTCGAAATCATACACACTTGATAATCCAAAGCCATACCTTACATCCAGGTTAAGTGAACCGGCCCCTATTTTATAAGCAAGCCCTACTCCGACACTCGCACCAAGCTCTGTGCGGTTATAATCCTCATCCTCATCAAAGTCTATCTTTTCGTCCACAGTCTCCGTTACTTGCTCACCGTCAAAGTCGGTGTAGCTCACCTCACCCTCAACTTTACCGCTCATCCAGTAGCCGATGGATGGACCTGCTGTTACGAAGCCTTTCAGGCTTTCGCTTCCGAAGGAGAGCTTTGCAAGAAGCGGCACCTCTAAATAAGTAGTTTTAACCTTCCCTTCCGTTGAGAAACTCCCAAACTCATCTTCCTCAGAATACTCCTCTTTGGCTCCTTTTTGCACTACCAGAATTTCCGGCTGAAAAGAGAGCATATCACTTAGCATCACATTGGCAACCGCCCCTACTTGAAGGCCAGTAACTGACTCCACCTGATCATTCGCCTCATCAGCATCATCGCCAGAGTAGTTGATTTTTGCGAACGTGGCTCCCACGCGTGGGCCAACAGAAATTGTTTGCGCTTCAGCGGCATACCCCAGGCATACCAATGACAGCATTGCGAGAAATAACTTACTTTTCATAGAAGGTAGGAATTGAATAATTTTATGTTCAAATGTTCAACAATAAAGATCTTATTTCCAAACCTCTATATTAATATTTCTGAAAAATACTCAAAAGTGGGTATGCTATAAGCGCTTCTAACGCTTTACAGGGTTCTGAAAAAGCAAAAAAGGCGCCCTGTGTGGGACGCCTTTTTTTTAGCATAACTTCAGCTGCCTATTATAAAACATCTGCAAAAGATAAGCGGCTATTTAAACATGCCTTTCAGCTTGGCCAGCTTTGCCTGGAAATCATCCATCGGCTCTTCTTCGCGCTCTTTGCGGCCGCCCTTGGTAGCGTTGCTGTTCTGGCGGTTGCCACCACCAGCAGACTTGGCTGCTGCCGGGTCACCTTTCACACTTAGCGAGATACGCTTTCGGCTTTCATCCACCTCCAGCACCGTCACCTCCACCTTCTGCCCCACTTTCACCACCTCGTTCGGGTTGCTCACAAAGCGATCAGACAAATGGCTCACATGTACGAGTCCGTCCTGGTGCACGCCAATGTCCACAAAAGCGCCAAAGGCCGTGATGTTAGTCACAATGCCCGGGAGCTTCATACCAGCGCGCAGGTCTTTCATTTCGTTTACCCCCTCCGTAAAACTGAAGGCCTCAAACGTCTCGCGCGGGTCGCGTCCTGGTTTGGCCAGTTCACTCACGATGTCCTGCAGGGTGGGCAGACCAACAGTTTCAGTCACGTACTTTTTCAAATCGATTTTTTTTCGCAGCTCATCGCTCTTGATCAGGTCCTGCACTGTCACGCCCAGGTCTTTTGCCATCTGCTCCACAATAGGGTAGCTTTCCGGGTGCACTGCCGAGGCATCGAGCGGGTTCCTGGCATCGCGGATGCGCAGGAAGCCTGCTGCCTGCTCAAAAGCCTTATCACCCAAACGCGCTACTTTCTTCAGTTCTGTGCGGGTTTTGAAAGGGCCATTTTGGTTACGGTACTCCACAATGTTCTGCGCCAGGGCAGGCCCCAAGCCCGACACGTAAGTTAGCAGCTGCTTGCTGGCAGTGTTTACTTCCACACCCACGGCGTTTACGCAGCTCATCACTACGTCGTCCAGCGAGTGCTTCAGGGCAGATTGGTCCACATCGTGCTGGTATTGGCCTACGCCAATGCTCTTCGGGTCGATCTTCACCAGTTCTGCCAGCGGGTCCATCAAACGGCGCCCGATAGAAACGGCACCGCGAACGGTTACGTCCTGGTCCGGGAATTCCTCACGGGCTACATCAGAGGCCGAGTAAATAGAGGCTCCACTCTCGTTCACCATCAGCACCTGCACCGAAGCCGGCAATTTCAGGCCTTTTACAAAAGCCTCAGTCTCGCGACTGGCCGTACCATTTCCGATAGCAATTGCCTCTACTTCGAATTTATCTACCAAATACTTCACATTCTGGGCGGCTTCCATGGCTTTGCCCTGGCCGGTGTGCGGGTACACCGTTTCGTTGTGCAGCAGCTTGCCCTGCTTGTCGAGCACCACCAGTTTGCAGCCTGTTCTGAAGCCGGGGTCCAGGGCCAGCACCGTGCGCTGGCCAAGCGGCGAAGAAAGCAGCAGTTGGCGCAGGTTATCGGCAAACACACGGATAGCCTCCTCGTCGGCACGCTTTTTAGAGCTAAGGCGCACTTCCGTTTCCATACTTAGCTTGAGCAGGCGCTTATAGCAGTCTTTGGCCGCCAGACGCACCTGCTCCGAGGCAGCGTTGTTGCCCTGCACAAACATGTTTTCGAGTCTCGCCACAGCAGCTTCATCCTCCGGCTGGGCTGTCAGCATAAGCACCATCTCCGTTTCGCCGCGGCGCATGGCCAAAATGCGGTGCGAAGGCGCTTTCTCAATTGGCTCCTCCCACTCAAAGTAATCCTTGAATTTTTGACCTTCTTCTTCCTTGCCCATCATTACGCGGCTCTTGAACACGCCCTGCTTCTCGAACAGCTGGCGCATCGTAGCACGCGCCTCGGCATTTTCGTTCATCCACTCCGCCATAATATCACGGGCACCGGCCAGTGCCTCGGCAGTGTCTTTCACCTCTTTTTCTTCGGAGATAAAGTTGGCAGCCTCGGCCTCCACATCGAAGTTCTCCTGCTGAAACAGGCGCTCTGCCAGCGGCTCCAGCCCTTTTTCACGGGCAATGGTGGCACGCGTGCGGCGCTTGGGCTTGTACGGCAGGTAAATATCCTCCAGCACGGCCATGGTTTCGGCAGCCATTATCTTTGCCTCCAGTTCCGGCGTCATTTTCTCCTGGTCGCGGATGGACTTGAGGATGCTTTCGCGGCGCTTGTCCAGCTCACGCAGCTGCTCCATCCTGTCGCGGATGGCCGCAATCTGCACTTCGTCCAATGAGCCGGTTACTTCTTTGCGGTAGCGGGAAATAAAGGGAACGGTGGCGCCTTCATCGAGCAGGGCGGCAGTGGCCTCCACTTGCTTGATGGTGATGGCAAGCTCCCGGGCAATTTTTAAAAGGTGTTCTAAATTAGGTTCCATATAATGCTGTAAGACAATTGTCTGCTGTTGTTGTTTGGGCAAGTATGGCGGGAAGTATACAGCAGAATGTGCATACGCATCTCTCCTCTCCCTCCTGCCACAGCTGCCTTCAATGCTGCTTTACTTAATTTTGATGCGCACTTGAAACGTCAAATTTAAGCCTTATTGCTTAACCTGAAAACATTATCTGCTGAAAAGGCCTTTAGGAGAAGCGGCACGAACCCAACATCCAGCAGCTCAAGTTGATTTGCTGGGGCTGCTACTGAAAAGCGCTGTAGCAAATGCTGTTCAGCGGAAAGGTCGCGACCTGTCCCTACAAAACCCCTCCCCAACCCTCCCCTAAAAACAGGGGAGGGAGTTTGGCTGAAGCTCGGTCAGCTGTTGTTTTCTGAATTGATTCCAGTCCTTGGGTTGAGCGCCTTTGGAGTTTTTCGGTCCCGCGTGAGCGGGATTGCAAAGCGAAGCGAGCA